>JAOKVV010000009.1 GCA_028336925.1 Vicingaceae bacterium | reverse complement strand
TGATAAAAAGCTCTTCCTCTTCCGGCTTCTTCATCTCTACATTTATTTGACCTGCTATACTTTCGTGTCCATTCACCACAGTACCTACTCCTTTGGATAATTGCATGGATTTAATCCAAACGCCGGGTATAAACGTGAGTCCGTAGGCACTTCCTAATCCTCTTATTCCTGGCATATTCTCACGACTGATAAACACATTCGGACCTTCGAGCCCCAACATTCTTATTTTGCGCGTACCGGTAACAGCATCAGTAATGGCCACATCTATGGAAGGAATGGTCTCAAAACTTTCCGACAAATTACAACAAGCCGCCTTTTGAAGCTCCTTTTCTGTAATCTGCTCTACTTTTTTACTATCCATGTAGGAAATAGAGTTTCCTTTATCTCTCACCACCACATCCACTTGATTCAGCTCTACGGCATTTTTAAGTTTTATTGCTATCGTGTTTTGATTGTCAGCAACTGATATCGTAACAGAAGTATACCCTACAGAACTTATTATTAATTGATTCGTTTTGGGGGTGCGTTCTATTTGAAAACTTCCATTTTTTAAGGTAGTCGTTCCTTTATTGGTATTTAGCCAATAGACATTGGCAAATGGAACAGACTCGCCTGAGGTAGAAGTCACTTTTCCACTAATGGATTGCGCTGAAAGATTACCAATTGCAAAAATAAAGCAAGCAGTAACCCCTAGCATTTTTGCTAAGTTATACATGACCTATTATTTATGAATTAGTGTGACTTGATCCCGTCGTCGTACTTACAACAATCAGGTAATAATTTATACGCAGCGCTGTCTGCAGGCATATTGTCTATTCTATGGCCAGTAGCAGAAATAGCAGTACGAATAGTTTCCTCGTCTACCTTTTTGCCGTTATAAACCAAGTGAAGCATTTTGTCGGTTTTATGCCATTCTGCAAATTTTACACCCGTAGTGCGCATAGCCGCTTCCTCGATACGTTCCTTGCACATTCCGCAAACGCCTTCTACTTGTAAATCTAATTTTTCATTAGTTGATTGTGCCGTTAGGCTAAATGAAGTGATTGCAAAGATTGAAATCATTATAGCTTTAATTTTCATGGTATTTAATTTTAATTACTAACTGATTTTTAAATGAAATCAATCGTAATTATCCATAAAAATTAAATTGAGAAAACCATAAATATAATGGTGGTCCATTGGTTAGAACATCTGTTAGAAAAGGCTTCGGAGCAGATCGTTCTGTTTCAAAGTTTACCTTTTGCAAATAACCAAGGTCTGTCACCATAAGTTCAATTGGTGCGCTACTTGTCTGATTTTTGTCTAACTGTTTTACTTGATCCTCTAAAACTATTCGCTTGTATTCATCTGTACAGCAATTATCCTCTGCTTCTAACTCTTTATTATCTTGCTTGTGGAAAGGACAAGATTCTTTTTGTTGCTTGGCGAGTTCTGTTTCGTGGCAAGATTCTGCCTCCTCAAAAAAACTAATCTCTTTTAAATTGTCACCACAATAATGCTTGTACATAGAAAAGCCTGTAGAACTGATAAACATCAGGCAGGCTAAAAGTAAGGATGCGATATGTTGTGCAATTTTCACGATAACAAATTTACGATTTTTTGCTGATTGAAATAATCAGACCAAAACGAAGCTGCTTAAAAATAGTTAATAGATCCTTTAAAAACTATAAAATCTCCCCACAAATTAATCACGATCAGAACACTAACAATTAACTCCTACTCCACTTCAGTTACCTTTTTGGGAAAGGCTTTAGAAACGATAAAGCCAACAAGCATGGCCAAAGCAAAGGAAGGCGCCAACACATCTAATTTCTCTACATATTCCCCTACTCCTTCTATATCTGCAACAACAAATTTAAAAAGGATAACCGATAGGAAGCCAGTAAGCATGGAAGCAATTGCCCCTTTTTCTGTATAGCCTTTCCAAAATAAAGAGAGAATAATCACCGGACAAAAAGTTGCTGCAATCCCTGACCAACCGAAAATCATGATCCAAAAGATTTGCCGATCAGGGTATAAATTATACAATAAAATAGCAATACCAAGCGCTACCATCGCCATGGTAATGGTAATGATACGTGAGAATTTAGTTAAATTCTCGTCTTTTAAATCAGGGCGAAATATCTTTTGATAAAAGTCACGTGTAATTGAACTGGAAGCTAAAACCAATAGGGAGTCAATGGTAGACATAATCGCGGATAAAACAATAGCAATGAATATAGCTACTAAAATAGTCGGTAAAAATTCATGGGTAATCATGCTCAAAACATCCTCTCCGCCTGTTCCTAAAATAGCCTCCGGATCTTGACCGGCAGAAGTGAAATAGATTCTGGCAAGAATTCCAATTGTTACCGCTGCCGCATCTGTTAGAAGCGTAAAGAGCAATGCAACCCATTTCCCCTTATCGATTTCTTTCTCACTTTCAATGGACATAAAACGAACATACACCTGTGGTGATCCCAAAAATCCCAATCCAATCATGGAGAAACCCAAAATCGTAAATACATTCATCCACACATCATCGCTTCTGCCCATTACTTGCGTAAGCGTGGGATCTATGGCATTTAATCCATCTGTAATTCCCGTGCCTTGATCCATGGAAAACCAAACGACAATGGGTAACAATACCAAACCAAAAAACATTAAAATCCCTTGAAACATATCTGACCAAACAGCCGCCACAAAACCTCCTATAAAAATATAAGTCAGCACAATACCAAAACCGACCAAAACACCAAGCCGATAATCAATCCCCAACATGGATTCAAATGCTATTCCTGTAACATCCATTTGAGAAGCGACATAAATTACCACAAAAACAACTAAAGCGGAAGCTGAAATAATTCGCAAGGTATTGCTGGTTGATTTAAAATGACTTTGTAAATAATCCGGTATGGTGATGGCATCATAGGCATCAGAGCGCCGTTTAAACCGCTTGGCCATAAACTGCCATGAAATAAAAACACCGAGCAACTCCCCTGCGACCACCCAATAACCAGAGAAACCTGCCATAGCTCCCATTCCGGTTAAACCAATTAATAACCAACCCGATTCCCCTGTGGCTCTAGCGGAGAATGCTACAGCCCAAAAACCCATTTTCTTGCCTCCTAGATAATAATCGCTCATGCTCTTGACTCTGCGAGAAGCAACAATTCCGATGATAAATAAAATAGCAACATAAATAGAGAGAACGAATATTTTGGTAATCATAAAGAAAAAGCATTTTCCGCTGCATAACTGCAACGCTGAATGAATAAACAGCACGATAAAAAGCGCTGTTAGATTAAATGAATCTGCAAGATACCCATGATGAATTAAAAATTCAACCGAGACAGCATGCTAGAAGTTTTCCACTAAACTTCAACGGAACAAATCACTTGATGGATTGCACCACTTAATTCAGGTACTACACCAAATAAAATCCGATTACTACTATTTTAGCAATTGCACTCGCCATGAACTTTGAGAAAGACACTGAAAATAAGATTGATTTGAAAGTAGCCAACTTCAAGCTATTGAAAGAGTCGAATCACCCAGCAGTTAGCATTCAAATAGGTTATATGACAAATCAAGAAGACCGCCTAAAACCACAAACCAAAGAATACATCAACGAATTAGCCCTAAAAATTACCAATGGAATTATAGCGGGTAGGGAAATGATGGAAGAAAGTAATTAAACCCAAAAAGTTAATGCGCGATGCATCACGCTTCAACTTTTGAATCCAAAAAAAAGGCCTGATAATTAATTCTCATTAACGATCAGACCTTTAACTCAATCCAAAATATTTTTATCAATCGTTAAACAAGCTATCTACAAACAGTTTGCGGTTGAATACTTGTAAATGATCTATACCTTCTCCTACACCAATGTATTTTACTGGAATTTTAAATTGGTCTGAAATTCCGATAACTACACCACCTTTAGCTGTTCCATCTAGCTTGGTCAATGCTAAAGCATTCACTTCTGTTGCTAAGGTAAATTGTTTGGCTTGCTCAAATGCATTTTGACCTGTAGAAGCATCCAAAACCAATAATATTTCGTGAGGTGCATCAGGAACTAACTTTTGCATCACCCGTTTGATTTTAGTCAACTCGTTCATTAAGTTAACTTTATTATGCAAACGACCTGCTGTATCAATTATCACTACATCGGCTTCTTGACTAATCGCAGACTGTAAAGCATCAAAAGCTACAGATGCCGGATCAGCTCCCATTCCTTGTGTTACCACAGGAACATCTACACGTTCTCCCCAAATTTTTAATTGATCTACCGCAGCGGCTCTAAATGTATCTGCAGCGCCCAGCAATACTTTATGGCCTGTTTGTTTTAATTGATGCGCTAGTTTACCAATAGTAGTTGTTTTTCCAACACCATTGACGCCAACCACCATTATTACATAAGGCTTTTTATCTTTTGGGACAGAGAACTGGTCATAATCTCCTGTATTATTCTCCGCTAAAAGCGCTACTATTTCTTCGCTTAAGATGGTGTTTAACTCTGAGGTATTAATAAACTTATCTCTGGCCACTCGCGCCTGTATTCGCTCAATAATTTTTAGGGTTGTATTTACCCCAACATCAGATGTAACTAAGATTTCTTCTAAGTTATCTAAAACTTCGTCATCCACTTTAGATTTACCAACTACAGCTCTGCTGAGTTTACCAAAGAAACTCTCTTTGGTTTTTGACAAACCTTCGTCTAAATGTTCTTTCTTTTTTTTGGAAAAAATATCAAATATTCCCATAGGTATATATAAAAAAAGCTTCCTCCGAATCGAAAGAAGCTAACTATTTTTATGTAAAGAAACGCTTACTTCTTAAAGAAGTCGTTCACAGTATCATTAGGTATAATCTCTTGCTTAAAAGCATAAGATCCAGTCTTTTCAGACTTCACCATTTTGATAACTTTAGTAAAACTCTTTGCTCCTTGTTTCTGTAACGATGCTACTACTTTCTTAGCCATAACTAATAACTTTTACTTAATTTCTTTATGAACCGTCATCTTTTTCATGATCGGGTTGTATTTTTTTAGCTCCATTCTTTCAGGAGTATTTTTTCTATTCTTCGTAGAGATATAACGAGAAGTACCCGCTAAGCCACTCTCTTTGTGCTCCGTACATTCCAAAATAATTTGGACTCTGTTTCCTTTTCCTTTTTTAGCCATTGATCTATTTATTTTATAGAAGGTGCAAATTTAGTTAATAATCTCTTATCCTACCAATCTTTTAGTAAAATTTTTCAATTAAAATTTAGACTCTAATTTCATCATTTCTTCAATCTCTTTCACCGTTCGAGGTGCTACTTTTGACAAATTAATAGGTTCGCCATCTGTTATTAAAATATCGTCTTCTATTCGTACACCAATATCCCACCATTTAGGATCACAATCTGAACCTGCTGCAATATATATTCCAGGCTCTACTGTTATCACGTTTCCTGATTTTAATGGCCCAAACGTTCCTAAATCGTGTACATCTAATCCTAAATAATGAGAGGTGCCGTGCATAAAATAAGTTCGCACTTGTTTTCGATTGGTAATTATACCCAACTTTACTAATCCATCTGCTATTACTTCAGTTGCTGCTTGATTAGTAGCCCCGAAAGAGTTTCCGGCTAATGCAGCTCTTATCCCTGCATTCTGCGCTTTTAAAACCAAGTTGTATATTTCTTTCTCTTCTTCCGAAAAAACTCCATCCACTGGCAAGGTTCGTGTTACATCAGCGGTATATCCTCGATACTCTGCTCCTACATCACTTACCAAAAGATGTTCATTATTAAGCACTTTCCGATTAGTGGTATAATGTAAAATACAGCTATTTTCCCCACCTCCTTGTATAGATGGAAACCCAGGATATTCCGCACCCTCTACTTTGAAGACATATTCTAAAATAGCCTCCGATTGATATTCGGCCATTCCTGCCTTCAACGATTTCATCAATTCTATTTGTGCTTTACAAGTGATATCTATGGCTTTTTGCAGAAAAGTCATCTCTTCATCAAGCTTTACTTCCCTTAATATCGCTAAGCTTTTTGTCAACTGATCACCATTAGACTTTACCTTTCGCTTTTTTAGTACATCGATAAAACCTCGTTTAAATTGATTCAAATCTTCATTGACCTTTCTATTCTCATCTATCAATAAGTTATTTTTTTCATAGAATACTTGATCAAAGTTGGTCCATGAAATCTCCTTAAATTGAAAATCTGTAATTGCTTCTGCATGATCTATTCCTAAAAAAGTATCAACATGAGTAACTCCTAGCCTTCTTCCATCCCAAACTTCACTTTTGGGATCTCTACTTTGAAGCAATAATAACTCGGTAATTAAACTCCCTTTATAAGTAATTGGGGATTGAAACAATATCAATACTGCATTGGGCTCCTTAAAACTAGTTAAGTAATAGAAATTAGGATATGGATGGTATTGAAAGTCTACATCATTCGCTCTATTCCTAATCGGATTTGATCCAATCACCGCTACTGAATTTTCAGCCATCAGATTCCGCAAAGCAGTTCTTCTATTTTGGCAAAATTCAATCGACAACCGGTCAGTATCATACTGATATTGGGCTAAATGATTTATATTAGTTCCTTCTTGAGCTTGAATTGAAACCGACAAAAAGAAACACAATACGATAAATAAGAGTCTTTTATTCATAAAAATTAGGACAAAAAAAAACGTTGCTACTAAGGTAACAACGTTTTTATAATATTATAATAACCTTATTTCATAAAGCCTTTAACTTTTGCTTCTTTGATACAAGCTTCTAATCCTTTTTTATTGATATTTCTTATTGCAGATGCAGAAACTTTTAAAGTAACCCACTCACCAGTAGTCTCATTATAAAACTTACGAGTAAATAAGTTTGGGTAGAATTTTCTTTTAGTTCTAGTTTTAGAGTGAGAAACGTTATTCCCTACCATCACTTTTTTTCCTGTTAATTGACAAACTCTTGACATGGTTTCTTACTTTATATAGTTGTACTGTTTTTCGGTCGGCAAAGATATACAATTATTCTTTATTTATTTCATCAAATATGAATAAAAAAACTGATTTTATCGCTAACAAATATTAATTGTATTTCTTATAAATGTAATTTTGTAGCTCCTAACCGAAAAAATCCCAATATGAAAAAGTTTATACTCTTGTTATCAATTACTTTATTAGGATTAATTGCATCAGCGCAATACTCCTACACAGCGGTTAATACACTAAATAATGTAGCACTTTCTTATAAGTGGAGAAATACAGTGCTTTTCGATACAGACAGTAATCTAGAATTAGCAATTAAATTAAAGAATAGAAATGATTCAGCTGTTTCCGTTTCATTCGCTGTTGATTACTATATCAATGGAATGCTAGACGGAACAACGCTTATAGAAAACTATTGCATAGAAGCCAAAAAGACAGTTAGAGGTGAATATAATGGCCTTTTATTGAATTCTGAAGGCAAAACAGAAGAATTAGTAACTTCTGAAGAATTTAAACTAGAATTCAATAACGTTTCAATCAAAAAAGTAGCTGGTTGTGAAGGAAAAAATTAATTTCATTTCAGCAATAGGTGTTATTATAATTGCTTTTCTCTTCATTTCTCTTTGCGCCCAAATTTCATTTGACTTACCAGGCGGCATTCCATTCTCAGGTCAATCTTTTGCTATTATTTCTGTCGGTATATGTTGTGGATGGATTATAGGTGGTATAACAGTATCTATATATTTAATAGCAGGCTTACTAGGTGCACCTATTTTTGCGGGAGGCGCTTCAGGATTCAACCATTTTCTTGATGGCTCAGGTGGCTATTTTGTTGGTTTTATTATTGCCATTATTGTGGTTGGCTTACTTAAAAAAAAAGGATTCGATCGCTCTTTTGGAAAAAATACGTTAGCGTTCTTAGTCGGCCATTTCATAATTCTTCTTTGCGGAACAATAGGGATTTATTTGATACATAATTTAGAAACTGCTTACCAATATGGCTTTAAACCATTTATTTTGGCAGCCGTTTTTAAGTCACTCTTAGGAGGCGTCGTGATGCCAATTTACTATCAAATAAGAAAAGAATGGTAACTTATATACTTTTTGAGTCACATTAAAGTTTATGTAAGTTTACCGCATAATTTTATCAAGAATACTTAATTATTTATGCTAAAAAGTACGCTCGGAACTTTTGGGGCCAAACTACTAGGAGCTATTCTCAATTTTTTGGTCATTGTCTTGCTTTCGCATTATTTAGGCCCTGAAGGAAAAGGGGAAGCGAGCCTCATAATTACTACTGTAGCAATCATCTTAATATTCGGAAACCTGATCGGTGGTGCTCCTATTGTCTATTTTACACCCAGAAAGTCAACAAGACAGCTTCTTCAAATTTCTTACGTATGGTGCGTTATCATTGCATTAGTTGGGTATTTATCTTTAACCTTTTTCTCGATTGGAATTGATCAAGAATGGGTATTATCAATTGCTCTTCTCTCTTTAATTGAAGGCTTTACAGCAGTGAATCTTGCGATTTTAATCGGAAAAGAGAAAATAGGTCAAAATAACGGAGTTGGCATTTTAAAATCAATTAGCCTATTTCTTGTTCTAATTTACTTTTTTAAATTTAGCGGATCCGCTTCATTGGATAACTACTTATTGGCACTTTATGTTTCATTCGGTTTGGGTATCTTGGTTAGTTCATACTTCTTAGTTAAGGTAATCGATCATAAAAAACCTGAGTCAATAATTCATATTTTTAAAGCCATTTTTAAGAATGGAATTCTCAACCAAGTTGCCTACACACTGCAATTTTTAAGCTTTAGAATTGGGTATTATATTATAAATAATGAGCTTGGTGAGGAAGAATTAGGAATCTATTCCAATGCTATCTCCATTGCTGAATCTATTTGGTTGATTAGTAGAAGTATTGCTATGGTTCAGTTTTCTAAAATCGTCAACAGCGAAAATAATGAAGCCAACCAAACGCTTACTGTAAAGCTGTTTAAGCTAACTTTTTTAATCTCTACCCTAGCCTTATTTGTATTAAATGGATTACCTGAAAAATTCTACACCTTTGTATTTGGTGCTGATTTTATGGGAATTAAATCCATTATATTTTGGATTTCTCCGGGTATACTTGCCTTCAATCTATTTCTCATTTTTGGACATTACTTCTCAGGTATTGGCCAATTTAAAACGCTAACAATAGCGGCTCTTATAGGATTTATAATCACAATAATTGGCACACTCCTATTGGTGAAAACTTGGGGTGCTCCAGGAGTTGCTCTTGCCACCTCTCTTTCATTAATTGTATCAATGCTCGTATTATTAATTGAATTTATACGGACCAGCAAAACAAAACTTCATTCATTCGTCATTCAAAAAAACGATTTTCTGCAGTTCTATGAATTGATAAAAAATAGTAGAAAGTAAACAGCGTATAAAATGGTGTTATCCTGCAATTGAACTAGCGGCAATAAATGATGTAGTCCAAGCTGATTGAAAATTAAATCCACCTGTAACAGCATCAATATTCAATACTTCTCCTGCGAAATATAAGTTTGGAACAACTTTACTTTCCATGGTTTTAAAGTCAATAAACTTATTATCAACACCTCCGCAACTCACAAATTCTTCTTTAAAAGTAGTTTTACCATTTGCTTTAAAAGCCTGCGCAACTAAGTTATTAGCCAACTGAGTAAGCGATTTATTGCTGATATCTGCATAATTAATAGCAGAATTCCCAATACTCTCCTTTACTAAATACTCCCATAATCGTGTAGGAATATTAGCACATTTATGCTTTAATATAGTTCGTTTGGGATGCTGCGCTTTATAAGTTTCAATCAATTCTTTTGCTGAATCTAGATCGTGCTCAAACAACCAGTTGACTTTAAAATCAAACTGATAATTTCGCCTATTTAACTCATTTGCTGCCATAGAAGATAGCTTTAATATTGCCGGTCCGCTCATGCCCCAATGAGTTATTAGTAAAGGTCCATCTGTTTCAAAGCTGCTATTCTCCAGGCTCACCGTTACGTTATCTACTGACAAACCCATCAATTCTGTAATGTTATGTTTTGGTAAATTAAAGGTGAAAAGTGAAGGAATCGGAGGAATAATAGAATGACCCAACTTTGAAATCCAATCATATGCAGCTAGTTTAGCATTACCTCCCGAAGCAATAATCATCTTATCCGCAAGTTTTGACGACCCATCTTTAAAGTTTAATAGAAATTGATCAGCGCTTTTTGAGACGGCACCCACTTCTTTTTTAAGGGCTATATGGATGCCATACTTTTTACACAAACTTAAAAAACAATCAATAACCTCTTGAGAATCATTACTAACAGGAAACATACGTCCATCATCTTCTGTTTTTAGCTCTATCCCATGATTGGCAAACCATTCGATGGTATCAAATGTCATAAACTGATGAAAAGGACCTCTAAGTTCTTTTTTTCCTCTTGGATAGTAATTAATTAACTCAGTTGGGTCGAAACAAGCATGAGTAACATTGCATCTGCCTCCGCCACTTACTTTTACTTTCGTAAGCACTTGATTCGTTTTCTCATAAATAACCACCTTTAAAGATGGATTAATCTCCTTGATATTAATTGCGGTAAAAAAGCCCGCGGCTCCTCCACCTATTACTGCTATTTGATTTGAATCGCTCACGGTACAAAGCTACGAAATACACTATCCATACTAGGTAGATGAATTCGATTTAATATATTTACCATTCATTTATATGTTCATGACAAAATATATCCGCCTTCTCATTACAGGAATACTGTTCTTTTTCCTACCTAAGATTACTTTAGCTGATCAGTTTACTCAATTTGATGCCGAATTTCCTATCTATACCATTAAAGGTGTAGAGCAGACGATAGCAATTGATCTTAAAAAAGACACCTCAGGCGAGTTTTCAATCTATTATAATGGTGCACCTTATGAATTATCTGTAATTTATGGAAAAGGTGAAATACCGTTTACTTTAGAAGATAAAAAAATAATTACACTTGAATATCAAACACATTTAATAGAAAAAGAAATAAACCCTGTTCCTTTATGGCTTTCTATATTGCCTCCTATTATAGCTATATTGATTGCTTTAGTTTTTAAAGAAGTGGTTAGTGCTTTACTGTTGGGTATATTTTTCGGCGCTGTAATTTTAAGCGTTTATAGCGATGGCGTTTGGGGATTAATCTATGGATTTATGCGAACCATTGACACCTACCTGCTTGGTGCTATTAATGATGGAGGACATATTTCCATTATCCTTTTTTCAATGATAATCGGTGCTATCGTAGCCATTATTTCTAAAAATGGTGGAATGCAAGGCGTAGTCGATAAGATCTCTCCTTTTGCAAAAACGTCCAAAACGGCTCAATTATCCACATGGTTTTTAGGAATTACTATTTTTTTCGATGACTATGCAAATACGCTAGTTGTAGGAAACACCATGCGCCCGGTAACGGATAGGCTTAGAGTTTCTAGAGAGAAACTAGCTTATATTGTAGATTCCACTGCAGCACCTATCGCAGCTATTGCTTTTGTAACTACTTGGATTGGAGCTGAACTGAGCTACATAGAAAGTGGTATAAAGAGCATAGAAGGTTTAAATGAAGGTGTATATGCTACATTTATCAATTCATTGAGCTATTCTTTTTACCCTATCCTCACCTTGATTTTCATTTTGATGCTCATCTTAATGAATAAAGATTTTGGACCAATGTTAAAATCTGAAACTAGGGCAAGAACTACTGGCGAAGTATCACGAGTAATCGTAAAAAAAGATGGAAACGTAGCTTCTAATGAAGTCGAAGAGCTCAACATGGTAGAAGGCGCAAAAAGTAAATGGTATAATGCTGCTATCCCCATATTTATCATCATTTTAGGAACTATAATTGGGTTACTTTATACCGGATGGGATAGCACAGTATGGCACGATGCTTCTTTGTCAATTAGCAAAAAACTATCGGCAATAATTGGTGGTGCAGATTCCTATCAAGCCTTACTTTGGGCATCGCTTTTATCATTAATTATATCGGTAATGATGACCGTTAGTCAGAAAATAATGAACCTAGAAGAAACCATTCAGGCTACATTAACAGGCTTTAAAACCATGATGTCTGCAATTGTGATTTTAGTTCTGGCTTGGGGCCTTGCAAAAATTACCGATGATATGCATACCGCTGATTTTTTAACCCAATTATTATCCGACAATGTAAGTCCTTGGTTATTGCCAGCCATTACATTTGTAGTTGCCGCATTAGTAGCTTTTTCTACCGGATCTTCATGGGGAACAATGGCTATTTTGTATCCTCTAATGATGCCTGCCGCATGGAGTATTTGCCAAGAAACGGGAATGGATTACGAAGCTTCACTCGATATTTTCCATAATGTAGTTGCATCCGTTCTAGCAGGTTCAGTACTTGGTGACCACTGCTCCCCTATTTCAGATACCACAATACTTAGCTCGTTAGCGAGTTCGTGTAACCACATAGACCATGTAAAAACACAAATGCCTTATGCTTTGACGGTTGGCGTTGTGGCAATCGTTATAGGAATTATACCATCAGCATTGGGTATCTCATCTTGGATTTGTTTACCTGTCGGGGTAGGTGTACTATATTTTATTATCAAATTTTTAGGAAAGGAAACAGAAAATTATTCTGTAAGTGATTAAAATGGTTTTATTCGTAATCTTTTATGGGTTACTTTTGCAAAAAAAACATCTATAAAAAATGAAGAAAATTTTAAGTATCGTAGCAGTTTTAGCAATTGCTTTCAATTTTGCAGCTTGCAATGGAGCAGCTGAAGAACAAAACAAACAAATAGACGCTATCAAAGCAGAGGTGATGAAAGTTCATGACGATGCAATGGCAAAAATGGGTGACTTAGGTACATTAGAGAGAGCATTAGACGAAAAAGCTACTGCTATTAAAAATGATACCACGATGGCATCTGACTCTATTGCGATGGTGACTGTAACCAACTATGAAACTGCTGTTACTTCTATAAAAAATGCAAAGTCAGGTATGATGGAATGGATGAACAACTTTAAAGCTCCTGCGGATGAAGCTACTTTTGAAGAGAAGATGGCATTTTACCAAGAAGAAATGAAAAAAGTAACTGTTGTAATGGAAGATATAAATACTTCTTTAGCTACAGGCGAAGAAATGAAGTAAGACTCATTTCTAATAGTATACAAAGCCCTTATTGAGAAATCAGTAAGGGCTTTTTTGTTGATTGAAGTACTATTAAATTCAATGGTCGTGCTCTCGCCCTTTTATAGCGTTTCCTTCAAATTGTTCTTCTAGCTCTTTGGCTTCCTTCTCTAGCAGGACCAATTCCTTGGGCGATAATAACAACTTGTTCAAATCCGGTTCTCCAGCATTTACCCAAGCAGTATACCACATACTCCCTACTGAGATAACTGCCTTGCGCATTCTTCGCTCTACCATTCCATCTAGCATTTCATTATAAGCCATGGTATAATCTAGCGAATATTGTTTCATTATAGAAGCTCCCCTATTTTCATAGGTATACTTCTGATCAGATGGGAATTTATCATTCAAGATTCGTTCAAAATTAAGCATTGAATCCACCGCTACATGACTAACTTTTACTGTATTCCAAGCATCTTCTAAGGGAGATTTAATATAAGCAGCTCTTCCTACAAAATAATCATACTCATCGGCGGTTAACTCTGGAATCCGAGATTCCCAAAAACCATGAATACCACGTTGGCCTGTAAGCTGGCCGTTGTAATTTTTGGTAGTGTGCAATGGCACGTGGGCATCTCCTATATAATGTCCTAAATCTGCTGATAAATAAATTATACGCTCAACATTTTGCTTTTTAAAAGCATCAGTTAGCCAATACATCATTGAGTTGATATGCCACGGAACTATTCCATAAGCTTGAAGGGTATCTTCTGTATATTTTGCTATAGCATCTTGCCACCTCATCGGTACTGCCTCAAATGGATCTAACGTATCATTTCCATAATGATCAATATCAATATAATGCCTTGGAGCTTCTCCTTTGGAGGCATATCTGCGCTTATCAGGGTTAACTGCATTTTCAGAAACGTAATCGACATAACGCTTGTAAAAACCTATCATCTCAGGCGGTAAAGTAAATACCGCCATTTTATTGATCCTAATGTGACCAAAAAAAACCCAAGAATTTAACTGCTTAATTGGAAACAATAAAATAAATGCTAAAACAATAGAATTTACAAAACTCCGTTTCATTATTATTTAATTACCAAAGCATTGCCCTCCAATATTGGCACATTTGAACTAATGTCTCGTTGCAAACAATAAACGATATCTTTTTCCAAATTTAATCGTGCTAAACGTCTTCTATGAGAAGAATCCTTTAAGTATTCATTAAGATCTGATTTAGCTACTTGGTATAAATGCATGCTTGCCGTTGCAGAATCAGCCAAATTGCCAAACAACGGATCTTGAATCAACCCTTCTACCACAGCTCCTGCGAACAGCGTATCTTCCATATTATAACGATCTCTCCACCCTGCACAAAGCAACAAAACATCTTTTTTCTCTGACTTAAGATATTCAATTACAGCAGTTAAATTCAAGAACGAACCAACTATTACTCGATCAGCAGCTTTAGCTCTATTTAGCGCTTTTGTGCCATTTGTTGTAGTTAAAACTACGGTTTCTCCTCTTAATTTCTCTTGCATATAACTAAACGGAGAGTTGCCAAAATCAAACCCTTCGATTATTTCTCCTTTTCGCTCGGCTCCTACATAGTAGCCTTGCTCCTTATATTCTTTGGCTTCCTCTAAAGAGCTAACCGGAATAATTTCTTTTATCCCATTATCGAAAGCGGTAACAATAGCTGATGTTGCTCTAAAGACATCAATTACAACTACAACACAATTTTTATTACTGTAATAAACCGGAAAAAGTGCAGGTGATAAACACACCTCCACTTTTCGTAAATGTTCTGCATCTGGATTTTCCAATCGCTTTAAATTTTAAATTTCTATTTATAAAAATGGTGTCTTAGCTACAATCGCTTTTGCTGCTTTATCTCTAATACTAATGAATATTTCCGTATCAGGTTTAGCAAAAGTAATGTTTACATAAGCCAAACCTAAACCAACTTTTAAGGATGGAGAGCTTGTTCCCGAAGTAACTTCACCAATCTCGTTGCCCTGTGCATCCATTACTTTATAATGCTGACGAGGAATTCCTCTATCTTCCATCTTAAAGCCAACTAATTTCTTAGTAACCCCGTTTTCTTTTTGCTTTTCGAATGTCTTAGAATCAATAAAGTCTTTCGTGAACTTAGTTACCCATCCTAACCCTGCTTCTATTGGTGAAGTAGTATCGTCGATATCATTTCCATACAAACAAAATCCTTTTTCTAATCTCAATGTATCTCTGCATCCTAATCCAGCAGCCATAATTCCTTCTTTCTCCCCAGCCTTAAATATTTTATCCCAAATATTATCGGCATGAGCATTATCAAAATATAATTCAAAACCTCCTGAACCAGTATATCCTGTAGCCGATATAATTACATTATCATATCCTGCAAAAGTTCCACGCTCAAAGGTGTAATACTTCATTTCTTCTAAATTCACAGAAGTTAATGATTGAAGTGCTGAAATTGCCTTAGGTCCTTGTACTGCTAATAAAGTTGTATTATCAGAGATATCTAACATCTCGGCACCAAAGGAATTATTAGACGAAATCCACTGCCAATCTTTCTCAATATTAGAAGCATTTACTACTAACATATAGGTATTTTCGTCCATCATGTAAATCAACAAATCATCTACTATTCCGCCCTTTCCATTCGGCATGCATGAATATTGAACTTTTCCAGGAACTAACTTAGAAGCATCATTTGTGGATATCTTTTGAATTAATTCCAACGCTCCATTACCACGGATAATAAACTCTCCCATATGAGACACGTCAAATACACCAACACTGTTTCTTACAGCTAAATGCTCTTGTGTTAACCCCACATACTGTAGTGGCATATTATAACCTGCGAAAGGAACCATTCTAGCTCCTAATTTAATATGTTTTTGTGTTAAAGCTGTTGTCTTCATTTAATTCTTTATTATTCGGTTAGTTTATTAAAATTTTGAGATACTCCGATTTCATAGCATTTACAGAGTATCGTTCTTCAATTGTTTTTCTGGCTTCTTTGCCAATTTCTTTTCGAAGATTTTCATCATCAATCAGCAAAGATAGCGTTCTCTTCCAGTCTTCTGTAGTTTCTGCTAAAAAACTATTCTTTCCATGATTAATTATCTCTTTATTCACTCCCACAGGAGATAAAATTGAAACTGATTCCATCGCCATATATTGTAATCCTTTGAAACCACATTTTCCTTTACTCCAATCATCTTCCTCGAGTGGCATAACGCCTATATCTATTGTAGCCAATTGTTCTATCTCAGCAGATTTACTCCATTTTTCATTAACTAAATCAATACCTACCATTTCCAAAGGCTGATCACATATTACCTTAAAATATATCTCATCTCCATACTTTTGCTGTAATTCAACAAACACCTCTTTTAAAGGTTCCAAGTATTTTAGTGTTGTCTGTGTACCTGTCCAACCAATACAGAGCTTTTGCTTTTTACTATCACCTTTTCTTATGTGATAGCTTTTATCAATCGTTGTTGGGATTACTTTTACTTGATCACAAAAAGTGGATGCGTAATTTGCTAAAAAATTATTCCCGGCAAAAACCATGTCCGCATAACGAATTATCTCATTAGTTTTTGATGGCCTTTTTAGCGCTTGTAATGCTTTATTTCCTGCTGAAACATTTGGTAACCAAATCGCATCTTCAAAGTCAAAAACAACCTTAGCTTTTGATTGTCCAAATTTTTTTTCAAAATAAGTACTGCCTGTTAATAGAGCTTCTCTGTAAATTAAGATAATATCAAAGTTATCGGACCTTCTAACATCTTTAAATCGAATTATCCAAGAATTAATTTCAATCCAAAGTTTACTCCAATAGTTACCTTTAGAATATAATTTAAAATCTTGCTCTTGATTTAAAATATTTGAAAGCGTAAACTCGTAGCCATTTTGCTCTAAAAATGATAAATACTGTTCATATCTAAATCACTGACCTGCAGATCTATCATAACGATGATTAGCTATTATGAGAACTTGCTTAGGTTTTAAATCCATTTAAGTTAAACTAAAGATTTTGATAAACTGAATGATACTTTTCAACCGCTTTTTCTAATGAAAAATAGTCTGCGGCTGCGTTTTCAATTTCTTGCGGTGTAGCAGAAAAGGCCAACAAATCTTTAGCGCCCTGTCTCAATGCTTCAATACTATAATCATTAGGAACTATGCCTGTTTTTGTTAATTTAAGAATCGTATCAGAGTCACCTAGATCAGCATTACATACTATTGGCAACCCTAAACTCATAATTTCTCCTTGCTTAGTAGGGCTTACTGCCTTGCCAGAAAATGAAGTTACAATAAAAAAGATTGATGCATGACTAACAGCTATATAGTTCGGAATGTCTTGATAATTACAGCTGTCGATAATGATATTTTTAAAATCGATTTGTAACTCTTGACATAAATCTTTGATCTGAGAAGTATCGCTCTTAGTGATAAATAAAAACTTAGCATTCGGTTGAATTAATTGCAGTTGTTTGAAAAACTGTAACATTTCTTTCAATCGGTAACGAGTTCCTAATGAACCGATATAACTTAAAACAAAATCAGCATCAGTAACTCCCCATTTTGATTTTAGGTTTGTAATCATGACCTGATCTAAGCTTTTGGTACTAAAATGATTTAAATCCACCGCACAAGGCACTACCTGAAAATTCTTTTTAGTTTCAAAGTTTGCCAAAACATATTTTTGGGCGTTTTCCGTAAGGGTAATCACCGCATCTGCAGTTCTGAAATACTGTTTTTCTTTCTTTTTAAAGTAAAGGTAAATGGCTTTATACAACTTGTTATCTAAATTCCACAGCTCTCCTTCTACTCTTTCGTCTGCCCAAAACCCACGAATATCAAATATGAGTTTTCCTCCAAATCTCTTTCGAACGCTATCTCCTACCATAGTAGATTATATAGAACGACAATGAATAATATCAAATGCTTCTTTTTTAGCTAAAAAAGAAGCCAATTTTCTCATACGCCTTACACCAAATGCTGAAGAAACAACGGGTGGTTTATTGGAGTAAAAGGTAAATTTCCAAGTTATATTAGCATCTAATAATTTCTTTTCTACCACGGCCCTGTTCTCATGATAATTTTCTTTTTTCTCATTACTTAAAATAGTAATTCGATACCCTTTAACAGATAGCCCTGATAAATAAGGGATAATTTGTGATTGCCCTAATGGATCTGTAAGTCCATCGTAAGAAATATATAAAACACATTTTTGAGCCAATGAATGAGGTTTTAATGTCTACAAAGATAGAATTATGGAAGAAAATTAAGTAGTGATACTCAATAAAAAATGAATCTATCAAACATCACATTAATTTAACTTTAGAATTAGCGAATATCTGTGAGATTATCTAATTTTGCGTTTTTATTAAGAAATCGACAAATACAATAATTAAATGGCTACAAACAGAACATTTACCATGATTAAGCCTGATGCAGTAGAGAAAAACTACATCGGTGGAATTTTAGACAAGATTAATGCAGCAGGTTTTAGAATCGTTGCAATGAAATACACAAAGCTTTCTAAAGAAGAAGCAGGCGAATTTTATGCAGTACACCGTGAGCGTCCGTTTTACGGAGAGTTAGTAGAATACATGAGCAATGGCCCAATCGTAGCGGCAATTCTTGAAAAAGAAAATGCAGTAGCTGACTTTAGAACATTAATCGGTGCTACTAACCCTGCAGAAGCAGCTGAAGGTACTATCCGTAAGATGTATGCTGAGTCTATCTCTGCAAATGCAGTACATGGATCTGATAGCGATGAAAACGCTGAGATTGAAGGTAACTTTTACTTTTCTAGCTTAGAGCGTTTCTAGTTAATAGATAATAATTTTCAAAAGCTCTTTCTCTTATGAGAAAGGGCTTTTTTTGTTTCTAGCAATAGCATTAAATTAGTCTAAACTATGCATCCAAAGCAACTTACTTCTTTTTTAATTAACCACAAAGGGCGCAAAGTTCACAAAGAAAAAGATAGCTTATTAATTCAATAATAGCTATCTAAATTCTACTATGCAGCAGTCTAACCTCTAACTTCTAACATCAAAGCGATCTAACTTCTATGAGCGCGGCAATCGTTCATCCTCTAGCAAATCCAAAATCACCACCACTTTTTAATTCCGATTAAACCTCCATTCCTATCGCTTTGGCTAATTTCGCAATTCAATAAATATACATTATGGCTATTCCAATTATAACACTGAAGCATAAAAAAGAAGCATCTATACAACGTAAACATCCTTGGATTTTTTCGGGAGCTATTGAGCGTATTCTAATCGACGAAGATCAAGACGATTTGGCTGATGGTGAAATAGTAAAAGTTGTCGCCAACAATGGTGATTTCTTAGCATTGGGACATTTTCATAATGGCTCTATCGCTGTTCGAATATTTAGTTTTGAGGACATTCACCTCACCGCTAAATTTTGGGAAGATAAAATATCCAACGCTATTAACTATCGCAAAACCATTAGTTTATTCGATTCTGAAGAAACTACCACTTACCGGCTAATACATGGAGAAGGTGACGGCTTTAGTGGATTGATTATAGATATTTATGGCGATGTAGCCGTTTATCAAGCGCATTCTATCGGGATGCATAAAGTGCGAAATGAAATCGCGAAAGCAATTATCAAAGCTTCGAAAGGAAAGTTGAAAGCTATTTATGATAAAAGTGCAGAAACATTACCACCAGATTATGCAGCAACCATAGAAAATGGCTACTTAATCGGTGAGCACGAAGGCAAGCAGTTGGTAAAAGAATACGGCATCACTTTCGAGATTGATTGGGTAAGTGGACAAAAGACTGGTTTCTTTATCGATCAACGTGAAAATAGAAAGTTATTACAGAAATATGTGAGCGGCAAAAAGCTGTTGAATACATTCTGTTATTCAGGTGGTTTCTCTGTATATGCATTAAAAGCAGGAGCCAAAGAAGTTCATTCGTTAGATAGTTCTGAAAAAGCAATTGCACTGACCGATCGAAATGTAGCAATCAACTTTGATAAAAAGGTTAAGCATAAAAGCATTGTAGCTGATACCATTACTTTTTTAAATAAATGTGAGGAAGATTATGATGTAATCATCTTAGATCCTCCGGCTTACGCAAAAAACAAAAAATCATTACACAACGCTATTCAGGGATACAAGCGATTAAACGCTCGGGCATTTAAAATGATGAAAAAGGGCGGTGTTTTGCTCACCTTTTCTTGCTCTCAAGTAGTAGACCGACAAACTTTTTACAACACCATTATGGCAGCGGCAATAGAATCTGGCAGAAATGTGCGAGTAATGGAGCATTTATCACAACCGGCAGATCACCCAGTTAGTATGTATCACCCAGAAGGAGCTTATTTAAAGGGATTAGTCGTTTATGTCGATTAAAGCATTACAAACCATATCATTCAAAAATATTTGGTTGGTTAGTTTTCCAATAATTTTAAGCAATGTAGCTCAGAATATTGTGAACGTTACCGACACTGCCTTTCTTGGCCATGTGGGTGAGATAGAATTAGGTGCGGCAGGAAATGCTGGTATTTTCTATTTTGTAATGGTGATGTTGGGTTTTGGCTTCTCTGTTGGTTGTCAAATCCTAATCGGGCGAAGAAATGGAGAAGAAAACTACAAAGCCATTGGAAATTTATTCAATGTCAGCCTGTTTGCTTCTATCGGAATGGGAATCGTTATGTTTCTGCTACTCCGTTTTGGTTCAGAAGCATTCTTATCTAATTTCACTGCTTCACCGCGAATTTTAGAGAATTCGATTGCCTATTTAGATTACCGATCTGTTGGAATTATCTTCGTGTACATCAATGTGTTGTTCATGGCCTTTTTTACAGGGATTACCAAAACTAAAATCCTCATAGCCATTACTGTTGTGCAGTCATCCATCAATGTATTCTTGGATTATGGAATGATTTTCGGAAACTTCGGTTTCCCCGAAATGGGCATTGAAGGTGCAGCAATTGCATCCATAATTTCAGAAGCTTCAGCAAGTGTGTTGTTTATTTTCTATACAATTAAGTTTGTAGACCTACCTAAATATGGATTATTTCAGTTTAAAAAGCTAGACGGTTCGGCGCTAAAGCGAGTGTATAAAATAGCGAGTCCGATAATGTTACAGAACACCATTTCATTGAGTTCATGGTTTATTTTCTTTTTGATTATCGAGCAGATCGGAGAAAGAGAATTGGCGGTTTCTCACATAGTAAGAAGTATTTATATGGTAATGATGATACCGCTGTTTGGATTTAGCTCTGCTACTAGCTCCTTGGTTTCTAATGTAATTGGTGAAGGTGGCGTAAATTACGTATTTAAGCTGGTGAGAAACATCATAATTCTTAGCGTTAGTGCCACCGTTTTAATGATGATTATCAATCTATCATTTCCTATTGAAATATTATCGATTTACACACTGGATGTTGATTTAATCAATGCGTGTTTACCTGTATTGAAAGTCATTACGGCCACGATGTTTCTATTTAGCATCGCTTTTATACTTTTTAGCGCAGTTACAGGCACCGGAAATACATTACACTCTTTAGCAATTGAGGTGGTAACGATTATAGCTTATTTATATGGAGCATACTTGATTGGAGTAAAATATGATTTCTCCATTGCCACGGTATGGTGCTCTGAATTTATCTATTTTGGTGGAATGGGATTATTCTCCTTTCTCTACCTATGGAAATATAACTGGCAACAAAAAACTATTTAAAAAAATGAAGACAGATCTACGAATCATCTACATGGGAACGCCTGATTTTGCAGTAGCCCCTTTAAAAGCTTTATTGGAAGCAGGTTTTAATGTGGTAGGTGTAATTACTTCACCGGGCAAACCCGCAGGAAGAGGCCAAAAAATAATGCAATCTGCCGTAAAGGTGTTTGCAGATCAGAAAGGACTGAAAACCTTGCAACCTACTAATTTAAAAAACCCTGAGTTTATAGCAGAGTTACAGTCATTAAATGCGAATTTTCAAATAGTAGTTGCTTTTAGAATGTTGCCAGAAATGGTTTGGAATATGCCGGAGCATGGAACAATGAACTTGCACGCTTCTCTACTGCCGCAATACAGAGGTGCAGCGCCGATTAATTGGGCGATTATGAATGGAGAGAAAGAAACAGGTGTTTCTACCTTCCTATTAAAGCATGAAATTGATACAGGTGATTTATTGGAGCAAGAAAAGGTAGCCATCACTCCAAATATGACCGCAGGAGAACTTCACGATACTTTAATGGAAGTTGGTGCCCGATTAGTTGTAAAATCGACTACCGCTATTGCAAATGGAACCACAAACCCGCAACCACAGCAAGACTTAGAGTTAAAAGCTGCACCAAAAATATTTAAACCAGATTGTAAAATTGACTGGTCACAAACCATCGATCAAATTCATAATTTTATAAGGGGATTAAGCCCTTACCCTGCAGCATGGAGTGTTATACAAGATAAAGAAAACGGAAAAAAACTCACGTTTAAAATTCAAGAGGTAGATAAACTAATAGAAGATCACCATCATTCAGCAGGAAAAATTATTACAGATGACAAAACGGAACTAAAGATTGCTGTTGACGGTGGATTTATTCAACTAAATAAGATACAGTTAGAAGGAAAAAAGGCGATGGAGGTAAATGCGCTTTTGAATGGTTTTAGTTTTGCTAATTATCTGATAAAGTGAATGAGGAGATTGTCGGCTTGATTAATTACAGCACACAATTAGAAAACATATTATCAGATCATGACTTAATGTAGTATTTAGGCATAAATGGTATTGAATCTAAAAGAGAAAAACACCTAATTTCTGTAAACGAAAAAAGCTCTTCAGTAATGAAGAGCTTTTCGCGGTCTGGACGAGACTCGAACTCGCGACCCCCTGCGTGACAGGCAGGTATTCTAACCAACTGAACTACCAGACCGTTTATCTTAGGTATTTTTCTTTATTGTTGGGACGACAAAAGTACTAATACTTTTCTTTTTGAAATCACTTTTGATAAAAAAAAGTGAAAATTATTTCATTTTATTTCGCATCACCAAATAAGGAAATAGTATCTGATTGAATCCCTTGTTAATATCGGCTTCCACGAAGTCTATCCCGTATTGAATACATTTTAATTTTAGTGCCTTTTCGCGCTTTTTTACCTCTTTTACATAACGCTCTTTCACCTCTGTGGAATTTAACTTTACTTCTTGCCCACTTTCTAAGTCGATAAATTTATAAGGTCGATTTCCAAAATCGAACTCCAACTCCTTTTTATGATCAACTACATGAAATAATACCACCTCATGCTTATTGTGTTTTAAATGCTGCAAGGCCGAGAATAATTGCTCCTCTTGATCTACATCATCAATCATATCACTAAAGAGTATAATCAATGATCGCTTATGCACCATTTCAGCGATTTGATGAAGCGCATCAATGGTAGCCGTTTTTACATTTGTAGAAGGGGCATTCAATAATCGCTCTAACTCAGAAATGATCAACTGCTGATGCCTAATGTTAGATTTATTCCCTGTATGAAAGTCTAATTTTTCATTAAAAGTACTTAAGCCGAATGCGTCTCGCTGCTTTTTTAATAGTTCCATTAGCGCCGCCGCCGCATAGATAGAAAATTTTATTTTATTGAATTCGTCTTTCTTTACATCCGTAGGAAAATACATAGAAGAACTAGTATCAATGACGATTTGACATCTTAAATTGGTTTCTTCTTCATATCGCTTCACAAAAAGCTTGTCCGTTTTAGCAAAAAGCTTCCAATCGATGTGCTTGGTCGATTCACCTTTATTATACAACCGATGCTCTGCAAATTCAACTGAAAAACCATGGAAAGGACTTTTATGAAGTCCGGTAATAAATCCCTCCACCACTTGCTTAGCCAATAGCTCTAAATGCGTGTATCGTTGTAACTCTCCTCTATTTATTTTCTCTATCAAAATTGAAATTATATGGAAACTTAAAAGTACGTTTTTTTGACAGTACCCATCAATCTATAAAGCACAAAAAAAAGGCCCTATACTTAGTTAGTAAAGAGCCTTGATTATTTAATTTATTGCCAATTAAACCAATGCGTTTAATTTTTCTTCATAAGCTGATTTCGCTGCCGCGCCAACTTGCTTATCTACTACTTCTCCATTTTTGAAAAATAATACGGTTGGAATATTACGAATACCAAATTTTGCAGATATACCTGGGTTGTCATCAACGTTTACTTTACCTACTACAGCTTTTCCGTCATAGTCAGTATGTAACTCATCTACTACAGGGCCTACCATTCTGCATGGTCCGCACCACTCTGCCCAAAAATCTACTAATACCGGCTTATCTGATTTTTCTACTAATTCTTCGAAATTTGCGTCTGTTAATTCTACTGCCATCTCTCTTTTTTTATAGTTTTAATACTTGTTTTCAAATTTACTTTTACAAAATGATTACCAAAGTGTTTTTTACGACAAATTGACACTTTTATCCAACTGAATAAATAACTCCAGGCATATTATCAAAAGTATCCAATACCTCATCGGTAAGGGATATCTTCTTGCTTCTAGAAGTCAATAAAACGGTATTTTTCTCCTTTCGGTCGATTAAATTAAGAGAAAATTTACAATTACCGTTATTTCCATTTACAATGGTATCTATTTGTTGAATAAAATCTTCACTTACCTCATCAATATTTACGTCTAAGGTAATCGATTTGGTCATTTTTTCTTTTACATCAGCTAATAGCTCTACTGTTTTAAACTTAAACTCTAGCTTAGTTTTATCCCATTTTCCCGGTTCTATGCTACCAACTACATATAAAAACCATCCTTGATTTAAATAACCTCTAAACTTTACATACTCTTCACCAAACATAAAAAACTTGTAGGCATCTTGGTAATCCTCCAAAGTGAGTATACCAAAAGGCTTTCCATTTTTAGTCATTCGGTGAGCCACCTCAGTAACGATACCAGCCATTTTAAGTTCTTTACGCCCCTTTAAATTTTCAAAATGGTGCAATTCCTTTACGGTAACGTTACAAAACTGCTCCATTTCAAATTTAAAATCATCTAATGGGTGACCTGATAAATAGATACCTACTACCTCTTTCTCTTTAGAGAGCTTCTCCATAGTTCCCCATTCGGTAGCTCTTGGTATCTCAGGCTCTGGCATATCCACTTCCGAAGCTTCACCAAAAAGGGAAACTTGAGATGAATTTAGAGCTTCTTGATGCGTACTTCCGAATTTAAGAGCCTTTTCCATAAAGGTCATTCCATCGCCTGTATCAGAAAAGTACACCGCTCTGTGCACTCCTTCAAAGGAATCAAAACCTCCGGCTAAGGCCATGTTTTCAAACGTACGTTTATTGGCTGCAAGTAAATCCACTCGCTTGGTAACATCAAAAATAGAAGTATAATTACCGTTCTCTTTTCGTTCATTTACGATGGCTTCTACAGCTCCCGCTCCTACTCCTTTTACAGCACCTAATCCAAAACGGATTTCGCCATTTTTATTTACGGCAAATTTATACGTACTCTCATTCACATCAGGACCTAAAACAGGAGTTCCCATTCTACGGCACTCTTCCATAAAAAAGGTAATCTTCTTGATGTCATTCATATTATTGGTCATTACCGCTGCCATATATTCCGCAGGATAATTCGCTTTTAAATAACCTGTTTGGAAGGCTACTACCGAGTAAGCCGCCGAGTGTGAACGGTTAAATCCGTATTCGGCAAACTTCATCATGATGTCAAATACATCAGATGACTTTTTCTTATCGACTTGATGAATTTTATGAGCGCCTTCAACAAACTTTACTTTTTGCTCCTGCATCACATCCATCTTCTTCTTACCCATAGCTCTACGAAGCAAATCTGCTTCACCAAGTGAGTAACCGGCCATAATCTGTGCAGCTTGCATAATTTGCTCTTGGTAGACCATAATTCCGTTGGTATCCTTCAAGATTCCTTTTAACAATTCATGCGGATATTCTACCTCTACATCCCCTCGCTTTCGCTGAATAAACAATTCAATAAACTGCATCGGCCCCGGTCTGTACAAGGCGTTCATTGCAATCAAATCTTCTATATCGGTTGGCTTTAAATCTTTGAGGTGCTTCTGCATTCCACCAGACTCAAACTGGAAAGTACCATTGGTTTCTCCTCGCTGATAAAGCTCGTAGGTTTTTACATCATCTAAAGGAATTTCATCTGGATCTATTTCTACCCCATAATTCTCTTTAATCAATGCAATGGCATCTCTTATAATGGTCAAGGTTTTAAGACCCAAGAAGTCCATTTTTAGCAATCCGGCATCTTCCACCACCTTGTTATCATACTGCGTAACTAATAACTGAGCATCTTTGGAGGTACATACAGGAATGTAATTGGTAATATCATCAGGAGAAATAATTACCCCACAAGCATGGATACCAGTATTTCTTACCGAACCCTCTAACTTTTTAGCATGATTCAATGTGTCAGCAAAAATATCGCTACCTGCAGCTATACTTCTCATTTGATTGGCTTGCTCTTGCTGTTCAGCGTTAAGCATCTTCTTTAATGATTCCTCAGTGGAGCCAAAAACTTTTGCTAATGATATATCAGGAACCATTTTCGTCAGTTTCTCTACATCAGGCAATGGAATATCTAGTACACGACCAACATCTTTTATAGATGATTTGGCCGCCATAGAACCATACGTAATAATCTGAGCTACTTGATTTCTACCATATTTTTTTACTACATAATCAATGATTTTAGAACGACCATCATCATCAAAATCAATATCAATATCGGGCATGGAAACCCTTTCCGGGTTTAGGAATCGCTCGAAAAGTAGTTTATATTTAATCGGATCTATATTGGTAATACCCACACAAAAAGCTACTGCTGATCCTGCAGCTGATCCACGACCCGGCCCAACAGAAACACCCAAATCTCTTGCAATGGTGGTAAAATCTTGCACTATCAGGAAATAACCTGGGAAACCCATATCCTTGATAATTTTCAACTCAAAGTCAAGACGCTCTTGAATCTCGGCGGTAATTTCACCGTATCGCTTCTTCGCTCCTATAAATGTAAGGTGCTTTAAGTAATCATCTTGATTGAAAAATCCTTCCGGTAAGGTATAATTCGGTAATAAAATATCTCGCTTTAACTCAGGAGTGGTTATCTTATCTACAATGTGATTCGTATTATCGATTGCTTCAGGGATGTCCTGAAACAGTGCTTTCATTTCTTCAGTGGTTTTGAAGTAAAACTCATGGTTGGGAAATCCAAAACGAAATCCTTTTCCGTATCCCCTTGGGGTGCTTAATTTATCGCCCGTATTTACACACAATAAAATATCATGCGCTAACCAATCTTCCTCTTCGATATAATGAGAATCGTTGGTAGCAATTAACTTAACTCCATATTTTCTAGACCATTTGATGAGAATCTGATTCACATCCTCCTGTGTCATTCCTGTATTATCAATTTCTCCTAAATCGTGTCGTTGTATTTCAATATAATAGTCATCACCAAATATTTCAAACCACTCTTTAAATACTTCTTCTCCTTTCTCCTCCCCTTCGTTAAGAATAGTTTGCTGAACTTCAGAAGCAATACAGCAAGTAGTGGCAATTAATCCTTCTTTATATTGTTTCAGCAACTCTTTATCTATTCGAGGATATTTACCATACAATCCCTCTAAAAAGCCAAGCGAACATAGTTTTGATAGATTTTGATAGCCTTGCTGATCTTTCGCTAACAATAATTGATGGTATCTTTTATCTTTACTGCCTTTGGTAAACTCTCGCTTAAATCGATCTTCTACCAAATAAAATTCACATCCAACAATTGGTTTAATTCCTGCTTTGGCTGCCTCGGCCACAAATTGAAAAGCACCAAACATATTTCCATGATCGGTTAAGGCAATCGCCGGCATTCCATCGGCCTTCGCTTTCGCCATCATTCCCGGAATAGATGCGGCTCCATCTAAAAGTGAAAATTGGGAATGGCAATGAAGGTGAGAGAATTGGCACATAATGAATCAATTATTTTTCTATTAACTACAACCTCAAAAATACGCCAACTGAGCTAGATTTCTTAGCACTGTTGATAATTTTGGATAACTAATTCCAAACCATTTGCTTTAATTTTGATACCTCTCAATTATAGAAGAAAAGGAAATTAAGCATCTCTAGTTTGGATATATTCGGTAATATTACCCGCCAAAAAAAAATATGATTCCAACTTCAAAACGAATATTCGTTTCAGCATTACTCATCTTTTCGATTCAAGCAGCTCAAGCCCAAAAAAGTGTGGAGGTAGAAGAAGTTGTGGTTTCAGCTAGTAGAGCTGAGATTGCCACCAGTGAAATTTCAAAATCAATTACTGTTATTTCTAGAAAAGAGATAGAGACAGCTCCTGTAAGCTCAATTAATGAATTATTAAAGTACGCCATGAACGTAGATGTTCGACAGAGAGGAATGAGTGGAGTTCAAGCTGACATAGGAATTCGAGGTTCGAACTTTTCTCAAGTTTTAATTCTTTTAAATGGCATTCGAATGAATGATGCTCAAACTGGGCATTTTAATATGAACTTACCAATAGAGTTACTTGACATAGAACGTATAGAAATACTGTATGGTGGAGCCTCTCGATTATATGGAGATGGTGCTTTTGCAGGTGCAATTAATATCATCACCAAAAACAGTGAAAACAACCAAGTAAAAGCCATAGCAGAATTAGGTGATTACAACTGGAATCAACTAGGAGTTCAAGCAACCATTAGCAGAGAAAAACACAGTCATTCCCTCGGTCTTTTACAAAAAGGGAGTGATGGGCAGTATAGGAATACGGATTTTTCTCAACGAAACATTTTTTGGCAGTCTGAATTCAAAGAAAAAAATACCGATCTAAAAATTAATCTAGGACAAAACGACAAAAGTTTTGGAGCACAAAACTTTTACAGTGTTAACTTTCCATCTCAGTACGAAGTAAACAAACTACAATTTGTTTCTGCTAAAATGGATCATCAAATAAACAAAATAAAGCTATCTGCTAGTTTTTATAATCGCCTTCACTTTGACCGATTTGAACTGTTTAGAGAAGGGGAAGGCTATTTCGGAAGAAATGTTGATGGTTCTTTTAGAAATTTAGAAACCAATGATACTATTTCCTGGTACACCGGTCATAATTACCATAAATCGCACACCATAGGTTCAGAGTTAAGCGCCACTTATTCATCTAAAATAGGTACTACTAACATCGGCTACGAATACCGCAAAGAAAGCATTAAAAGTAACGCCTTAGGTAAAGATGTTAATGATCGAATTGCTGCAGTTGGTGAGCATCCTTCGGCCTTTTATACAAAAGCAGATTGGAGAGAAAACCATTCATTATTCTTAGAGCAAAACTTCTCTTTAAAAAGACTATTTATATCAGGTGGAGCACTTTTAAATATCAATAACCGTTTTGATAATGAAATCTATAGCGGAATGGATATTGGCTATCAGTTTACCAAACGATTCAGAACATACGCTAGTGTAAATAAGTCATTTCGGCTTCCCTCTTACACCGATTTGTATTACAGTTTAGGCGGTGCTGTAGGAAGTATTAATTTAAAGCCGGAAGAATCTATTAATTATGAAATAGGTATGAACTACAAAACTTCAAGCTTAAATACGAAGGCTGCTATTTTTGTTAGGGATGGAAAAAACCTAATAGATTGGATTAGATTTAATGGAAATGATACCATAAAGGCTGCCAATATTACAGAAGCACTTTTCTATGGATTTGAAGCAAGTACTGTTTACAATTTTAAGCCGGATTTTGGAGAAAACTCTTTCCTACAACAAATCAGTTTTAATATAGCCATCCTTAAGTCAGATACACTCAGTAATGGATTTGAGTCGAATTATGTGTTAGATTACATAAAAACCCAAGCGAATCTAGAATTTGATTTTAGAATAGGAGAACAAACCTTCCTAAACTGGATGATCAGGCTTCAAGAACGTGAAGGTGAATACTTAGATGCCAATGGTAATGAAATTGCATTTGGAGAACAGTTAATCTCTGATGTTGGGATTACGCATAAACTGAACTCATTGAATTTGTATGTTCAAGTGGCTAACCTATTTGATGAAAAATACATTGATGTTGGGAATGTAAGAATGCCGGGAAGACTCATAAAAGCCGGTATTCAAGTTAACTTTTAGCATTCTACGTTTGTTCGTTTTGAATTCTAATATTGAGGTTAAAAATATTCTCAACTATCTATTTTACCAATTTAGTTGGTAATTTCAGTATAAGAACAAATTCAATAAATTTAATCACTATTGTCCGAGTAAAAATTTTGAATCGAAAACGAATGTTAATTTTAAGTTGTCACTTGAATTTTGTTGTTGAAGTAAAACGTTTCTATGATGTTCTTTTGTCTTCCAGGCTTTTGAACAAGGACGGGCAAAGATCCAAAATGAACCAAAATTTTAAGGCCTTGAAAAAGCTTCTACAAATTATATTGGAATTGATATGTTCCTTTAGCTCCTTTAAGTTTAAAATTAAAAAGTAAGCCCCTGTTTAACTTTTAACAGAAAGTGATTTAATTTTCCCAAATTATGTGCTTAATATAAAATAGTTATACCTACATGGCTTAATAATTAGGTATGCTTTTGTTTTTTTATCGCACACTAATGATAGTTGATATAAATTAAAATCTGATTATTGATTAGATCAAGATATTCAATTTGCTGAATGCAAATCGCTTTTAATGTTTAATCGTACACTAGTGCAATTTAATATAATTGAAAATCAAGTCGACATAATACAAACGATAATAATAATTTAGATGTATAAAAAAAGGTCATATCAACTAAGACACGACCTTAAAAATAATAAACTACTTATCTTATTTTTTATCCTCTGTTACTTCTTCGAAATCAACATCAGTAACTTCATCACCTTCATTTGATCCGTCTTGCGCGGCTCCACCTTCAGGTGCTCCATCTGTATTCTGATACATCGTTTGTGCAGCTTCTTGGAAAATGGTATTTAATTTCTCCATTGCAGGCTCAATAGCTGCCAAATCTTGACCTTCATAAGCTGTTTTCAATTCAGCTAATGCTTTCTCGATTGGCTCTTTTTTGTCAGCAGGCAACTTATCTCCAAACTCTTTTAATTGCTTTTCTGTTTGGAAAATCAATGAATCTGCTTGGTTGAGTTTCTCTACCTTATCTTTAGCAGCCTTATCAGACTCCGCATTTTCTTCAGCATCTCGCTTCATTTTTGCGATATCTTCTTCACTCAAACCAGATGAAGCTTCAATTCGGATACTTTGCTCTTTGTTGGTAGCTTTATCTTTTGCAGATACATTTAATATACCATTAGCATCAATATCAAAAGTCACCTCAATCTGAGGCACACCTCTTTGTGCAGGTGGAATTCCATCTAAATGGAATCGACCAATCGTTTTATTACCTGCAGCCATTGGACGTTCTCCTTGTAATACATGTATCTCAACAGAAGGCTGATTGTCTGATGCAGTTGAGAATGTCTCTGACTTTTTAGTAGGAATAGTTGTATTTGACTCAATTAGTCTAGTCATAACACCACCCATTGTTTCAATTCCTAATGAAAGTGGCGTAACATCTAATAAAAGTACATCTTTAACTTCTCCAGTTAAAACACCACCTTGAATTGCAGCACCAATTGCTACTACTTCATCAGGGTTTACTCCTTTAGATGGCTCTTTACCAAAGAATGCTTTTACAGCATCTTGAATTGCCGGAATACGAGTTGAACCACCAACTAATATAACTTCATCAATATCGCTAACAGACATTCCTGCAGCTTTCAATGCTGTTCTACATGGCTCAATAGTTCTCTTGATTAGCTCATCTGCCAATTGCTCAAACTTAGCTCTTGACAATGATCTAACAAGGTGCTTTGGGCCTGATGCAGTGGCAGTAACATAAGGAAGATTAATTTCAGTAGTGGAAGAACTAGATAATTCAATCTTTGCCTTTTCAGCTGCTTCTTTTAAACGTTGAAGTGCCATTGGATCTTTTCTTAAATCAATGTCTTCGTCGTTTTTAAATTCATTAGCTAACCAATCAATCAATACTTGATCAAAGTCATCACCACCTAAATGCGTATCTCCATCAGTTGACTTTACTTCGAAAACACCATCACCTAATTCTAAGATAGAAACGTCATGAGTACCACCACCACAGTCAAAAACTGCAATGTTTACGTCTTGACTTTTCTTATCCATACCATAAGCTAAAGCTGCTGCAGTAGGCTCGTTAATTATTCTTCTAACTTTTAACCCTGCAATTTCACCTGCTTCTTTTGTAGCCTGACGTTGAGCGTCATTAAAATAAGCAGGAACAGTAATAACTGCTTCTGATACAGATGTACCAAGATAATCTTCAGCAGTCTTCTTCATTTTTTGAAGAACCATAGCAGAGATTTCTTGAGGCGTATACATTCTATCGTCGATTTGAACTCTAGCTGTATCGTTATCGCCTTTTACTACCTTGTAAGGTACACGACCTACTTCCTTCTCAATCTCGCTAAATTTATTACCCATAAACCTTTTGATAGACGAAATCGTCTTGGTTGGGTTGGTGATGGCTTGTCTTTTTGCAGGATCTCCCACCTTTCTCTCACCACCTTCTATAAAGGCTACAATTGAAGGTGTTGTTCTTTTCCCTTCGCTATTAGGAATTACAACAGGCTCATTCCCTTCCATAACGGATACACATGAGTTGGTTGTTCCTAAGTCGATTCCAATAATCTTACTCATAATTTAATATTTATTCGGTTGTTCAACATTTCGTTTTATTACAGCTTCCATTTGGCAATGTTTATGCCATCAGCAAATGGATGTCATTTATTGAAAATATGACACAATTAATAAATATTAAGTGGTGTAAAGCTGACATCGAGGTGACAAAAAGTCAGCTTCTAGATCTGTTTAAAACTTAAATTTCGTGTTGCTTGATAGCTAATAAGCACTTCTAAACTACCTTGATTAAAGTTCAAATCTCTATTGGTCACAAATTTTTCATTTCTAGCACCAAAAATACCTAACCCATTAGAGAGGTTGGAATAGTTAGGTCTATTTTGGTTAATATCATTTGTCGGGGCTGAAGCATCTATGTATAAAGAAAAATCTTGACTAGCTATGATCATATAAATTTGTATCCTTGGTCTTATTCTTTGTATACCTGTTATTACTTCAAGTTGATTGCCAATTTCTTTGTAAAAATTTTCAGCGGAAAAATTAGCTTTTAAATTTCTACCTGAATTACCTCCTGAATTATAAGAATTCCCTACAAAATAATCAAAAAAATAAGTGGTAGTATCTTTTGTACTCAAGGTGATTTCGTCATAATAAAACCTAACATAGGTTTCATGTTTATCCGCATTAAGGGTAGATTCCCATTCAATATCGTAAGTTGGTAATAACTGATAACCCGCAGAACTGAACTTGGTAAAAGAGGCAATATTAGTATTCGGGTTTGGGTATTTTAATATTACATCCTTTATCAATTGTATTGGACTATTTGCACTATCCACTCTACCTGTGAGATTATTGGTAACGTATAACTGATAGTCAACTTGTTCAAAGTTTTCTTGTTGCACTATTGGATTAGTCATGTAATAAACAATGTAATCATCGTTATTGAAAAATCCAGTATCTTTGCTGTGAATAAGCTCCTGAAGCTCATACGTTTCATTTCGGTCTATATCAATTCTACCTTGTCTATTCAAATATGACTTAAGATTGATTTCAATTTTTAAATCTCCAGGTTGATAATGAATGGAATCGCGAACACTAGCCATATCATTTATATTCAGAGTTCCTAGAAAAGCCTTATTTACTCTAACATACTGTGTATTTTCATGCTGATCCAACAATCCAAAAATAAATGACTGTGATTCATACTCTTGAATTAAGTCAACATCTGTTTCACAACTGGTAAGCACTGCCATAAAAAGGCCAAATATTCCTAGATTCCATTTTTTCATAACCGCTAAATTACTAATTTAAAATATTCACAAAATAGATTGGTAGTTTTGTTTTTTAAGTTAAGAGACACACTAAATCGAAACTATGTCTACAGCCAAATCAAAAAACATAAAAAGAATAACTACGCACACCTTGCAGGAAATGAAGATTAAAGGTGAAAAAATCTCAATGCTTACTGCTTACGATTTCTCTATGGCTAAAATTATAGACAAAGCAGGAATTGACATTATCCTTGTAGGAGACTCTGCTTCAAATGTTATGGCAGGCCATGAGACTACTCTCCCAATCACTTTAGATCAGATGATTTATCATGCATCGTCTGTGGTAAGGGCAATTGAACATTGTCTAGTAGTTGTTGATTTGCCCTTTGGAACCTATCAAGGAAACTCAAAAGAAGCACTATCCTCAGCGATTAGAATTATGAAAGAGTCGGGTGCGCATGCTGTAAAGTTAGAAGGTGGCAGTGAAATTTTAGAATCTATTCAACGAATTTTATCTGCAGGAATTCCTGTAATGGGCCATTTAGGGTTAACCCCTCAATCTATCTATAAATTTGGGACCTATGTCGTAAGAGCTAGAGAAGAAGAAGAAGCAAAAAAACTTATAGAAGATGCCAAATTATTAGAAGAGGCAGGTTGCTTTAGCATCGTTCTTGAAAAAATTCCAGCTCAATTAGCTAAAAAAGTTGCAGAATCTGTAACGATACCAATAATTGGGATCGGAGCCGGAAATGGTGTTGATGGCCAAGTTTTGGTTATTCATGATTTACTTGGTATAACGAATGAATTCAATCCTAGATTTATAAGACGTTATAATAATTTATACGAACAGATGGGCAATTCAGTAATGGAATATATTAAAGACGTTAAGTCAAAAGATTTTCCAAATGAAAATGAACAATACTAATATGGCCAGAAAACTGGAAGTATTGTTCGAGGACAATCATTTAATAGCTGTAAATAAATTATCAGGGGATATTGTACAAGGTGACAAAACTGGAGATAAGCCTCTAAATGAAATAGTCGCTTCATATTTAAAACAAAAATACGATAAACCAGGCGACGCCTTTATAGGAACTATACATCGAATTGATCGACCTGTAAGTGGCGTGGTTTTATTTGCAAAAACTAGTAAAGCATTAGCTCGAATGAATGCTCAATTTCAAGATAAACAGGTTCAAAAAACATATTGGGCTGTAGTGAAAAACCACCCACCTAAAGAAGTTGAAGAGATTACACACCATTTACTAAGAAACAGACAAAAAAATAAGTCATTTGCCTACGCCCATAAATATAAAGATAGCAAAGAATCCTCTTTAAAGTATGAGGTATTAAAAAAGCTTGATCGTTATTTTTTACTAGAAATCACTCCCTACACGGGAAGACATCATCAAATTAGGGTACAATTATCAACCATCGGAAGTTCAATCAAGGGAGATGTTAAGTATGGTTTTGATAGAACCAATAAGGATGCATCCATTCACTTACATGCTAGAAACATTCAATTTAATCATCCTGTTACTAAAGAATTAATCGAAATTACGGCTCCAACCCCCGATGAAGTAATTTGGAATGCTTGTTCTTAATATGATGATCGTCGATTTTTCTTTTTTTCAGCTTGTCGCTTCTTAGAGTCCAACCGTTTTTTAATTGATGCATTTGTAGGTTTGGTAGATTTTCGCTTTTTTTGGATATATAATGCTTTGTTTATCAAATGATAAAACTCAACAACAACTAACTCTTTGTTTGTTAGTTGACTTCGAGATTTACTATTTTGTAGAAGTAAATAGCCGTCCTGATTGATTCGATTCTTTAGTTTAAGAAGTAAACGATCCTTCTCACTATTTTTGAGAATTTTAGAAGATACAATTTCAAACATTAAAAGAACCTTCGTTTCTGTTTTATTCACATGCTGTCCACCTTTGCCTCCACTCCTACTTGTTTTGAAGGCTATCTCAGTATCCAATTCATTCGTATACTTCATGACAATCTTTGTAATAATTGTTGTAAATTTCTGATAAAACTAATTTATATTTGTATAAATTAACTGATAAACTGATTTATAATGCCAACAGAAATAGAACGATTAAACGAAGAGGATAGAATTATATTATTAAAATCACCTGCAATAGTTGCTTTACTTGCAGCAGTTTCAGATGATGGAATAGTTAGTAAACATGAAAAGGCAGAATCCATAAAACTGTCGCATGTAAGAACTTATTCATCTCCAGATATATTGCATAATTTTTATGTGCAAGCAGAAGCGTACTTTGTAGAAGCATTTGAAGAAGAGTTAGCCAAGCTACCTGAAGGACAAAAAGCTAAAGAAGCATACTTAGAAGAAAAACTATTAGAGCTTAATCAAGTACTTCCAAAATTAAACCTAGTATATGCAAAAGAACTTATTGCAAGTTTAAAAAGCTTTGCAAAGCATATATTTGAATCTGACTCATCAGTTCTAGAGTATTTCATACTACCTATTTTTATGAATAAAATTGAAAAAGAGAGTTTCAATCCAAAAATTGGAGAATAATATATGAAGCACCTAATATTAATGCGGCATTCCAAAACAGAAGAAAGCTCAGGTGCAAAACCTGATTTTGATAGGAAACTAACAAATAAAGGATTGGAGGACGCTGAATTAATTGGAGCAAAGTTAAATTCATTGAGTATACCAATTGAAAAGGTAATTTACAGTAGTTCAAAAAGAACAACGATGACCGCTAAAGTCATCAGCAATAAATTAAAGAATAGTAATTTTAAAATTGAGGGAGATGATCGTATTTATGATGCATCTCCTTTTTTTATGAGAAATTTTATCGAGTCTATTGATAATAAAATCTCATCAATTCTAATTATCGGACACAACCCCACATTAACATTTCTCATTGAATATTATAGTGGACAAAGGATTGGCAGCTTGCCAACTACCGGGTTTGGTCATTTAAAATTTGAAATTGATTCTTGGCAAGAAACCAGTTATAATAACGCTAATCTTAAGGAATATATCTACCCCAAAGCGTTGCGGTAAAAATACAATCCTTAACTTTCTTCCTAAGGGACTACATAACAAATTGTTAATTATGAAAAAATTACTAATCATTTCATCTTTTTTAATCTCTACTTCTTTGATGTCCCAAAATTGGGTGCAAAGAGCAGATATTCCTAATAACACATCTAGGTGTACAGGTATGAGCTCCAAAGGAAAAGGTTATTTCGTATTTGGTCAAATTAATCAGGGGCAAAACACCAATGCCCTTTATGAGTATGACCCTATTTTAGACTCATGGACTTCTAAAGCTAATTTCCCCGGACCGGGAAGAAGTAATGGGTTTTCTTTTTCAATTGGCGATAGGGTTTTTGCAGGTGGAGGGTACAATGGTACAAGCACCTTTTTCGATTTCGCGGAATATATCCCTGATAGCAATATATGGGTAACTAAAGCTAATTTTCCAGGTAGTGGCACAAGAGGCTCTAAAGGGGCAAGTCTTAAAGGGAAAGGATATGTTGTAGGCGGAACTTATAACAGAAGCAGACCTTACTCAAGCCAGATGTGGGAATATGATCCAACAACTGACGTTTGGTCCCAAAAGGCCAATCTTCCATCAGGAGCTACTTCTGGCCCTGTTTTGTTTAACGCAGATAGTTTACTTTATTTAACTCATGGACACAATGGTCTATAAATGCATTCAAATTTATGGGCATACAACCCTGACTCTAACAATTGGGTACAAAAGACAAGCTGCCCAGGTCCTGCGCGATTAAATGGAACTTCTTTTGAAGTAAATGGTAAAATAATTATCGGTGGTGGTCATCAATTAGTAACCACCAATGTATTAGGTGACTATTACGAATATGATCCTGTACTAGATATATGGGATACCTTACCTTTATTCTCGGGACAAAGAAGATCCTCTGCAGCTGATTTCACAATTGGTTACGTGGGTTATATAGCAGGTGGTTTTGATTCAATTGTTTCAGATATAAATATGTTTTGGTCATTTAAACCTTTAGTAACCTCGATTAGTAATAAAAATCAGAACAATGTAATTCAATGGAAAGTGTATCTCAATCCTGCAAAAGAGACATTAATTATCAATCTAAATGAACCTATACCAGGAGCAACATTTACTGTTTTTTCAATAAACGGACAAGAAATTAGTAACGGAAATATTTTGGAATCAATGATCTCTATAGATTGTAAAGACTTTGAAAATGGAACCTATTTTGTACGCTTAATAGCTAAAAATAATACTTCAGTTAAAAAGGTAATCATAGCTCATTAAAATAGGAAGGAAGATACTCGATGAGTATCTTCCTTAATTATGTCTACAACAGCTCTGTAATGTCGCTTACTCCAAAAGGTCGTTCAGCTAGAAAGCCCTCGGCGTAGTCTACGTTTATTAATCGACCAAAATTAGACCACCTGCCTTTAATATGATGTATAAAGTTTTCAGATGAAATGGGTGATTCCGGTTCATCTGAATTGGGATCATAAAATTGAGAAGAAAATGCCATAATTGCCTCCAGCTTTTGATCTATGAATGGTGTAAAGTCCACCACAAAATCAGGATCTAAATATCTATCTTGAATATAATTGTAAATTGCTCTCGGACGCCATTCTTGTTGAACTGCACCATCCAACTGAGTTTCTACTTTGCGTAAACCTGAATAAAAACAAGCATCAGAAACTAATTTCGAAGCTCGGCCATGATCAGGATGTCTATCTGTTGGTGCGTTTGACAAAATTACATCAGGTTGGTATTTTCTAAGAATTTGAATTATTTTTCTTTGGTGAAACTCATCGTTCATAAAAAACCCATCTGCCATTCCTAAATTCTCTCTTATATGAAGACCTTGTATTTTTGCAGAATTTTGAGCCTCAATTAAACGCAATTCAGCACTGCCTCTGGTACCTAGCTCTCCTTGAGTTAAATCTAAAATACCCACCTTTTTGCCTTGACTAATTGCCTTTAAAAGTGTACCCGTAGCACTAAGCTCAACATCATCAGGATGAACCCCTATGGCTAAAATATCTAATTTCATTCCTACTTCTCCTCTATCCAATTAATAATTGTTTCAGAAGCAGGACTTTCTTGTGGATTAACCATACCTACATAATTTCCATTTTCATCAATCATAAATTTTTGGAAATTCCAAGATACAGGTGCATCCTCGATTCCATTTTCTGATTTATTGGTCAACCATTTATATAGTGGATGAATATCACTTCCTTTAACCGATATTTTTGACATCATTTGAAAAGAAACACCATAATTTTTAGAACAAAATGCCTTGATTTCTTCGTTAGAACCGGGCTCTTGTGCGCCAAAATTATTTGCAGGAAATCCAATAATCGTAAAATTATCACCTCCATATTGATTATAAACCTCTTCTAATGTTTCATACTGAGGAGTCAATCCGCATTTAGAAGCCGTATTTACTACTAATACTTTCTTACCTTTTAAGGTTGAAAGATCGAATGCTTGTTCACTAATATCGTTTACTTTAAAATCGTAAAAATTCATTTTTTGAGCAGTTAAGAAGTGAGCTGTTGCGATTAGCACCAGCATAAATAAAGTTATTTTTTTCATTCTATAATTGTTTTAAACCAACATAAATAAGCTATAAAGGTTTAGGCAAAGATAAACCAATTGAATAAATTTGCAGTTAAGAAATAATAAAGAAGGTGAAACACATCATATCGCTTATTCAGAAAGATTTTTTAATGGAATATCGCCAACGATATGCCATTAATGGCATATTATTATATGTAATTTCCACCATATTTGTTGCTTATTTAATTTTTAATATACTCGAGGATACAAAAGTTTGGAATGCCCTCTTTTGGATTATTTTGCTCTTTTCTGCAACAAACGCTACATCTAAAAGCTTTCAACACGAGTCTGATAGTCGTTTCTTGTATATATACACCCTAATTTCTCCTCACTCCTTGATTATAGCGAAAACAATATATAATATGTTGCTCATTGTTTTTGTAGGATTAGTGCACCTCACTTTTTTTAGCTTATTAATCGGTAATCCAATTGAAAACCTATCATTATTTATAGCTGGATTAGTTTTAGGAAGTATGGGCATTGCCTGTATTCTTACTTTTATATCTGCTATTGCATCAAAAACCAATAATAACACTACGTTGATGGCGGTTTTAAGTTTTCCGATTATGTTGCCTCTATTGTTAACAGTTATTAAGGTTTCTACGTTAGCAGGTGTTGGGTTTGGTTTTGAGGAAGGTGGGATCTATTTAACCGTATTAGCACTGATTAATGTGGTCATTCTCACATTAGCATATATATTATTTCCTTACCTTTGGAGAGCTTAAAAATAGCCTTATTTCAGTGCTCTAAAAGCCAATAGTAGATATGAAAAATTGGTGGAAAATACTCGCATTATTACTCCTTCTCTTTACCGTGATTGGCGGTTTCCTTATTGAAGTTCCTAAACAAGTTATCCTTTATGAAACCATTAGAAATTTGTATTTCCACGTACCCATGTGGTTTTCAATGATCTTTTTATTTCTTTTATCTGTGATTTATAGTGTAAAGCATTTGTCATCTTCTAATATGGAGCATGATTTAATTGCGAAACAAATGGTCAATACAGGAATTGTATTTGGTATTTTAGGGCTCGTTACAGGAAGTATTTGGGCTAAATTTACTTGGGGAGCCTATTGGACCAACGATATAAAACTAAACGGTTCTGCAATTACCATGCTAGTCTATTTTGCTTACTTAATTTTAAGAAGCTCCATGGACGAAGAACAAAAACGAGGAAGAATAGCCGCTGTCTATAACATTTTCGCTTTTGTAATGTTAATAGTATTCATTGGTGTATTGCCTCGAATGTATGACTCATTGCATCCAGGAAACGGTGGAAACCCTGCTTTTGATTCTTATGATTTAGATAGTAATATGAGACTTGTTTTTTATCCTGCTGTAATTGGGTGGATATTGTTATCGCTTTGGATTGCTAATCTGAATATTAGACTTAATAAATTGAAAGATAAAGAAGAATGAAAAATATACTAGTAATTATTTTATCTGTATTTGCAAAACTAGCGATTGCTCAAGAATCCATCGAAATGGCTGATAGAATGCGAGCTGATGGAAAGATCTATGTTGTGGTTGCCATTGTTGCAACTATATTGATTGGTTTATTTATTTACCTCTTCTCAATTGATAGAAGATTGAATAAGTTAGAAAAAAATAATTGATATGAAAAAGATCCATATTATAGGAATTATTATTGTTGCTGTAGCCATTGGTGTAATTATGAGTACGCTAGCAGATGCAGCTACCTATGCTCAATTTTCAGTTGTAGATAATCATCCTGGTAAAGAGTTTCAGGTAGTCGGCAAACTAGCTAAAAATAGCGAAATCACTTACGATCCAAAAGTAAACGTTGATTTATTCACCTTTAATATGGTGGATAATGAAGGTATAGAAAAGAAAGTATACTTCCACGGTGCAAAACCTCAAGACTTTGAGCGTTCAGAACAAGTGGTTGTTACAGGAAAAATGGAAGAAGGTCAATTTCATGCAGATAAAATTCTGATGAAATGCCCATCTAAATACAACAATGGAAATACAGAAGGTTTTACAGAAATAGAAGCGAATACATAAGGGTTTAACATGGAGATAAGTTACGTTGGGGAAAACCTGATATCAGGTCAATTAGGGAATTTATTTATTATTCTATCATTCGTTTGTTCTGGTTTAGCAGCCTTCGCTTACTTTAAGTCAATTCATTCGCCTGAGCTAGAATCAGCGTCTTGGAAAAAGATGGCGCGTACTTTCTTCTACATTCACGTAGGAAGCATAGTAGGAATGGTTAGTATTCTATTTTACTTGCTTTTTAACCACCATTTTGAATATTACTACGTTTGGAGACACTCTTCTACCGATTTGGCCATGCGTTACATCTTCTCTTGTTTTTGGGAAGGTCAAGAAGGTAGTTTTATGTTGTGGTCTTTATGGCATGGCGTATTGGGAATAATTCTGTTGAATACTTCAAAGAAGTGGGAAGCAGGAACCATGACTGTTCTATCTGTGGTTCAGCTATTATTGGGCAGCATGCTTTTAGGTGTATATATTTTTGATATTCAAATCGGAAGCAATCCTTTTATACTTCTAAGAGAGCATCCAGACATGCTTAACTTACCTTTTGTGCAAAATCCTGAGTACTTAAATTTTGTTGAAGGAACAGGGTTAAATCCTTTATTGCAAAATTACTGGATGACCATCCACCCGCCAATTGTATTCCTAGGATTTGCATTGACGCTTATTCCATTTACATTCGCGATAACTAGCTTATATATTAAAGATTATACCTCTTGGTTAAAACCTGCACTACCATGGACATTCTTTGGGATTGCAGTTTTAGGTTTAGGTGTTTTAATGGGCGGAGCTTGGGCATACGAAGCATTGAGTTTTGGTGGCTTTTGGGCTTGGGATCCTGTAGAGAACTCTTCTTTAGTTCCATGGTTAATTTTAGTTGGCGCAGGGCATTTAATGCTGATTAATAAGGTCAAGCCAAACTCTATGTTTAGCACTTACTTATTTTCTGTTCTTTCTTTTCTTTTAGTGATGTACTCGTCGTACTTGACGAAAAGTGGCATTTTAGGAGAAACTTCTGTTCACTCATTTGCTGACGGTCTGCCAGGTCAATTGATCTTTATTCTCCTTTTTTTAGTCATCGGCGCTTTTACCTTATTGGCGATAAGATTTAAAAAATTACCAAAACAACAAAAAGAAGAAGAGCTATGGTCAAGAGAATTCTGGATGTTTTTGGGTGCTTTAGTTTTATTAATTTCATGCTTCCAAATCACATTCTCTACTAGTATTCCGGTGATTAATGCTATTTTTGGCACTGAAATGGCCCCTCCTACTAATGCAAATGAACATTACAATTCATGGCAACTACCACTTGCCACATTGGTTGCAATATTTATTGGAATTGGACATTATTTAAAATACAAAAAAACTGATAGCAAGAAGTTTTTCAAAGACACTGCTGTATCAGCTATTTTATCTTTAGTGATTACCATAGCAGTGGCCACTTCTTTGCAGTTTCAGCATTATTATCACGGTTTATTAATGTTTGCAGCAACTTATGCTGTAGTTGCAAACGCTGATTATTGGTTCAGAATACTTAAAGGCAGTATAAAAAAATCAGGTGCAGCAATTGCACATATTGGTTTTGGGTTTTTATTAATAGGTGCTTTGATTTCAGCAGGTAACAAAGAAATTATCTCTAGAAACAACTCGGAAATCGAAATAAAGATGAACGAAAATGAAAATGCCAACAAAGAAAACATCATGCTTATTAAGGGTGATACAGTTCTGATGGGCAATCATTTTATCAGTTATGAAGGAAGAGAAAAAGAGGGTCATAACATCTATTATAAAGTAAATTATTACCAAATAGATGATAATGGTAAATATGAAAGGCAATTCCAATTAAGACCTTTCGTTCAGTTAAATGAACAGATGGGTAATGTTCCAGAACCTGCTACGAAACACTTTTGGTCTAGGGATATATTTACGCATGTTACTTATGCAGATCTTGATGACCCAGCTTTAGACGATCCAAATGCATACGAAGAAGCAGACACTAGTTTGGTAAAAATAGGTGATACCTTGTTTGCTACAAATAGTATCATTGTAGTTAAAGAAGTGATAAAAGATATTGACTTAGCTGCCAACAACCTGCAACCAGATGATATTGCAGTAGGTTTAAGATTAGAGGCCATGAATGTAAAAGGCCAAACCTTTGATGCTTCTCCTACCCTAGTAATCCGCCAGAATAGATTATTTAGTATTCCAAGTGAGGTGGATCCTTTGGGGTTAAAGTTTAATTTTAAGAAAATAAATCCTGAAACAGGAGAGTTTACAATACTAAAACAAGAAAAGACTTCTAATGCTTCTGATTTTATCATTATGCAAGCAATTGTATTTCCATACATTAATATTTTATGGATTGGTTGTATTATTATGACACTTGGAAGTATTATTGCAGTAATTAATCGAGTACGTTTTCCAAAATTAAGATCATAAAATAAGATGGCTGTAGCGTTGAAAAAAAAGAGAATTACCCTAATAGGTGCAGGAAATGTAGCAACTAACCTTGGTGCAGCATTAAAAGCTAAAGGCCATATTATTCATCAAGTATTTAGTAGAAGCCATCAAAATGCTATGATTCTCGGCCATACAATGAATTGTGATTTCACAACCAGACTAGCCGATTTAAATGATAAAACGGATTTTATTATCGTTGCGGTTCATGATGATAGTATTAATGATATTTTAGGGCAACTAAAAATAAAGGATAAGCTCATCGTTCATACTTCAGGAACTACGTCATTAAAGGTTTTTGAAGATAATAAGTACAAGCAGTATGGTATTTTTTATCCATTGCAAACATTTTCAAAGCACGATGTAGAAAGCTTATTACCGATTCCGATAAGTGTAGAAGCTCCCAAAAAGAAAGTAGAAAGTGACTTAATAGAAATAGCGAGTAGCATTTCAAAAAAAGTATTTTTATTGGACTCTGAAAAAAGAAAAGCGCTACATGTAGCTGCTGTTTTTGCCAATAACTTCAGCAATTATATGTTCCAAATTTCTCATCAAATTTTAGAGCAAGAGAATATTTCTTTTGAACTTATTAAGCCTCTTATAAAACGTACAGTTGAAAAATTAGAAGGCAACACTCCATACGAATCACAAACTGGTCCTGCCGTAAGAAACGATCAAAAAATTATTAGTAATCATATTGAGTTTTTAAAAGATAATAAAGAGTTTCAGCAAGTTTATGCCTTACTAAGTGAAAGCTTAACTAAAAGCAGAAAGTAAAATGACAAATTTCAAAGCAGCCTTAAAAAACATCAATACTTTCATACTTGATATTGATGGTGTATTAACCAACGGAACTGTTTTAGTTTTACCTGATGGAGAACAAGTACGACAGTTTAACATTAAAGATGGTTATGCGCTGCAATTAGCTGTAAAATTGGGCTATCATATTGAAATAATTTCAGGAGGAACCTCTGAATCTGTTCGATTACGCTTAAATGGATTAGGAATAGAGCATGTAAATTTAGCCTGTAAAGATAAAATGGCTGTTTTTAACCGATGTATTGAAAAACACGGGCTAACTCCTGAGAATATTCTTTACGTAGGCGACGACATTCCTGACTATGAGGTAATGAAAGCCGTAGGTTTGGCATGCAGTCCTTTTGATGCTGCAGAAGAAATAAAGAGCATTTCTCATTACGTTTCACCAAAAGGTGGAGGCCAAGGATGTATCCGAGATATTTTAGAACAAACGATGAAAGTACAAGGCAAGTGGTTTGATGCAACGCAATTTGATGAAAATACAGCTAAAGGGATTGGAAATCAGTTTGGTTGGTAGATTATTTGTTCAATATTTAGTTTTTGAAGAAGATAAAATAGTCAACTTTACAAAGGTTTGTTTCTAATTTAACAAATTAATCGAACAATGCTTACATAAAGTAATGAAATAGTAAGACCATTAATTATTTTAACTAAGTAAAAAATATACAGTCAACTAGTTAAATTTTAAACGTAATAAAAAACTTATGAAAATAATTTTACCTTTCGTTTTGTATTTTTTACTCCTCTCCTGCTCTTTTGGTCAAAAGATGAATGCCTACCAAATTTATACTTCAAATGGTAAAAAGACAACCTATAAGCAGTTAGTAAAAACGGCATACCAAAGCCATATCATTTTATTTGGAGAACTACATAATAATGCAGTCGCACATTGGCTAGAATTAGAAGTATTGAAAAGTATATCAGAAAAAAAGCAAATAGCAATTGGAGCAGAAATGTTTGAAACAGATAATCAATTGGTATTAAATGCATATTTATTGGATTCAATAACAGTAAAGGAGTTAGATACAACAGCTAGACTTTGGAATAATTTTAAAACAGATTACCTGCCATTAATTGACTTTGCAAAAAAGAAGGAAATTCCAGTATTTGCCACTAATGTACCACGCCGATATGCTTCTATGGTTTATAGAAAAGGGTTTACATGTTTGGACACCCTTTCTGATAAAGAAAAAGCATGGATAGCAACATTGCCGATTGCTTATGATTCTTCACTCAGCGGATACAAATCTATGCTAACCATGATGGGTGGTCATGGAGGAGATAACCTGCCAAAAGCGCAAGCCTTAAAAGATGCAACAATGGCACATTTTATTCTTGCTAATCATGACAGCTCTAAAACATTCATTCACTATAACGGTTCATACCATTCCGATGATTATCAAGGTATTTTGTGGTATTTAAATCTACAAAAGCCAGAATTTAACTATTTAACTATTACAACAGTTTCTCAGCCTGATATTTATAAACTATCAGATGAATTTAAGCGAAAGGCCGATTTTATTATTGTGGTAGATGAGGATATGACAAATACCTATTGAGCTACAAAAGCTTACTCCTCATTTTCAAAGTAAATCTTATAAAACTTACGACCGTCAGTTTCTACTCCCTTTTCTATCATATTCTTGTTTCCATGAATATAGACATGGAAGTTTTTATCCAATTTTAATATACTTTTAAACAGTTTCGATTGCTTTTTTACAGCCGATTGAGAAATATCAAATTCATCTTTAATTTCTAAATCGTGTTCTATTTTATAACTTTCATTGAATGCCCTAAAAGAATTTATAACATTCTCATCTTGAAAAACTGTTTCCTCAAATTCCTCTTTATTAAATGATTCTTTGCCTTTAAAATATTCAACGGAACGATTTAAAATGTCAATTTGATCTGTTTTATCAATTGCAAAATCATCCCCTATCTTTTCTTTTACATACGACTTGGCTATAGATAAAAAATCCTTTGTATGATGATAATCATCACTACAAGGCTTTAGATTTAAAAACAAATCTTTCCAATAATGCGCCTCTTCACCCTTATTAGCTTTATCGATAATACAAACTCTATATCCCTTATCCTGATCTCGATTAAAGATTAAACAACCCTTATCTAATTTGTCTATGTTTATTCCATTTAGATGATTTAAATGAACATCATCTTCATTTTCATCAACCGTAATGAACGAATACTTATTTTCTGATTTGAAGATCCCAATCGCCTCTACTTGCTGATCATTTAAACGGATTCCTTGCAATTCAGCTACAAATAAATCTCCTGACTTGATATTTGGATGGTTCGAAACATCGTAAAGATATTGAGCAATTTTTAAACTTATATCATGCAACGACAATCCTTTACCAAAAACAGACTGCGCATAGGTAAACAATGGATTTAGCTCAAACTCACCATTTGAAAAAGAAAAGTTGTAAAACTCCTCTGTGGTAAATGACTTTAGAAAATATTGCATCAATAAACCATTCAATATATCATTTTCTAATTCTAATGGCTTATCAGAAAGATATAAAATCTCATCGTCTGACTTGTTACCAACACGATGTACCGAAAGATTGGCTATTTCGCAATTACCGAAGGAAATCATAATTTAATCTTTTTTAGATCTTCAAAAATACAATTTGAGATTGATGTATCCCAAAAGAGTTCACAAAAAAAGGCTACCACTAAAAAGTGGCAGCCTAATAGCAATTAATTATATATCAATTATTTAATCG
>JAOKVV010000008.1 GCA_028336925.1 Vicingaceae bacterium | reverse complement strand
TTATAGAGATTACTCCAAGTAGCTATATTAAAATGAAAATGGAGTTTGGAAACATGGAAAGTAACGATTTTGCAATTTGGAAGTTTTCTACTAATGATGATGGCTCCACCAAGGTTGTATGGTCGTTTGAAGGTCAGGAAATGCCATTCTATTTTAGGCTAATGAGCGCCTTATTTATGAAAGGAATGATAGAAGATTCATATGAGAATAGCCTACAAAATTTAAAGGACTACTTAGAAAACAAGCCAATGCCAGTAGCCGTAACAATGCCCAGTGAATTAAGCATAGAAACAACGGAAGCTGAAATGATCTTGTCTATAATTGATTCAACAAACGCAGAAGGAATCAGCGACAAATTAGCTGAATTGTACAAAGATCTTATGGTGTTTGCTGCAATCAATGGAATGAATCAAAGTGGTGCTCCTCTTGCTTATTACCACGCTTATTCACCTGAATTAGTGGTAATGGAAGCTGCTATACCTGTGGAAGGTAACTTAAGTCAAGAAGGCAGAATTGTGTTAAAAGAAAAACCAGCTGAGAAAGTAATTAAAGGAACTTTTTTCGGTGATTATATGCAAACAGAAGAAGCGCATACTTTCATAGGAAATTATATGGAGAAAGCAAAAATAGCCATGAAAGGCTCTCCTTATGAAGTATATGTTACTGACCCAGCTACTGAAGCAGATACAACTAAATGGAAGACAGAAGTATTTTATCCGATTGATTAGTTCCGTTTAATTCTAATCCATTATTTAATAACTTTATAAATGATTGTCAATTTTACTAACGTAATATAAAGCTATGAAACAGTTCGTTCTACCATTTATTCTGTTAGCATCTTTGGGATGTTCAAGTCAAAAAGCAGAAGAAGATTCAATCGAAAAACCTCGTGAGATTTATCAGCAAACCAACGAATTTAAAGACTATTGGTATGCTGGAACTGCAGAATTGAATCATTATACCTTAAGGCAAGCTAGATATGGTGAACTTAGAAATGGTGATGCTATATTGATTTTCGTAACCGAAGATTTTTTGACCAAGAAACAAGTAAAAAATGAAGGAAGTGATAGTAAAAATACCACTGCCGTTATCAAAACAAACTACCTAAAAAAATTCAATACAGGAATTTACGATTATAGCATCATGTCGTCCATTTTTACACCAATTGACAAAAACAATTACCCGAAAACATTTAAAGTTTCTACCTCTACTCAAGAGTGGTGTGGACAAACATTTTTACAACTAAACCATTCAAAAAACAGGTATAATTATGCAGGTTACTCTTATTTTATGAGTGAAGGCGATGATAAAGGCGCTGTAGAAAATGTGCTATTAGAAGATGAATTATTCAATCGGATTAGAATGGATTATTCAGCCATCCCAAACGGAGAGGTTAATTTATTACCTGCAACTCAATGGATGAGATTAACCCACAAAAAACTACAACCACATGCTGCTGTAATTATACTTACAGAAGTAGATGATCAAAAAATGGAACTTGCTGTTGGTTACACAAACCTAAACCGGACTGTAAACATACAATTCGAGAAAGATAGTCCGTTCCGGATCTTAGAATGGAGCGAAACTGCTATGAGTGGATATGGAGAGGCTGCACAAATGCTAACAACTGTAGCTACTTTAGACACGACTATTTTATCTCCGTATTGGAATAAAAATAAAAACTCAGACGAGTTTCTTAGAAAAGAGTTGGGGCTAGAATAAATCTAACCCCAAATTTACTTTTTCTAGTTCTGATCCTTAGATTCTCTACTTAAATCATTGGCCAATTTTAAAATAGTTTGCTTCAACTCTGCATTTTTAATGTTCATAGAATCTAATTGTGCTTGATAGGATGCCACACGACCGCTCATGTCATTAACTTCTTGAATTTGGTCTTCTATTTCTACCGCCATTTTATCGATTTGTGATTTTTGATAAAATGAATAACCCGCTAAAACTAGCGCCACAACTAATAAAGAAATGGATAAATATTTCATGGTTTTTAGGAATTAATTTCGATTAAGATACTTAAAATTTCTTGTGCCGCAGCAGATAATTTTGTTCCCGGACCAAAGATTCCTGCAACTCCTTTATCCCATAAAAAGTCATAGTCTTGCTGTGGTATTACACCTCCTACAATGACTAAAATGTCTTCACGACCTAATTTTTTCAGTTCCTCCATAACTTGAGGAACTAATGTTTTGTGTCCTGCAGCTAAAGAGGATATACCTAATAAATGTACGTCATTTTCTACTGCTTGTCTTGCAGCTTCTGCCGGTGTTTGAAACAATGGCCCAATGTCCACATCAAAACCTATATCGGCAAAGGAGGTCGCAATTACTTTCGCTCCTCTATCGTGTCCATCTTGGCCCATTTTTGCCACCATAATCCGCGGACGACGACCTGCTAATTCAGCAAACTGATCAGCCAATTTTTGTGCTTTCTCAAAATCTTTATCTCCCATAGCTTCCGCTGAATAAACTCCTGATATAGAACTAATTTTTGCTTTATATCGTCCAAACACTTCTTCAAATGCTGATGATATTTCACCTAAGGTAGCTCGCTCTCTAGCGGCATCTACTGCCAAAGCTAATAAATTCCCTTCTCCACTTTTAGCCGATGCGGTTAAAGCTTTAAGTTTTTGATCTACCTCATCCGCATTTCTTTCAGCTTTTAATTTTGCCAATCCTTCCAACTGCCCTAATCGAACTTTTGTATTGTCAATATCTAAAATTTCTATCGGCTCTTCTTGCTCGGGTGGATATTTATTTACACCAACTATGGTTTCCTTTCCGGCATCTATTCGCGCTTGACGCTTAGCTGCAGCTTCTTCAATTCGCTGTTTTGGTAATCCTTCTTCTATTGCTTTCGCCATTCCTCCGAGCGATTCTACTTCTTGAATCAACTCCCAAGCTCGCTCCATTAAATCGTTGGTCAGCTTTTCTACATAATAGGAACCTGCCCAAGGATCGACACTTTTAGTGATATCTGTTTCCTCTTGAATAAACAATTGTGTATTTCTAGCAATCCGAGCTGAGAAATCAGTTGGTAATGCAATTGCTTCATCCAGTGCATTGGTATGCAATGATTGAGTTCCGCCCAATGCTGCTGCCATTGCTTCTATACAAGTTCTGGCTACATTATTAAATGGATCTTGCTCGGTTAAACTCCACCCAGAAGTTTGGCAATGCGTTCTCAATGCCATTGACTTGGCACTTTTAGGATGAAATTCTTTAACCAGTTTAGCCCAAAGCATTCTTCCTGCTCTCATTTTGGCGATTTCCATAAAATGGTTCATTCCAATCGCCCAAAAGAACGACAAACGAGGTGCAAATGAATCGATATCCATGCCTGCTTTAATTCCTGCACGTAGATATTCCAACCCATCGGCTAAGGTATACGCTAACTCAATATCAGCGGTAGCTCCGGCCTCTTGCATGTGATAACCTGAAATACTTATCGAATTGAATTTCGGCATTTTATTAGCTGTAAACTCAAAAATATCAGCGATAATTTTCATCGATGGCATCGGCGGATAGATATACGTATTCCGCACCATGAACTCTTTTAGAATATCATTTTGAATGGTTCCAGAAAGTTGCTCCAAAGTTACCCCTTGCTCCTCAGCTGCTACAATATAAAATGCTAGAATGGGTAAAACGGCTCCATTCATCGTCATAGAAACAGACATTTTATCCAATGGAATACCATCAAACAAAATTTTCATATCCTCTACACTATCAATCGCTACACCTGCTTTTCCTACATCACCTACCACTCTATCGTGATCAGAATCATAACCACGATGGGTAGCCAGATCAAAAGCTACAGATAACCCTTTTTGGCCTGCCGCTAAATTTCTTCTGTAAAATGCATTCGATTCCTCTGCTGTAGAAAAACCTGCGTATTGCCTAACAGTCCAAGGACGCATCACGTACATAGTAGAATAAGGCCCTCTCGCAAATGGTGGTAAACCCGCTGCATAATCTAAATGCGTTAAGGAAACAATATCCTTCGCTGAATACAACGGCTGCACAGCTATTTTTTCTAATGTATCCCAATCCTTGCCTTCTACTTTTAGCTCTTTAGCTTGAAAACCCTCTACTAATTGGTGGTATGTTTTGCTTGCAAAATTCGTTTTCATATCGATGCCTCCCCTTCAAAAATAGCACTCCATCGTATTGGAGTTAATGCTTTATAATCTTTACCGTTTACCGCGATAGTTGATTTTATTTCCTTTCCATCCGTTTTAGCCGGCTCATATTTATTGACCCCTACCAAAACGCGTTTTTTATCTTTTAAATCATTCAAAACTTCAGCCGCATTAATTGCAATTAACTCTTGAAATTTATGCTGTGACAATGAAAGTGTAAAACCTCCCATACTTTCAATCGCTTGAAATAGCTCCCATGATTTTTGTGCCAATTCATCACTGATCTGCTCGATATAGTAGGAACCTGCTGCGGCATCTTTCACCTTAGATAAATGAGCTTCTTCTTGCAACACCACTTGAATATTTCGAGCAATTCGCTCTGCAAAAGTCGATTGTTCTTCAAATGGAACATCGTGAGGCAAAACAACTAATCGGTCACAACCACCAACAGCAGCTGACATAGCCGATGTGGTTGCTCTTAATAAGTTCGTATAACTGTCTTTTGCTGCATAATTAATAGACGCTGTTGTCGCAGTAATCTCTGCTACCGCATCCACTCCATATTGATTATAAATCGATTGAATTAAAAATCGGAAAGCCCTCACTTTAGCTATTTCTGTAAAGTAAGAAGTGCCAAAAGCGAATTTAAATGAGAAGTTAGCGATCACTGTTTCTACTGCAATTCCTTTATCGGTTAATCGATCAATGTATTCATTGGCTTGAGCCAAAGCAAACGCAATTTCTTGATTTTCATTTCCACCTGCGTTCTTCACGATTGAGGCATCGATCTGAATCAACTTTAAGTGAGAAAACTGATTGCTGTAACCTTTTATTACCTCAGCTAATTCATCTACCGATTGATCACTGCCTAATTCTGCACTTATCGACAAAGGCTTAAATGCAACAACGCCTGATATAGAATTCAGTGAAATACGCTTCTCTTTAGCAACTTCTATTAATTGTTTTAGCGTATTTTCAGATACCGCCCCATTAAATTCTATAGGAATCGCATCGACGTATACCTCCGATAACAATGAGGATAAATTGGCATTTCCTTTCAAGTGAAGCCCAATACCTGTGGCACCTCTTTCTAAAGCTGCTAATATAGCTGCATTACTATCTTTACTATCCGCAAAATCTTGCTGAATTACCCATTCATTTGATACTGATCTAAAACGTTCTGGGTTTTTAATTTTTTCTAGGTCAGATGACCGATAGTATGGTTGTAATAATATTCCATTATCATTATGCCAAACCAATGTTTCTGCAAAATCTTTTCCTTTTAAATCTTTCTCTACTAACATCTTCCATTCATTATCTGATATAGATTTAAAGTCAGCTGAAATATCTAATTTCGATTCGTTCATAAAATTGTTGCTTTTAAACGCTTTACAAATTTATCATTCCTTATCTAATTTCACGCCCTACATCACTTTTATTTGCTTTATGGTAGCAGGATTGATGGACGTTTTGTAATTTAGAGTTATGAAGTTGATGACAAAAAGTCATTTATCATTTATTCCTCAATAAGCCTATGATTCCGGTAGAACTAGAAGCTGAAAAAAAAGAAATTATTAAGCGCTACAAGCATTTGCTTAAAGTAACGAAGTTTAAAAACGATGATGGCAGAAAACTGATTCGAAAAGCTTTCGATACGGCTCTAGAAGCACATAAAGATATGCGTAGAAAATCAGGTGAACCTTATATTTATCACCCCATTGAAGTAGCAAGAATTGTGGCCGAAGAAATCGGATTAGGAGCTACTTCTGTTGCTTGTGCCCTACTCCACGATACGGTGGAGGATACTGATATAACTCTTGCTGATGTCAAAAGAATGTTTGGGGACAAAGCAGAGCGAATTATTGATGGACTGACTAAAATTTCAGGTGTAGTTGACCATAACGTTTCCTTGCAAGCAGAAAACTTCCGTAAGATATTAGTAACACTTTCAGATGATGTTCGGGTAATTTTAATCAAGCTGGCTGATCGTTTGCATAACATGCGAACACTCGATTCCATGCGAAGAGATAAACAACTCAAAATTGCTTCTGAGACCTTGTATCTTTTTGCTCCTCTTGCTCACCGTCTAGGTCTTTACAGTATAAAGTCTGAGCTTGAAGATTTAGCCTTAAAATACACCGAACCTGAGATTTTTGAAGAAATTACTGCTAAACTTAAAAAGACGAAAGCAGTAAGAACACGGTTTGTGAATCAATTTTCCATCCCAATAAGAAAAGCGCTTGAAGAGCAAGGGTTTAAATTTGAAATTAAAGCGAGAACAAAGTCGGTTTTCTCTATTTATGATAAAATAAAGAACAAAAATGTTTCCTTCGAGGAGATCTACGACATTTTTGCCATTCGAATAATCATCGACTCTGCTGCCGAAAAGGAAAAAGCTGATTGTTGGACCATTTATTCCATTGTTACTGACTTTTATCAGCCTAGCCCTGAACGCTTGCGCGATTGGATTTCTACGCCACGTGCAAATGGATATGAATCATTGCATACTACTGTAATGAGCCCTACAGGTAAATGGGTTGAGGTGCAAATTCGGTCTGATCGAATGGATCAGGTTGCCGAAAAAGGATTTGCAGCTCACTGGAAATATAAAGAAGGCGGGGAAGAATCCAACTTTGACGCTTGGGTGAGTAAAATCAGAGAGTTATTAGAAAACACCGATAACGAAACCATTGATTTTATTGACGACTTTAAACTCAACTTGTTTGCTAAAGAAATATTTGTGTTTACGCCGAACGGAGATGTGAAAAGTCTTCCAATGGGCGCTACTGCGCTTGATTTTGCTTTTGAAATACACTCGCAAGTTGGAGAAAAATGTATTGGCGCAAAAGTAAACACCAAATTAGTCCCATTAAGTCATGAGCTTAAAAGTGGTGATCAGATAGAAATAATCACTTCCAAGAAACAAAAACCTACAGAAAGCTGGCTAGACTATGTGATTACAGGTAAAGCAAAAGCTAAAATCAGATCTGCACTTAAAGAAGACAAAAGAAGAATAGCAGAGGATGGAAAAGAGATTCTACAGCGAAAACTAAAGAAATTAAAAATTCCATTTTCCAGTGATAATATAACCGAATTATTGAGCTATTATCGTTTACCTTCTACATTAGAACTTTATTACAAAGTAGCTATCAATAAAGTAAAACTAGGTAAGCTTGACAATGTGCCTTATGAAAATGGCAAATTCAACTGGAATAAGCAGGATCAAAAAATAAGCACAAGTAAACAGTTTGAAGAGGTTCTCCGCTCTAAAGGTCAGGCAGATGAAATGTTGGTAATTGGTGAAGACATGGAACACTTCGACTACAAAATATCACCTTGTTGCAGTCCAATTCCCGGCGATGAAGTTTTTGGGTTTATTACCATTCATGAAGGAATAAAAATTCATAAAACCAACTGCCCCAATGCGGTACAATTACTAGGTAACTACGCCTACCGAGTAGTAAAAGCCAGATGGACAAGCCAAGAACAGATTGCTTTTTTAGCAGGAATAAAAGTTACAGGGATTGATGATGTAGGAATTGTAAACAACATTACTAAACTCATTTCCATGGAATTGAATGTAAATATGCGTTCCATAAGTTTTGATAGTAATGATGGTGTTTTTGAAGGAAAAATCATGGTTTTTGTACACGACACTCGTCACTTAACTGATCTAATTAAAAAGTTGAAGAATATTAAAGGTGTGATTAATATTTCTAGGATAGATACCGCGTAAAAAACAATAAAGTTTTGATTGGAGTCTAACTATTTTGACGTTTAAAGAAATAATTAGTTTTTAAATAGTGGTAACCTATTAAAGGATAAAACAAATCTTATTATAGAGTAATTCGCAAAAGTTTTTTTTAACGGCATTGATTTTTTGATTCATTTCAAATAAAAAAAATTAAAGAGTAAACATAAATAGGCCTTTGGCTTAGTTTTAAAACTATTAATCGAACAATAGTAGTTTTTAAAATAAAATATTATCTTGGATATCAAGCATAAAAATGAAGTGAAAAACATGGAGCACAAAATCTTTAAAATCGTTAACAAACTGTTCAAAAATCAATTTTAGCATCCTAATATAAAGCGTATCTTTGTCCACTTTAAAATTTAGCTGAAGCAATGGCATCAGAAGAAACAATAGAGAAAGTAAATCAGATTTTTGCAGCTTATTTAGAAAAAAATGGCCACCGAAAAACACCGGAGCGTTTTGCTATACTAAATGAGATTTATTCGCAAACAGATCATTTTGATATTGAGTCGCTTTATATTTCTATGAAAAATAAGAAATATAGGGTGAGCAGAGCCACTTTATACAATACAATCGAGCTTCTTCTCGCATGTAATCTTGTTCGAAAACATCAGTTTGGTAACAATATAGCACAATTTGAACGGTCTTTTGAATTCAAACAGCACGATCATTTAGTTTGCACAAAGTGCAATAAAGTGACCGAATTTTGTGACCCTAGAATCCAGCAAATAAAATCTACAGTAGGAGAAATCCTTGATTTTAAAATCATGCACCATTCCTTGAATCTTTATGGAATTTGCAGTTCATGTGCATCTGTGGAAGAAGCAAACACGCTAAAACAAAATTGATTTGAAATTTACCTTTAACATATCATCAATTGGTGGGCAAATAGTGCGCATAGATTTAAAAGGTAGACTCTTATCAGCTGATGAGGCGAAAACCTTGCTTGAAGCAGCTGACCAAAAAATAACAGAAGGTAAAAATAGATTTGTCATCAACTTAAAAGAACTAGAATTTGTAAATAGCGCGGGATTAAGTAGCCTCATTTCATTGCTTACAAAAGCGCGAAACAAAAGTGGCGAAGTAGCTATTTATGGCACCAATAAACGATTAGAAGAATTAATCATTCTGACTAAACTAAACACAGTGTTTAATATCTTTAAATCAGAGGATGAAGCACTAGAAGCAATTAACGAATAAGCATCAGCATAAAAAAATAAAATGAAAGTAGACGTATTATTAGGCCTTCAATGGGGCGACGAAGGAAAAGGAAAAGTGGTAGACGTATTAACTCCCAACTACCAAGTTATTGCACGTTTTCAAGGTGGCCCAAATGCTGGACACACGTTAGAATTTGATGGTATTAAGCATGTTTTGCACACTATTCCCTCAGGAATTTTTCATAAAGACAAAGCGAATGTAGTGGGTAACGGTGTTGTAATCGACCCTGTAATTTTCAAAAAAGAGATTGATGCTTTAGTTGAAATGGGGGTTGATGTAAAAAAATCGCTTCAAATTTCAAGAAAAGCACACCTTATTTTACCTACTCACCGAATGCTTGATGCAGCATCGGAACAAGCTAAAGGAAAAGAAAAAATTGGTTCTACCTTAAAAGGTATTGGACCAACTTACATGGACAAAACAGGTCGTAATGGTTTGAGAGTTGGTGACATTGAATCAGAAGAATTCCAACAGAAATACGACACGCTTAAAGGTAAACACCACGACTTATTAAGCCGTTATGAATTTGAATACGATGTTACTGAAATGGAAACTGCTTGGTTTGCAGGTATCGAATTGTTGCGTTCGTTAACATTAATAGATAGTGAGCATTTTATCAATAATGCATCAAAAAATAATCAAGCGATCTTAGCAGAAGGTGCTCAAGGAACTTTGTTAGATATTGATTTTGGATCTTATCCTTTCGTAACATCTTCCAACACCATTACTGCAGGAGCCTGTACAGGCTTAGGAGTGGCACCAAACAACATTGGAGAAGTTTATGGCATTTTTAAAGCTTACTGTACACGAGTAGGGTCGGGACCTTTCCCAACTGAATTATCTGACGAAATAGGAGAAGAATTAAGAAAAGTTGGCCATGAATTTGGAGCAACTACAGGTCGTCCAAGAAGATGTGGTTGGATAGATTTACCTGCTTTAAAATATGCTAATATGATTAATGGAGTTACTCAATTAATTATGACAAAGGCAGATGTTTTAAGCAATTTTGAAACTATAAAAGTGTGCACACATTACAGCTATAAAGGAAAAACAATCGACTTTTTACCTTACGATGTGTTAGACGGTGAAATCACACCAATCTACAAAGAACTAAAGGGTTGGTCAGAAGATTTGACCGGATTAAGCTCTATTGATCAGATTCCTGCTGCCTTAAATGAGTACATTGAATATTTAGAAAAAGAACTGGAAACGCCGATTACCATTGTATCAGTAGGTCCTGATCGAAACCAAACATTAATACGCGGCACAATTACTGCATAAGCTCTAAAATGAGACTATTTTTAAGCGTTTTACTTTGCTCTATTTCTCTTTTCACTACAGCTCAAAAAAAGGAAAAAATCCAGATTTTGAATGCGGAAGAATTTCGCTATTCTGAAAAATCGAAGAAAGATGCACAACGTTTAATTGGAAATGTACAGCTAAAACATCAAGATGTTTTAATGTTTTGCGACAGCGCCTACATTTATAAAAGCTCCAGTTACGTAGAGGCTTTTGGCAATGTAAGAATTAAGCAAGGTGATTCTTTAACTCTTTATGGTGACTACTTGCAATATGTTAGTGATAAAAAAAAGGCAGACATTCAGCGAAATGTTCGGTTAGTTCGTCCTGATCTTGTGCTCTCTACTGACCGCATGATAATGGATAGAAATACCAATATGGCGTACTATGAAAATGGTGGAACAATTAAAAGCACCACAGATAATAATACGCTAGTAAGCAAGAAAGGATACTTTCATATGAAGTCAAATGTGATGTATTTTAAAGAAGAGGTAATTCTTACCAGCCCTGAATACACAATCTCCTCTGATACTATGCGTTACAACACCAACAATAGTGAAATTAGTTTTTTTGGACCAACTGAGATTGTGAGTAAAGAGAATTATATCTATTGTGAAAATGGCTATTACAACACAATAACTGAGCGTTCCATATTCTATAAAAATGCCTACCTCCTTTCTGAAAATAAGGAATTAAGAGGTGACACCATCGCTTACGATAGAGAAAAAGGTTATGGTGAAGCTAGAAGTAATGTAAGTATCATCGATACCGTTGAAAATATTATTGTAAAAGGTAATCTCGCTAAGTTTTTTGAGCAACAAGATTCTATCGAAGTTTCAAAAAAAGCGTTGCTTGTGCAGCCTTTTGAAGAAGACACCCTTTTTATGCATGCTAAACTTTTTAGAGTTTTTCCGAATAAGGAAGGCAAAAGAATTTTGCAGGCATTTTACCAAGTAAATATCTACAAAAAAGACCTTCAAGGTAGCTGTGATTCTGTAGCTTATGCTTTTACAGATAGTTCCCTTAAAATGTTTTATTCACCGATATTATGGTCAGATCAGAACCAAATTACAGGTTCTATCATTAATATCAATACTAGTAATGGCAAAATAGATCAACTGTTTATTCCTGAAAATGCATTCATTACCTCCGAGGTAGACAGCAACAAAAGCAGGTATAACCAAATTAAAGGAAAGCAGCTAACTGGCACATTCATTCAGAATGAATTACGTAAGGTATTCATAGAAGGAAATGGCCAAACAATCTATTACGGACAAGACGAAAACCAAAAATTTATTGGTGTAAACCGAGCGGAAAGTAGTGATTTATTGATTGGAATTAAAAGTAATGACATTGAGACCATCACCTTTATGAACGATCCTGACGCGACACTATACCCGTTAAATGAATTGGATGTAGAGGAATTAAAGTTAGGTGGATTTAAATGGCAGGGCGCTTTTAGACCTGAATCCAACGCTGAATTATTTACTTGGAGACGAGGAAACTTACGCAAGTAATTACTTAAGATAAGATATCTTTATTGTTATATAGTAGAATATATAATCTATGCCTCAATATTTTACCCATACTCTCGCATTCTAGAAAGTCTTTATCATCAAAATGAATTACAAGCTCCTCTCTTAGTTGTTCAATTTTTTCAGGTGTAGAAATTTCATCCACCTCCATAATGTCTAATAAATCTTTTAAGCGATACCTCGAAACCTTTATTCGATTGGCAATCATCGCCCGTTCCTCTAATTGATATTGGCGAATAGTTTCAGGATTGATATATTTTACCACGAAATCAACAATGGCATTATTGTCCTTGAAGAATTGCGGAAGATACATGGTACGCATTCCTTCATAAGTCTGCTGATCAAAATCAATGGCACGAATCCGATACTGGATATCATCAAAATCAGGCGTCATATCTATTACATAATTATACGAGCGCATATCTCCTAACAATCGCACAAAGGTTCGCTCATTAAACTTAACAAACTCCTTAGCTAATCGAATTTCGTTCACTTCTGCATCATTTAACCAATTTTTAATAAACACATCACCAGGAATTCCGGCAATGTGCTCTTCAATAATGGTTTCTCCATCTACAATATAATTGATCCGATTTGGAGATAAAATATGCTCTAATTCAAGCCCGTATATTCGTGAAGCATCCGCCGTTTTAACATAAAAATAATCGTAATTATCATTATACCGATTGGTGATTCTTATCCTAAAAGGTTTAGAGTTTCCAAATGGGCAATAATCTATCCGATTGGTATATAAATGATCAACCACTTCGGCATCTCCCTCTGTTTTCAGCAATGAATATACGCGTGTAAGTGATTCATTGATTTCATCCATATCAGCTTGAGAAAACATCACTGTTTCCCAAAGGGTATCTCTACCTTCTTTATCGTAAACAGGCATGCTCGATTCAAAATGGAGCAAATCTTTATACTGGATAGGCAATTTTATTTCTCGGCTATAATCATCTAAATAGCCTCTTAAATCTTGGTTAATAGGATAGAAAAACTTCTTCTTGGAAATGGTATTCATTTGTTCTTTTTGGGACTAGGCCTAAAATACGAATAAATGCGCTACCAAGTCGTCAAATGAGGAAGGTAAATCATAAGCTCGATCAGAATAATAATTGGCCATTACTTTAATGTAATAAGGCTCACCGTCATGCCAAACACATTCAATATGTATGTTGCCGAATAGCTGCTGACAAGGTGTCTCCATTCGGTATTTCAACTTGGGTTTTAAATAAACCACCTGCTTGGTTTTTAAAAAATTCTCCGCCTCCGTTACCTCTTCCTCTTGATGATTGACCATATAGCCTAACTTTTTCACTCGATCAGCAAACAGTTGCACCAAAAAATGTATATCATCCGTATTAGCTCCTTTTTCGAAATAATATAAAAAGCCATTTGATTGGTCCGTATTGTAGTAAAAAAGCGATGCCTCAGGTGCTAAAATCTCACTCCTAGTTTCCCATTCTTCAAAAATTAACCGAATTATGAAATTGAAGGACAAATTTTCTACCCATTTATGATATGTTTCTTTAAATTTTTCAGACCGCTTTAATGTTTTCTTCACCAGCTTTGTCGATGGCTCGTAAGTGATATTTACTGACTTATCTGAAAAAACAGACTGAATTAATTTATCTAAAAAACCCATATTAAAATTTAGTGTCAAAAATATAAAGAAAAGTATTCTATTTCAAGTGCATACAGTTTATTTTTAAGAATAGAACCCGTATATTTGGAAGCCGAATTTTTAATAAAAAAACTTTCTATGCCTAAAAAAAATACAATCGATAAAAAAGCATTAAACTTTCTAGAACAATACATAAACAACCCATCACCCACAGGGTTCGAGAGCGAAGGCCAGAAATTATGGCTAAATTATCTAAAACCTTACGTAGACGAAACATTCGTTGACACCTACGGGACAGCAGTTGGTGTGATTAACCCTGAAGCTAAATATAAAGTAGTGATTGAAGCTCACGCCGATGAAATCAGCTGGTTTGTGCATTATATTTCTGAGAAAGGGTTTATTTATGTGAGAAGAAACGGTGGTTCTGATCACATGATTGCTCCATCAAAACGTGTAAATATCTATACCGATAAAGGAATTATAAAAGCTGTTTTCGGATGGCCAGCTATTCATACCAGAACTGGATATGATAAAGAAGATACGCCAAAAATGAACAACATCTTTTTAGATTGTGGATGCAACACAATGGAGGAAGTAGAGGCATTAGGCGTGCACGTAGGTTGCGTAATCACCTACGAGGATGAGTTCATGATATTAAACAAGAAATATTTAGTTGGTAGAGCATTAGACAACCGAATCGGAGGTTTTATGATAGCCGAAGTAGCTAAGAAATTAAAAGAAAATAAGAAGAAGTTACCTTTTGGATTATACATTACCAACAGTGTGCAAGAGGAAATTGGCTTGCGCGGCGCAGAAATGATTGTTCAGCGAATTAAACCGGACGTAGCAATAATAACCGACGTTTGTCATGATACACAAACACCATTAATCAATAAGATAGAACAAGGTGATTTTCACGCGGGGAAAGGGCCAGTTTTAACCTATGCTCCTGCAGTACAGAATAACTTGCTTAAGCAGATTATAAAAACCGCTGACGATAACAAAATCCCTTTCCAACGATTGGCAGCTTCTAGAGCTACAGGAACTGATACCGATGCATTTGCTTATGCGAATGGAGGAATTGCCTCAGCCCTGATTTCATTACCATTACGCTATATGCACACCACTGTAGAAATGGTGCATGAAGAGGATGTGTTAAATGTGATTGATTTAATTTATAACACCTTACTTTCTATTGAAGAAAATCAGAATTTCAATTATATTCAATAGAAAAACAAAAGTAAATTCATAAAAAAAGGCGAAGCAGTTATTAACTACTTCGCCTTTTTGTGTTTTTATAAATGCTAATTATTCTGTTCTTCACTCAGCTTCAATTGCCCAGTCTTCAATTTATTATATTGAGCTACTAAGTGCGCCAAAAATTTAGAAATACATTCCATACTTACTCGTGTAGGGTCTGAAACAGGCTTATTTCTTAGTCTCAAAAGCATTAAGCCATACAATCCAGTTAAGCAAGCATCTATTTCATTGATGTATTTACCATCACCACGTTGCATGAGTTCTGCAATATGAATCTTCGCAATTTCATAGTTATCCTTGTGATCTTTATCCTGAATAGTAGTCAGCAATGTTTGGTGTAAAATACCTAAACCTTTTATGTCTTCTATAATATAACTCAAATGACCTGACTGCTCAAGACCTTCTGACTGCATAATTTCAATCAATTCAGCATACCATTCTTTAATTTGTTCTTTAACTTCTAGTGGTTGCGGATACTTTGCAACTACATGTTGGTCGATTAATTCTAAATCAAATTTATACGAACGAATAATATCTTCGATCTGCCACATATACAATATATATTCTGCGATATTGGTCTCTTTTTTCAGTTTTGCAATTAGCATAATACTTCCCTATTTTGAGTTAGCCGATTTAAAATCAGCGTTTAATTGACTTACCACTTCTGTAGTAATATTCATCGTAGAATCTGCTAAAAGCAATGAGCTAGTGGTGGAATAATCCAATATTAAATCAAGCTTCTGAATCTCTTTCATCTTAGCTAACTGACGATCCAAGTTAGCCTTAATTTTTCGCTTCATATTATCTTCTTCTTCAGCTAACTTAAGTGCTAATTCTTCTTGCATTTGGCCTATCCCTTCTTCTTCTTGCATGAGCGCCATTTGTCTTTTTTCACCATCCGCTTGAGTTAGCATTGGAGCATCTTCTCTTAACTTTAAATACCTAGACTCTAATGCTTTCACTTTCCCTTCTAGCTGTCTTTTAAATTGCGCTTGCTTATCTTCTAACTCCTCTCTTAAAACTTTTACTAAATCATAGTTTGCCCACAATGTGTCCGTATTAATATAGGCTATTTTTAACCCACTTGTTGCAGAAGTAGTATCTTCGGTTGATACTTTACTTACTGGCTCAGTTATTTTTGGCTCAGATAACACCAAATAAAATAAAATAGCAACAGCTACTAATAACACTACATTTAAGGTAATTGACAAATTCTTCACGTGAAATCTATTTTTTTATGATAATTTGCAAAGTTGCTATATTTAATTGAATTAGTCATCGAATAATGAACTTATCTGACAACCCTACTTGGAAATCAGCTGCTGTAGCGGATTTGGCCTTTATCCTATTATCTCCATCATTAATAAATGAGGATTCTGCATCATTTATCCTTAATCCTGATAAAATAATAAATTTGTTAAAAGCATTGGATCAAAATGACTTATCACTTCAACTTCATTTAAAAAGAAAAAAAATACGCAAACTTGGATGGTATGCAGAAGAATTAATGACGTTCTTTTTTTCGAATTACCCCGATTATAATCTTCTGGGATATAATATTCAGCTCTTTGATGGCAATACCACTACAGGAGAGATTGACTTTATACTTGAGGATGTTCAAACAAACAAAATCATTCAAATAGAGTTAGCCACCAAATTTTACCTGCATTACAGTCTAGATAATTCTACTGTGTTTATAGGACCAAATGCAAACGATAACTTCGATCGTAAGTATCATCAATTACTTAATCATCAACTGCAAACCAACAATCCAAAAGAGGTACGGGAGTTAACCAATAATCGACCAATTGATTTGGCAGTTCCATTTATAAAAGGAGTGCTATTCTATCCGCTAAAAAAACCGAAGGCTACCGCTAACTTTAATTACATCTCCCCCTTTCATAATCGCGGATGGTATTGCTCCTTGGCAGAATTATTGGAAAACAATGAAATTCAGGAATTGTGGTCGATTACTAAAATGAATTGGTTAGGATTATCTGATCCGAAAAAAATCAGCCGAGAAGAATTTAAGACTCACTTTACAGAACTATTCAAAGAGGGAAATAGAGCTATAATGGTTCTGAATAATTGCAATGAACGCGGTTTTATTATGTCAGATGAATGGCCAAATTAAAGACTCATCATATCTTTTAGTTTAGCTGCTTGCCTTCTAGAAATTTCAACTTGCATTCCTGTAGATAATTTAGCGAGCAACCCTCCGTTAAACCAACTTTCAACGCTATCTATCCAATTTAAATTAATGATGTATTTACGGTTAGCTCTAAAAAATACCCGATTATCTAACCGCTCTTCTAAATTATTCAACGACTTTAAAATTAGGGGTTTATTTTTATCGAAATAAACACGAACGTAGTTCCCCTCCGACTCAAACAGGCTGATGTCTTTGAGCTTTACAAACCAGCACTTATCACCATCTTTTAAAAACACCTGCTCTTCAGCATCAAACTTATGTGTGAGCTCTTTCGGTTTTTCTACCTGCTTAATTTCAGCATTCTCGGTAATTAATTGCTCTAAAGACTCCTTTAAGCGATTAATTTCAATTGGTTTCATTAAATAATCGAATGCATTCACATCAAATGCTTTTAACGCATACTCATCATAAGCCGTTGTGAATATGACTTTTGGAACAAATGAAAGCTCTTCTAACAGAGCAAATCCATCTTTTCCTGGCATTTGAATATCCAAGAAGATTAAATCTGGCTTCAATGCTTCTATTTTTTCTAATGCATCATCTGCATTACTGCATTCATCTAAAACTTCTACTAAATCTAATTCTGTCAATAAACTTTTTAGCTCTTTTCGGGCCAATCGCTCGTCATCAATTATCAGTACTCTCATCATTTCTAAACTCGATTATTTCAGCAGGTAAAAGCACAGTCACTTCTACCTCTTTATTGATATTAATAATATTAAAAACAGCCTTCGATCCATACAACAAACTGAGTCGCTGTTTAGTATTAGCTAGACCAAACCCTGTTTCCACACGCTGTAATTCATCATAAATTCCGCTATTAATTATCTTTATGTGAAGCATTTCATCAACTACTCTTGCAGAAATGTCGATTCTACCGCCTTTGGTCAATTTAGATATTCCATGCTTAATTCCATTTTCGGCTAATGTTTGAATCATTAAAGGTGGGACTAACCAATCGTAGCAATTTTCATCAATCGAATAATTCACTTCTAATCGTTCTTCAAACCGTGTTTTCTCAAGCAGCAAATAGTCTTGTACCAATTGCATCTCTTCACTTAGCGTGATAACCTCTTTCTTTCCGAGCATTAAAGAGCCTCGCAAGATGTTAGACAATCGAGTAATCGCGTCTTTTGCGAGCTTTGGATCCTCTTCCACCAATGCGCGTATACTATTCATCGAATTAAATATAAAATGAGGATTTAATTGAGACTTAATTTTATTCAGCTCTATCTCATATTTAGCCGCCTGCCATTTCAGGTTTTTAATTTCTTCTTTTTTATAATTCTGTACGAAATGAAACAAAAAATAAAGCGACGACCAAAGCATAAATATGACCGTTTGGTTAATAATATTTCTAATTACATCTATCCAATCCAACTGATAGTCTAGGCCGGCAATAAGCACATCCGATATAATGGTATGAATAATAAAAAAGAAAGTACCCAAACAAATAGAGGTAAAAAGAACCAGAGGAATCAGTCGAATTAGCGGAAATCTAAGCCAATCTTTTTTGATAATTAACTCTCGATAAGCATGAGATATAGATATACCTAACACAAATGTAACCAGCAAATTAAATAACAAACGCTGATCTAATTCAGCACCATTCAACTGATTCAACAAACCCATCAGAACTACATAAATCAACCATCCATAAATTTGGGAGATCCAATAAATGTTTTGTTGCTTAAAGATTCTTTTGTAGTTCAATTAATCGGTTTTTAGACAATTAAATTTGCTTGATTATTGATTAAAGTAAAGATATTTTAAAATAACTCTTCGTTCAACAAAATAATTACAAAAGGTTGCTCAAACCGACAAAAGGGGAAAAAAAAGACTCAATTAGAAAATTATGATGAAATTTGATACTTAATAATGAAGATGAAACCATACATTTTATACATAATTATTTCTCTTATCGCTGTCAACTCACTTTCAGCTCAAGATTACGTGAAAGAAAAAACAGCTACAGCAACCCCACAGCTTAAAAAGACACCAAAAAAGAAAGAGCTTATCGACCGCTTAACTTTTGGTGGAAATTTTGGAGCTGCTTTTGGAGATGTAACTTTTATAGAGATTTCTCCAACAGTCGGTTATCATGTAACTGATGATTTTATTCTAGGAACAGGATTTACTTATTCTTATCTAAAAGACAAAAGATATAGCCCTACTTATCAAACGAATATCTTTGGAGGTCGTCTTTTCGCACAACATATTATTTTGGAGAATTTTGTAGCTCATGCTGAATATGAGTTATTAAATATGGATATTTTTATAAATAACTTTAGTAATGAAATAGTACGTGATAACATCCATTCCTTATTTATAGGAGGAGGATATCGAGGTAGTATGGGTGGAAATTCATTCGTTAGTTTACTTATCCTTTATAACATAAATGAGTCTGAATTTTCTCCTTACCAAAATCCTCAAATCAGGGCAGGATTTGGGATAGGACTTTAATTGCAATTAGAGGGCACCAATACACGAGTATTTTCCCATTTACCTTGCCACTGCTTAGGTAATATGATTTCTCCATATACATTTACAGATCTTTTTTGCTTGTCTTTCTTTACTACTACTAATTCCCCCGATAGGTAAGCATTATAGACTCTGGATATGAGCTCTTTTTGGGTTACCCCTTCTTTCTTTTGTGTTAATGAAACACCCACAGCGTTATTATGTAGGTCCATTTCTATACTTACCTTATCGGGCAATGAGCCATCTTCTAAACGCTTTTTCTCAAAATCTTTTCTATTGCCTTTTTCATGAGCAATACCTAATCTTATTGTGCGTCGGTTTCCTATCTTTTCAGATAAACTAGCCATCCAAAAAGCATGTCTAAAAGCATCTAGCCCACCACCATTGCCATCATTTCCGAAAATAGCCATAATCGAATCTGATTTGGTAAGAGAACGAGAATTAGATGAAGCCTTCATTGCTTTTAAAGCGAAAAAAGGATGAGAAATTACCCACCATGTTACGGGGCTACTAATTTCCTTAAACTTAATTCGCTGTTGCGCAATAAGAACACTAGACAAGAAAAATGCGACTAGAAATAAATTACTCGCTTTCATACATTGGTTTTACAATAGAAGTACCTCCTAAATTACCCATTTGGCGAATGGTCCAAGATTGACGCCCTCGAATATAACCTGATGGATTTTTAATTTTATATTTCACCGGATTAGGAAGAACTACTGCCATTAAAGCGGCCTGGGAACGATTCACTTTCTTAGCATCCTTATTAAAATGAATAATGGAAGATGCTTGAACTCCATAAATTCCATCTCCCTGTTCAATTACATTCAAATAAACTTCCATTATTCGACCCTTTGACCAAAACAACTCAATCAAAAAAGTAAAATAGGTTTCTAATCCTTTCCTGACCCATGAACGATTGGGAACTAGAAAAACATTCTTGGCTGTTTGCTGAGATATCGTGCTTCCACCTTTTAGACGTTTGCCTTTTGAATTATTCTCAATAGCCTTTTCTATTGCTTCCATATCAAACCCATTATGATTCATAAATTTTTGATCTTCAGCAGCAATAACAGCCAAAGGAATTTCGGAAGAAATCTCTTCAATAGACACCCAGTCTTTTTGAATTACTGAAGCTTCTCCCTCAAAATACTTCACAATCATAAAGGGCGTAATTGGCGGATTTATGAATTTATAAATCAATACCAGGCCAATTGTGATACCAAAAAAAATAAGGATAATTTTTGCTATCCACTTTAAGATTCGTTTAAACATATAAGATGAATGAATGTTATTGTAAATGTATACGTAAATAATCAATCAATAATAAAACAATTATGAAACAAGTGAAAATTACATTGGCTTCATTACTTTTTGTGTCATTAGTGGCATGTGGAGTAGCTGAGCCAAAAGAAGAAACAAAAACAGCTGAAAAAGCACCTAAGCAGACTGAAACAAAAACTGTAATGGCAGTAGTTGAAGACATGGCAATTGAGGTTGCGGCAGTAGGAGAAACAATGATGGAGGTCGCATTTGAGCCTGCTACTCTCACTTTAGTAGAGGGCGCAGAAGTTACCATGACTTTCAAGAATCAATCAAGTGCAGCAGGTATGCTTCACAACTTTGTATTAATTCCAGTAGGAATTGGTCAAGAGATTGCAACTGCAGGTATTGCAGCAGGTCCTGATGCTAATTTCACACCTGCAGACGATCGTATTATTGTGTCAACAAAGATGACGAATATGGGTGAAGAATTAACAGTAACTTTTACTGCTCCAGCAGCAGGAGATTATGAGTACATCTGTACCTACCCCGGACACTACCCTGTTATGTTGGGGAAATTAACTGTTACTCAATAAGCGAAAAGATTATCTAACGTTCTAAATGAAAGTTAGTAGAAACAAAAAGCCCGAAACTAAAATTAGTTTCGGGCTTTTCTATTTTATTCTGTTCGATATTAAGCTAACATCGATACAGGATTTTCAATTAGTTGTTTAAATGTTTGCAAGAATGCAGCACCTAAAGCGCCATCTACAGCTCTATGATCACATGAAAGAGTTACTTTCATAATGTTACCAGGAACTATCTGACCATCTTTTACAACAGGCACTTCTTTAATTGCACCTACTGCTAAAATACAAGCATTCGGAGGATTTACGATAGCTGTGAAACTATCAATACCAAACATTCCTAAGTTAGAAATAGAGAATGTACTTCCTTCCCAATCTTGTGGTTGCAGTTTTTTATCTTTAGCTCTCTGAGCAAAATCCTTTACCTCAGCACCGATTTGAGTTAACTGCTTCGTATTCGCAAAACGAACAACAGGAACCAATAAACCATCCTCAACAGCTACTGCTACACCAATATTTACATGATGATTTACTCTAATCTTATCACCCATCCATGATGAATTAACCTGTGGATGTCTTTGCAAAGCAACAGCTGCTGCCTTTACTACCATATCATTAAAAGACACTTTTACACCTTCCATACTATTGATTGCCTTTCTTGCAGCAATAGCATTGGTCATATCTAGTTCAATGTTTAAGTAGAAATGAGGCGCTGTAAATTTACTTTCAGCTAATCGCTTAGCAATGGTCTTACGCATCTGAGAAACTGGCTTATCTTCATAATTCTCAGTTCCAAAAGATGCTGAAGAAGAAACACCTGATGCAGCAGACGACTGTGTTTTTGGTGTATAATTTTCAATATCTTTTTTGGTGATTCTACCGTTATCTCCTGTTCCACTTACCTCAGAAAGATTAATTCCTTTATCTTCTGCCATTTTCTTTGCAAGAGGTGAAGCCTTAATTCTTCCTCCACTTGTGGTAGATTCAGCAGTAGACTCTTTACGCTCAGGTGCTGAAGGAGTAATTGTACTTACTACTTCTTTTTCTTCCTCAGTTGCATCAGAATTATCGCCTTGGTTGTATGAATCAATTAAGGTCTGATAGTCAGCTCCCTTTTCACCAACTACAGCTAAAACAGCATCAATTTCAGCAGTTTTGCCTTCTTCTACTCCTATATATAGTAATTCACCATCATCAAATGATTCGAATTCCATTGTAGCTTTATCCGTTTCAATATCTGCTAATACCTCACCAGATTCTACACTATCACCAACTTTTTTATGCCACTGCGCTACTGTACCCTCTTTCATGGTATCACTAAGCTTTGGCATTTTTACGATAGTTGCATTAATAGAGCTCGTATCAGCTTTTGGTGAAGCCTTTTTGTTTTCAGCAACAGGAGCAGACTTCTTTTCGTCTTTTTTAGGAGCAGAATCATCCGAAGAACCATTTAATAAATGAGAATAATCTTCTCCTTTCTCTCCTACAATAGCAAGTATCGAATTAACTTTATCTGTTTTACCCTCTTCTATTCCTTGGAAAAGTAAAATACCTTCTTGAAAAGACTCAAACTCCATGGTGGCTTTATCCGTCTCTATATCTGCAAGTAAATCACCATCATTCACCTGTTCTCCAACAGACTTATGCCATTTAGCAACAGTCCCCTCTTCCATTGTATCACTTAGTTGGGGTAATTTTATAATTTCAGCCATAACTGTTTTTATTTTAGTCTCTCAAGAATGGATAATCTTCTTGAACGTATACGTCATTATATAAATCTTCTGCTTTCGGAAACTCTGACTCTTCAGCAAAATCTACTGATTCTTTAACTTGTGCCTTTACTCTATCTTGAATTTCCTTCAATTGAGCCTCCGTAGCATACTTTTTGTCTTTTATAACAGCTAAAGCATTCTCTATTGGGTCCATTGTTTTGTATTCCTCTAGCTCCTCTTTAGTTCTGTATTTAGCAGGATCAGACATTGAATGTCCTTTATAACGGTAAGTTCTCATTTCCAACAAGGTTGGACCTTCACCATTTCTAGCTCTTTCTACCGCTCTTTCAAAAGCTTCATGAACTGGCTCACATGCCATTCCATTTACTTGCTCATTAGGCATATCAAATGCTAGTGCTAACTTATTCAAATCTGTCACATTAGAAGTACGCTCTACAGATGTACCCATAGCATATTGGTTATTTTCAATTACAAAAATAACTGGAAGCTTCCAAGTCATCGCCATATTTAAGGCTTCGTGAAATGCCCCTTGACGAACAGCTCCATCACCCATATAACATACTGTTACATTTTTATTTCCTTTGTACTTATCAGCAAAAGCGATACCTGCGCCTAATGGCACTTGACCTCCAACAATACCATGTCCTCCAAAGAAATTCTTGTCTTTGTCAAAAATGTGCATTGATCCACCTTTTCCTTTTGAACACCCAGTTACTTTACCGTATAATTCAGCCATCACAGCATTTGGATGAACTCCTTTTGCTAATGGATGGGCGTGATCTCTGTAAGCTGTAATCATATTATCGTCATCTGTCAAGGTTGACATAGCTCCGGCAACTAATGCTTCTTGACCTATGTACAAATGACAGAAACCTCTAATTTTCTGTTGGATATATAACTGTCCTGCTTTCTCTTCAAATTTTCTCATTAAAAGCATAGACTCATACCACGTTAAGTATGTTTCTTTTGAAAAATTGCTCTTCTTTGTTGATGTTGTTTTTTTAGCCATTACACCTTCTTTAAAAATGGATTACAAATTTATAATATTTGAACGACTATTGAGCACTTAATTTGGTTTTTTAAGTCCTTTTAAATCGAATGCGTATGGAAGTAAATCGCTTATGCATTCAAATACCCATATTTTACCCTGTTGAGGCTTTAAAATAACACGTATTGGAGTGGTTTGTTTTTGACGATATTCCATAATTGCTTGCCTGCAAGCTCCACATGGTGAAATTGCTGTATCCACAGGCATCACATCGGATTCAGCATAAATTGCAATTGTACTTATCGACTCGTTAGGATGCGTTGCACCTGCGTGAAAAATTGCCACACGCTCTGCACACAATCCGGAAGGATAAGCAATATTTTCTTGATTATTTCCGATTACCACTTCACCATTGGCTAGTAAAATAGCAGCACCAACTTTAAAATTAGAATAAGGGGCGTAGGCGGTATGAGCAATTTCTATAGCAGCATTTAATAATAATTGGTCAGAATTGATTAAATCCTGCAACGTGTCGTATTCTGTAAATTCAATTTCTTTTTTAACTGACCTCATTGCTTATTGTTTATACAAATAAAATTTAGAATTAAAAAAGACCCTACAATTACAAAAAAGGTCTATTATTTCTTCTGGATTAAAACAGTAGCGTATGCAGACACCCCTTCTTGTCGTCCTTCGAAACCTAACCTTTCTGTGGTAGTTGCCTTAATTGATAAATCACCTTCCTCAATTTCTAATATCGGAATAAGTGCCTCCTTCATGGCAGGAATATGCGGATTAACTTTAGGAAGTTCTAATGCAATAGTAGCATCTATATTACCAATAGCATAACCTTTATCTTTTAATAAGGTTACTACATCTTTCAATAAGATTTTGCTATCAATACCTTTATAAGTAATATCAGTAGGCGGAAAGTGAAAGCCTATGTCTCTTAAATTGGCTGCCCCAAGCAATGCATCACAAATAGTGTGAATCAAAACATCTGCGTCTGAGTGACCTGTTGCTCCTTTAGTATGTGGAACTTTAATTCCTCCTAGCCAAAAATCTTTACCATCCTCCAATTGATGAACGTCAAAACCAAAACCTACTCTAATCTTCATCCTAATTGTTAGTATTTGGCTTAGTCATATCGTCAAAATTGATTAATAAGGATAGTCTAACCGTATTAGCCAATGGATTTCGTTGTGCATTCCCAACTAAATAAGCCAAATCAATTCCAATTACATTAAGCCTTAATCCCAAACCTGCTGTAAAAAATTGACGCGCTCCTTTGGTTGGATGCTCATAAAAATAACCTAATCTTACGGCAAACTGTTGATCATACCAATATTCTAAACCAACAGAATAATTAAGCTCTCTAAACTCTTCAGCAGAACCTCCTGGTGCATCATTAAATGAACCAAACATACCACTAGCAATACCTCTATTAGGGTCTTCTCCTTCTTCAATAACAGGATTCCCCTCAGAATCAATAACTAACCCACCATCTTCATTTAACTGATAAATTGGTGGCGTTGGAACCAATAGCTTATTTACATCAAACAAAAAAGTTAATTGGTTATAGTCATCAAGATCCAATGTTAAACCGGCCCCTAAACGCATGTTAATCGGAATGAAATCAGCATCAGAGGTTTCTGTATAAGAAATTTTAGAACCAATGTTAGAAATATTTGCACCTGCTCTAGCCACCGCATTATAATCACCTAACCTAAATCGATCACTTTCATAAAATGCTGAAACATCTACAGCAACAGCTCTTCCTGGATTTGATTCTGCCTGACCTTGTGTCAAATTAGAGTTTATAAACCTACCGGTAACACCAATTGAAAAATAGTCTGAAAGTTTTGAAGCGTAAGTAAAATCAATCCCAAATTCATTCGGATTAAAATCTCCAATAGCCTGTGCTTGATCATTTGTAAAGGTAATTTTACCAAGTGAAAAATACCTTAGTGATGCTCCAATTGCAGATCTCTTATCTATACGCTTAAAGAAAGAAACATAGGATAAGTTTATATCAGGAACTAGATTTCTCAACCAAGGAGAATAAGATAATGACACCCCCATATCCTCTTCAATAAAAGCTAGTTTTGATGGGTTGGAGTGTGTAGAATTTGCATCTGGAGATAAAGCAACTCCTGCATCTCCAAGAGCCCCTGATCTTGAATCAGGCGTAATTTGAAGAAATGGAACTGCCGTAGTAATGGTATTTAATTGAACTTGATCTGCCCTTTTGAATTGATTCGTTTGTTGTGCAAAAGCATACCCCACAAACGAAATAAAAAGAATGCAATAACTAATTATATTTCTGAATTTCATTGATCTATTTTAATTTTTACCAAACGGACGCAAATATAAGAATTCTAAATGATGAGATTTTAACAATATTATAAAATGACCAACTTTTCATATTTCTCAGCAACTGACCCATTTCTTGACCGAACCTTTAGTCGATACACATAAACTCCTCTGCCTATTTTATCGCCAAAGTCATCCAAACCGTCCCAATTAATCTGTCTAGAGTGATAGCCTTCGGCAACCACAACTTCAGTAATCGACCTTACTAGTTTTCCACTAACCGTAAACACATCGACCTTCACATCTAAAACTTGTCCAGCCTGATTATGCTCAAACCAAAATTGAGTATTTGTGGTGAATGGATTTGGATAGTTAAGCACATTATCAAGCTTGACATCTTTCTGAATTACAACCTCAAAATCAATTGTTTTATTGGAAGAGTTATTATGTACGTCCCATGCTTTTATGGTAAGTCGATGCTTACCTTCAGAAAGGCCTTGAAATGGATAGGTAACTTTACCTCTGCTGTAATCATTCAACTCTGCTTCATAAAAGTCATTTAAAACAAATGTGTTGTCTGTTTCGTCATCCAAGTATGCTACTATATCCCGACCTACACCATTACCAACAGTATTAATACCCTGTGGATCATTTAACTCAAGAATAAGGATAGGATTCTCATCTGTTATCCCGCCATAAATAAATTGTTTATCATTTAAGTAGGCCTCAATTTCGGGACCTTCGGTATCCAAATCAACAGAGTCTGCCGTACCTCCTATCATAAAGTTTGTCGTTCCCCCTGTTGCGTCAATATTATTATCGCTTGAGTAATAACTAATTTTTCCTGAGCCTACACTATAAACGATATCCTTCGGTACAATAAACTGAAAAGAAAAGCGTCCATTTACTACACTCGCCTTTCCTTTAAACAGCCTGCTATTTCTTAATTTATAGGTATACGGACCATTATTATCGTTATTAAGTGTTTTGAAGGTTTTTATTTTGTCAAAAACTGTAGGATAAATTAGCCCGTTAAAATTAGTCATCAGAGCTCCATTATCATCTCGAACCTCACCTTCGATAGTTACTTTACTTAGCGCTTTTAAAGTATCATTACCTGAAATTGCATTACCATTTATTGAGGTGGTTACAACGCTATAACGAGGAATAGCTAAACGAATAGCAGGGTCTCCCAACAAGGTGAAATTTTTGGCATTTGTGGAGCCAGAATGCTGCGCTTTCGTCTCTGCAAAAACATCCCCCAATCGCTTATAATTTCCATTTATCTTTTCAAACATTCTTTTGTAAAGCGTGTCATTCAAATATAGATTTGGAGTCGCATAAACAAGACGAGTTGTTGTCATTAAAGCAATACCTCCGCCATTTGAGTTCAACAGTACCAATTCTCCTCCTGAATTTCTAAATGGATCGTCAAAACGGCTAAATTCGCAAGTTGCTGTAATAAACAATGGCAATTGCTTAGAGTTAGTCCATGCATTTATGTCACTAACACCTACCACACGCTCGGCAGTCCAACCCGTTTCTCCACCATGACCTGTATAGTTAACAATCAAACTACCGTTATTAATAGCTGAATTAACTGCGATATTGGCTAACGGATATCGATCTCCGCCAGGTGTAGATACCTGTGGAAACGCATCTAAATAGAGCTTTTCAACATTAAAGAAGGGAATTGAATCTAAATTTCTAGAAACAATCGCAGAATGATTCATGTGCAAAGTACCGTCCTCATCATCAGCCACAAAAACAGCCTCATTTCTCCAATCACCAAGAGTAGCAGGCGTATTGTAAGACATTGTTTTGGTCAAGACTGACTGAGATTCAGCTAGTGTTTTAACAGGAAATCTTCCAACTCCAACATCTAACATATCATTATCAAATGAACCAAATTTACCCTCGTTGGGATCAAGCAGCCCCATATACTCATCACTAACAAATGAACCAACAGGACTAACAGAATTAGGACTTTGATAGGTAACTATAAAGTTGGTATTACCTGAAAGTCGATCTTTTGGGTCATAAGATCCATCACCATAAAGTAGTAAATATTTAGGTAAGTTTTCAGGAGCTGTAGCTTTTTGATAGAGCATTCTTAAAAAAGATCTTATGGCAACAGGATCTTGTGAACCAGCACTAAATTCATTATACACTTGTTTGGGAGTAACCACCTTAATCCTTAAACCGTCATTGCTATGAAAATTTGCTAGTTGCTGAGCATGATCTATAAAAAGAGGATGACTGACAATTACGTAATCAATATTCTCTAATTGATGTAGGTTCTGGTTTTCAACGACTCCTTCAAAAATGACTTCTTCATATCCTGTATCAAAAACAACTAACTCTTTTAAGCGATCCGTCTTAATATTAAACTGTATAGAGTTGCTACTTGATGTATAAAGCTGATTTTTTACATCAAATACGGATGTAACATCCCAAATGATTGCATTCTCAGGTTGTCCTGTAATTGTATAATTGGTAATTTCATTAGGACCTACAGAATTGATATTTCTAAACCCAAATTGATTTCCATTAAAAACTAGCCTTCTTTTAGCATTGATAGAAAGAAAATTAAGCCAAGCTTTAGAGGAGGCTTGAGGTTTATTAAACAAAGTATTTACTGTAACAAGATTCGATGAAGGGCTAAAAATAAAAGTAGAACGTCCTTCTGACGCAAAAGCCCCCTCGTAACGATTTAAATTAACAGTTCCCAAATTCATGGTAAAGTTGCTCGCTCCAATAGAAATATCAACTTTACTAGGAACTCCTGAACGAACAAAAAATGAAGTTTCTAAAACCGCTGACTCGGAAAGATCTACATTCGGAAAATCAAAAACAAACTGATAATTGTTAGTTACATCATAAGACTCCCCAAGCCAAAGTTGGCCTGACTTAATCAAGTTAATTCGTTCTTTTTCATAATGCTGAAAAGCATCAAAATTTGTAACAAAATTGGTCGCAGTAGTTGTCAAGGAAGCTTGACTGCTAATCCTCTTACCATTTACACCTCCATAAGTTAGGAAATAGTATGTTTTATCAGAATATAAATTCATTCTCTGTCGAAAACGAGCTACTGTTGAATCATAATAAACTTCATTAGGCCCCTTACCATAAAACAGTAAATAATCTGACGAATTAAAAACACCATCTAATTCACCCTCAAACTTGATAGGAAGTTCTTTTAAATCATCTACACTGTTTTGAGAGTTTAATGCCGGTAACATACCATGTTCATTCCCATATATTTTAACAGTTTGTGGATTTATTGTAGAAATATCAATACCTAAAGATTCAAAAAACTGAGCATCCAACTTAAAAACTCCATCCTTATCCACTGATAACTTAAACCATTCTCCTGAAGCTAACACAGAATTTGATGAAAAAGCAGCTATTTTTTGATTATTAGCCGGCGGTATTTTAGCAGTAGAATAAGTAATATCAAATGAAATAAGCTGTTCTACAGCACCTGTGAGGGAGTTAAATTTAAAAGGAAATACTTCTAAGGAAGCAAATTTTTGCTTTTTAAAGAATCCATAAGAAGTTCTGATCATGACGTCAGGCAATCCACCTTGACTATTCAACAAACTTATTACTTCTTGATTATCAACAGGTGAATAAACTTCATTATCAAGAGCAACATTAACTAAATTAACTTGATTTGAAATAGGAAGTTGAATCAATTTATAGGGAATTTCTCCTCGAGACAAATCATAATGGGCTCCTTCAAAAAATATAAATCGTTGGACCGATTGACCAAATAAAACCTCAGATTTAATTGAAGCAGATGCTATTTTATACTTATTCCCTTGCCCAAAAGTTAAAAATGGGACAATAAGAGCCATAAAAAAGATAGAAATTGAAATAAAATGGAGTTTTATTGTTGTCATTTTAAGGTCATTTAAAGAATAGATTCAAAATTAATCTAATTAGTTGCATAAAAACGATTCCATTTTAATATTATTGTGAATCGGATTATTAAGATTTTTTAAGTTCAATTAAACACTTTATAATTTTTTTAGTTTGTTTAATTATATTTGTTGTCCATGCGAAAGACACTATTGCGATTTACCTTTATATATTTAACATTTAAAATTCTGATGAATTCGGCTGCCTATGCCCAAGATCCAGGATTTTCTCAATTTTACGCAAACCCTTTATATTTAAATCCTGCATTTGCCGGAACGGCTAAATGTCCAAGAATTTTAATGAATTATAGAAATCAATGGCCCGGTATTGATAATTCGTTTATAACTACCAGTGCTAGTTATGATCAGCATTTCGACGCAATAAACGGAGGCCTTGGGTTACTTATATTAAATGATCGGACTGGAGAGGGAGTGCTTAACACAACCAATGTAAGTTTAATGTACTCCTACCAGCTAGAGATAAATAGACGTTTTTCTATAAAATTTGGTGCACAAGGCACTTACATGCAACGATCAGTAGATACAGACAATCTGAGATTTGGCGATATGATTGATCCAAGAAGGGGTTTTGTGAATTTAACAAACGAACCTATTATTTCTGAAAGTACTTCTTATTTTGATGCTTCCGCAGGAATTTTAGGATTTAGTGAAAAGTTTTATTTCGGCTTAGCAGTCCACCATTTAACAGAACCTGAAGAATCTTTTCTAGGTAGGCCGTCGCCTCTTCCTAGAAAATATACTGCTCATATTGGTGCTGTTTTACCATTTGGGATTCGAGCAGAGGACATGTCTTGGTCACCAAACATATTATTTCAACAACAGGGAAATTTCCAACATATTAATTTGGGTGTATATGCTAATAAAGGTCCACTTGTATTAGGATTGTGGCATAGAATCGGTGATTCATTTATTGGATTAGTTGGAATAGAAACAGACCAATTTAAGTTCGGCTATAGTTATGATATTACTACCAGTACTTTGTCCAATAAGGCAGCAGGTTCTCATGAAATTTCAATGAGAATTAACCTTCCATGTCCACCCAGAAAAGTTAAATTTAAGACAATAAGCTGCCCTTCTTTTTAGTTTATAGTAAATACATCATAAAAATCACTATTTTTGAACATTATAAATACTGCAAAAACTATGAAAAGTTTTAAAAATTACACCTTTATACTAATTGGTGTTATCTCATTTTTAATGGCTTCTTGTTCAAGAGAGCGTTCTTCATCAACAGGATGGGAATATAATAATCCAAAAAACGGTGGTTTTGAGAAAATACCATACGCTGAACAAGAAACAGGTCCTGGGCTTGTTCTAATTGAAGGCGGACGTTTTACGATGGGTAGAATTGAGCAAGATATTTTCTATGATTGGAATAACAAGCCTAGAACGGTTACTGTATCTTCATTCTATATGGATGAAACTGAAGTTACAAATTTTCACTACTTGGAATATCTTTATTGGGTAAACCGAGTGTTTGGAGCAGACTATCCTGAGGTATATAAGAAGGCGTTACCTGATACTTTAGTGTGGAGAAGTAAATTAGCCTACAACGAACCGTATGTTGAGCACTACCTTCGTCATCCGGCTTATAGAGATTATCCTGTTGTGGGGGTAAATTGGTTGCAAGCGAACGATTTTTGCGCATGGAGAACAGATCGTGTGAATGAAATAATTCTAATTCGAGAAGGTTTATTTGATCATTATCCAAACCAAATAAACGAAGACAATTTTAATACCGCTGCATACATGAATGGACAATATGAGAGCGGCAAACGAATTGATGGTATGATTGATTTGGACCCAAATAAAGAAACGAGAAATGTTAAAATGGAAGACGGTATTCTACTACCAGACTACAGGTTACCGACTGAAGCTGAATGGGAGTATGCCGCTTATGGTCTAGTTGGAAACACCGTTGGCGAATTAGTTGTAGAAAAGAAATTTTACCCTTGGAATGGACATGGTGTAAGAAATGCCGATGACGATTATCTAGGTCAGATGTTGGCTAACTACAAAAGAGGAAATGGTGATAATATGGGTGTTGCAGGTTACTTAAATGACAATGCTGAAATTACGGCACCTGTTTACTCTTATTGGCCAAACGATTATGGCTTGTACAACATGGCAGGTAATGTTTCTGAATGGGTAATGGACGTTTATCGACCACTTTCTTTTGATGATGTTGATGACTTTAGACCTTTTAGAGGAAATGTCTTCACAACGCTGCAAAGAGACGCGGATGGATATATTGCAGAAAAGGATAGCTTGGGTAGATTAAGAAGAAGAGAAGTAAATGTTGAAGATGATAACCTACAAGAAAGAAGAAATTATAAACAGGCCGACGTAATTAATTACGAAGATGGTGACCTAGAATCTAGTGTGTACTTTGACACAAAAGCTGCCTACGATGAGAAAGGCGATAAAGCTATGTACAACTACGGTACCACCTCATTGATCTCAGATAGAGCAAGAGTATATAAAGGCGGATCATGGAATGACCGTGCATATTGGATGACTCCGGGAACAAGAAGATTCTTAGATGAAGATCAATCGTCTCCGTATTTAGGATTTAGATGTGCAATGACAAGAGTAGGAAGCCCAGTAGGTTTGGGTGGATATTAGGATATAATCTATTAAATTTAGCCTTCTCATTATTGAGGAGGCTTTTTTTTTGAATAATTATGAATTTGAATGAATTATATGCTGCATTCCTTTCTAGTAGTGCAGTATCTACAGATAGTAGAAATATAGAAAAAGATTGTATTTTCTTTGCATTAAAAGGTGATAATTTTAACGGAAATCTATATGCGAAGTCAGCTATAGATAAAGGGGCTAAATATGTTGTAATTGATGAAGAAGTAAATGATCTTTTAGCAGAAAGGCATTTTTTAGTAAAAGATGTGTTATCAAGTCTTCAAGATTTAGCTAAACACCATCGAGAAATACTTAAAACACCAATAATAGGCATTACTGGATCTAACGGCAAAACAACAACCAAAGAATTATTGGCTGCAGTTTTAAGCAAAAAGTTTCACTTGTATTATACAGCAGGAAATTTAAATAACCATATTGGTGTTCCGCTTTCCTTATTAGCAATCAAAAAAGAACATGAACTTGCTATCATAGAAATGGGAGCTAATCATCAAGAAGAAATAGCCTTTTTAAGTAAAATTGCAGCTCCCAACTTCGGCTTGATAACCAACATAGGTAAGGCACACCTAGAAGGTTTTGGTGGTGTAGAAGGAATCAAAAAAGGAAAAGGAGAACTCTTTGATTACATCAAACAATCGGAAGGAAAGCTCTTTCTTAATGCAGATTCAGATGTACTACAAGAAATGGCTAAAGCTAGAGGCTTAAAAGCTGTAACCTACGGAAAAAATGCACAAGCCAATCTAGAAGGAAGCTTAGAATCAAGCAATCCATTCATTTCTTTTATTTGGAATTGGTCTTACGATGGAGTAACGACTAAATCTAATGAGCCTATCACAAGTCAGCTATTTGGCAGTTATAATTATGACAATTTGTTGGCAGCAGTTTGCGTTGGAAATTATTTCGGTGTAGATGAAAATGATATTAATGATGCTGTTTCTAGCTACCAATCTGATATGAATCGGTCACAAATCATTGAGAAAGGAAATAATACGATTTATTTAGATGCTTATAACGCCAACCCAACGAGTATGAATGCTGCATTGGAGTCATTCGCTCAGCTAAATTCAACTAAAGAAAAGGCATTAATCTTAGGTGATATGTTTGAATTAGGAGAAGCGAGCTTTGAAGAACATCAATCTATTTTGGAATTAGTGGTTTCTTTAAAGCCAACAAATGGCATTTTTGTTGGAAAACACTTTAGTAAGCATTCGAAAAAATATCCAGCATATAAGTTTTTTGAAGAACGACAACATTTAGTCGATTCAAGTGAGTTAAAATCTATAAACAACTCGGCTATTTTAATAAAAGGAAGCCGTGGAGTGGCATTAGAAAAACTTCTTGAATTTATCTCATAAAAAAAGGGTCGGTAATATTACCGACCCTTTTTACTTTATATAGAATTCTATTATTTCAATACAGAACGAGAAATTACAATTTTTTGAACTTCTGTAGTTCCCTCATAAATCTGGGTAATCTTTGCATCACGCATTAATCGCTCTACGTGGTATTCTTTAACAAATCCGTAACCTCCATGAACTTGAACAGCTTCGGTAGCCACATCCATAGCAGTTTGAGATGCAAACACCTTCGCCATAGCACTTTCTTTATCAAAGTTCAATCCAGCATCTTTCATCCAAGCTGCCTTTAAACATAAAAGTCTCGAAGCTTCAACTGTAGTAGCCATATCAGCTAATTTAAAAGCAATTGCTTGATGCTGATTAATTGGCTTACCAAATGCTTCTCTTTCTTTAGAATAAGCAATCGCAAATTCCATAGCACCTGAAGCAATACCTAAAGCTTGAGCAGCAATACCAATTCTTCCACCTGAAAGAACTTTCATGGCAAAAGAAAAACCAAATCCATCTTCTCCAATTCTGTTTTCTTTCGGAACCTTTACATCTGTAAACATCAATGTGTGCGTATCAGATGCTCGAATACCCATTTTATTCTCTTTAGCTCCTACTGTAAAGCCTTCCCAATCTTTTTCTACGATAAATGCATTAATTCCTTTATGCTTTTTATCTATATCCGTTTGTGCAATCACAATATAGTAAGATGCACTACCACCATTTGTAATCCAGTTTTTTGTGCCATTTAACAAATAGTGATCTCCTTTGTCAATAGCGGTAGTTCTTTGTGAAGTCGCATCAGAACCTGCTTCAGGCTCAGAAAGACAAAATGCCCCAATTTTTTCACCTGTAGCTAATGGTCTTAGATACTTTTGTTTCTGCTCTTCTGTTCCATATTTTTCAATTCCCCAACAAACCAAAGAATTATTTACTGACATTACCACAGAGGTTGAAGCATCAATTTTAGAAATCTCTTCCATTGCTAAAACATAAGAAACAGTATCCATACCGCCACCGCCGTATTTTGGGTCTACCATCATTCCCATAAAACCAAGCTCACCTAATTGCTTAATTTCTTCGGTTGGAAATTGCTGTTTTTCATCGCGATCGATAACGCCAGGCTTCAATACGTTTTGTGCAAAATCTCTTGCAGCATCTCTTACTGCAATATGTTCTTCTGATAATTGAAAATCCATACTTATATAAATGTAATTTTAAACTCTAATTAATTCGAAGGCCAAAATTAACTCTTTCATTTCTTTTATTACAATTTATTATGATTAATGTTTATAACGCATTGGGTATTATGTCCGGAACTTCATTAGATGGTTTAGATCTAGCACTAACCACCTTTCAAACAAATGCATTAAACAAATGGAGCTTTACGACTATTTCTGCAAAAACAATCGACTACCCTAACCACCTCGCTGAGCGGTTAAAAAAGAGTATTCACCTATCCGGGTTGGAGTTAATTGAATTACAAAATGATTGGACAGAATTTGTTGTGCAACAAGTCCTCAAATTTAAAAATGATGTTAGAATAAACATCGATTTAATCGGAAATCATGGACACACCATCTTTCATCAAACCCAAAAGCAACTTACTTTTCAATTAGCCAACAACGCGGCACTAGCGGTAAAAACTGGTATAAAAGTCGTTGGCGATTTTAGGTCAGGTGATGTGGCTTTAGGCGGACAAGGAGCTCCGCTAGTTCCAATTGGGGATCAATTATTATTTCATGAATATGATGCATGTATAAATTTAGGTGGCATTGCGAATATTTCATTTGATGATAATGGAAAGCGCATCGCTTATGATTGCTGTCCGTTTAACATTCCGCTAAATATTTTTGCAGCAGAGTTAGGATTAAAATACGATGAAGGTGGAAAGCTAGCTGCAAATGGAAGTGTAGATGAAACACTTTTTAATGAACTAAAAAAACTCTCCTATTTTCGGTTAAACCCTCCGAAATCTTTAGGTATCGAATGGATCAACAGCGATTTTTTGCCAATATTAGAAAAATATGAGCTCAACAGTTCAGATAAATTAGCCACCCTAGTCGAGTTTTATGCCCACATAATTGCAAAAGCAAAGCAATCATCAAAGGCCAAAACAACCCTAATAACAGGTGGTGGTGTCTATAATCATTATTTCATAGAGCGATTGAGCGAGTTATCATCCACCAATTTAATCGTGCCAGATGCAAAATTAATTGAATTCAAAGAAGCCATTATATTTGGATTTTTAGGCGTTTTGAGAATACGTGAAGAAGAAAATACCATTTCTTCGGTAACTGGTGCACAAAAAAGTTACTCATCAGGCGGATTATATTTACCTTAAATAATGATTTATTCCATTCCTTAAAAGATAGTTTTTATACATTTGTCCCAAATTAAAATTTAATGCAAGATTTACTTAAAAAATACGAGAATAAACAACCAGAAATAGTTTTCGAATGGAAAGATTCTGAAACAGAAGCTGAAGGTTGGGTAGTGATTAATTCTTTACGTGGAGGTGCTGCCGGTGGCGGAACAAGAATGCGTGTTGGGTTAGATAAGCATGAAGTAACTTCATTGGCAAAAACAATGGAAGTTAAATTTACGGTTTCAGGCCCTGCTATAGGTGGAGCTAAATCAGGAATCAATTTTGATCCAAATGATCCAAGAAAGCAAGGTGTTTTAGAAAGGTGGTATAAAGCAGTAGCACCATTATTAAAAAACTACTACGGAACAGGTGGTGATTTAAATGTAGATGAAATACATGAAGTTATTCCAATTACAGAAAGCTGCGGGGTATGGCATCCACAAGAGGGTGTTTTCAATGGTCATTATCAACCAAATGAGGCTGAAAAAATCAATATAATTGGTCAGTTAAGAAATGGTGTAATAAAAGTAATCCAAGATACAAACTACAGCCCTGATATAAATAGAAGATTTGTAGTAGCTGATATGGTGACTGGATTTGGTGTTGCTGAATCTGTAAAGCATTATTACAGCATTTATCATAATTCTGATGTAAAAGGTAAGAAAGTTATCGTTCAAGGTTGGGGTAATGTTGGAGCTGCAGGAGCTTATTATTTGGCTCAACAAGGAGCTAAAGTTGTTGGTATTATTGATCGTGTAGGCGGATTAATTAAGGAAGATGGCTTTACGTTTGATGAAATAAAAGATTTATTCCTAAAAAAAGAGGGCAACTTCTTGAAAGCAGACAATATGCTTTCTTTTGAAGACGTAAATTCAAAGATTTGGGATATTTCAGCAGATATTTTTATTCCATGTGCGGCATCTAGATTAATTACAAAAGATCAAGTAGATAGAATGATTAAAGGCGGCATGGAAGTAATTTCATCAGGAGCAAATGTTCCTTTTGCAGATCAAGAGATTTTCTTTGGTCCTATTGCGGAGTACACAGACAGTAAAATAAGTGTAATTCCTGATTTTATCTCAAACTGCGGAATGGCAAGAGTATTTGCTTATTTCATGCAAACAGGAGCTAGTATGTCTGACGAAGCAATTTTTGGCGATACTTCTGATATTATCAAAAAAGCAATGGTGACTGCACACCAAAAAGATTCACGTAAAGTAGGTATTGCTAAAAATGCCTTTGGTATAGCATTAAGTAAATTAGTTTAAAAGATGGGATATGAAATGCTCATTGTCATTGTATTCATATTAGGATACACGGCAATCACTATTGAACATACATTAAAGATTGACAAGTTGGTTCCAGCGTTGCTAATGATGGCACTTGCATGGGCATTTGTAGCATTCGGTTTAGATACCTTCACCGGATGGTTTGACTCTCATGCTCACAAATTAATGGAAGGATTCGGCTTATTAGATCATGAAGAAAAGTTACACTTGATGGAGAGTACACTTTTACATCATTTTGGTAAGACCTGTGAGATTCTAATTTTCTTAATTGGTGCGATGACCATTGTTGAAATAATCGACCATTTCGATGGGTTTTCAACTATTAAGAAATACATTAAAACAGATAGTAAGCGAAAGCTTTTGTGGATTTTTGCTGTTTTAGCATTCATCTTATCTGCTATTATTGACAACCTTACGGCTACTATCGTACTCATTACCATTTTAAGAAAACTAATTCCTGATAACAAAACCAGAATTTGGTATGCCGGTTTAATTGTAGTTTCTGCAAACGCAGGTGGTGCTTGGTCGCCAATTGGTGACGTAACTACTACTATGCTTTGGATGGGTAATCGGGTAACTACTATCAAATTGATAGAGTACTTAATATTGCCTTCGCTTTTATGCATGCTATTACCGGTGATTATTGCTAATTTCTTACCTGCTTTCCAAGGCAAGTTTGAGATGCCAAAAGAAGAGGGAGAGCAAAATAAAATGGGACCTACTATGCTTTATTTAGGCCTTATTATGATTGTATTTGTGCCAGTTTTCAAAACAATAACACATCTACCACCTTATGCAGGTATGATGCTTTCGTTAGGAGTAGTAGCTTTCGTAGCCGAAATGGTAAGTAATCGACAGTTTAGTATGACTAGTATTACCGAAAGTGCAAATAATGACATCGCTCATGATTCACATTCTTCTAGTCCTACCATGAAAGCATTGACTAAAATTGAATTACCTTCGATTCTATTTTTCCTAGGTATTTTAATGACCGTAGCGGCTTTAGAATCTCTTGGTTTAGTTTTCCAATTCGGCCAAGATGTACAAGCTGTTATGGACAATAAATTCTTTGTATTGTTATTAGGAGTTGGTTCAGCAATTATTGACAATGTGCCTTTAGTAGCAGCAAGTATGGGTATGTTTGATATGAATGTATTCCCTGTAGATGATCACATTTGGCACTTTATCGCTTATGCAGCAGGCACAGGTGGATCTATGTTAATTATTGGTTCTGCGGCAGGAGTTGTAGCGATGGGAATGGAGAAAATATCTTTCTTTTGGTATTTAAAAAATATTAGTTGGCTTGCATTAGCAGGTTATATTTTAGGCGCTATCTTTTTTATGGCGATTTACCACTAAAGATTAAATAGAATACAATAAAAGCTAACATCAGACTGTTTACAAATAGTCAGGTGTTAGCTTTTTCTATTATAAGAGAAAACTAATTTAGCTGATATAAATTTATCTTAACTATCAGAACCATGCTATTGCAAATCAATATGACCGGCGATGCCGGAACTGCAGTTTCAGACACCACTGCTATTGTGCCTCAAGAGGAAACGCTTTCCATCATGAACTTAATCACTTCGGGTGGTGTAGGTGGAATAATTATTATGTCGACGCTATTTATTTTATCCATATTAGCCGTTTACATATTCGTAGAAAGATATTTAAGCATCACTAAGGCATCTAAAGAAGATGAAAACTTTATGAATCAAATCAAAGATTTTATTCATGATGGCAAAATAGATGCAGCTAAAGCATTGTGCAAAAGCACCCCATCCCCTATTGCTAGGATGATAGAAAAAGGAGTTAATAGAATCGGTAAACCACTTGGAGATATTGCAGCAGCAATTGAAAATACCGGTAAACTAGAACTATATAAGCTTGAAACGAATCTAGCTTCTTTAGCAACGATTTCTGGTGCAGCTCCTATGATTGGATTCTTAGGGACCGTAATTGGAATGGTATTGGCCTTTCACGAAATGGCAGCAGCAGGTGGAAATATTGATGTAGCCATGTTAGCAGAAGGAATCTATACTGCAATGGTAACCACTATTGCAGGTTTAGTAGTAGGAATTGTAGCTTATATCGGCTATAACACTCTCGTAGCCAAAGTAGAAAAGGTCGTTTTTAGAATGGAAGCTAGAACAACTGAATTCTTAGATATTTTAAACGAACCAGCATAATGGCGATACGATCTAGAAATAAAGTAAGTGCTAATTTTAACATGTCGTCCATGACGGACATCGTGTTTTTATTGTTGATCTTTTTTATGCTGACTTCTACATTGGTTAGTCCGAATGCATTGAAATTACTACTTCCAAGTAGCTCAAGTAAAACATTGGCTAAACAAACAGTCTCTCTTTCGATAACTAAAGAGTTAGACTATTACATCAATGAAGATCAAGTTCAATTTGAATTTATCGAACCGATGCTTTTAAAAAAACTTTCAGGTGACGTTGATGGATCAATTATTTTGCATGTAGACAAAACCATAGCAATAGAAGAAGCTGTAAAAGTGATGGATATTGCAAATAGAAATAAATTTAAACTAGTACTCGCGACTAACCCCAACTAATGCAATTAGTAGAAACTAAAAATAAACGAATAGGATTAACTGCTACAGTATTACTACATATTGTATTGGTAATCCTATTTATCTTTTTTGGGATGACGCATATGAATCCACCACCCGAAGAAGAAGGGATTACCATTAATTTCGGAACGTCTGAAATGGGTATGGGCGATGTGCAACCAGAAGAAGTAGCGAGCACTTCTACTCCTGAGGAAATAATTGACAACACACCAGAGGAGACACCAACAGAAGCTATCGCTGATCAGGATATTCTGACCACTACTGAGGACGCTCCAGCGGTGGAAACTAAAAAGAAAAAAGAAGAGCCTAAAGAAGTAAAAGAACCTGTAAAGGTAGAACCTAAGCCCGATAAAAACTTAACGGACGCTTTAAGTAATTGGAAGAAAAATAAAAATACCAATGGCGGAGAAGGTGAAACTGGCCAACCAGGAGATCAGGGGTCAACTGATGGAGACCCAAATAGCACCAATAGAACTGGTGGCGGTCAAGGAAATGGTATTTCTTTTAACCTTTCAGGAAGAAGCATGTTAGGTGCGCCTCGAATTAAGGATGACTCTCAAGAGGAAGGCAAAGTGGTCGTGGATATTATTGTAGATAATATAGGAAAAGTAGTAAGAGCGACTCCTGGAGCAAGGGGATCTACTACAGCTAGTTCTATTTTATATGATAAAGCTCAAAAGGCAGCATATGCAACTAAATTTAATGCAAATCCTAGCGCAGCACAAGAGCAAAAAGGACAAATGACCTTTATTTTCATCTTGAATTAAATGAATTATCAGGAAACACTAGACTATCTATTTAGTCGACTACCGATGTTTCAGCGTGTAGGAAACACTGCTTTTAAGAAAGACTTATCCAACACCATTCGCTTAGCGACTATTTTAGATAATCCTCAAGATAAATTTAAAAGTATTCACGTAGCGGGTACTAACGGTAAAGGATCTGTTTCTCATAGCTTGGCTTCCATTCTGCAAGAGCAAGGATACAAAGTAGGCTTATACACTTCACCACATTTAGTCGATTTTAGAGAGCGGGTACGAATAAACGGAGAGGTAATTATTGAAAAATATGTTGTCGATTTTGTTGCTAAACATCAAGATGACTTTAATGAAATTCAACCCTCTTTTTTTGAGTGGACAGTTGCGCTAGCTTTTAATTATTTTGCATCAGAGAAAGTAGATTTTGCAGTAATAGAAACAGGGCTTGGCGGCCGATTAGACTCAACTAATATTATCACGCCTATACTGAGTGTAATCACTAATATTAGTTACGACCATCAAAGTATTCTGGGAGATACCTTAGAATTGATTGGAGCAGAAAAGGCTGGAATTATAAAAACAGGAATCCCTGTAGTTATCGGACAGGATTCAGGAATAAGAGCCGTATTTGAACAAAAAGCCCTACAGGAAAAGGCCCCCATTTATTTTTCTGAATCAGATAACGCTAATTTACCTGAATTTGAATTAAAAGGTAGCTACCAAAAAGCAAACCTTCTGACCATTTTAAAGAGCTGTGAGGTATTATCGGATTATATAAAGTTAGACGACAAGAGTATAATAAATGGCCTTAAAAGTGTAACAACAAACACTGGTTTAAGAGGCCGATGGGAAACCCTCTCCACTACTCCGCTTACCATTTGCGATACAGGACATAATGTAGAAGGAATTAAGGCGATCGTCAATCAACTAAAAAGTATTCCTCACAATAAGCTTCATTTTATCATCACTGTGGTGAATGATAAGGACATTAGTGCCATTTTAAAGCTACTTCCAACTCGAGCATCCTACTATGTTTCGGAAGCTAAAATTCCTAGAGCATTAAAAAAGGAGGCACTTTTAGATCTAATGAAGGAAAACGGGTTAAATGGCAATATTTATAACACAATAAAGGACGCCATACAATCAGCTCAAAAGACTGCGAATCAAGATGATTTTATCTTTATTGGTGGTAGTACATTTACGGTAGCCGAAGCATTAGAAATTTTTTAAATATTTTCTCAATTTAGTATTGCCAAAATAAAATCTTGTAGTATATTTGCAACCGCTAAACAAAAAGGAATAAACCTTTTAAAAGGGCGATTAGCTCAGTTGGTTCAGAGCACCTGCCTTACAAGCAGGGGGTCACTGGTTCGAATCCAGTATCGCCCACAAACACGAAGCCGTTTCTAATGAAACGGCTTTTTTTATGCCAAAATTTTCAGTTCATTAGCTCAGTTGGTTCGGCGTATCGGATCAAGAACAAAAGTTGTGTTTATAGAAACAAATAAGATTCCGATTTTTTCTTTTCAGACTCACTAATAGTTATGCCTAAACACAACAATTAGTCATGATCCAACAGACATTAGAACGAGAAGTAAGCAACATTAATTCATTATATGAATCAATAATAAACAAGAGAGGAAATTTGGTTGTGCTAGGTTTATTGAAGTATTAAAAAGCAGATGAGTTGTATTTATAGATTGATCATAGAATTTTTCTATCATTTACTTCTAATATAGATTATTTTTCCGGGTCCATATTTAGCAATTCTATCCCAAACTCCAGCAGATTTTTTTGAAATACTAGCCACCCTCCTTTTTGCTGAAGATTTAACTAAAGAGTCTATTCTTTCTTGTCTTTGAAGTGATTTTTTCCGCAAATCAAAAATTTCTTTACATAAATCATACTGCTCAAGACTTATTTTTTTTGTTGCTTTAAGCCCAGTTCTATTTTTGATTATTTTCTTAACAATAGAAGTTTTCCATTTAAGATTCTTTGAAATTCTAACTACATCATATGAATTTTGATCTTGTTTTTTAAATCGATTCTGCTAACGTCTTTTTTTTTCTCCTTTTTACTATTTTTATTTTCAATTTTAAGTTGATCAGTGGGCTTTTTAAATTTCTCTACATTTTTTTCAAGTTTCTTTTCTTCTTTTTCCAAACCATAACCCATTAGTTTTAAATTGAACACATTCTTTACTCTTATCAATTCTAGACTGCTGTATTTAGTAGATAAAGTATTGATTAATAAATCAATATCATGTTCGTTAAAACTAACTTTTTTAAAAAAATTATCTATTTCGGGATATGTGTTTTTTAGATTCATAAAATAACAATTGTAGCTATTTTTAAAGTCTTTTCAACTTAATGGTTACTCAAATGGTGAAATCTTTTAATTTGGTATTCATATCTGATTTTAATCATTTTAACTTAGAAACGAATTAAAATTATTAAAGAAATAAATTTATACTTTTATAAGATAATGATATATAGGATTTTCCTTTAAAGTATAACCTTTTTGTTTTTCTATGTTAATCGTTCATAAATGCATTTTGTAACAACTAATTTCAGGTCAGAGTAGGGCACAAAAAAAAGCCTTGATTAAAAAATCAAGGCTTTAAATTTCTTTTAAAGAATTATCTTATAGACCAGCTACGTGTTTAGTTAACTTTGATTTCAAGTTAGCCGCTTTATTGCTGTGAATAATGTTATTCTTAGCTAAACGATCAATCATAGAAGCTACCTTTGGTAACATTGCTTCAGCATCCTTCTTCTCAGTAGTTGCTCTAAGCTTACTAATAGCATTTCTGGTAGTTTTACCTTGGTAACGATTGCGTTCGTTACGTACTTTAGTCTGTCTGATTCTCTTTAATGCTGACTTATGATTAGCCATAGTTCTTGTTTCTTTAAAATTTGCAGTCCGTAGGGGAATCGAACCCCTGTTACCAGGATGAAAACCTGGCGTCCTAACCCCTAGACGAACGGACCGTTATGTATTTTTCCCATTTATTTGGGACGACAAAAGTACTACCAATTTTTAATTCTGCAATACTTTTTCTAAAACTTTTTAATTTTTTTTTATCCTACTCTTCGTCCTCTTCTTGAGAGAACTTATAACCCATTCTTTTAGCGGTTTTTACTCGCATCACACTTGACTCATGTACCATTTCACCGATAGAAATTTCTTTCATATCGTTATAATGTGGCGTATACAAATCAAACTCCATGGCATATAAGATAGCAGTTTCTACTATAGAACGAATAGACTCGGCTGTAATAATGCTATCTGAGAAGTTATTAAATAGGAATCCAAGCTGTCGCTTCCCTTCTACGAAGAAATGACGGTCCTTATTAACAAACATTCGCGCTATTAGATAGCCACTATCCTGCCTACGGTCATACTTGAATGAATCAGCCAAGAAATTGTAAAAATTAATCATACCGCAATAAGAGCGCTCTGGATCATCTTTTACATAACTAGCGCTCCATATTGGGTGCGATCGCTCAAATTCAAACACATTTGTATGCATATAACAAATCAATACGTCTCCTGCGAATTTAATCCGCATTTCGTAATCGCCTTTGTCAATAAACAACACCTCAATATTATCATCTAGCTTACCGCTGGTTAAATCGTTTATTTCATCAACAACATGCTTCGCTACTTTTTTAAGTTGCTTAAACTGCTCTTTGGTTTCACGATATACTTTTTGCTTTAAATTAGATTTTGATTCTAATTCTCGAGCAATTTGTTTAATTTTTGGCTGATCGTTTGTCATAGTTAATATGCTTTAGCAAATATTACTTTTCCTTTCGAAGGGTTTCCGCTGTACATACACTTGCCTTCTACTTGCTTTTCACTCAAAGGTATACAACGTATAGTGGCTTTTGTTTCTTGCTTTATCTTTTCTTCCGTTTCAGGCGTACCATCCCAATGCGCATAAATAAAGCCTCCTTTTGCTTTCAACACTTGTTTGAATTCGTCATAAGAGTCTACATGATGGGAGTTATCAGCTCTAAAGTCTATTGATTTCTGATATAAGTTATCTTGAATATTCTTTAATAAATTTTCAATCTTAGTTTCTATATCAGCAATCTGCAATACTTCTTTCTCTAATGTATCTCTTCTAGCTACCTCAACCGTTCCATTTTCTAAATCTCTAGGCCCTATGGCTATTCTTACCGGAACACCTTTGAATTCGTATTCTGCAAACTTCCAACCAGGCTTGTGCGTGTCTCTGTTATCAAACTTTACAGAAATACCTTTCGCCTCTAAATTCGCTTTAATCTTCAAAGCTGTTTCAGAAATAGTCGCCAACTGCTCTTCCCCTTTATAGATAGGAACAATTGCAACTTGTATTGGAGCCAAGTTTGGAGGTAACACCAATCCATTATCATCTGAGTGAGTCATAATTAGTCCACCAATTAATCGAGTGGAAACACCCCAAGAAGTAGCCCATACATGATCTAGTTTCCCCTCTTTATTCGCAAATTTAACATCAAAAGCCTTCGCAAAATTCTGACCTAAAAAGTGAGATGTTCCGGCTTGTAGTGCTTTCCCATCTTGCATCATGGCTTCTATACAAAAAGTTTCTTCTGCTCCTGCAAAACGCTCACTCTCTGTCTTTATCCCTTTTACCACCGGCATTGCCATGTATTTTTCAGCGAATTCTGAATACACATCCAGCATGGTTCTTGATTCAGCCAAAGCTTCTTCCTTAGTAGCATGAGCAGTATGCCCTTCTTGCCATAAAAACTCCGCTGTTCTTAAAAACAATCGAGTTCTCATTTCCCATCTAACAACGTTTGCCCATTGATTTACCAAAATAGGTAAATCTCTGTAAGACTGAATCCAGCCTTTATAGGTATTCCAAATAACTGCTTCTGAAGTTGGTCTTACAATTAATTCTTCTTCTAACTTAGCCTCAGGATCTACAATTAACTTGGTTTTATCATTTGGATCAGTCTTTAATCTATAATGAGTTACCACTGCACACTCCTTGGCAAAACCCTCCGCATTTTTCTCTTCGGCCTCAAATAAACTCTTAGGCACGAAAAGTGGAAAGTATGCGTTTACGTGTCCTGTTTCTTTGAACATTTTATCGAGCTGAGCTTGCATTTTTTCCCAAATAGCGTAACCATAAGGTTTAATAACCATACAACCTCTTACTGCTGAATGCTCTGCAAGATCTGCCTTTGCTACTATTTCGTTATACCACTGCGAATAATTTTCTTTTCTTGAGGTAAAATCTTTAGCCATAATAATTGGTATAATATTTGATATTTTCGTGTTTGATTGAGCGCAAAAATAAAGAAATTATAGCCGTTATAATCAATAAAAATAGAGACATTTATACTAGATAAAATCAACATATTATGAAAAAGCTTCATTGGATTCTTTCCCTTACGACCATAAGTCTACTGAGTGCATGTACAAGTAGCTACCAGTCATCAACAACCCTATCTAGATTTGATGATATTTATTATTCTCCAACCGATATTCCTCGCATCCCTGCACCATCTGCTGCAGAAACAGAGGCCATTGCAAATGATGGCTATACCGATGATTATGCGTTAGAAGAACCATTACCATTGGATGAAAATACTGTAAATAGAAATAATCAGGATTTCAATATGGATGATTACTATGATTATGAGTATACTGCAAGATTAAGACGCTTTCACGGACCAACTGTCGGTGTAGGTATGGGCATGGGATATTACGATCCTTTCTTTGTTGATCCATTCTTTTACAACAGAAACCCTATGTTTATTGGTGGAAGTATTTACGATCCATTTTTTAGTCCAATGGGTGGATGGAATGTTGGCTTTGGCTATAATCCATGGGGATGGAACAATGGTTTCGGAATGAACAATGCTTATTGGGCAGGATATAACCACGGCTTTAATAACGGATTTTATGGGGGAAATGGGTTTGATAACGGGTTTGGGCGCTCAGTTAGTAGAAGCAATACCCATTATGCACCTAGAGGAAGCGGCATAACGGCTCCATACCAAAGAGGCGGAAGAGCGGAGCAGAATCCAATTAGAGAGAACAATGGAAGGATGGGAAATCCAACGAACAATACCACTCAACCAGTTCGCCCTGAGACAAGAACTGCAAGACCTGCTACTAGACCAAGTGCTGATGATTATGCTAGACCAAGTAGCCCAACGGCAAGTCCTACCACTCGCCCAACTACTCGGCCGAATGTAAATCAATCGGTTCCTCAGAACGTTAGACCACAGGTTCCAAGTAATGCGACTGCAGTGCCTCAACAAAGTACTCGCCCAAGCAGAACCAATACATACAGTAGACCAAGTAGGGGTGGAAGCTATAATCAACCTACTACACCACAGCGATCTTCGCCAACTAGAACAGCTCCACAAAGCAGCAGTCCTTCTCGATCTCCGTCATTTAACAGTTCTCCTTCTTTCAACAGAAGCTCAGGAGGAGGATCAAGAAGTAGCAGCCCAAGAAGTAGTAGTCCACGATAAAAAAACGACACATGAAAAAGTACATCATAGCTATAGCTTTAACAGGTTTTCAATTAACAACTCATGCCCAAAATCAGTTGGATGCACTTCGCTATTCCAATCTAAATTATAGTGGGTCAGCCAGGTTTAATGCAATGGGAGGAGCTTTTACTGCAATAGGTGGAGATTTTTCATCTACCGTTTTAAATCCTGCGGGAATTGGTGTTTACCGAAGTTCAGAATTAACTTTCTCACCTACTTTCTTACAAACCAACAATGATGCTCGATTCTATAATAACCCGACTGAAGAGGGAAGACTAAATTTTAACATTGGAAGTATTGGATATGTGGCGGTAAAGGAGATGGATCAAAATGGCTGGAAATCCCTGAATTTCGGGATTGGCTATAGCCGAACAAATAGCTTCAGCAGAGAATATAACCTTAGAAGCAGTGGTATTAATGACACGACATCGCTAATTTACAGCCATACAAACACCTTAAACACACTTCAAAACCCGATTACTCAAGATCAGATGACAGCCAGATATCCTGCTGAAATTGGCCCAGCTTATGAAACATTCTTATTAGATGAAATAGGCAATGGATTCTATGATGTTCGATTTTGGGATGCAAGCGGAATAGCAAAAAGCTATGATGTAATAAACCGAGGTGGTTCCGGAGATCTAAACTTAACAGTTGGAGGGAACTACAAAGACAAGCTTTATGTAGGAGCTGCTGTAGCATTTAGTATTGTCAACTTCAATGAACAGACGACCTACCGAGAAGACATGATCTATAGCTCGCCGGCTGACTCTACTCAGGTCGCTGCAGGATTTCCTAGATCAACTGATTTCACACGTAAAAGTACGCTAGACGTTAGCGGTGCAGGTGTTAACTTAAAACTAGGCGTCATTTACCGACCAGTTGATTTTGTTCGATTGGGTGCATCTATTCAATCGCCAACTTGGCTGTCACTAGATGAAACCTTTTCAAACTCTTATGAATCTAACTTTGAAAATGGAGAGAACTACTTCTTCGATTATTTTTCTGAGTTTAGTTACCGAATTCATACACCGTGGAGAACTAACTTAGGACTTGGTTTAATATTAGGTAAAAAAGCCGTTTTTTCTGCTGATTACGAATACCTAAACTATTCGAATGCAAGAATTAGGGATGCCATAGATCCTATAGTTGAATTTGGATTTGATGAAGCAAATCAAGAAATCAAAAAGGATTTTTCTAGAGCACATAATGTAAGGTTTGGATTAGAATACAGAATTAATGCACCATACAGTTTAAGAGCAGGATTCAGGTATAATGACAATCCACTTAATGATCAAATAGCAGATGACTTATCTTCCCGCACTTTTTCACTTGGTGGAGGTTACAAAAATGAAAATGGAGTTTTTGTTGATTTTGCTTACTCTCTAAGTCAGTACGGTGAAACTGTTAGACTAAATGCAGTCGACTTTAACAACCAAGCTGGACAAGGAGCATTACTAGACCTGAACAGTCATTTGATTCAATTTACTTTGGGATTGAGGTTTTAGAAAAATAATTAATGTAATGATGCATCAATAGCTCAATACAATAATGATTTAATGTAGCAATGGATCAATTTAACAATGAATCAACATTAATAAACCTTTCGTTTTGAACGACTATTATCTTTGTCATATTTAGTATTTCGAGTTTTGTCTCAAAGCAACCTGAATTGCAATCTAATAGCGGAGTCGAGTTGTCATCTTGAAAGAAACCGAATTGTCATCTTGAGCGGAGTCGAAAGACAAGACAATGAGCTACTTAAATCTATGACTCATACTTTGCGCCTTTTGCGCTTAAACTTAAGAAGAGCTTAGACCGCTTCGCTGCGAGAGGTTAGACGTTAGACTAGGTTTATTGTAGTTTTTATCATTTATTTCTTAGTGAACTTTGTGTTTTTTCGTTGCGTCCTCAGCGGTTAAAATAAGAAGAGATTAGACCGCTTGGCTGTTAGACGTTAGACTAGGTTTGTTGTAGTTTTTATCATTTATTTCTTAGCGAACTTTGCGGCTTTTCGTTGCGAACTTTGCGGTTAAAAATAAGAAGAGTTTAGACCACTTGGCTGTTAGACGTTAGACTGCTTTTGAGATAATTCTCTTCATCCGTTTCATTACATGTTATACTACCCAAAAAGTAAAGCAGTTCTAAATCCTTCTGATCATAGTTATTTATACTTTTTAGTATGGCAATAAACAGATAAATTACCTAGGTCGCTTTCCCTTCAAATAGATCTTCTCGCCTACTTTTGGCTGATAGCCCTCATTTACTCTATTTCTTTTGTACAACTTCTTTAGCTTCACGCCGTACATTTGAGAAATTTGATACATCGTCTCACCGGTACTTACTGAATGAAACTCGATTTGTCCCTTTCCCCTTTTAGGCTGCAAATAAATAATATCGCCTAACTCAGGACTATGATTATCCGATAAATCATTGTACTTCGTAATTTGCCATAAACCCATATTAAATTCATCAGCGATCTCTTCTAAATCATCATTAGATTTAGCAATAATGTACTTTATATTATTCTTAGAATTTACCACTTTATGAGCTCCGGTATTACTTCTATATTGATCAGAAGACGTTGATCGTTTTGGTGTTTCCTTGGTTGCT
>JAOKVV010000007.1 GCA_028336925.1 Vicingaceae bacterium | reverse complement strand
AACATTAGATGCTACGGGGCGTTTTGTATTTCCTTCTTGGTGCGATTCCCACACGCATATCGTTTTCGCAGGAAGCCGCGAAAGTGAGTTTGTCGATAAAATAAATGGACTTGGCTATGAAGAAATAGCAGCAAATGGTGGTGGTATTTTAAACTCTGCTAAACGATTACAAAATGCCACAGAAGAAGAGTTAATGGAGCAAGCTTCAGCAAGACTTGAAGAAATTATGCGAATGGGAACAGGTGCTGTGGAAATAAAAAGCGGCTATGGCTTAACAGTTGATGCAGAATTAAAAATATTGAGAGTCATTAAAAAGTTGCGAAAAACAAGTCCATTAACAATCAAGTCTACATTTTTAGGCGCGCATACTTTTCCGATAGCGTACAAAGAAAATCACCAAGGATATATTGATGAGATTATCAATAAAATGTTGCCTGTAATCGCAAAAGAAAAGTTGGCCGATTACATTGATGTATTTTGTGAAAAAGTAGCCTTTTCGCCTGAAGAAACGGATCAAATCATAAAAGCTGGAGCAAAATATGGTCTTAAAGCTAAGATTCACACCAACCAGTTTAACTCTATGGGTGGCATAGAGGTTAGCGTAAAAAACAATGCCATTTCAGTAGATCATTTAGAGGTTTTAAATGATGATGAAATAGCAGTTTTAAAAAAGTCATCAACTATTGCAACATTGCTTCCATCGGCGCCTTTTTTCTTACGGGATCAATATCCGCCTGCAAAAAAATTAATAGCAGCAGGAGTTCCTGTAGCTTTGGCGACAGATTATAATCCTGGATCTACTCCATCCGGAAAAATGCCCTTTGTACTATCTTTAGCTTGTATACATATGCGCATGACGCCTGAAGAAGCGATCAATGCAGCAACTGTAAATGGTGCTTACGCAATGGAAGTAAATAATGAATTAGGTTCTATTACAAAAGGAAAAAAAGCGAATTTATTTATGACAAAACCAATGCCATCCTACTCGTATATGCCGTATGCATTTGGCTCTAATTTGATAGAAACGGTTATTTTAAATGGTAAAATTCAATAGATATGGAGCTAGAATTATTAAATAGAGAATCACTGGATAAATTAATTGGCTTTAGAAAAAGTGAAACTAAATTGGGCGAGCAATTGCTCATAGTCAACTCCTTTACTGTTGAAGATTTAAAGGCATCCGTTGCAAAATTTGTGTTGATTGGAATTTCTGAAGATATTGGCCCACGAGCCAACCTAGGTAAAGCAGGTGCTGCAGCAGCGTGGGATGCTTTTTTAGCAAAATTTGTAAATATGCAATCTAATCGATATTTAAATGGTAACGAATGTGTTGTATTGGGCAAACTCTCACTAAATCAATTGTGCCAAACGGAACAACTCGATGATTTGCGAACAGCAACAGAAGCGATGGACGATGTAGTGACAAAAGCACTTTTCACTATTTATAAAGCAGGCAAAATACCCATTATTATTGGTGGCGGACATAATAACAGTTATAATAATATCAAAGCTTTAGCGTTGGCTAATCAAGAAAAAGCTATCAATTGCATTAATTTAGATCCGCATGCTGATTTTAGAGCATTAGAAGGCAGACACAGTGGAAATGGATTTAGTTATGCTCATGCAGAAGGTTATTTAAAAAAGTATGCTATTGTTGGGCTACATGAAGGTTATAACAGTGAAAGTATGCTGACCGAACTAGATCGAAAAGGTATAAACTACTCTACTTTTGAGGCTATTTTTATCAGAGAAGAAATAACCTTTAAAACAGCAATAAACAATGCATTAATGATAGTTAATCAATCTCTTTATGGAATTGAAATTGATTTAGATGCAGTAGAAAATGTTGCTTCAAGTGCGCAAACTCCATCCGGTATTTCAGTAATTGATGCCCGAAAATTTACACACACTGCAGCAAATAGTTCCAATGCGGCCTATTTACATTTATGTGAAGCCGCTCCTAGCCTATCTCAGCAGCCTGACCAAATAGGAAAGTTACTTGCTTATTTGGCCACCGATTTTATAAAATCACGAAAAACGTTTTAATTATGAGTCAATTACTTGAATGTGTTCCCAATTTTAGTGAAGGACAAAACAATGAAACAATTAAAGCGATAGCACAAGCTATTCGGAAAATTAAGGGAGTAGAATTACTGCATATTGACAGCGGAGTGGCCGCTAATAGAACCGTTTATACATTTATAGGCAAACCGTTTAGTGTTGTAGAGGCTGCATTCCAGGCCATAAAAGTAGCATCCAAATTAATTGATATGCATGTGCAAAAAGGAGAGCATCCGCGAATGGGAGCTTGCGATGTTTGCCCGCTAGTGCCAATTAGCGGAATTTCTATGGATGAAGTAGTTGAACTTTCAAATCAATTAGCTAAACGGATAAATAACGAACTCAACATTCCCGTTTATTTATATGAAAATAGTGCCCAAACTTCACAAAGAAAGCACTTAGCCGCTATCAGAAATGGAGAATATGAAGGTCTTGAACAAAAAATGAAGTTGGAAGAGTGGAAACCTGATTACGGAACAGATTTTAATTCTAAAAGTGGAGCTACTATTCTGGGTGCTCGTAACTTCTTGATCGCTTATAATTTCAATTTGAATACGTCGGATGTTTCTATTGCTAAAGAAATAGCTGCTAGCATACGAGAAAGTGGAAAAATAAAAGTTGATGCTGAGGGAAATAAAGTAAGAATCCCGGGTATATTCAAGGATTTAAAAGCAATTGGATGGTTCTTAAAAGACTTTGGCGTGGCACAGGTTTCTTGCAACTTTTCTAATTTCAGAGAAACACCGCTTCATGAGGTGATGGAAGCAATCGAAGAATTAGCAGCAAAAAAAGGCGTAAAAGTTACAGGTAGTGAACTAATTGGATTAATCCCTAAAGAAGCATTGCTAGATGCAGGAATGTATTTTGATACAACAGAAACAGAAGAAGATAAATTAATCAATATCGCAGTAAAGCGGCTAGGATTATTTGATTTAAGTGATTTTATACCAAAAAGTAGAATAATCGATTATATGGTCTAAATAATTGATATTTTTAGAGACTAATTCCCTTTTATGGACCAACCTGTCACATTTAGAAAACGACTCTCTCGGCTGATTTACTTCTTCCCGATACAATTGGTTTTCGTCCATTTAAAAAAATCACAACAGCTACTCATCTTCTGGATTTTATTATTCTTAATTATTTCAGGAAATTTTGGAGAGAGATATGGTATTCTCTATCTTTTTCTCGACCCTGAATACCTAGGCAAGGTCAACTTTATGAGCTATCTCATTGTTGGCTTCTCATTAGGCGGATTTGTTATGGCATTTAATATTGCAAGCTATGTTAATAATGGGTTTCGATTCCCGTTTTTAGCTACACAGGAACGACCATTCCTAAAATATTGTATTAACAACTCCTTTATACCTCTGCTATTCATTGGCTATTATAGTTGGTTAATTATTTATTTTAAGTTAGATTATGAAACTAAACATTTAATTGAAATTATTTACAACCTATTTGGTTTCTATGTTGGGTACACTTTAATTATATTATTAACAATGACCTATTTCATCAATACCAATAAAGACTTTTTTAAAATCTTTGGGGTAAAAGATGGTGATGAAACTATAATTAGATTGACTTCACATAAACAACATAAGGAATGGTTTACAGATACATTTAATAACAAAGCATGGCATGTAGAATCTTATTTGGTTCGTCCTTTTAAGTTAAAACTAGTAAGAGATTTCTCTCATTACAATAAAGATCAACTGAATCAGGTTTTTAAGCAGAATAATTTAAATGCCTCTATTTTTGAGATTATTGCAATTATTTCTATTCTACTAATCGGTCTTTTTAGAGAGATAAATGCTTTTGTGATTCCTGCAGGCGCTAGTTTATTACTACTTTTTACTGTTTTAGTGATGATAGCATCAGCTATTAGATCATGGCTTTATGGTTGGACATTTGTCGTCTTTGTTGCTGTTTTTCTTATTATTAATTCACTATCCCAATTTGATACTTTTACCTATTCGAATAAGGTATATGGACTATTTTATGACTCTCCTCCAAATACTTATAATCCACAACCTGTAGGTAAAGATACAGTAACGGCTGATTCACTCTATCACGTTACTATTTTAAATAATTGGAAAGAAAAAAACAATCATTTGAGCCAAAAGCCAAAACTGATTTTATTTAACGTAAGTGGTGGAGGCTCGAGAGCAAGTATGTGGGCATTTCGGGTAATGCAATACCTCGATAGTATTAGTGAAGGTCAAACTAGTGAGCAAATTCATTTAATTACTGGTTCATCAGGAGGAATGATTGGAGCAGCCTATTTTCGAGAATTATTGAATAGGCGAAAGGAAGATATAAACTTTAATCTTCATCATACTAAATACAATTACGACCTAGGAAAAGACCTACTAAATCCAATTGTATTTAGCCTTGCGATTAATGATTTCTTTATACGGTTTCAAAAATTTAAATATGAAGGAAAAGCCTATTGGAAAGACAGAGGTTATGCTTTTGAGCAGCGTTTAAATAAAAATACGAACCGCTTATTGGATCATCCAATGAGTTCTTATTTGAATAAAGAACTCAAATCGGAACTACCGTTGATGATTCTTTCCCCTGCAATAATTAATGACGGTAAAATTCTATTAACTGCTAATCATCCTTTAAGTTTTATGTGTCAAGATAAAACAGCTTATGGAATTAGCATGAATGAGAACGTAGAATATAGTCGTTTGCTATCTGGCAGAAATCCGTTGAATACACGATTTTTAAGTGCACTAAGAATGAGCGCCACCTTTCCATACATAATGCCCACAATAGAGTTACCTACTGATCCTACATTAGAAATAATTGATGCAGGTATGAGGGATAATTATGGAATAAAAACCAGTTTACGCTATCTATTTCAGTTTAAAGATTGGGTAAACGAAAATACATCTGGAGTAGTAGTAATTCAGGTTAGATATGGTAAACAACAGGCTCAAATAAAAGCCAAAGGCAACTCGAATTCTTTATTTCAAAACCTAACCTCACCATTTGGTAGTATTTATGGAAACCTTTTCAATATTCAAGATTACAACAACATAGCCAGTGTAAATTATGCCAACGGCTGGATGAATGAAAAAGTAGAAGTGATTGACTTTGTTTTAAGCTCGGCTGAAGACAAACCAATTTCGCTTAGTTGGCACCTGACTGCGCAAGAAAGAGAGAAAGTAATGAAATCAATATATGAAAAAGGAAATCAAAAAGCTGCTAATAAAGTATTAGATTTGATTGAATAACTAACTATTTCAACCATGAAAAATCCTATAATGATTACCTTGACACTCTTCAGCCTTTTTTTAGCTAGTTGTGTAACACCTCTGAATAACAATAATGAGGCAATAAAAGAGTTAGAAGTAAAACTGACCGCAACCGAAGCTCAACTAATAAATGTTAGCGCAGAATTAGCGAGGTGTAAAGGAGATATAGAAACAACTGAAATTGACAGCACACAATTGGATAATACACCAATAAATTAGTGTACTTCTATCATATTTAAAGACCGAATCGCTTCAATAAACGATTCGGTACTTTTAAACTTTGATAATTGATCCTTTGTAAAGATAACGCGCATCTGATCCTCTTCCTCTCTAACTACAACAGGGTAGTCATAAGTTGTACGGTACTGTCCTTCAAAATCATCAATGTGATGAAAAACAATCTTTTGAGACGTTTCGTTCACAAATTTCGTCCAAATCTCCTTTTCCTTTTTACTTCCTTGGGTGAGTAAATTAAGCGAACATGGGTAGGTTTTGGGGCTTATCATTTTATGAAAGAAGTCAACTGAGGAGTTGAAGATGCCATTTTTGGCATTGTAGACGAAAATTAGTTTCATTAATTCTTAGGAAACGTTTTCTTATACAATTCTATACTCTCATCAATAATTTTAAAGGCATCTTCACGACCTAAAAAGTCATCTACAATTACCTCTTTATTTTCCAACTTCTTATAATCCTCAAAAAAACGTTTGATTTCTTTCAATGTGTGTGGAGGAAGCTCACTGATATCATTTATATGATTGACGCTCATATCATTATCGGCAACTGCGATAATTTTATCATCAGCCTCACCATTATCAATCATGCGCATTACTCCAACCACCTTAGCATTTAGTAAGCATAATGGTGGAACATCAATAGAAGTAATCACCATTATATCTAATGGATCATTATCATCACAATAAGTTTGTGGGATAAAACCATAATTTGCAGGATAATGAACAGCAGAGAATAATACTCTATCTAACATAATTAGACCACTCTCTTTGTGCAATTCAAACTTACCTTTACTTCCTTTAGAAATTTCAATACAAGCATTCACAACTCTAGGTATATCGTCTCCAGGAATGATGTCGTGCCAAGGATTTTTCATATATATTTTTTTAAATAATTCAATTTTAGGGGTGCAAAAATACACATAAATACAAGCTTAGGATTGCTAGCTACATTAAAAAAGATGATAAACTTTTTAACAACAGACTTTTAATTAAATTTAATACCTATTAATCTTAACAATAACTAGTTATTATTTTGATTATTAATAAATTGAAATCATCTACCAACAAATCACTTAGCTCAATATAAAACATTAAATAACAACACCCCACTCAATTAAATAGTTTGATTCCAATAAATTGCTTCAAAAGTGACCTAATAAGTATAAATAGATTGTTCCAGTTAATCGAAATCAATTTAAATACATTAATAAAATGCGAAAAAATAGAGATGAAAACAATTAATTAAATCTCTTAACAGAATTCGTAATTTTGAATTATGGCAAGAATGAGATTACCTTCGTTTTTTAAAAGTAGACAAGCAAAACAGTTTGAATTTACCCCACGCTATTACAACGAAGCTAAGGAAGTAATGCAAGAGCGGAGAGCCCGAATCAAAGCTGAATTAGAACGTGAGAAAGTCGACACCAATAATTATGATTCAACGCATTTAAGGGGTTCCTTAAAGCAACAGTGGTCTAAAAATAAAAGTACTTCCAACTTTTCAAAAAAATCAAATAGTCGTATTATCCTCATCCTTCTTCTTTTATTTGGTATCGTGTACTTGGTTTTGAAGTAGAAAATTAATCAACACTTTAGATTATCCTAGAACTAAGATCAGAAGGTGTTTTTTTTGAATTAATAACATATTAAGCAGTTGGTAGCCTTCTTTTGTTTGGAAGGGGTTATTTAAAGCCTTTTCATTTTTGTATTTTTGTGCCATCAATTTTATTTCTTATTTAGATCGCTAATCCATGTCAGACATAATACAACTTCTTCCCGATTCCGTAGCTAATCAAATAGCTGCAGGCGAAGTTGTTCAACGCCCCTCATCAGCTGTTAAAGAATTACTAGAGAATGCAATAGATGCAGGAGCAACAGAAATATCTCTTATTATCAAGAATGCAGGAAAAACACTCATTCAAGTGATTGATAATGGGAAAGGTATGAGTATTACCGATGCACGGATGGCATTCGAGCGACATGCGACCTCTAAAATAAAATCTGCTGATGATTTATTTGCTTTAAGAACCATGGGGTTCAGAGGTGAGGCCTTGGCTTCTATCGCAGCAATTAGTCAAGTAGAATTAAAAACCAAACAAGAAGGTAACGATCTTGGTTCTCGATTAATAATTGAAGGAAGCGTCGTTGATTCTCAAGAACCTTGTTCGACAGTTGTTGGATCAAATCTCAGTATTAAAAACCTATTTTTTAATGTACCTGCTCGCAGAAACTTTTTGAAAGGAAATCCGGTAGAAACCAAACATATTATAGAGGAGTTTTATCGAGTAGCTATGGTACATCCTGAGATTATCTGTAAAATGTACTCTGAAGGCAACGAGGTTTTTAATTTGTCAAAAGGAAGTTTTAAACAGCGAATCGTTGGAATTTTCGGTGAGAAATATAATCAGCGGCTTGTACCTGTTGAAGAACAAACAGACATAGTTTCCATAAGTGGATTTATGGGCAAACCTGAATACGCTAAGAAAACTAGAGGCGAACAATACTTTTTTGTCAATGATCGGTTTATTAAAAGTCCTTATTTAAATCATGCAATTCAATTGGCTTTTGACGAGTTAATTACAAAAGATCAACATCCCTCCTATTTTTTAAAATTAGAAATTGATCCTGCTCGGATTGATATCAATATTCACCCGACTAAAACAGAAATTAAGTTTGAAGATGAGCGGTCTATTTACGCGATTATTCGAACTTCTGTAAAACAAGCATTAGGAAAGTATAATATTGCGCCAAGCATAGACTTTGAACAAGAAACGAGCTTTACCGCCTCGCATGCAGTACCAGACCGTGTGCGTGTACCGACCATAGAAGTTAATCCAAATTTTAATCCTTTTGAGACGACTCAAAAACCACCACGTCCATCAACAGGAGGCCATTTTGACTTTAAAAAAGAAAAAGTAGAAACCAACTGGCAATCACTTTACTCTCAACAAGATTTTGAAAATGAATCGCCAAGTATTCCTGCACATTCAGAACCTGCAACGAATGTAGTTACTGCTAATTGGGACGAAACACCTGCGCAGCACAACCACAAAATGGTACAATTGCATCAGCGATACATCATGACTCAGATAAAATCGGGGGCAGTAATAATAGATCAAGCCAGAGCACATGAACGCATTCTTTACGAACGATTTATAAAAGCGTTTAATGAGAAAAAACATGCTAGCCAACGGTTACTTTTCCCTGAAACCATTGAGTTTGCTCCGGATGATTTTGCATTAATGACCGGCTTAGTTGATGAAATAAATCTTTTGGGATTTGAAATCAATGAGTTTGGTAAAAACACCTTTGTGGTCAATGCTGTTCCTGTAGAATTAACTGAAAGTAATTTAACTGATTTACTAGAAAAACTTTTGGATCAGTTTAAACTGAACAGTGATGATTTAAAACTCGATAAACTTGAAAGTTTAGCCCGTTCTTTGGCTCATAATACAGCCATAAAACGTGGAAAACTATTGCATGAAGAAGAGATGCAAAATTTAATAGATGAACTCTTCGCTTGCGAAATGCCCAATAACTTGCCCAATGGAAAACCCATTGTGATTACTTATAGTATCGACGAACTAGACAAAAGATTTCAACGCGTATGAATTTTCAACGACAATCATTCTTAAGTAATATACCTGAAGTAGTTAAAAACTTGCTTATCATTAATGTGATTATGCTTTTGGCTACTATGGTTATGGAAAGCCGCGGAGTAAATCTGAATAATTTATTAGGTATTCATCATTACTCTAGCCCTGAATTTAAACCATTTCAATTCGTGACCTACATGTTTATGCATGGCGGAGTCACCCACTTATTTTTCAACATGTTTGCTTTGTACATGTTTGGTAAGGTATTGGAAACTGTTTGGGGTCCTAAGCGATTTTTACTGTATTACATGGTAACCGGAATTGGTGCTGCTATTGTCAATATGGTTATACAATCATTCTCTTTAAGTGGCATGGAAGAAGCGGTGAATTACTATGTTCAAAACCCTACGCCATCTAACTTCGAGCTATTTTTAGACCAATATGGTAGCGGTGGAAACTACATGCAATTCATAGCGGATTTTACTCAAAATGCTCAAAATAATGAATACATAACAGCTACGATTGAGAAAGCTCAACAAATGTTGGTAATGACGCGAGATGTGCCTACCGTGGGCGCCTCCGGTTCAGTTTTTGGAATTCTATTAGCCTTTGGTATGCTCTTCCCAAATACTCAGTTGATGCTATTAATTCCACCTATTCCGATTAAAGCGAAGTACTTCGTAATAATTTATGGCGCTTTAGAGTTGTATTCAGGAATCAGCAATAATCCAGGTGACAATGTGGCTCATTTTGCCCATTTAGGCGGTATGCTTTTTGGATTTTTCCTGATCCAATATTGGAAAAAAGACACGAATAATTTCTATTAAACCAATGAATAAATTCTCCTTCGATCAGCTTCGTAAAAGCTATAATGATGCAGATTCGGCTACCAGATTAATCTATATTAATGCAGCTGTATTTATTTTTATCCACCTATTAGGACTTATTTTATGGCTCTTTTCTATTCAAGGTGGCGGAAATGTATTGGTTGACCAATACTTTGCGGTACCTACCTACATCACTAGCCTTCTTTATAAGCCATGGACCATCTTCACGTACATGTTTATGCATACAGGCATTTTACATTTACTGTTTAATATGGTTGCGTTGTATTATGGTGGTCAACTATTTAGTCAATTTTTAGGGCAAAAGAAAATTTGGAGTGTCTATATAAATGGTGGACTTGCAGGAGCTGTGCTTTACATTCTGTCTTATAATTTATTTCCTGTTTTTGGGGATGCGCTGAGTGGATCAAAAGCTATTGGAGCATCTGCTTCTATCATGGCAATTATTGCAGGTATTGCGACCTACATGCCCAATATGGAAGTGCGCATGTTCTTCTTAGGAAATATAAAACTAAAATGGATTGTTATATTTCTCTTTGTAATTGACTTACTAAGTATTAGCCAAAGTAACAGCGGTGGACATATTTCACATATTGGTGGAGCTATTTATGGGTACTTTTTCGCGATCCAATTAAAGAAAGGAAGAGATATCAGCGCGTGGGTTTGGCCAATCCGTGACTTTTTTCAGCAAACATTCAATAAAAGAAGAAAGCCAAAATTTGATGTAAAATATAAGTCAGCAGTTCCTAAATCTGATTATCAGTACAACGCTCAAAAGAAAAATAATCAAGAGGCGTTAGATGCCATCTTAGATAAAATATCTAAATCAGGATACGATAGCTTATCAAAAGAAGAAAAGAATTTCTTGTTCAAGCAAAGTAAATAATGCCATTAAACCGATTTCAAAACTCGATTTTTATTTAATGGAATAATTCTTCCGACATAAACCTAACTCCTTTATTATTTATATTTAAAAACCTGTAAGCAAAGGCTCTTTTTTTATGCTTTGGTTCCTAACAAGGCTTCTGTTTATTCCAGAAGATTAGCACAAGCGGTAATAGCATCATATCAGTAATTACAGCAAAAAGTAGAGTTAAACTTACAAATACTCCAATATAGAATGTGCTCATAAAGTCTGAAAATATCAAACTACAAAATCCCCCAAGTAATATGATAGAAGTAATTACAATTGCCTTTCCAGTTGATAAAAATGTGCGTTTTATTGCATACAAATTGCTTCTGCCCTTTTTCAACTCTTGAGCATATCGACTTAAAAAATGAATGGTGTCATCGACGGCTATTCCAAAAGCAACTGTAAAAACAATGGATGTTGTAATGTTTAGGTCAATCCCAAAATAACCTATAATTCCTGCAATCAGCAAAATGGGGAAAAAGTTAGGAATTAAAGAAATGAGACCCATTTTGATTGATTTAAACAGTAAAGACATCATTACTGCAATTAGTATAAATGCAACAGCCAATCCACTTAAAACATTTAAGGCTAAATACCTACTACTTTTATCTATAATAACAGGAGTTCCGGTGAGTTTGTAATCAATAACTGTTGTATCAATGTATTTTTGATAGAAATTCTCGAGTGAATCATTTCTAACAAGAATTTGTCGGCTACCGGGATCAACCATCCTACCACTCAACCTTGCCATTTTTCCATCTTCAGAAATAATGTCGACTAGCTTATTGCTTACGCCGCTTTCTTTCATTTTTTCAGCAATGTAATTGTATCGCATCTCTTTAAGCGGAAACGTGTAAAACTCAGGCTTCCCATTTCGGAGTCCTCTATTGACAAATTTAAAAGGAGTGGTCGGACTAATCATTTGCCCGACTTCATAATCATCAATCAAGAACTCTTCCATTTTATTGATCTCGTTCATTACTTCGAAATCAAAAACAGTAGCACCTTCTTTTTTTGCAACTACGGCCATTTCAAATGGACGTATACCATCGAAATTTGCCTCAAAGAACTTAATTTCTTTAACAAGAGGATCATCGTCGCCTAACTCTTGCATCAAAAAGTAATCAAACTGTATTTGAAAAGCACCAATTAATGCAATAAAACCAATGATTATGTAACCTATAAAAACGGATTTCTTGTTTCTGATTAGCAGGACAAAACACTTTCTCAGCCATTTATCCCAATCAGCATTTGACTTAGTCGGATCAGCTATTTTCGGAGTTTTAGCCAAGTATAAAATTGCTGGAATAAAAATTATTGCGATACCAAAGGCACTCATAACCCCCACAGCCGTGAATATTCCAAAGTCTTGAACAGGCTCCATATTAACGAAAATAAGGGTAATAAAACCCAAAGAAGTGGTTATTGAAGTTAATAAAGTTGCCATCCCAACACTTTTCAAGGTGTAGCGAATTGCATCTACCTTTGATTTACCAATCCTAATCTCTTCAAGATATTTAGCAACAAGGTGCACCACATCACTCATGCCAACAACAAGCATAATTACTGGCAATAGTGTTGTCATCATATTTAATGGCCGCCCAAAAAGCTGCATAATACCTAGGCTAACTACAACTGAAAGTAAAACAGTTGTCATGGGTATAACTATTCCCCACAATGATCGATAAGCAATTATTAAAAAGATAATTAGAATTAATATAGAAATTGCCATGAAAGTTCCGAACTCCACCTTCATTATATCAATATAAAGTTGCTGTCCTAAAATTTTACCAATTACATAAATTTCATCAAAATCAGATGAATCTACTAAAGAATTAATCGCTGTACTGAGCTCATCTGAATCATCCTTATTAATCAACTCTTTATTCTTTAGTACAATTACTAATACCCCATTTTCTATAGAAACTACATTAGAGATAGGATCATTGCTTTGTGAAATAAACAAAGAATCAGCGCTGTATTTAGCAGGTTCTTTTATATGAAAATAAGGTACTTGAAAGTCTCCAATTGATGAAAAATCAAACTTAGGATACTTTGCCTCCAAAGGCGAAATAACCTCTCTAACATGTGGAAGGGTATTTAAGTGATTAGTAAATTCCTGAGCCTTATTTAAAAAATCTTGATCAAAAACTCCAGCGTTATTTTTTAACGCAAATAGAACAAAGTCATTATCATTTTCAAATGTTTTCCTATACGATGTAAAAAAGTCTAAGTCATCATCTTCTTGAGGAAAAAACTTTTCAAAATCATAATCAAAACGAAGTTTTATCGCCTGACTTCCACTAAATAGTGTAATAATAACTATGAATAATAAAGCTAAATAACTATATTTTTTGTACTTATCAGACATAAACTAATTTCCGGTTTGAATCATTAGGACAATATTAACTTAAAAGTGGTTGAATTGTTTAAGCAACTAGAAGGCTTTTTAAAGCGTCCAAAGGAATGTAAATATTTGAATAATCTGTAAATTTACGTGAAGTCAATTTTATTATGTTTAAAAACCATCCTCTTTATTTCTATTGCGCTACTGCATTAATTCTATCTATCAATATTTTAGCTGCTCAGAGTGGACTTTTTGTAGAGAATAAAGGACAATGGCCTTCATTTGTTGACTTCAAAGCTAACACAACTAATGGAGCCTTGTACGTAGAAAATGGTGGCTTTACTTATCATTTTTTTGAATTTGGAGGGCATACTCACCCAGACGGTCAAGAAAATGAACTGATAAAAAAGCCCATATTTAAAGAAAGCGCAATAAGAAGTAGGTTTATCTCTGCTAACGAAAAAGCAACTATAATAGGTTCTGCAAAATCGGAAACTTACCACAATTATTACCTAGGTAAGGATAAAAACAAATGGGCCTCAAAAGCTAAATCATTTAATGAAGTCATTTACTCCTCCATTTATAAAAACATTGATTTAAAGCTATACAAAGCTGAAAACTCTTCCATTAAATACGACTACATAGTGAAGCCCTCAGGCAATCCAAAATCTATAAAAACATATTATTCAGGTCATGAAAAGATAGATATTGTAGATGAGCACTTAGTTTTAACACATACCTTAGGTCAATTAATTGAAATAAAGCCCTATGCATATCAAATTATTAACAACACTAAAATAGAAATACCCTGTAATTTTAATGTAAACAATGACACCGTTACTTTTGAATTCCCGAAAGAGTACAATGCTCAATTTGAGTTAATTATTGACCCCGAATTGATATTTTCAACTTTCTCAGGTGCCACATTAAATAACTTTGGAATGACAGCAACTTATGACGAGTTTGGTAATGGATATACAGGCGGAGTTATTTATGGCGCAGGGTATCCTTTTCCTGCATCTTTTGCAGACAGTTCATACAATGGAGGAACTGTTGATGTAGCCATCTCAAAATATTCAACCGATGGGCAATCGCTAATCTATACAACTTACTACGGCGGAAATGAAACAGAAATGATTCATAGTATGGTAGTAAACGCCCAAAATGAACTTATTTTCTTTGGAACGACTAGCTCAACTGATTTACCATCTGTAAATGCAATAGATACGTCATTTAATGGAGGAACACCAGTCAGTGCAATACAATTCTTTAATTTAGGCTCAGACATTTTTGTAGCTAAAATAAGTGCGGATGGTACCCAATTCCTTGCTTCCACATACCTGGGGGGAAGTGAAAATGATGGTCTAAATTTAGTTTCAAACTCTGTTGGAACAGCTTATAACAATGGACTACTCTATGGATATGGCGACCAAGCAAGAGGAGAGATTAATGTAGATGCAAATGGAAATGTTTTTATCGTTAGTTCATCTTTTTCTACTGATTTTCCAATGGTAAACGCACTGAATGATAGCTCATTTGGGGAGCAGGACATCATCGTTATTAAAATGAATCAACAGCTAAATAGCATTTTATGGAGTTCATACTTTGGAGGAACCGATGACGATGCGGGGTATTCGGTTAAGTTTAATTCAGTAGGAGAAGTCTATGCATCAGGAGGAACTGCAAGTAATGACTTTTCATTAGGTAGCGTGACATCCTCCTTTCAATCTAATTTTAATGGTGGTCTTTCTGATGGATATGTATTAAAAATTTCAAATGATGGAAGCTCACTTTCTGCAGGGACTTTTGTAGGAACTAATGGTTATGATCAATCCTTTTTTGTAGAAATTGATCGATATGATGACGTTTATGCGTTTGGCCATAGCGCAGGAGGTAATTTCCCTGTAAAAAATGCCCCTTATGTTAATGCAAATGCCGGCCAATTCATTATAAAGTTTAATCAAAATCTAACCTCTTCTATATTTTCTACCACAGTCGGAAGCCAACTTGGGTCAGGAAATATTGATCTATCTCCAACAGCATTTCTAGTAGATAGATGTCAGAACATTTACCTCACCGGATGGGGTAATACACTTGCAGGCGGAGTAAATACTCAGCCTTTAAGTTCACAAATGCCAATTACATCTGATGCATTTAAAAGCACCACTCATGGATATAATTTCTATTTTATGGTACTCTCTAAAGATGCACAAAGCTTGGAGTTTGCCTCTTTTTTTGGTGGAGGACCGGGAACTAGCGATCATGTAGATGGTGGAACAAGTCGATTTAATCAAGATGGAATAATTTACCAATCGGTTTGTGCTGATTGCAGAAATAGAAATGATTTCCAACTGAGTAATCCACTTTTCCCTGTCAATGTATCCCCATCTTGCTCTAATGCTCTTTTCAAAATATCTTTAGAAGTTTTGCCTACTGCCACAATAACTGTAGATGATGATAGTGTTTGTGCACCAAGTGTTGTAAACTTTGAAACAGAACTTGGAAGCAATGAATTTTTTATTTGGAGTTATGGCAATGGACAAATTGATTCGATTAATAAAAATATATCAATTACATATACACAACCAGGGCTATATCCTGTGCAGCTAATTGTTGGAGATTCTATATGCGGCTCTTCCGATACAACAATAAAGAACATTTATGTTTTCAGCAACGACATCCAAGTAACTCCTTTAAATGACACTACGATTTGTAATTCAGATAGTATTGTATTAATTCCAAACTATACAGGAACCGTAGAGGACGTAGTTTGGAGTGTAAATAATAAATTTACAAATCGAATTAATCCAAAAGGATCTAATTCAATAACAGTAAAACCGGATACGACCACGACATATTATGCTAGAATTAAAGGTTTTGGATGCAGTGCTTATGATACCATAGTTGTTTATAACCGGGTTATTAAGCCACAATTCGTAATCGCAGACTCTGCTTTGTGTATGCCTGCAACTTTTCAATTTTTTGACTTAAGTGAAAATTATGACTCTCTTTTATGGGATTTTGGCAATGGCATCACCTCCAGCCAAATAAATCCTCGAATTACGTATCATTCTCAAGGTAAGTATACCATTGATTTAAAAGCTTTTAATTTCAACTGTGCTACAGACTCTGTCTATAGTGATTCAATTGAAGTTTATCAATCAGTTAAAATAAATAATTTAAGAGATTCTATTGTCTGTAACGGTGGAGATATTATCATTACGCCCAATGATAATGGCACGGCGAATCGTTACATTTGGTCCAACTCCTCAAACTTAAGCGACACCATTACAACTACTTCTACCCTTTTTATCTCCAATATTCAAACAACAAAAGCTTACTATTTAAAAGCGAGTAATGAAAATTGCGATACCTTAATTTCTTTTGTCATAACTGCACCTAGCTTGAATGTTACGCTAGAGGATGTGATAAAGAAATGCTTAAAGGATACGATTAGAATAGTTGCAAATGTTTCAAGCAGCTCAAACAATGTTACTTATATCTGGAGCCCATCAAATTTTATTCTTGGTTCTGATACATCAAACTCCATATTAATCAATGCAGATCAAAACACAACTTACCACTTAGATCTTTACACAGATGAAGGGTGTCGTTTTGAAGATTCAGTTAAAGTTATTGTGAACCCACCAATTGTGAATCAATTATTTCCCTTTACGGCAGAAGACACTGTTCCCTTAGGTAAAACAATATTGCTCACTTCAGATATACAAGAACCTTACTTCCAATATCGATGGAAGCCCGAGCAATTAGTTGAAACCCCTTTTAATGCCAGCACATACACTAAAGCACTTTATGACACTTTATACACCCTTAGTATTTTAGACGATTCTACAGGTTGCACCTATAATGGAGAGCTGCGATTGGCCGTACATGACGACCAATGCGCTGATCCTTTTGTTTTTGTTCCTACCGCATTTACTCCAAACAATGACGGTACAAATGATCAACTTTTCGTTCGTGGCCCTAACATCAAAGAATTAACTTTTCAAGTGTTTAATCGATGGGGAGAATTAGTATTTGAAACCAACAATATAGATATTGGATGGAATGGGAAATACAAAGGTGAAGATGCTCCACCTGCAGTTTATGCCTACCAACTAAAGGCAATCTGCTATAATGGAACCACCTATTTTAGTAAAGGAGATGTTACATTAATTCGATAAATTGAAGAAACAATACTACATATTCATTTTACTAATTACACTTTTCCATCCCTTGGTGGGACAGGACATACATTTTTCGCAATACAACCAATCTCCATTAAATTTAAATCCTTCACTTACCGGAAATTTTAATGCTAAATACAGACTAGTTGGAAATTTTAGAAATCAATGGAGTTCTATTGGAGAAGGTTATAAAACCTACTCCTTTTCTGTAGAAGGTAAAAATTTATTTAAAGTAAAACGAATTAGCTACGGATTACTATTGTTTCAGGATCAAGCAGGATCGGAAAACTTAACACAATCGAATTTCGCTATAAATTTCAATTACTCACAAAACTTAAATTATGATTCTACATTATCGGTAAGTATTGGCGCCGGACTTTCCTATCAGCAAGTTAAAGTAGATGTAAACAGCTTTTCATTTGACAAGCAATATGTTGGTAATTCGTACAATCCAAATAATCCAAATGGCGAAAACTTTAACAGTGAATCTTTTGGCTATTTCAATCCATCTGTAGGATCTCATATTAATTATGCTATAAATTCTGATAATGCTATAAAATTCGGAATTGCATTTCACAATTTACTGCGGCCTAAAAATAGCTTCTTACAACTTGAAGATCAACAATTAGAAATGCGAACTGCCTATCATTTCTCATCAACATTTCTAGTAAATCAGCTTATTGATATTCAACCAAGTGTATTGTTTATGAAACAAGGGAAAGCACAAGAAGTTATTATAGGAAGCAATTTAAGGTATTACTTTGAAAAAACGAGGTACGCTAGAAAAGCAATAACAGGAGGTGTTTTTTATAGAAATAAGGATGCAGCAATAATAAATGTCGGTTTAGAATTAACCCAAACATCCCTTTCCTTTAGTTATGATATTGGAACATCAGACTTGACCCAAGCGAATAACAATAAAGGTGGATTGGAAATATCAATTGTTCATTTGATTAACAATTATAAACCACACTATAAAAGAGGCACTAAGTGTCCTAATTTTATGTAAAATGAAGATAAAACTTACTTTTATATTCTTTTTTATCTTTTCATTTGTCTATTCTCAAAATAAGAAACAAGTTATTCAATTAGCCAACGAGGCATACTCAAAAGGAGAATACATATCTACTATTGAATTACTTAAAGATTTTACTAAGGTTTACCCTAATGAAATACGAGCTCGCTATTTACTAGCCAAATCCTATTTTGAGGTAAACAATTTTAATAAAGCTGTATCCCTATTAAAACCAATTTACAATACTGATAGAGATAGAAAATTCACTCAAGTTAGTTTATTAATAGCTCTATCTTACAACCAATTAGGAGACTATAGAAATGCGAAAAGATACTACCAAAGAGCACTCACCCCGTTCAGAAGAAAAAAGGAAAGCTCCTCTTACCAGCTTATAAAACAATACCTTACGTCCTGTGAATTCGCGCTTCAAGCGGAAGGGGAGATAATTCCCTTCAAATCCTTTGGAACAGGTGTTAATTCTGAAAATGCAGAATATTCATTTTATTCAATTGCGGATCAATTAGGCTTATATGCTGCAGTAAATTCCAAAGGAGAAAACATCAAAAGTAAAATTTATCAAACCATCCAAGTCAATGAAAGCTGGACAAAGGGAAAAGAACTTAATTTCGGTATTGATGCAACTGTTTATCAAATAGCTAATCCATTTTATTTAAAAAGCAAAAATCTACTCTATTTTAGTGTTTGTGACACCAATGGTATTTGCAATATTGCCTATACAGAATTTGATACTACAAAAAGCATGCAATTTACCATCGTCAAGTCGCTTCAAAAAAATGGATTCACAAATACTCAGCCCACCATAGCAGAGGTAAATAATGAAAGTTTTTTAATATTCTCTTCTAATAGGCCGGGCGGTTTGGGTGGTTATGATTTATGGGCGAGTAAAGTAAACAACGGCAATTATGAAACCCCTAAATTACTGCCATCAACAATTAATACCCCAGGTGATGAATTAACACCATTTTACTTATCGGGAACATTATATTTTTCAAGTAATTGGCACGCAAACAAAGGTGGATTTGATGTTTTCAGTGTAAATACGGATTTATTCAATCATGTTGATGAGGTTAAGAATTTTAGTGCAGTAAACTCGCCCTTAAACGATCTTTACTTTTCTATTAACAACAATACCTACTTTTTAACTAGTAATCGTTTATCAAACAATTCTTTGTTAAATGGTTTTTGTTGTAACGACCTATTGTTTTATAAAGTAGATTCTTTAAAAAACAACCCTCAAATTGACTCTTTAGAAAACTATTTCCCAATCACACTTTACTTTGACAATGACCAACCAAAGTTTTCAGAGAATGAAAACATAAGCACAAAGACTTATTTCCAATTACTAGATAACTACCAAAACAAGAAAAATGAATACCTTCAAAAGACAGCGACTTCTATTATTAATCATGATGAAATCGAAGACTTTTTTGAATGGTCTCTATTGAGTGAAACCTATTTATTAAGAATATTTAAATTTTTGAAAAGTGAGTTATCAAATAACGACAGCATCACTTTATTAATTCAGGGGTTTTCGAGTTCCCTTGCCGATAAGGATTATAACTACTCATTAAGTCAAAGAAGAATAAATAGCTTTGTTCAAACCTTAGAACAATATGATAACGGTGCTTTTATACCTTTTATAGATAAAGGCCAATTAGTTTTACAGAAAGAAGCATTAGGTGAAGGTCAAGAAGATCAATACAATGAAGATATAAACTCTATCTACTTATATGATGCAATAAAAAGTAGAAAAATTGAAATTCGAGCAATCCGGATAAAATAAGAAAGCCGTTCTATTCAGAAATAGAACGGCTTAATGGGGGTTAAAACAAACTTACAAACTCCTTTTGGAATTGACGATATGCTGTCAAAAGTAGTAGGTACTTATTTTTAAGTCGTTTAACATTAATGTGTGCAATCCCTAACACACATTGGCCACCATATTTTAGAATTCAAAATTTTGTGACATTTCTTGATTAAGACTTTTTCGTTTTTTATTAATGTGCTTTGTATAAGATTTACTGTATTCAAATTCTTCCTTCTTTTTATTTACTTGGATAATTGTTACAGGAAAATCTAAAATAGTATATTCTATCTCATTGTTTCTATGAAACATTTCACATATAAACTCAAAATTAGGGAAATTTGTGTTAATGTCATCTACCTCTGCATTTATACAAAACCTTTTTGAATAAAATCCAGGCTTACTAATTTCTAAGGTGTAATTATATCCTAATTTAACATCTATTTCAAATATACCTGCTGCAGAAGATTTAATACTATCGATCAAATCATTACCTCGATATAAATAAATATCACAAATTGAAGGCTCATCAGTTTGGATTAAAATTTCCCCTTTAAGCTTTAAACTTAGAGAATCTGAATTAAACGCTTTTGTTACTAAACAACTAAAAAAAAAATAGTTATAAATACTTTATACAGCATAACATAAATGATTTCACTCTCAAAACTAAAAATGTTTTTTTCTTTCAATATAATAGTTGAACCTAAAATAGCCTTTTAGGTAATAATCCTAAAATTTAAATAAAATTTACGGAGTTCAACTTTTTTAATCTTACACAAGTTGGTTAAAGTATAGTAAACTCCTAAAGCAATTTTATACTTAATTAATAATAAATTAAAACGCAACTAAACTCTAAATTATTAGGGTGTGTGTAGAGAATTATTCCTGTATTGTATTCAATAGATTTAATTATTATTTTATTCATTTTACCCAATTTTAAAAATAACTTTAACTTCTAAAATTAAATAATATTTAAAAAGTTATTAACAATTGGGTGGGTAAAATTTTGAGAATCCAATGAATTAAGATAGCTTTGAGATTCATTTTTCTCGAGTGATGATCTACTACAACAACTAGAGAGTGAACTAATTAATTAATAATCAATTACTTAACTTATGAAGAAAAGTACTTTTTTCTACGCTATCGTCGCATTTGTCGGGTTTATAGCGAGTATTAACAATTCAAAGGCTCAGTGTCCTCCGGGGGCAGTCTGTGCTACTTATCAAACAGGGAATATAGATTCAGATCGTTCCTTTACATCAAGCTCGGGCAGCTCTAGTTGTCCTGGATCCGTTACGTTAGTAATTCCACCGGGAAATAGAATTGACAGTATTTCTACTTCTTACGATTTTACAGCAGCAGGCGGCGGTTGGATGTCGGAGCAGCGTTCTAGATTATCCTCTTCAACTACTAATTCTGCAGAAGCAACGCTAAGTAATGGTCTTGGAAATTCAGGTGGAACATCACTTTATTCAAGAACAGGCCTTACGTTTGCAAATGGCGCTGTAGGTACAGTTCTTATTCAATTAGAATTAGGAAGAACTTATGGAGGTACGGGTTGCGGTGCAACTTATAATTATGTAGTTAACAACACATGGGAAGTTGTTGCTTATTACAGCCCTGTACCAATGTGCCCTGAGCCATTATCTCTTGCTACAAGTAACATTACTTCAGACTCTGCAAGTATCTCTTGGACAGAAGCTGGAACAGCAACTTCTTGGCAATTTGAATATGGTCCTACTGGTTACACGCCGGGCGCAGGAACTAAAATGATGGCTTCAAGCCAATCTGCTTTTTTAAGCGGTTTAACAGGCGCTACCTCCTACGATTGGACAGTTAGAAGTATTTGCACAGTTGGGGATACTAGTCCTTGGTCAACATCAGCTACATTTACAACGTTGATTCAATCTGCACAAGGAGTAAATTGTACAGTCGGTGGTCCACAAGTATATTTTTCTGACGATTTCGAAACCGTTGGTGGTTGGACAGGAACTGTTACTTCAGGATTTGGATGGATTTATGATGCAAATGGAACTGGCTCTTCAGGTACAGGTCCAAACACTGCGCATAGTGGAGTAAATTACTTATATACTGAAACTTCTTCGGGGTCATTAGGCGCAACAACATCAGCTGTATCCCCATTGATAAATTTATCATCGGCTACATCAGGTGCAGAACTATCTTTTTGGTATCATGCACATGGAGCAACAATGGGAACACTTGAAGTTGGTGTTAGTACTTCAGCTTCCGGACCATTTACCAATGTATTTACTTACAGTGGTCAAGTTCAAGCAAATCAAGCGGATCCTTTTGTGAATGTTGGAGTTAATTTAGATACCTACTTAGGTCAGCAAATCTATTTAGAATTTAAAAGTACAAGGGGTGCTAGTTACACAGGTGATATGGCAATTGATCTTGTAGAAGTTACCTCTTGTGTTACTTGTCCAAAACCAACATCTTTATCCGCAAGTAACATTACTAACACTGCTGCAACTTTAGGATGGACAGAAAATGGTTCTGCTACTGCATGGGAAATTGAATACGGAACTACCGGATTTACTTTAGGAACAGGTACAAGAGTATCTACTAGTATTACTAATCCATACACTTTAGCAGGTCTTACAACTTATAGTTCTTTAGATTGGTATGTAAGAAGTATCTGTGGAGTAAATGATAGCAGTGATTGGAGTGATGCTAATAACTTCTTTGTTGGACTTCCAATGAGTGGAACATTTACTATTGATTCTGCAGTTGCTACAGGAGGTACTAACTTTCAAAGTTTTGCAGATTTTACCAATTTAATTGCCAATATTGGCGTATCAGGCCCTGTAACAGTAAATGTAGCTGCAGGCACCTACAATGATCAAGTATCCCTTGGTTCGATACCTGGGGCTAGTGCAACAAACACAGTTACATTAGATGGAGGTAATGCTGTTAATACTATTGTAACACATGATCAATCAATCAGAGCTTCAACTATTAACCTTGATGGAACCAGTTATCTTACGATTAGAAATATGACTATTGATGTTTCTGCGGGTACTGGCTTTGATAAGTGGGGTATTCATATATGGAATGGAGCTAATAATATCATTATCGATAACAATATAATAACAATGCCTGTGGGAACATCTTCAGATGTTGCAGGTATTATGATTTCAGGTCTTGAAACTTCTGATAATAATACATCAGATGTTGACAGTTTGACTATTTCAAACAACTTGGTAACAGGTGGTGAAAGGGGAATATCTGTTTATGGGAACTACAATGCTGCTGCAAGAAGTCAAACTTTAACCATTAATAATAATGTTATTAGAGATGCAGATGATAATGGATTATACACAGTAGGTTACAACGACGTAACAATTACTAATAATTTTGTCGATGGTTTAAACAGTTCTTTTAGTGATGGAATGTACTCTTCAGATCTTGAAAACTTTACTATTACGGGTAACCGATTTAAGGGAAATGACAATGGATTAGAAGGTAATGATTACAACTATGATAATACAGTTAGCACTAAATCACTAATTGCTAACAATATCTTTATAGGCGGTGATGATGGTTTATATCTAGATGACGTAGAAGAAATAAACGTTTATCACAACACAACCTCTGCATCGGATTATGGTATTTACCTTAACGATGATGTTAATCTTGACATTAGTAATAATATTTTCAGTAGTAATGGTGGGGATTATGCATTTTATGGTTTAGATGGAAACCCAATTACCATGGATTACAATATTTTCTATACTAGTGGTTCAAATCTCGTTAAATTTGGAATCCCTGTTTATACGGATTTAGCAGCTTTTCAATCAGCAAATGCTACTTTAAACGTTAACTCACTTAGCGATGACCCAATGTTTATTAATGTACCCAATGATCTTACTCCACTATCTGACTCATTGGATAATAAGGGAACTCCTGTAACAGGTTTAACGACTGATATTAATGGAAATCCAAGAAGCACAACCACACCTGATATTGGTGCAGTTGAATTTACAGCTCCTGAATTAGTGCCATTTATGGAGGATTTCGAAATTTTTGGAACTAGTTCTTCAATTGGAACAAATGGGTGGACGAGAACAGCTGCGACTAATCCTAGATTTCAATCAGGATCATCCACAGGTTCTTCAGGTACAGGACCTGCTGCTGACCACACAATTGGTGCAGGAGGAACATTTGTATACCTTGAAACTTCTGGATCAACTCAAGGAAACTCAGATACGCTTGTATCACCTCAGATCTTTTTAGGTCCAAATGATACGACAGTTTATCTTGAATATTGGTATCATATGTATGGTGCTTCAATGGGTGCCTTAGAAGTTTTTGTAGATACAAATGGAACGCTAATTCCTATTAGTTCATTTACAGGTCAACAACAGGCTAATCAATCTGATGCTTGGAGATTAGATGCTCACCTAATTAATGGATTAGAAGGAAAATTAATCCAGTTGAAATTTGTAGGAGTTGCAGGTAGTAGCTTTACAGGAGATTTAGGAATTGACGACATTAGTCTTGGAATGCCTCCTAGTTGTTTCCAACCTTCTTCCCCATCTATTGCTAACTTAACTCAAACTTCGGTTGATTTAAATTGGGTTGATATTAACCCTACAGCAACCTTTGAGTTAGAATACGATACAGCAGGGTTTGTATTAGGTACAGGTACTTCTGTTATTGTTTCAGCAACAAATGCTAGTCTTACAGGCTTAACCGCTAATACTAATTATGATTGGTACGTAAGAGCTATATGCTCTGCTGGAGACACCACAATGAGGATCCAATCTTCTTTTTACACAGGATATTGTATTCCTGCACCTGCTTCAGTTGACGGAAGTGGTATTACAAATGTATCTTTTGATACGGTAAATAATACAACAGGTGCAGAACCAGGAAACTATGCAGATTATACCAACTTAATTGGTGCAGTTAAAATTGGAGGCCCAGTTTCAATTGACATTACGTATTCAACAGGATATACATACACAACTGAAATTTGGGTGGATTGGAATAATGATTTAGATTTTGATGACACATTAGAAAATGTGTACTCAGGAGTATCGTTAAGCACTAATCCAACTACATTAACAGCAAATTGGAATGTACCTTCAAATGTGCCTCTTGGACAATATAGAATGAGAATTGGTGGTGCAGATGTTGGACCTCCAACTCCATGCTATACAGGAACATGGGCTTCTTTTGAAGATTATACTATTGAAGTAACACCATTATCACCAATTTCTTTACCAATAACTTGGGATGATACAGCTAATGTTGATTACACTACGATAGATTTCGGTGGAAATGCTTCTAGTTTAGTAGCAGATCCAACAAATGCTTCCAATAAGGTATTGCAATCTATCAAAGGTATTGGTGCTCAAGTTTGGGCAGGTACAACTTTAGGAGATTCTTTAGCAACTCCAATTGCATTTGCATCAGGTACTACTACTATTAGAGCAGTTGTATATTCTCCTGCAGCAAATCTTGAAGTTCGATTAAAAGTTGAAGATAAAACAAATCCCGGAATAAGTGTTGAAACAGCTGTTAATACAACTGTTGCTAACGGTTGGGATACTTTAAGTTTTAACTTTAGCAATCATATTGTAGGTACAGCAGCAATTAACTTTGCAAACACTTACGATAAAATGTCAATATTTTACAATTTCGGTGTTTCGCCGACTACTGCAGAAACATATTATGTAGATTATGTAGAGGACGTAAGTGTAAATGCAGGACCGCCTGCTCCAACTAAAGCAGTAATTGCTTTACCAATAACTTGGGATGATACAACGAATGTTAACTACAGTACAATAGATTTTGGTGGTAACGCTTCTGCTTTAGTAGCTGATCCAACAAATGCTACTAATCTTGTATTACAATCTATCAAAGGAATTGGAGCTCAAGTTTGGGCAGGTACAACTCTAGGAGATTCATTGTCTACAGCAATTCCATTCTCAACAGGAAATACAACCATAAGAGCGGTAGTTTATTCTCCCTCAGCAGGTACACCTGTTCGATTAAAAGTTGAAGATTACAACAATGGAACAATTAGTGTAGAATCAGAAGTGTTAACTACGGTAGCCAATGGATGGGATACTTTGAATTTTGATATGACTTTAAATGTTGCTAATACACCTGCAATTAATTTTGCAAGTACTTACAACAAAATGTCAATTTTCTATAATTTTGGTACATCCCCAACTGCTTCAGAAACATACTATGTTGACTATGTAGAATTTGGAAACCCACCTGCACCAGTTCCTTACTACCCAATTGGAACAATTAACACAGTTGATGCAACTACAGGTGTTGCAGATTCATTAAACGTTACTTGCTTTACATCAGGTACAGTTGCAGGTATAGATTTAGATGGTAATAATGGTATTTCTTTCACTATCATTGATCAATCAGGATCGACTCCTGAAGGAATTAATATCTACAATTTTACAGATGTTAGTAATTATGTAGTTAATGAAGGTGATTCCATAATGGTAAGAGGTTATATTGATCAATATAATGGATTAACTGAGTTATTCCCTGATTCGATCATGATTATTTCTACAAATGCATCTTTACCTGCACATACATTAGTTACTTCATTAGATGAGACAACAGAATCTCAGTTAATCAGAATGGAGAACTTAACAGTAACCAACGTTCCAAGTGGTTCATCTAAAAACATTGATTTGTTTGATGGAACTAACACTTTCACTATGAGGATTGATTCTGATACTGATGTATTAGATAGTTTAACATTCACGGTTGGTGACGTTATTTGCTCAGTTAATGGTATTGGAGGTCAATTTGACAATTCAAATCCTTACACTAGTGGATATCAAATTTTCCCAATGCGTTACACCGATGTTGTTTTTGCACCAACAGTAGACTTAGGATCCGATACAATTGTATGTGATACAAACGGATTTATGCTAGATGCAGGTGCTTTTGCATCATATATGTGGAATACAGGTGATACTACCCAGATGATTACGCCAACTACTGCTAATTCTCAGTATATCGTAACAGTAATGGACGCAAATGGATGTACAGCAACAGATACAGTTAATGTTACTGTTACAGTATGTGTTGGGATTAATGATGTTGTAAAAAACAATGCAATCATCTCATTCTATCCGAATCCAAATGATGGACAGTTTAAATTACAGATTGAAAATGTAACAGCACTTAATTCAACAATTGAGGTAGTTAACATTAATGGTCAGATAGTTTATTCTGAAAATCTAAACATCAATGGTTCTCTGAGCAAAGACATCAACTTAAATGTTGAAAGAGGTCTTTACTTCGTAAGATTGATTAATGATAATGGTGTTAAAGTTGAAAAACTGATTATTAAATAATCAGGAAACACTTAGAATAAAGAAAGCCCTTTCCGCTATGCGGGAAGGGCTTTTTTAATAATACAAACCTATAAGCCGGGTTCTGTAATTGCCGAAACAATTCTCTATCATTTATCTAATCGGTCTACCCTCCGAGATCAGGCGAGCAGCCCTCAAGCCTCGGTATATTTGACTTTTCAACCCGCAAGGTTTACCCAGCTAATGCATTACTGACATTACTGGTGAGCTCTTACCTCACCGTTTCACCCTTATCATATCTAGGACATGACGGTTTACTTTCTGCTGCACTTTCTGTCATACTCCATTCCTGAAGTATGCCCTCAGTTTCTCTAAGGTACGGCGCTCTGTGTTGCCCGGACTTTCCTCCCTTCTATTACTAAAAGAGCGATAGAGCGGTTTGCTCTGCAAAACTACACTATTTATGTAGATTGCGTATCGTTATTTCAGTAGCTCCAAAACCATATTTTCGTGTATTCCCATCTTCATATTCTACCGATGGATAATTATCTCGCATAATGGTTCTAATTTCTTTACGTAAAATGCCCTCTCCTACTCCATGTATAGCAACAAGTCGAGAAATTTTAAAGGCAATAGCCTCATTTAAACATTCCCTAAAGTGAGTAACTTGAATTTGTAACATCTCAGTAGGAGTTAACTTACCAGGTTCGGTTACTAATTCTTCTATATGTAAATCTATTTCATAAACACCTCTTAGAGGCGATTTACTGGGTGTTATAGGCAAAGAATCTAGAAAAGCTTGTTTGGTTCTTGTTGTAGGCTTCTCTTCAATGGGCTCTCTTTTCTTAAACGTAACCGAATTATCATCATTGATCTTTAATAAATCATTTTCATGATAAGGAAAATCCATTCCAAAATCTGTTTGAACAATTATTTCAGAAGCAGAAATTATTTCAATGATAATTCCTTCTCCAACTTCATTCAATAGCCTAACTTTATCGCCAACTTTAAATACCATGATCAATTTAGATTCAAGGTTCAAAAATATCCATTTCAATTTACGAATACGATGAAAGAGAGAGGTTCTTGGAAAATAAAATCTTCTGAAGAAAAATATGATAACCCTTGGATCAATGTTACCGAGTATAAAGTAGTGAATCCAGGAGGCGGTGATGGCATATATGGTGAAATTCATTTTAAGAATATTGCTATTGGAATTATTCCTTTAGATGATGATTACAATACATGGATCGTTGGTCAACATCGATTTCCACTCGATTCATACAGTTGGGAGATCATAGAAGGTGGAGGTAAAATGGGCATTGATCCAATAGAATCTGCTAAACGAGAATTAGCAGAAGAAGCAGGAATAGTTGCTGAGCATTACGAATTAATTCAAAAAATGCATCTAAGTAATTCAGTAAGTGATGAATTTGGTTTAATTTATATCGCTAAAGGTTTAACTTTTCAAGCTTCAGCCCCTGATATAGATGAAGAATTGATTATAAAAAAATTGCCCTTTGAACAATTGTATAAAGCTGTTATGAATGGAGACATGACTGATAGTCTTACAGTAGCAGGAGTTTTAAAAACGAAGATATTAATCGATCAAGGGGCTGTTTAAGCAACCCTTAAAAATAGAAAGGATAAAATTTGGGAGAAGCTCCATCTTGAAAACGAACAGTTGGCAAAGGAACTTTAATAAAATTAAGTGCTTTTAAGGTTGTTTTCAAAAATTTAGACTTTGTTGGAATTCGCTCCAGATCGATATCTAAAGAAATGTAATACTGTCGATATCTATTGACATTTGGAATACTTACTCCATTAGAATTAGCCATAGGATTTTCTGACCCTACAAACATTCCTGTACCGCTATAACCTCCGCTTATACTCAACCAATCTGGCATATAATCTGCTTGAGTAATGTCTTTTAAATTTAGGGACAACCAGTAAGTTTGGCCATTATAATCTTTTAAAATTCCCGCCTGCTCAGATTCTCCTAAAACATTTGGTCGATATTCTCTAAAATCAGTCGGATGATAAGACATTTTAATTATTGCTATCTGTTTTTCGAAAAGCAACTCTTGAGAAATAGCTAATCCCGCCCCAAAAGTATTTGCTCCAAAATCACCCCAAGAAAAGCCCCAATCTTTAGAAAATCCATCTAGTACTTCTACTCCACTAAGAAATAGAATACCTAGGCTACCGCCATATATTGCCGCTTTTTTGTCATCTACGTTTGCCCATTTTAAAACATCTATTCCTATCCGACCAGTTTGGTAAGCAGAAAACACATGCCCTATCTTGTCCATCTGTAACCATTGCTTATTATCATTAAAAGTGTGGAATGACCGACGATCTTCTTTACTATACCATTGAGTTGATAAAATACCCATCGTTCCGGCAGAAAGGACAGATTCGGTAATTATGATTGCTTTCAATCGTTTTTTATCAACCGAAATTGAATCTTGACCAGATAAACCTAAATAGCCAAGACAACTAATTAGTAATATAGAAAAGGCTAATTTCAAAATCCAAATATATTTTTCTCAAAGCCAATCAAATACTGATCTTCATGAAGGATAACAGGGTAATTTTCTAAATACAATCCATGGCCTCTACCTGTATTTAAATCAAAACCAAAATGATGTACAGGACATACAACCTTCCCATCCTCACAACTTCCTCTAAAAAAACTAGCTCTGGCATGTGGACACTTGTCTTTAAAAGAATAAACTTTGTTATCATTTTTTGTCACACAAATCCATTGGTCATCAACAAACCTTCTGATGATCTTTCCTTCCTCTAGTTGATCTATTAGTTGACGATCGTTAATTGAAGCCAAAACCATCCAATTATATTTTTCTCTTTCTTGAATATTCACGTTTTAAAGTTAAGTTAAAAGTTGTTTCATCTTCCAAGTATGGAGTTTTAATAAAATAAAAACGCCTCATATAAATATGAGGCGTCTTAAAATTTATTGAAAACTTAATTAGTCCATGATCACTAATTTTGTCACTTTATTGATCTGATCACTTCTAAAGCTTACAAAATAAATCCCTTGAGTAAGACTAGTAACATCTACTCTAAAACTTGTAGAACCTTGTGAAAGGATACCTGAATTTACCTCTTTCACTACTTGTCCATTTATATTAGTTATTGCAATAGCACTCTGAGTGGCATGTAATAACTCCAAATTAATAGTTAATTCATCTTTAGTCGGATTGGGTACTAAATTCAATGAAACTAATTTAGAATAATCTTGAATTGATGTTGCTGTGCAATTTGGATCGTAAACAGCAGTAACAGGTATTCTTGAAAACTTACAAAGCTCCTGAACTTCCCAGTCATAAAAGAAGTAATAATAATCTAAAGGAGCTGTAGATGCACTGCTTGAAGTAATATTTACAACACCATTATTGTATGGATATTGAGCACCAGAATTATTTCTAAATAAAGCAGGTGACGAGCCCATTGCAACACCTAATTGATAATCGGTTCCTATTTCAACTTCAAAGTCTAAGGTAATTCTTTGGTTTCCTGAAGGTATATTCACAATTTTGCTTTGTAAAACCACCCCAATACTATTTCTCAACTCTATGGTTCTATTGCCTGAACTCGTTGCATAGACCTCAACTGATTTTAAGATAAAATCTTTCAAAGCAGAAAAAACGAGGTGTTGGTTACCATTAAATGAACCACCCCCCCCAATTGAGTTATCGACAGCACCGGCAGAAACTGCACCACTCTTATCATAAGCTTCTGCATAATAAGTAGCCGTATTGTTAACTAATGGTGCTGTGAATGGATTTCCATTCCCTACTAAGTTTCCACCGGAAGAAGCATCAAACCAGTTGACATTTCCAGATCCATTAACGGATAGAATAGCAGGACTGTTAGGACAAGCAGTATCTCCGGAGAATGAAGTAATTCGAGGTCTTCTAATAGAAACATAGTTACTTTGAACTAATGAATCTGATCCAAAACCATTTGTGGTTACTAATTTGATGTTATATACACCGTTGGTAGTATATATTTTTGTTGGATTTTGTAAATTAGAAGAAGTTCCATCACCAAAATCCCATACCCATGAAGAAGGACCATTTGAGGAATAATCAAAAAACTGAACAAATCCTGAGCAAGAGGTATCTATATTAACATAAAAATTGGTAGTTGGAGCGGACGTAGGCATGATGCAGGTCCAATCTATTTCAAATCCTGTACCTGTTGTATTTACATCTGAAACAAAACGAATAGTAATAGCGCTTTTAGTAGATGATATACTAGTAGGAATATTATTATTGCAAAATACTCCCAATGATGGATCGTTTACCGAAGGTCCATCAAAAATTTGCATATAATCATAATTACAAGAATTTCCTTGCCCTGCCTCTACATCAAAACTCAAAAAGTCTAACCGAACTGAGGCAGCACCTTGCGGCGCAATTGTAATTGTGGCATTGGTATTATCCTCATAATTACTGCTTGAACCGCCACTGTCGAAAAGTTTACCAATACAAGAAGTTTGTGTAACATTTACACCATTGGTTAAAACTGTATTACATAAGTTAGCTGTATCGACAGAAATATAAGCTGTTTTTGTTAGGGTGTCAATTCCACAAGTTCCTCCGTCAGCAATAAGTGTTACATTAAAATTTCCGATTGAATTATACCATTTGGAAGGATTATTTGCTGTGCTAGAAGTACCATCGCCAAAATCCCAAGTATAACTTACTGCATTATTACTATTATTTTGAAATCTTACTCTAAATGGAGCTATACAAGACGAAGTATCGGAAGAAACAAAATCGGCACCTACCCCTGGCATGTATGGTAGACCAACACCCACTGCGTACCACGCATTTGTTACTGATTCAACCTGTGGAGAACAAGGCCCATACAAATCTATTGCTGAACGAATTGAATAGAAACGAGCATCTGCAAAAGTAGAATTTTGAGATAAATAAACCGTAAGATTTCTAAATGCAATTTTACTTGCGGTATCAATACCTAAACCATTTACAGAAAATGAATTTGATAAATCATTAACACCTGTGCCTCCTTCAGATAAAAGGTAAAACCAATAATTTTGAACACCACTATTTGAATGCACACCACAATAATCGTTTGCTTGCGTTGGTGCTCCGCAATTTGGGTTTGTCCATGAAGTGCCGCCGTAAGTGTCAGGATCACCATAAGCATTTGGGTTCACCATACTTCTAATTGAATTCCCTAAATCATCACCAATTAACCAATCTGCGTTATTCGGTCTTGAATAAAATTCTATTGCAGTACCAAAAATATCTGAAAATGATTCATTTAAAGCACCAGATTCTCGTTGGTAAATCAAGTCAGCAGTATTCGAAGTTAGTCCGTGTGCAATTTCATGCCCAGCAATATCCAAAGCAGTTAATGGAGAATTTAAAACAGAAGTAGGGCTTCCATCTCCATAGGTCATGCGCTGACCATCCCAAAAGGCATTTGCATAATTTTGATCATAATGTACATATGAAAAAAGGGTAAAACCGTTCCCATCAATACTATTTCTGTTATGAACATTCCAAAAATAATCCCAAGTTTGTTCAGCTCCCCAATGAGCATCAGTTGCATACTCGTCTTTATCTGCATTCACATTATTCCAGAAATTATCTGAATCGGTGAAGTCTACAGCGGCACCGTAATTAGTACCTGTATTACAATCTAATGTTACAATTCCATTTCCTCGTTCAGTATTTCTTAACCTGTATAATGTTGATGAAACACTATCTGTAGTAATAGTTTGGGTTCCACTATAAGCGGTTGCTGCTGTGCCTGTAACATTTCCTGTATGAATCTGACCATTAACAAAAATAATTTCATTTGACATTGCATCAATATAATATTCAGCTCTAGACATTGGAGAATGAGCATAAACATTAAATTTCCACGCTAAACGGTAATCTAAATTTTCATACTCAGCATTGTAAGCCAATATCACTTGCTCTCCTTTAGGGTAGTATGTAGCATTAGAATTATCTTCTATTAGCTTTAACAATCCTTCTTCTTCAGCAACCTCCCACTTGTATTTTGTTGCTCCGATGAAATCCAAAACACTGTTCAATGAATTCTTCTCAGGATAGAACGCTCCAACTGAAAAATCCTCTAGATTTAAACCAAATCCACTGATTGATTCTATCAATCCATTCTTTTCATGGCTAGTGTATGTTGCATGTTCTACTTTAATTTCTTTAAAGTATTGTTGGTATTTATGGTGAGTGTATCCTAACTCATCAACCGATGATTTAATTAATTCAAACGAAGTTTCAGAACTATTTTTAAAAAAGCTACTCATTACTTGACTAAAAGAAGAACCTACAGGTCTTTCGTCTACCTTAAAGCTAATAAAAGAAGGTACCTTTGATTGTTTCGTGTATCGAATTTCACTCGCGCTTTTAAAAATTGCGCTCGCCGATTTACCCACAAGGGTTTTTGAATGTAAGCCAATTGATAAAAGAAAAAGCGAAAACATAGCTATTAATTTAATTTTCATCTTTCTAAGAATATAAAGTAATATGTTTAATATAAATTATTTTAAAATTAACATTTATTTAGCAAAGAAGTTTGAATTAACATGATTAGAATATCTTTACTTAAGGAATTATTAACCCTTTGTTGTACAGCTTTCTTATTGAAGTCATTTGACTATTGCCTTCTAAGTTATTTATTTCCCACCAAGTAACTGATGATGTTACGAAATGGCGATTAGGTAGAATTTCAATCTCAGTAAGTTCTAAATTGTTTTCAACAACAAATACGTTTTTATGCTTTTTTATTAAAAGGTCTAATGCAGTGTCATTTCTTATAACTACTACTTTATCCTCTAACTGAAATAGTTCATTTGTTCCATGTTTGAGATACGAAACCCAAGGAAAGCTAGTTGAATTAAAGTGAATATTAATGATACCAAGGCTATCTAATGATGGTTTTATTTGGTAGTTCCAATCTTCAGTAGTAAAAATCGAATCACATGATGAATAAACAAATGAATTTGTCCCTTTAATGAAACTAAACACCGTGGCGTTATTCACTGAATATAAAACAATTAATTCTTGCCTATTTTGCACTAACTTCAAGTTTAAGGTATAGTATAAACTAAAAATCAAAACCAAAAATGTAATATAAATACCTTTTTTCCAAAAATTAGATGCTGTATAAATAAGGATGCTTAAGAATACATATAATGATAATAACTGTACTTGATCTATCCACAGTTGATTAAGATTGGCGTTGGGTAACTTACTAATCCAACTGATTAAAGAACTTAATACTTGGCCTATCCAATCGATTATTAGTCCGAAGAACTTAGCCATATCAGTAGAAATAAAGTGAAAAGGAATTAGCAATAGTCCTCCTGAAAGCAATAAAAAAGCGGCAGGTATGGCTATTAAGTTAGTAATGATAAAGTAAGTAGGAAATTGATGAAAGTAATATATGGCGAATGGGGCTGTTCCTATTTGGGCCGCAATGGAAACAATTAGTAAACTAGTTACTGAATTTATGAACTTATTTTTAGTGACAACATAGGGATAAAGCAACGGATAAATAGATACAATAGCCAAAACAGCTGAATAGGATAACTGAAAGCCAACATGATAAATATAATTTGGCCAAACAATTAGTATAATAAATGCTGAAGCAGCTAATGTATTGTAAAAATTTGGTCTGTCCATTCGTGCTTTTGCAACGATAATGAAGGTAAACATAAACACCGCTCTTAAAACTGAAGGTGATAAACCAGTTATAAATGCATAGATCCATAAAAAGGAAATGAGCAATACGACCCTTATCTGGTTAAATGACTTTTTTGAAAACAACAATAAAATTATCGCTTCCTATACTTTATAAATAATACCAACATGAAGGCCTGATACTGCCAAAACATGCATCGCTCCTGCCACAGCAAATTGATTACTTAAATCATCATCCAGTTCAGACTTATCACCCAATACTAAGGCGTACAATATCGATTTAGCTGAATTATTGGTTAAATAACGATCAAATAACAAACGAATATATCTTTGAATCCTTTTTGACCAAATGATGGGGTAAAATCCAACTTTAGAATCTGTTATTCTCCAGCTTCCACTTTGTAGATATACTTGATGATAGATATTCTTTTTTGCAAGGTATTTAGCGTAATCAAAAGTTCCTGGGTTTCTTTTTTTGCTAATCAATGCTGAAGTACCCTTGAACAAAATAAAGTCTCCAACTTGAATTTGTTTGGCTAAAGCATCTTTTTCAAGATATGCGAGAATTTGTTCTTCACTAAATTGGTTATTCAAACCAATTAATTTTAATGAAAGTAATAATGACTTCTCCTTTTCCTCAGGATGCTCGATCACTTGAGCATAATATGAACCTAACTTCTCTAATGTAGAATCGGGCGATTTATTATAAAATTGAGAACAAACTACTCCACCTACAAATAGAACTATGAAATAAAATAAACCGACTAATGACCTAAAGCGATATGATATAGTTACTTTACTTGTAATTAGGGATAGTAATCCTAAAACAATAAAAGAAAGTGAAAGCCAAAGAGTAGATAAGTTAAGGTGCGGTTGAGCTAAAATTCCAATTATAAATGGAATTATAAGGCGAATCAACGGAATTTGACTCCATCTAAACATTGCTATCTATTTATGAGATAGCTAAATGTACAAAATTAATTTTCTCTAAAGAATTCTAATGCAGACAAATTGATTAAATGCACTCCTTTGTAGTATTTATGGAGTATATCAGAATATGAGAACCCGAGTCTAGCCATTTCCATTGCTCCTTGTTGACATAAACCAACTCCATGACCATAACCTCGGCCCTTTAAAAGTATATTATCACCTTCAGAAAACACAGAAAAATAAGTAGAACGAAGTTTCCAATCATGTCGAATATCTTTTACCCTTAACTCACTTATATTTAAATATGTTAAAGTGCGTTGTGTTGAAGTAAAATTCTGTTTAAAATCATTTTTTTTGTACCTGAGGAGCGCGAGCGGTTACATAATTAATCCAATTAACTTTTGGTATTACTTTCTCCCAATGAGCATTAGAAGTTTTTAGACAAAAAGTATCCATCACCTCATCGAGATAATACAGATTTTTACTCCAAACATTACCTGACTTAACCGTTTCTCCACCACAATTACTGTGAAATGCAGCTGTTATTAACTCTATATCACTATCTACAATTACCTCACCTCTTGTACTTTGACTAGCTTTAGATATCTGATCAAAAAATGTTTTACCATGATATGCCTGACAATGAACTCGGTCACACAAGTTGTAGCCATCGGCAAAATGCTTTTTTAAATTCGCTAAAGCATAGGTTCTACAAATAATTGCCTGTAATTTATGGTATTCTTCTACGGGTCTTGTACCCACCTCAGCTTCCACTACTCCAGCAATATAATTATCGAGATCAATGTTATTAATTAACTGAAAACCCTTATTCGTTAGTTGAATCTTTAAATTATCATCATATCGGTGTTCCTTCTGAATGGGAGACTTAATCGCGATTTTAAAATGGTTATACCAGCCCGTTCCAATAAAACTGACTTTATCGAATTGACCTAAACTTATTTTATTATGCTTTATTTCAATCTGCTTATTTAAGTAAGTGAGCATTATTATATCTTGAGGTGATATCTCTTTTAATCGACCCTTTTCAGTGAAAATAGTATATGAACCAGCACGTGCATTAAATTCAAATTGTTGTACAGAATAATCTGCAAACACACCAATATTAATTAGTTCTGCTCTAATGTTGAACGCCTGAATGGCAAGAAATAGGAATAAGTATACTGCTTTCAATTATGTTAAATTATCAATCATTAATTGAGCTGTTTTCTCCGAAGCACCTGCGCCCCCAAGTTTCTGAATTAACTCATCATAATCAGCTTGCAATTTATCCCTCTTTTCGCCACCTTTCAATACCTTAGATAGTTCATCTTTCAACATTACAGTGTTCAATTCGCCTTGAATCAATTCTTTTACCACTTCTCGGTCCATGATTAAGTTCACCAGAGAGATATATTTCACTTTAATCAACTGTTTTGCTATGGCATAAGAAATAGCGCTTCCTTTATAACACACCACTTCCGGCAATTTGAAAAGAGCTGTTTCTAATGTAGCGGTTCCAGATGTTACCAAAGCCGCTTCAGACTGCTGCAATAAGTCATACGTTCTACCAAAAATGACATCGGCATTTCCAGCCTTTAAAAAAGGTTCATATAGAGCAAATTCTTGCGAAGGTGCTCCTGCAACCACAAATTGATAATCAGGAAAATCATTTATTGAGCTTAACATAATAGGAAGCATGGCCGAGATCTCTTGTTTACGACTACCCGGCAATAAAGCAATAATTGGCTTATTCTGCAAATTATTAGCCGATGTAAACTCCTCAAAAGTAGGTTGTACTTTTCGCTCTGCGGCAATCGCATCAATTAATGGATGGCCTACAAAGTCGACCTCCATATCAAACTTCTTATAAAAATCCTTTTCGAAAGGTAAAATCACAAACATTTTGTCGACTACCTTCTTGATTTTATGCACTCTATTTTGTTTCCAAGCCCATATTTGAGGTGAAATATAATAGAACACCTTTATTCCTAATCCTTTTACAAACTCTGCAATTCGTAAATTAAACCCGGGATAATCTATCAATATCACCGCATCAGGTTGATAATTTGCTATATCTACTTTACATACTTTTATATTTGATAAGATGGTTTTTAGGTTCATCACTACTTCAATGAATCCCATAAATGCCAAATCACGGTAATGCTTTACTACCTCAGCGCCTTGAGCTTGCATTAAATCTCCGCCCCAACACCTAAACTCCGCATTTGGGTCTTTCAGTTTTAATTGTTTTATCAAATTAGCGCCGTGCAAATCGCCGGAGGCCTCACCTGCTATTATGTAGTACTTCATTATAAGGTCCCGTTTAATAATTTATATACTACTACACCAAATGCATAGATAAAAGTAGAAAGTAAAACTCCTCTTGCCGCCTTGTCTTTTTGAAAATAGTAAAACGTAAAGAACAGCCCCATGTTAGAAATAGCGCACAAACTTAACAACTTGATGATAATTTCCATAAAGGCCATTTTTCGCAAAAATGAAGGAACGGTTAGATAAGAATAGCTCGATAAGTAAAAAATAGCTAAAACAATGATAGGCAAAATAATACCTAATAGCATTCCCATCCAAATATGATCAATTTTATTTTTCATTTTCTAATCCTTTTATTTGATCGATTACATGGTAAGCAGTCACATCATACTGCACAGGCACTAAACTAATATAACCCTGACTCAATGCCCATTCATCCGTATCTTCACGATCTGGCTCATGGTTTACAAACTTACCAGTTAACCAATAATATGGTTTCCCTGATGGATCTTGTCTTTCTTGAAACTCTTCCTCCCAAACAGCTCTTGCCTGTCGACAAATTCTAATACCTTTAATCAACTCTGATGAGATGGATGGAAAGTTCACATTCCAACAAGTATGTTTCTCCATTTTATTTTTTAGAGCAAACTCAATAATTTGCTTGATATAAGGTCCAGTAGGTGCAAAATATGCATCGATACTGTGATCACACAATGAAAAACCGATTGATGGAACACCTTCTATTGCACCTTCCACAGCTGCAGACATAGTGCCGCTGTAAATTACATTAATCGATGAATTTGAACCGTGATTCACACCAGATAAAATCAAATCCGGAGTACGAGGAACTACTTTAGAAATAGCCAACTTAACACAATCAACAGGAGTTCCAGTACAACTAAACGCCGTAACTCCATCCATTTGAAATGGTTGAATTCTCAACATGGCATTAATGGTAATCGCATGACCCATTCCGCTCTGTGGCTTGTCTGGTGCTACTACATAAATTTGATTACTAATCGTTTTCGCGATTGCAATTAAATGAAGGATTCCAGGTGCAGTAATTCCATCATCATTCGTGATCAATATTAGTGGTTGCTTGTTTGCCATGTTACTTCTTTTATTTGCTTCACAAAGCTAAGTACAAAAAATAAAAGGAGCTGTAATTGTTCTAACTGCTGTTCGTTTTTCTAAGTTTGCAGTGTGAAAAAATCAGTAGCTATAATTGGTGGAGGTCCTACAGCGCTTATAGCCGCCTATTTCTTAAGCGATCAGTTTGCTGTAACCATTTATGAAAAGGAAAAAACCATTGGCAGAAAGTTTTTAGTAGCCGGCAAAGGAGGATTTAACCTAACCAATGCCAAAAAAGGCAACGACTTAATAGCAAGCTACTCCCCTAGTGTAAAAGTAAGAAATCCATTGACTACATTTTCTAATAAACACTTACGAATGTGGTTAGCCCAATTATACATTCCTACTTATGAAGGCTCTAGTGGTCGTGTATTTCCTGAAGAGGGCATAAAGCCTATTTCTGTGCTGCGGCGAATAGAATATAATTTATTAGAAAAAGGAGTACACATTAACACAGGTTATGAATTGACTGACTTTAACAATGAGCAACTTACATTCGCAAATGGAGAATTAATCAAAGCCGACTATTCTATTTTAGCATTAGGCGGTGCATCTTGGAAGAAAACTGGCAGCAATGGCAATTGGATTCATCTATTTAACCAAAAAGGAATAAAAACAAGCCCGTTTGAAGCTGCAAACTGCGGCATAACGGTTAAATGGGGCCCAGATTTCTTGGTGGCTCATGAAGGCAAACCATTAAAGAACATTGCCATCAATCTAAGTGGACAAGAATTAAAAGGAGAAGCTACCATTACTCATTATGGACTAGAAGGCAATATTATTTATCCGCTCGTTTCTCTGATTAGAAATGAACTGAATAAAAATGGAAGTGTCCTGATAGAGATCGATTTAAAACCACATAATACAGCGGAAGAGCTAAAAATCCGATTAGGAAACAGCAATAATTATAAAGATAAGTTGCAATTAAGCCCACAAAAGAATGCCTTATTAAAGCAGTTCACTACCAAAGCGGAATATATAGATCATTCGGTTGGAATTCAAAAAGTAAAAGCCTTACCCATTTGTATTGAAGGATTAAGACCAATTGATGAAGCCATTTCTACTGCAGGTGGATTAGATTTTGAAAGCTTAAACGATAATTATAGCCTCAAAGCTTTTCCGAATGTATTTTGTGCCGGTGAAATGATAAATTGGGATGCACCTACAGGTGGTTTTTTATTGCAAGGCTGTTTTTCAACGGGATTTTGGGTAGCCAAACACATTGCGCTTAACGAGGCGTAAAATAGACTTCAAGAATGGAGTCGAATCAAAAGACGCCATTATTTTTAACTCCTCACAAAAAGTAGTTTCTTCATCTAAGAATCGGAAGATGGTGGCAATATGATTTCGTGTATACATTTGAGTAAATAAGGTTTGGCCAAATGCATTGCTATGGTTCAAGACTTCCAAAAATACGGTATCGTAAATAGCCCCTTCTTTAGTACCTAATTTTTTAGATAACCGCTCCCCTTTCTTTATCCTATTCACGATTTCCTTCGCATATTTCTGTGAATTATTAAAGGAATAACCCGTAGATGGTTTTACCCAACCGCCTGCTGTTCCTATCTTAGTAATTCGGTTGGTGTTGTGCTGATGAAATCGGTAATCCGTCATCGGAATTACGCCTTGTTCCGTTTCCACTATGGTAAATTTAGTAGCAGGGAAATACTCGTTCAGATAAGCTGTAATAGCACCATCATAGACTTGGTCTGAAACTATAGTATGACTAAAGAACGTGAACTCAAACAGCACCTTAGACTCAGTAAACGGCAAAACGTACATAAAGCTGCACGTGTCTTCGTGTGGTTTTCTAAAATCCATCATGGTGAAGGCGTCTGCATCAAAAGTAGGCGATTCTGTTTCTATGACAATGCCTTTAAAATGTTGCAATAACTTTATTCCGTCTATGTAGTGATTAAACTCCGCTGTTACCCGACTATCAAAAACATGAGCGGCAGTAATTTTCTCCTTGTTAGTTAATATTTCTACGGCATTAGGTTCTTCATTTACATGAAGTACTTCACACGCCTCTACTTTTGCATATTTATGTTTTTTTACTTGATTTAATGCAAACGCTCTAAATGCATTGGCATCAACTGTGCGGTAGTGATAGTCTTCTAAATCAATCTCTTTATTGACTTCCGTGGAAATAAAGTTGGCCTTTCTCCACGTTTTAATGATGGGAAAAGCAGTTTCTTGGGCTGTAGACCAAAAGCTCCATTTTTTTGTAATCGGCAGACTTAGATTTTCATCGATAATTAAGATCGATTTGGAGGCAAAAAATGCATCCGCTGCCATTTGTAACGCTAGGTTAGCTCCGGCTGCTCCGAAACCAATTATGGCATAATCATAAGTAGTTGATGAATTCAATTAAATCGATTTTAATAAAGAAACAAATTTAACGGATATTAATGGGATTAGTTCTTTGGGGTGGATATAATAAACAATAAGTAAATTTTGAATAATTAGATATATTAAGTCAGAGGTAATTATTCTCCCTCAATAGGGCCAAGTTGATTAACTAAAAATAAAAGCATAAAAAAGCCTCATTTCGGTTTATTGAAATGAGGCTTTCTTTTATCTTAAAATCTGATTAACTAATCGTTATCGGATTATCCACTTTCGTTTTTAATAATGCCAATTCTATCACATCAATCATCTCAGTAACATAATGAAATTTCAAGCCTTTTACGTAAGCTTTATCGATTTCATTGATGTCTTTTTCGTTATCAGCTGAAAGAATAATTTCTTTGATATCAGCTCGTTTAGCAGCAAGAATTTTTTCTTTAATTCCACCAACGGGTAGCACTCTACCTCTCAATGTAATTTCACCGGTCATGGCTAAATTTCGCTTCACCTTTCTCTGCGTAAAGGCCGAAGCCAAGGCAGTAAGCATAGCGATACCTGCTGATGGGCCATCTTTAGGAGTAGCGCCTTCCGGCACGTGAATGTGAACATTCCAATTCTCAAAAATTTCTGTGGTCAGGTTCAATTTGTCAGCGTGAGCCTTCAGGTATTCTAAAGCTAATGTGGCCGATTCCTTCATTACATTCCCTAAATTTCCGGTCAATGTAAACTTCCCTTTTCCTTTGCTTAAACTTGTTTCAATAAATAGAATATCACCACCTACCGATGTCCAAGCTAATCCCGTAACCACACCGGCTGCATCATTACCTTGATATTTATCCTTGGAATGACCAGGACCTAAAATAGTTTGTAAATCTTCCACTGAAATTGTTGGATTGTAATCTTCTTCCAATGTAATAGATTTTGCCACAAAACGAACAATGCCCGCTAATTTTTTCTCCAATCCACGCACTCCCGACTCTCTTGTATGCTCTTCGCATACTTTCTCGATCACTTCTTTAGAAATAGCTACATCCGATTTTTTAATTCCATGTGATGAAATTAAGCTTGGAATCAAGTGCTTTTTAGCAATTTCTATTTTTTCCTCAACTGTGTAGCCATTGATCTCAATAATTTCCATTCTATCGCGCAAAGCAGGCTGTATAGAAGCCAAATTATTGGCTGTAGCAATGAATAAAATCTTTGAAAGATCATAGTCCATTTCCACAAAATTGTCGTAGAATGTACCATTTTGCTCAGGATCCAATACCTCTAGCATCGCTGATGAAGGATCTCCATGATGATCTGATCCCAATTTATCTATCTCATCTAGAACAAAAACAGGATTCGATGTTTTCGTCTTTTTTAAACTCTGTAAAATTCTACCTGGCATTGCACCAATATAAGTTTTCCGGTGTCCTCTCAATTCTGCTTCATCGCGCAAGCCACCTAATGACATACGCACATATTTACGGCCCAAGGCTTCTGCAATAGACTTACCCAATGAAGTTTTACCAACTCCAGGAGGTCCGTAAAGGCATAAAATTGGAGATTTCATATCTCCTTTTAACTTTAGTACCGCCAAATGCTCAATTATTCGCTTTTTTACATCTTTTAATCCAAAATGATCTCGATCCAATACTTTTTGTGCTCGCTTTAAGTCGAATTTATCCTTGGTATATTCGCTCCATGGCAAGTCAATTAAAGTTTCTATATAATTTACTTGAACAGAATATTCCGCTGAAGCAGAATTCATTCGTTGTAATTTACCTAGCTCTTTTTCAAAACGATCTTTTACGGTTTTAGGCCATTTCTTTTTAAGCGCCTTCTTTTTATATTCTTCTACTTCTTGTTCCTGCGGATTACCACCCAATTCTTCTTGTATCAACTTCATTTGCTGATTCAAGAAGTACTCTTTTTGTTGCTTATCAATATCCGTTTTTACTTTACTCTGAATATCGTTTTTCAACTCTAACATCTGTAAATCTTTCGATAAATGTGTTAGCAACATCAATGCACGTTCCTTGGTATCTTTTTCTACTAATATCTTTTGCTTTTGAGCAACAGTAGCATTCATATTAGAAGCAATGAAATTGATCAAAAACGCATTACTATCAATGTTTTTAATAGCAAAAGATGCCTCTGATGGTAAATTAGGAGAGTTATCAATAATCCGTAAGGACATATCTTTAATTGAATCTATTAATGCTGCAAAAGCATCATCAGAAGGAACATCCTCTACTTCATACGCGGCAATGGTAGCTTTATGATAAGGCTCAAGCTCAGTGAACTCAACCAACTCAAATCGCTTTTTACCTTGAATAATTACCGTGGTATTACCATCAGGCATTCTAAACATTTTTAGAATTCTAGCCACAGTTCCTACCCTATTCATCTGCTCTATAGTCGGATCTTCAACTTTATCATCAAGTTGCGCCACTACTCCAATAGTCTTTTCACCCTTATTGGCATCTTGAATCAATTTAATTGATTTATCTCGGCCTACAGTAATTGGGATTACAACACCTGGAAAAAGTACTGTATTTTTTAAAGGTAAAATTGGTAATGATTCCGGAATTTCTTCGGAGTTCATACTCTCCTCGTCTTCCGTTGTCATTAATGGTATAAATTCTGTTTCTTCATCTACCGCTTCTGAAAAATTCAAGTGGTCGAAATCAAAGCTCTTCTTCATGTATATCCTTTCTCTTTTTAGTCATAATGGCAGAAAAATTATGTTCTCCGCCTTATTCTAATTCTTTCACCCCATTATTCAAGGGTTGTGCCAATTTAGTTAATCGGCAATATTGTCAAATTAATCAATTTCTGAATGCTCAAAAATGAATTTCAATATCTGTTCCTCTTCTACAGATAAATCCATTCCTCTGCGTTCCATCATTCGCTGTGCTACTTCATAAGCTTTATCTAATCGAAATTTTTCAAAACCATCACTTCCACCCCAACTAAAACTTGGAATGTGTTTCAAAGGAAATCCACCACCAAAAACATTAGCACAAACACCTATCACAGTTCCTGTATTAAACATGGTGTTTATTCCACTTTTAGCATGATCGCCCATCACTAATCCACAAAATTGCAAACTGGTGTCCTCCATTTTTTCAGTGGTATAGTTGTAACAACTTACTGAACTGTAGTTATTCTTTAGATTAGAATTATTGGTATCTGCTCCTAAATTACACCATTCCCCAATCACGGAGTTACCCAAAAAGCCTTCATGCCCTTTATTGGAAAAACCCGTCAGGATGGAATTATTGACCTCTCCTCCTACTTTACAATGCGGACCTAATGTAGTAGGCCCATAAATTTTAGAAGCACATTTTAAGGTAGATTCCTCTCCCATAGCAAAAGGCCCACGCACAATACTTCCCTCCATTATTTCTGCATTTACTCCTATATAAATCGGTCCATTCTTCGTATTTAAAATGGCCGTTTCCACTGAAGCCCCTGATTCAATAAAGATCAACTTATTATCACCTATTACTCGATTAGATTCTTCAATTGGTTCAGAGATTCTACCTTCAGTAATTTGATTAAAATCAGCTACTAAAACTTCCCCATTGTGTATAAACAAATCGCTCCAATGATGAATTAATAATAGATCAAATTCAACTAATTTTGTTCCTTCTATTTCTTGAACTTCCGTGTAAGAAAGCTCTTCAACAGATTTAAATGCGATGATTTCATCGTTTAAGAATAATACTTCCTTTTCTTGAAGCTTCTTAATCGATTCCAATAGTTCAATCGTTGGAATTATTCGTGCATTGATATAAATATTTTCAGCGCTGTAACAGACTCCAAACTTTTCAGATAGATAATCCTCTGTTAAATATGAGATTTCAGCAGCTCCTGTTTCTATTTCTTCTGCAAGTAACCTGCCCCACTTTTCGGCTAAAGTATCTATTCCTATTCTAAGTTGTGCAGCAGTCCGCATAAAAGTAAGTGGCAGCAATTCAGTTCTGTAATGATCGTCGAAAAGGATAATATTCATAAAATTATATTTGACTACCAAAAGTAATTAAAATGAGTAGGCTTTAATAGTGTTTTAGTTTACTAAATTTGCAACTATGTATAGAAAAGACCAGGTAAAAGGCATTGTAGCGATCATACTTTTTGGATTGATTGGGATTAGTTTTTTTGTGTTTGGTGGCGATAGCACAATTACCAAATACACCGCCCTAGGTGGTTGCCTAGTTTGGTTAGTTTCTATTTACGTTATTGGTAAAAAATTCGAAGACAAAGAAAAAGACTGAGTTATGTTTGGAGATATGATGGGTAAGTTGCAAGAAATGAAGCAACAAACAGAAAAAATTAAAAAAAGATTAGACTCCATAAGCGTTGATGGAGATGCTGAAGGTGGAATGGTTAAAGTGGTAGTAACTGCCAATAAAAAAGTAACTTCTATCACCATTAGTAATGAACTTATGGCAGAGGGAGATAAAGAGCAAATTGAAGACTTGACTATGATTGCTCTAAACAAAGCTTTAGCAAAAGCAGAAGATGTATCCGATGCCGAAATGGCAGGAGCCGCTAAAGGTTTTCTTCCGGGAATGGGATTGTAGGTTTACTGATGTAATCCTAACTGAAGCCCAATAGTCATATTAGGAAATTCACCATAATTGTTATTTCCTTCAAACACGTCTGACAGTCGGTATCGGACGTCGATAGCAAAGCGATTAAATCCTAGGCGAACTGAAACTCCGTAAGCGTAATCCGTCATATAATCGAGGTGATAATCTTTAACCAATGTCTCTTTAGAGCCTGTCACAGCTTTATCATTTCTTCGGTAATGAACAGTTCTGTAATTCCAATTAAAATAAGCTCCTAAATCTAAAAAGATGCCTGCCGAATGTACCTTATTCTTAAATTTAAATCGGTTAAAAAGCAAAAGTTCTAAGGCATTTATACCTAGCATTTCTTTATCATGCAGCTCTCTATTAGGAACATTTTTAGCTGAATCTTGAACAGGTAAAAAGCGAGTTCGTAAGTAAGAAAAATCAAACCCCAGTTCATAAAACTTGGATAATCGGTATTTATTTCTAAATCCCACACTAAAGGTGGATGAATTACCATATTTTAAAGAAGAGCTATCCCCTTCTGATGAGCCTACAAGAAAACCATAAGCCAAAAAGGCATGCGTATATTTTGATTTATTGGGCCCTTTTTTAGGAATGGTTAGGTCGTCTAAATTTCGATTGTATTCGTCTACTTCTTCTTTTTGCGCTATAACGATTGTTGAAAATAAAAAAAGGATAAATAAAGGTATTAAGCGCATAGCTCAGTAAATTGGCAGTTATAAAATAAAGAGACAAATATATGATAATTGATTTTCGGAGCGATACGGTAACTCAACCAACTGAAAAAATGCTAAAAGCCATGATTTCAGCCCCTGTTGGTGACGATGTGTTGGGTGATGACCCAACTACAATAGAATTAGAAAACTATGCAGCAGAGCTATTTGGAATGGAAGCCGCACTTTTTTGCCCTTCAGGAACCATGACGAATCAAATCGCTATAAAAGTTCATACAAACAGTCCCGGTGAAGTTATTTGTGGAGATTTATCGCATATCTATCATTATGAAGGCGGAGGAATTGGATTTAATTCAGGATTATCTACACGATTGTTAAAAGGTAACAACGGTAGAATTACAGCAGACCAAGTAACAGCCAATATAAACCCGGATGATATACACGCTCCAATTACACAATTGGTCTCCTTGGAAAATACGGTAAATAAGGGTGGTGGGTGTTATTACGATTTTGAAGAAATTAAAAAAATCAAAGCTATTTGCGATCAACATCACATTCCTTTGCATCTGGATGGAGCTCGATTATTTAATGCACTCATAGAAACCACTGAAACAGAAAAAGACTATGGCAAGTACTTCGATTCCATTTCAATTTGTTTGTCAAAAGGATTAGGTGCACCAGTTGGTTCCTTATTATTAGGTAAAGCAGATTTTATAAAGAAATCAAGAAGAATACGTAAAATTTTAGGAGGTGGAATGCGACAAACTGGCTATATCGCTGCAGCAGGATTGTTTGCGTTAAAAAATAATATATCCGGATTAAAGGATGACCATCAACTCGCCACATCCATTGGTGAGGTTTTAAAAGGACAGTCGTTTGTAAAATCGGTCGCTCCTATTGATACCAACATTATTATTTTTGAGCACACAAATAACTACAAAACAGAAGATTTACTTGAACAATTGAATCAACAAGGAATAAAAGCCGTTAAAATGGGGCATTCAAAAATACGATTTGTAACGCATTTAAATTTACCATCAAAAACCTTAGAAACAACCGAAACAGCATTATCTATGATAAAATGAGCTAACAAGTTAATAAAACAAACAATTTAAGCTGCGAACAAAAGTTGCATCTTTTATAATTTTATTAGTTTTGTGCTCCTGTATTAAAACAATCTTTAAAAGAAAACCAGATGTCCTATAGCAATATTGTAGACTTACTAGGAAAAGATGCCGAACATCTTTTGAACCACGAGTGCAAGACCATAAGCAAAGATTTACTGCACCTACCTGGTGCAGATTTTATTGATCGATCTTTTAAAGATACAAATAGAAATCCTCAGGTTTTAAGAAGTTTACAAGCGCTTTACGGTCATGGCCGATTAGCAAATACTGGATATGTAAGTATTCTTCCTGTAGATCAAGGTATAGAACATTCAGCAGGTGCGTCTTTTGCACCAAACCCGATTTTCTTTGACCCTGAAAATATTGTAAAACTAGCCATAGAAGGTGGTTGTAATGCAGTAGCTTCTACATTTGGTGTTTTAGCAGCAAATTCAAGAAAATACGCACATAAAATTCCATTTATTGTGAAATTAAATCACAATGAATTTTTAACCTACCCTGAAACATATTCTCAAATTTCATTTGGTTCAGTTGATGAAGCCTGGAATTTAGGAGCAACAGCGGTTGGAGCTACCATTTACTTTGGTTCTGATGATAGTAATCGTCAAATCGTAGAAATAGCTCAAGCATTTGAACGAGCTCATGAATTAGGAATGGCAACTATCTTATGGTGCTACCTTAGAAACCCCGGTTTCAAAAAAGATGGCGTAGATTACCATACTGCTACTGACATTACTGCTCAAGCAAATCACTTAGGAGTAACGATACAAGCAGATATTATTAAACAAAAGTTACCAACTAATAATGGCGGATACAATGCCATTAACTTTGGAAAAACACATAAACAAGTATATTCTGAATTAACTACTGATCACCCAATTGATTTATGCCGATACCAAGTAGCTAACTGCTACATGGGTAGAAACGGATTAATTAATTCAGGTGGTGCATCAGCGGGAGCATCAGATTTATCAGAAGCAGTTATTACAGCTGTAATCAACAAAAGAGCAGGTGGACATGGTTTAATTTCGGGAAGAAAAGCTTTCCAAAAACCAATGAATGAAGGCATTCAATTATTGAATTCTATTCAAGATGTTTACCTATCGAATGATATTACCATAAGCTAAAAATTTTGGAGGCAGAAGAGCAAATGAGTTGGTTCAAAAGAATAAAAGAAGGTATCTTAACTCCTACTAAGGAAAAAAAGGAATTACCTGAAGGATTGTGGTATAGCTGTCCGAAATGTAAACACGTAGTACCTAACAACGACCATTTAGAAAACCAAAAGGTTTGTGAGGAGTGTGGTTATCACGAAAGAGCAAGTTCTGAGGAGTATTTTCAAATCTTATTTAACGATGGAAAATGTTTGGAATTAAACCCAGATATGACCTCAGGAGATCCGTTAAAATTTACGGATACCAAGAAATACACCGATCGACTAAAAGCAACACAGAAGAAAACGAAACTAAAGGATGCTGTAAGAACAGCCGTTGGTGAAGTTGGCGAAAACACATTGGTTGTTGCAGCGATGGACTTTGCTTTTATTGGAGGTTCTATGGGGTCTGTGGTTGGTGAAAAAATAGCCAGAGCAATTGACTATTCGTTGGAGCATAAGGTTCCATTTATGATGATCTCAAAGTCAGGTGGAGCTAGAATGATGGAAGCAGCATTTTCATTAATGCAGATGGCTAAAACATCTGCAAAACTTTCACAATTATCAAAAGCAGGTATTCCTTATATATCGCTATTAACTGATCCTACAACTGGAGGAATTACAGCTTCTTTTGCAATGCTTGGCGATATTAATATTGCAGAACCAGGTGCCTTAATTGGTTTTGCCGGACCAAGAGTAGTAAAAGAAACGATAGGTAAAGATTTACCGAAAGATTTCCAAACTTCGGAATTCCTTTTGGAGCACGGTTTCCTTGACTTTATCGTGAATAGAAAGCAATTAAAAACAAAATTAAATCAAGTGTTGAATTTATTTAAAAATTAAGCTTAAAAAGTAAAATATTAAATAATATTATTACATTTGCACCCTTAAAATTTACAAGAATAAAAGATTAGATATGTATCTTACAACTGAAATTAAAGAAGGATTTTTCGAAAAATACGGAGAGAAGAAAACAAATACAGGTTCTACTGAAGGTCAGATAGCGCTTTTTACGCACCGTATTAGCCACCTTACTGAGCATTTAAAAAGAAATCACAAAGATTTTAACACTGAGCGTTCGTTAGTAAGATTAGTAGGTAAAAGAAGAAATCTTTTAGATTACTTAAAAAACAAAGACATTAACAAATACAGAGAGTTAATTAAAGATTTAGGAATTAGAAAATAATTTCTTGAGTAAATCTTTAACATACATTCTATAAGATTCTATTGGGGGACTGTTTATACATGTCCCCTTTTTTTTATTTATCAACTGACAAAAGAAAACAATAAATTATGTCACAATTAGGATTTGAACAAACAATCGATTTAGGTAATGGCACGGTCATTACAATCGAAACAGGAAGATTAGCAAAACAAGCAGACGGTGCTGTAGTTGTAAAGCAGGGTGATACCATGTTATTAGCAACAGTAGTTTCAGCAAAAACCGCAGGCGAAGATGTTGATTTTATGCCATTAATGGTAGATTACAGAGAGAAATTCTCCGCTGCAGGAAAATTCCCAGGTGGATTTTTAAAGCGTGAAACAAGATCATCAGATTATGAAATATTAGTTTGTAGATTAGTAGATAGAGCTTTACGTCCATTATTTCCAAGTAATTATCACGCGGATACACAATTACAAATATCTTTAATATCTGCAGGAAACGACACGCAACCTGATGCATTAGCATGTTTAGCTGCATCTGCTGCATTAGCAGTTTCAGATATTCCGTTTAACGGACCAATTTCAGAAGTACGAGTAGTAAGAATCAATGGAGAATGGATTACTAATCCAACGTTCTCTCAAATGAAGTCTGCTGATATCGATATTATGGTTGCTGCAACTATGGATAGTGTAGTAATGGTAGAAGGTGAAATGCTAGAAGTTTCTGAAGCAGAAATGTTAGAAGCAATCAAACTGGCTCACGATAAGATTAGAATTCAATTAGAAGGAATTAATCAATTAGCGGCACAAATTGAAAAGGCAAAAGTAAAGCGTGAGTATAACCACGAAAAAAGTAACGAAGATTTGTTGAAGCAAATCGAAGCTGCTTGTTACCAGCCTTGCTATGATATTGCAAAGAATGGATTAGCCGATAAATATGAGAGAGCTCGTTTATTTAAAGAAGCGAAAGAAAATTTTGTTGCAACTTTGGATGAAACTACTGTCGCTGAGAATAAATTCTTGATTGGAAAATATTTCCATGATGTAGAAAAAGAAGCTGTAAGAGATGCAGTTTTAAATGAAAAAGTAAGATTAGATGGTCGTAAGAGCACTGATATTCGTCCAATATGGTCAGAAGTAGATTACTTACCAGGATCTCATGGTTCTGCTGTGTTTACAAGAGGTGAAACTCAATCGTTAACTTCGGTAACGTTAGGAACTAAATTAGATGAGCAACGTATTGATGCTGCTTTATTTGAAGGTTCTGATAAATTTATTTTACACTATAACTTCCCGTCGTTCTCTACAGGAGAGACTCGTCCAAATAGAGGGCCAGGTAGAAGAGAAGTTGGTCACGGTAACTTAGCAATGAGAGCTTTGAAGCCAATGATTCCAACAGGAAACGAGAATCCTTATACAATTCGTGTTGTTTCTGACATTTTAGAATCTAATGGTTCATCTTCAATGGCAACTGTATGTGCAGGAACATTGGCATTGATGGATGCAGGTGTGAAAATGAAGAAGCCAGTGAGTGGTATCGCTATGGGATTAATTAGCGGTAAAGATGGCAACTTTGCCATCTTATCTGATATCTTAGGAGATGAAGATCACTTAGGAGATATGGACTTTAAAGTAACCGGAACGAAAGATGGTATCACTGCTTGTCAGATGGATATTAAAGTAGAAGGTTTATCTTATGAAATTTTAGAGCAAGCGCTTAATCAAGCGAAAGAAGGACGTATGCATATCTTAGGTGAGATGATGAAAACGCTTTCTGCTCCAAGAGAAGATTACAAAACGAATGCACCTCGTATTATTCAGATTACTATTCCTAAAGAAATGATTGGAGCAGTAATCGGACCAGGCGGAAAAATTATTCAGTCTATCCAAGAAGAAACGGGTACAACTATCGTATTAGAAGAAGTAGATGGTAGAGGAGTTATAGACATCGTATCTACTGATGGTGTTGGCGCTCAAGATGCATTAGCACGAATTAAAGCAATTACAGCTGTTCCTGAAGTAGGCGAAGTTTACAAAGGAAAAGTAAAGTCTATCGTTGCTTTTGGTGCTTTTGTAGAAGTAATTCCGGGTCAAGATGGTTTATTACACATCTCTGAAATTGCTCACCACAAAGTTGAAAAAGTAGAAGACGAATTGAAAGAAGGTCAAATCGTAGAGGTGAAATTAATTGCAATTGATCCAAAAACGAAGAAGCTAAAACTATCAAGAAAAGCTCTTTTATCAAAACCAGAAAAAGAAGAAGCTAAAAACTAAGTTTTTAGCCCTTTTATTTACAGAGGCTAGCCAATTGGTTAGCCTCTTTTTTTTGCCACTAACGTAACATATTTTAAGTATTTCATTCATTCGATAAACTATTTTTGCATAAAATACGTACGCATGTTTTTTGAGCGTTAATTTTCGTTAAATTTATGGGCATTCGTTTTCGAATCAGGACTAAGTAATAATCTTAAATTATTTTCTTTCATGCGTCAATTAAAAATTACGAAAAAGGTTACCAATAGGGAAACTGTTTCTCTTGACAAATATTTACAAGAAATAGGCAGAGTAGAATTAATTACTGCTGATGAAGAAGTGGAATTGGCCATAAGAATAAAACAAGGTGATCAAATTGCACTTGAAAAACTAACTAAAGCTAACTTGCGTTTCGTAGTTTCTGTATCAAAGCAATACCAAAATCAAGGATTAAGCTTGCCAGACTTAATAAATGAAGGAAACTTAGGATTAATTAAAGCTGCTCAGAGATTTGATGAAACTAGAGGCTTTAAATTTATCTCCTACGCAGTGTGGTGGATCAGGCAATCCATACTTCAAGCTTTAGCCGAACAAGCAAGAATTGTAAGACTGCCTTTGAACAAAATTGGCTCAATAAACAAAATTAAAAGAGCCTTTTCTGAATTAGAGCAAAAATATGAAAGAGAACCATCGCATGATGAAATCGCCGATGTGTTAGATTTGACTACGAGCGATGTAAATGAAAACTTTCGACATTCAGGGAAGCATGTGAGTATAGATGCTCCCATTTCATCAGATGATGACAGCAGTAATATGTCAGACTTAATGATTAATAATTCTACCCCTTGTCCTGACGATATTTTGATAAGAGAATCACTAAAGAATGAAATAGAACGAACACTCACTACCTTAACATCTCGTGAAGCTGATGTAATTCGGCTTTATTTTGGTCTAGCGGGTAAACAGCCATTATCATTAGAAGAAATAGGCGATATTTTTGATTTAACAAGGGAACGAGTTCGTCAAATAAAAGAAAAAGCAATTCGGAGGTTAAGACTTAATACACGCTGCAAGAATTTGAAAGTTTACCTCGGATAAATACAAAGAAATCCCTTTTCATTTAATACTGAGAAGGGATTTTTCTTTTTGGAATAGTACCTTTGCAAAAAAACACCATGACCCACTTAGTAGCCCCTTCTATCTTATCAGCAGACTTTGCTAATCTTTTACCTGCTTGTGAATTAATCAATAACAGTAAAGCTGACTATTACCATATAGATGTGATGGATGGTGTATTTGTTCCTAATATTTCATTTGGTCTACCCGTTATAAAAGCAATTAAAAAGCATGCTACCAAAACGTTTGATGTGCACTTGATGATTGTAGAGCCAGATAAGTACATCAAAGATTTTAAAGCTGCAGGTGCAGATATTCTAACGGTACATTACGAGGCTTGCCCACATCTTCATAGAACTATTCAAGCTATAAAGGCTGAAGGAATGAAGGCGGGAGTGGCATTAAATCCGCATACCCCTATCAATTTATTGGAAGATATTATCCAAGATATTGATTTAGTATGTTTAATGTCAGTAAACCCAGGATTTGGTGGGCAATCATTTATAGAAAATACCTACGATAAAATAAAAGCACTTAAAGCATTAATAACTAAAAAGAATAGCTCTGCATTGATCGAAATTGATGGTGGAGTTAGTGATAAGAATGCTGCTGAATTAGTTGCTTGTGGAGCAGACGTTCTAGTGGCTGGTAGTTATGTTTTTGGGTCTAAAAATCCAGAAACGACTATTGAAGGATTGAAGAGTCTTAATTTTTGAAGACTACAATTCATTAATGCATTAATCAACAGTTGAATAATCAAGTTTAATCCTGTAAAAAAACTGATTACTATACCTAATTGAAGTCTGTTGTAAGTTCTCGGTAGACTTTACATAGAATGTGGATGATTGCACCGATCATTATTAGTATTCCTAATCTATTAAGGCATGCGAAATAAGCTTATCATCTATGATACTATTAAAAAAATCAAAAGTTAATCACTTATAAATAATTCGTTCATTGAGAAAGACGCAACCTCATAATTAAACCAATACCAATTGTCCCAAGGAAATTATAAAAAGTATCGTCCATAATGCAGCCCGTTTTTTATTAATCTGAACCAGTTTTTTGGCAGAACGCTCCACTTCATTTCCTAAATCTATTTGATGATGCAAAGGAACAGCTTCTAAAAAAGTAAACAGCCAAAGGCTTAGGCATATTAAAACTGAGATACCATTCAATATACTAAAATGTATCCAAGATTGGTAAGTAATAACACCACTTTGAATAAACATGATAGGCGCAACTATATAAGTTATCCTGTTGGTATAGAGCAAATGCCAATCCATCAATTCCTTTTTTTGAAAGTAGGTAAAGCTTGGATAAACCACTAACTGGACCATCCATATCAGAACCACAGCGCCAAAATCTATTATAACTCTTGCTATATCTATCGTCATTTAAGCGAATAATTACGGTAAATAAAAGCCCAATACATTAATAGAGGGTGAACAATTATAAGTCGGACCCAAGCTACCCAAGGGTCAAAACAGATGGAATCTGAAATACAACTTCCCATTTGAATAAAGTAGATATGTGAGGGTAAAAAGGCAATTAGCATTAATACAATACCATATACCGACCACTTTCTCATTGAATGAAACAGTAATCCTATCGCTAAAACTACTTCAGCGGCACCACTCAATAAATTCAGTTCTTTAATATAAACTAGATAAGGAGGTATAAGGGGCCAATAAATATCAGGATCTACAAAATGATTTACACCCCCGGCAAAATAAGCTAAGATGAGAGCGTAAAAACCTAGCTTTTTAGGCAGTGAGTTTCCATTTGGTTGTTTCATGCACTGTTTTTAATATCAAAAAGAAAGGGATCCACCATATTAAATCATTGGTGTAGAGCGTATAACTAAATTCAAAAGGAACTGATTCGAGAATAAAGTAATTCATTAAAAAGCCTAAAGGGCCAAATATTTTACCTAAAAAACCAACCAATACAATGGGCCAATGTCTTACTGCATCATAACTAGCTAACCAATATCCAATGCCGTAAACGCCAACAATCATTCCCATTCCTTGCCAAATAGTCAAGTTGTTGGGAATTTCCATATTAGTAATCTTAAAAAAGTGTTCAGGGAATAAAACGACCCACGCTCCCCAAATTACATTATAGATTGCGGCTAGTTGCAGTGTAATTTTCATCCAATTTGTTTGCTTCATAGTGTCTGAAACAAACATAAAAATCAAAAGTTTAATACCAAACTGAAAAAAGGTTCCTTTAATTTAAAAAACGAGCAACCTTGTCGATAATCTTACAAGAAAAGAAAGCCTGCTTACTCGATTAATACATTAAACTCAACCCATTTCTCGAACCACTTCTGCCCTTCTTTTACCAAATCAATAACCACTTTGAAATTGCCAGCTACTTGTGGAGTTCTAATGTCTATGCGCTGCAGGTGGTTAAATTTGATATCTACTTCTAAGGGTGTTCTCTCACCATCCCAAATTATATCATTTCCTTCTGAATCATAAATATGATAGGATAAGTTAATGGTATGGTCCAAATTAGACGGTAAAATCAAGTCATCAATACTTATCTGAACCAATGGACTAATAATCGTATCAACACTTGCTGTTTTAGGGAAGTCTATTAGTTCTAAGGTAGTTCGTTCTATGTATTCATCAATATTACCTGAATAAGCTGCACTGTGCAATGATTGGTATTCTATAGCATTCACTTTAAAGTAATTGGTATCCAATTGAGCAATTGGCCCAATGGTGAATCCCCAAAGTAAAATCTGATCCTTTTCTTTTAACAAGGCTTTTGAGCTATCCACTTTCATCATTTGATTCATGGCGATAGCGACTGTATTCTGCGGCCCAAATTCCGACGAAGCAAGAAAGAACTCATAAGGCAACTGCATCCCAACTTCTGTAAATGAGCGCTCAAAATTATCATCTTCTAACAAAAACTTACTCTGATTAGGATATAGATCTTTTGCCTCAGATGAGATAGATTGCATTTGCTGATAACGATGTTTTAGAAGTTCTCCTCGTTCAAAAATTTCTGAAATGTTCCAAACAATCAAAAGAACCAAGCCGACACTAAACATTAAACTAACACTTGATTTAAAATTATCTTTATTGCTGATTATCGGCAATATAATCGATAATATAAACGGCAAAAACATCACTTCATTATACCATTTGTAACCGCCATTCTTTAAATTTAATAATACGATTCCAACCAATGCTAAATAACTCAATAATACATAAGCTGCCAGTTTCCACTTATTTGAAATCAAAAATAATAGTGGAATAGAAATCAGTAATAATGTAACTGACAAATAATGGCTGCCATAATTCTGAGCTAAATCAGAGAATTCCCTCCCCCAATTTATTGTGGATTCGCTAACAGTTTTTAATCGGCCTACTTCATAAGCAGAAAACGATAATACTTTAACTATTACTGCGGCTCCAACGAATAATCCAACCGATTTTAGTTGTGCGGTTAGTTTACCATCAGCAAGAAACAGAAATACTAAATGAGCTCCAACAATCAGAAATATGGACGGATGCGCCATTAAAGCCAACCACAAAAGTGGATAGTAAATCAAGTAGCTTTTATTAAAATGTGCTGTATTGGCGAAAGCAGCAAAAAACAAAACCACAAAACCTGCTGCATAAAACACCTCCAAATAGGGAGAAAAATAAGCCCAATGGCTACTCACCATTAAAAGCGTAAATAACCACGCAGCTTGCTTATTTTTAATGATATGAAATAACCAAGCAGTTATTCCATAAAAGAAAACCGCATTGAAAAGAGAATGAATAATTAGCAACTTATTCAGGCTTAAACCTAAATATAAACTTGAAACGGCACCAATTTGTGAAATTGCCAACACCAACCGATTATGCTGAATATGGAAAAAGCCTTCATTGATCACCTTAAAAAGGAAATAAGAAGTATCGGCGAAAGTGCGTTCTTGATAAAACAACACACTCAAAACCAATAAAAAAAGCCAAAACACATGCAGGGCTATCGCTTGTAGTTTGGCAGTATTCATCTTAGTAAATTTCCTCGTTTACCAAATAATTAGATACGTAATCCTTCACACCTTCTTCTAATGTATAAAATGGTTGATGATATCCTGCATTGATTAACTTACTCATATCTGCCTCAGTAAAATACTGGTATTTATCACGAATGTCTTCTGGTGTAGGAATAAACGAAATATCGGCTTTCTTATCCATTGCAGAGAAGGTATTTTTTACCAAATCTAAGAAGGTACGTGCTGTTCCTGTTCCTAAATTATACAAAGCTGATTGTGGTTTATTTTCCATCAACCATTGACAAACACTTACCACATCTTTTACATAAATGAAATCTCTAATCTGCTCTCCATCTTTATAATCAGGATTATGCGAAGCAAACAATTTCATTTTACCGGTGTCTTTAATCTGCTTATAGGCATGAAAAATAACCGAAGCCATTCTTCCTTTATGGTATTCATTTGGTCCATAAACATTGAAGAATTTCAATCCTGCCCAAAAAGGTGGTTGTTTTTCTTGTTTTAAAGCCCAAATGTCAAAATCATTTTTAGAATCCCCATAAGGGTTTAGTGGTTTTAGTTTTTCTACAATATCATGATCGTCTTTATAACCATACTCGCCTAATCCATAAGTAGCTGCGGAGGAAGCATACACTAAAGGGATGGCATTTTCTGAGCAAACGTTCCAAATAAATTTCGTGTATGCTACATTTAATTTATCGAAGATAGCAGTATCAAATTCAGTGGTATCTGTTCGCGCTCCAATGTGATAAACACCTTTCACCTCAGCTGCATTTTTCTGAAACCAATCAATGAAAATATCTCGTTCTATTTTAGCTAAAAATAAGGCACTTTCTAGATTTGCGGCCTTTTCCTTTTTAGTAAAATCATCGACTAAAACTAAGTCAATAATGCCCTCTTTATTTAATTTGGAAACTAAAACACTACCTATAAATCCTGCTGCTCCTGTAACTACAATCATGTTAATGGTTTACTTTTTATAAAAATTTGAGGATGAACCTCAGCTATTATTTCTTTATGAACTGCTAAGTTAAACAAGCTTTCTACAGCATATCTTCCTTTTTCGCCTAAATCTACTGAATACTCATTTACATAGAGTTCAATATGCTTCTTCATCACTTCTTCCTCCATTTCTTGTGCATTTGCACGCACATAATCCATACAAGATTCTAGATTTGCAAAAGCAAACTCAATACTTCTTCGAAGCACACGGTCTAATTTCTGCTGCAAGGCTTCATCAAACGTTCTTCTTAAAACTATTCCTCCTAATGGGATTAGTGCATTGGTCTTCGCTTCCCAAAAAGCGCCCATATCCATTATTTTATGTAAGCCTCTTTGGTGATAGGTAAACCGATTTTCGTGGATAATCAATCCTGCATCAACTTTTCCATCTATTACAGCTTGTTCAATATCCGAAAAAAGCATTTCTACTTTATTAGTCGCATTTGGGAAAGCAATCGACAACAGGAAATTTGCTGTAGTGAATTTCCCAGGTATTGAAATTTTCAACTGATCTACCTCAGCAGCGGAATATTCCTTTTTAGCAATCAATAACGGTCCTACTCCACTTCCCAAAGCACTTCCTGAGTTCATCAGAATGTATTCATTAGTCAAACTACCAAAAGCGTGGTAGCTTAATTTGGTGATGTCTAACTCTTGCTTAAATGCTTTTTGATTCAATTCTTCAACATCGGCTAACGTAACCTCAAAATCCAATCCTTCGGTGTCTATTTTATGATGAACCATGGCATCAAAAATGAAGGTATCATTTGGGCAAGGAGAATAGCCAAGTGTTAGTTTCTGCATTATATTTCGTTTAATAAATCAGTTAAGAATAGATTTAAGTTTTGAATGGCTAAGCCGATGTTCCAATTCGCCGTATTTCGGGGCTCTACCCGATTAGAAATGGTTCTTAGTTGATAACAGTCAATTTTTTCTGCTTCGCAAATAGCCAAAACCGCTGCACCTTCCATGCTTTCCACCTCTGGTGAAAAGTGAATTTCTACTTCCACAATGCTATCTGCTTTCCCATGAACTTTATTAACTGTAATTCCATTTACTCGCGGCAAATGCTCCCATGCTTTAATCGTGAAATTAGATTTGGCTTTCGCTTGATAAATTCCCCTAAAGGCCATTTTATCAAAAGGCACCAATCCATTGGGGCTTTCGGCTCCCATTTCTGCCAAACAATCAGAAGATACGATTACCGCATCACCAATCAGTAATTTAGGACTAAAAGCGCCCGCTATTCCTGCATTGATGACTAAGTGGTAATGCACTTTAGAAAGCTGTTTGGTTATTTGATAAGTAGTCGAAACCATACCTACACCGGTAATTAATACGTCCAATGTATTAAAACGATCGGTCGCATAACTGTAAAATGATTCTTCTTTACTGAATCCCAAATGATTCAAAAAAGGCTTCACTTCTAAATACGTGGCGGCAGCGACTAAAATTTTCATGCGGTTATTTCTATATGATACCCTGAATACTTCCGTAGATTAATGACAATTCCTCCATCAAAAATGAGGTATTGTCCTTTAATTCCCATTAGTTTACCTTTCAAAAGTGGCAACTTATCTAAGTTGTGGCTCTTTACTTTAGTTGGGAACTCAAGTACCGGGTAATTAATTTCTATGATTTCATTGTCTTCAGAATGAAAATCATTGTATTTATCATTCATGATCTGAAGTAACTCTTCCTTCACTTTTATGACATCTAAATCCTCAGCCAGTTCATTTTTCAGCATTTTCATCCAATGCGTTTTATCCGAAACATGGCTTTTCATGTCGACTTCAATCACACCTGCTTGGTAGCGATTAGGTGTTCTTGCTAATCTTACTGCTTTCCATGCTCCTTGGTCAATCCATCTCGTTGGAATTTGAGTTTCTCGGGTTACCCCAACTTTTATTCCTGCACCTATCGCCATGTATACGATGTGTGGTTGATTGTGATTACGTTCTTCCCATTCAGGATCTCTTCCTTCACCTAAATGCGCTCTGCATAGCTCTGGCCGAATAATACATTCTGCATTATTTGGAGAGTTGATAAAACAAGGATAACAAGAACCTTGAGCAAATGACTTTTTAGTCACCCTACCACAGTTTACGCAATTAATAACGCCATTAAACGCTAATGAAATTTCTTTCCCGATTAAGTCATTCATATCGACTTTTACCTCATCAGAAAGTTGCAATGAATAGTGAACAGGGTGCTCTAGCTCCACCCTCATTTTAGAAATATTTCCTTCTGCTATCATTCGTCTATTTTAGAAATACGAAGGTAATCAATCTTGCAATTTAGCGAAAAGAAAAAATGCCTTCAGAAACCCTGAAAGCATTTTAAAAATTGTTTTTGAAAAAGATAATTTATTTCTTCGCCATTTCTATTAATCCATTAGCCATAGATCGCTCATAGACTAATGTTTCTATATCGTTATTGACTACTGTAGCTTTTCCATTTGCGGTAAAGTAAGTCACTGAGTTATTATCATTGATTTGTACAATTGGATTTGTTTCACCATTAAACTCATAATTCCAAACCATATCATCTGAAGTGTAAGAAACCACTCCTAAATCTACTAACTCATCCCCTACTACTTTCTCGAACTTAAATTGATTCTTTGTAGCAGAAATTTTATAGTCAACGCCATTATGCGTTATCAACTGCTCTTGAATCTCTCCTTCATTCATAGCAACCGGATTTTCTCCTGTCCAAAACTCGATAAGATTAAGAACAACAGCATCTACAAAAAGTGCTATTTCGTAAACAGGCAAAATACACAACCCCATAAAAACTAAGTTATTTACGATTTTATCATTCGTTACTGTAGTATTGAATTCTAACAAACTTTTTGTTAGCACAAAACTACCCAAACAACTCGTTTGTGTTAATAATATAGCAGCCATAGCTCCACTTAAAAGAAATCTTTTCATAGTTATCTGTTTTTTATAGGTTAATTACCGTTTACAAATATATACGTTTAATTTTATAGGACTTCTTTTAATTGCTATGATTAGTTTAACTCTGCTGCTGTAGATTTTTAGTTAATTTGCACCTATGAAATTGGCAGAACTTACCCGTAAATCTACTTATGCAATTTTATTAGGAATTACATTTCTAATTTATGGCAATACGCTTAATCATGATTTTGTCTTAGATGATGCTATCGCAATTACCGAAAACACTTTTGTAAAAAATGGCCTAAAAGGGATCCCTGATTTATTAAAGAATGAATCTATGGTTGGGTTTTATGGCTCACAGAAAAGTTTGGTTTCCGGTGGCAGATATCGGCCACTTTCCTATGTGGTATTCGCTATTGTTTATGAATTCTTTGGAGAAAACAATGTCGCCTATCACTTGATAGCTGTTCTGCTTTATGGACTGAGCGTTATTTTATTGTATCAATTGTTGATGCTATTATATAAAGAGCGATTAAACGATCAAAACCTAACCTTATTTGCCCTTATTTGTAGCTTACTTTACTTAATACACCCCACACACACCGAAGTTGTAGCCAATATAAAAGGACTAGACGAAACGTTAGCATTAATAGGCCTACTAGGAAGTTGGATTTTACTACTCAAGTATGTTGACCATAAAAAAATACCGCACTTAATAGCAGCTACGGTAATTTTCTTTTTAGCACTTTTGAGCAAAGAAACCGCCATTACATTTTTAGCTGTATTGCCATTAAGTATTTACTTTTTTAGAGTAAATTTCAAAAAAGAATTGATTACTTCTGGGGTCGCTCTATTGGCTATTTCGGCTATTTGGTATATTATCCGGGGTAATGTAGTTGGCGGCTTTACAATAGATTCCGTAGCGGATAATTTAATGAACAATCCTTTTTTAGAAGCCACTAATTCAGAAAAATATGCCACCATTTTTTATACCCTTTGGAAATACATTCAGCTCCTATTTTTCCCTCACCCGCTTACGTTCGATTATTATCCAAAACACATCCCTTTAGTTGGTTTTACTAATCCTGTGGTAATTCTTAGCATCGTTTCTTATGTATTTTTAGGCATTATTTCTATAGTGGGATTAGTGAAGAAGAATATTTATGCATTTGGTATTATCCTTTACATCGCAGCACTCAGTATTTCTTCTAATCTCATCTTCTCCATTGGGGTTTTTATGAATGAGCGTTTTCTCTTCTTGCCATCATTGGGCTTTTGCATTATCATAGCTTACTTTTTAGTAATTGATGGAAAGAAAATAATTAAATCTACTCAGCAGTATCAACAACTATTTACCGTGATTTTATTGGTTATAATTGGGTTGTTTGGTTTAAAAGCAATCAATCGAAATAAAGATTGGAAAAACAATCTAACCTTAGCCACTACCGATGCTGAAACAAGTATTAATGGTGCTAAAAGCCAAACCATGGCCGGAGGTCTTTTATTGGAAGAAGCTCAAAAAGTAGCTAACCCATTGGAGCGAAAGCAGCTCATCGACCGATCGATAATGCACCTCAATAGGGCCGTTTCTATTTATCCTAATTATATCGACCCAAAGTTACTATTAGGCAATGCCTATTGGGAAGCCACTAAAAAAACAGAACCTGCATTATCGCAATACTTTTCCATTTTGGCCATAAATCCCTCACATGGTGACGCCAATCAAAATATTCAAGTAGTTATCAAGCAGCTTACCAACCCTTCGGAGAAAATAAAACAATGGGAACGCTATTTACCTTACGCTTCTAATGCAGGGATTATACACTTACAAATGGGAAACATCTATGGGCAGCAGCTAAATGATCTGCCAAATGCCATTTTATCTTTGCAAAAAGCACAACAACTCATTCCAAACAATAAAGATGTATTAATTAATCTGAGTACCGCTTATGCACTTAGCCGACAATTTGAAAACAGTATAGCATTGCTAGAAAAGGGAATTATAAAATTCCCAAAGAGCGAGCAACTTTATATTAACCTTGGGTTAGCCTATTCAGAAATTGGAAGATTGGAAGAAGCTCGAGCAGCTTTCGATCAGGCATCAACAATTAACCCTCAATTAAATAGAGGTCAGTTTCCAAATTAGGGGAAAACAAAAGCCGCTTCTTTATTAAAAGAAACGGCTTAAAAAATTACGTATCAAAGCTATTTAAGCTTCCACCAAATACTTTTCAAATAAATGTTGGTTCTCTTCTACGAAGGATTCTATTGTTTTAAAGAAGTTTAGAATATCCTCTTTTTCATTCTGTGCATTTATAGTTACAAATCGGATAAATTCCTGACCATTAAATGAACCATAACCGACTAATAACTCGGAATGCTCAAACAATAACGTACAAATATCTCTAGCAGGAATATTTTTATAGTTGAAACACACTGAAATCGACTCATCAAAACTATACAACGTATAATCTTCATTCGCTCTAATATAATCACGAGCTACATCTGCCAAATAAAACTGATGATCTACTATTTTCTCTAATCCATCAGTCCCAACACTCTTCCACAATGTCCAAAACTTCAACGCATCATTTCTTCTACCACATTGTAAAGAAGTTTTCCCGAGATTAAACTCATCATGATCGGTTTGGTATAAATAACTCGCATCGTTTGAGAAAGAATCATGTAAATACTTTTTGTCCTTAACTACTATAATAGAGCACGAAAGTGGTGTTCCAAGCATCTTATGAGCGTTATAACTAAATGAATCTACGAGTTCTATTCCATGTAATAAATGCTTGTATTTCTCACTTAAAAATACGGAACCACAATAAGCACCATCTACATGCAGCCACATATTGTGTAATTTACAAAGTTGGCTAATCTCAGGAATGGAATCAAAAGCTCCTAAAACGGTAGTTCCTGCGGTTAAATTTACCATTGTTGGAACGTATCCTTTTGAAAGATCCTCTTCAATCATTCTTCTAAGGTGAGTGATGTCCATTTGACCAAACTCATTACTGGGCACATACTGCACATTGTCTCTTCCTATACCTGAAAAAGCGGCATTTTTAGGAGTGCTGTAATGTGATTCTTGTGACGTATATACTCTCAAATTTTTCTGAGCTCCTTCGTATCTAATTTTTTCATTGGCTTTATCCCTTGCCATCAGCATAGACATGAAATTGGTCATAGAACCACCTGGAGCAAATGTTCCATCGGCATTTTCATCCCAACCAATTAAGAGACATGTCTCATTTAAAATGACCTTCTCTACTCCTATTTGTGGGCCTGCAGCTTTATACGTGTACATGCTATTGTTCAATACTACAGCAAGTAAATCACCTAAAATTGCTTTCTCATTTCTTCCACCAAAAAGTTGGTTAAAAAATCCGGTTGTAGCTGTTCTAGTAGTAGTAAAAACCAGTTCTTTTAAAACTTTTTCAAACTCCTCTTCACTTAATGGGTTTTCCTTTAGAGAAAGGTCTAATGTTTCATATAGTTGATCAGATGGAATGTGTTCCGCTACTGTATTTTCTTTTTCGTCTTCTAGTAATTCAGTAAATAAACGACGAAACAAATCGATTGTATTTTGCATAAAGCGTTTCTTCTATTTTTCCTTTTACTTGATACACCCAACAATCTTGGCCACCATGATCGTGAATTGC
>JAOKVV010000063.1 GCA_028336925.1 Vicingaceae bacterium | reverse complement strand
TCTGCTTGCTACGGGTAAATAATTGCCGCTGAATATAAGGCGAGCTAGGTTTGGTTGTTTTCCTTGTAAAAATTGAATTACAGGGTTGATTGTTCGAACATAATCAGCTCTAAGGCCAATAATTCTACGAATATTTTTGTCTTTAATTTCATTAAGGTCAACTAGTTCAAATAATTCTTCTAGCTTATTCTGATTAAAAAGTTCTCCAATTACCTCAATGCCCAAATCCATTTGAAAAGAGGAAATCGATTTGGTGTTTAAAAAACCTTTTAGGTAGGCCGTAGCCGGATAGGGCGTATTAAGCTGTGTAAAAGGAGGAGTGACTAAAAGTAAATCTTTCAAGAATTATAGATTGGGTTCGTTTTTTAGACGGTGAAGTTACTTTTTTGTTCTTAATCAATTTTAGCTTTTAAGATTAGAGTTGGTTTACTTAATCTTATTCAATTGATTAAACGTGTTGATTAAGTTATTATGCATTAGATAAATTAAAACTCTTTGCTTGAATCAGATACCAATCGATTTAATTCGGTCAATTCCTCTTTTGTTAACTCTCTATATTTCCCCACAGGCATATCCAAATGAACATTCATGATTCTTGTTCGCTTTAGCTTGGTCACTCTGTATTCTAAGTAATCACACATCCTTCTAATCTGTCTATTAAGTCCTTGAGTTAAAATTATCTTGAATTCATACTCACTTACTTTTTCTACGTGACACTTACGTGTAACAGTGTCTAAAATAGGCACTCCATTCGCCATTTTGCGAATAAAGAACGGATTAATAGGCCTATCAACAGTTACTAAGTATTCTTTTTCGTGATTATTTCGAGCTCTAAGTATTTTATTTACAATGTCTCCATCATTAGTGAGGAAAATTAGTCCTTCACTCGGTTTATCTAACCGACCAATAGGAAAAACTCGTTTTGGATAATTGATAAAGTCGATAATATTGTCTTTTTCTACTCCGGTGTCTGTTGTACAAACTATGCCAACCGGTTTATTTAAGGCTAAGTAAACGAATTCCTCATTTTTTGGTGCCACATTGGTTCCATCCACACAAACTTCATCTCCTTCAGCTACTTTAGTTCCCATTTCAGGAACTTTTCCATTGATGGTAACACGACCTTCTTCTATCAATTTGTCTGCCGCTCTACGAGAGCAATAGCCTACTTCACTTAAGTATTTATTGATTCTAGTCGTTTGTAATTCTTCCATTTTTTAATTTGCTATTTTCCGCTTGCAAAGAACGGCAAATTTGAACTATCACGCCATCGCTTTGCTGATTTCTATCAGTTGGCAAATCGTTTTCCAATTTCGAGTAGTGGCCTTTAAATTCAGTTTATTCTCAATTAAATTGGTGGTGAGTTTAGAGTTGCCTGCTCTATTAGCATAATTCAAATAAATAAATTGATTTTGAACAATGTATTCATCATTTTTTATGTTGAATCTTGCTAGTTTTTCTAATCCTTCATCTGTCGCCATAGCGTTGGTAAAACAACCATACTTTTTTTCTATTTCGATGTTTTGCAAGTGATAGGGGTTGGCGCTTTCTAACTCAATTAATTGATCTAATGTAATTACAAGAGTGGTTACTCTTAAACCAAATTCTTTAGTTATTGATTCTTCAATTAAAATTCTAAGTTCAACTGTAGTCTTATGTGTTGATTGAAAAACAACATTACCACTTTGAATGTAAGTAGTTAATTGATTTAACCCTATTTTATCAAGCACTTGTTTTAGCTCTCTCATGAGTAGCTTATTTTTTCCACCTACATTAATTCCACGAAGTAGTGCGAAATACGTCTTCATTTTATTAAGGTGTATTCATCCAAGTAATCAAATCTTCTATATCTACAATGCTCCATGAATGTGGATGTCTCCTTCCATTTGCTCTGTAGCCTTTCTCCTGCGTTTCAATTAACTCTAGTGACTCGAACTTCACTGATTGATTTTTAGCTAAAATTTGCAATGCATAGGAGTTGGTTTGATTAAAATCTGCCTTCCGGTTTTCTTGCCACCAAACACTGTCAGGCTCGGTATATAATCTAACTTTTATGTTTCTTAGTTGATTGATATTCTTGTAACTATTCAATTCATTG
>JAOKVV010000062.1 GCA_028336925.1 Vicingaceae bacterium | reverse complement strand
AATTAAAAGTGCCAACACCTACTAAAGAAGGATTAAATATACCATTAATTATACCAGGGCCTTGATAAATACCACCTGCAGGAGATCCTTCTATAAGGGTGTAATTATTTGTACTACTGCATAAATTAGGAATAGAAACAAAAGTTGCACTCTCTACTGTATCTACATTTATATTTCTAGTTTTAAACCCCGCACAACCATTGTTATCTGTAAAAGTATATGTGATTTGATGGGGTCCTCCTCCTGCTATTGAAGGATCAAATTGATTACCAATTACACCTGTACCTGAGAATACTCCGCCAAAAGGAAAGGCATTTGTTAATGTGATAGGTGTTGATGAAATACAAATATTAGAAGGAGGTAAAAAGAATACCGCGGGAGCGGGCTTTACATAAATAAAAGCAACTGATGAATCTGCACAACCGCCATTTGAAAAAGTGTAAACAACTCGCTGTCTACCAATACCAGAAATATTCGGATCAAAAAAATTGTTGGTTACACCATCTCCCGAATAATTTCCCCCTGAAGGTAATCCACCTGATAATTGAAATGCAACATCAGATTGACATACTGTATCAGGTAATGATAATGAAACTGAGGGAGGTGTTCCAACATTCACTAAAACAGAACGGGAAGTATCTACACATCCTGCACCATTGACAATGACACTATAACTTCCGGAAATGGTAGTAAATAAATCACGAAAAACCTCACCAGTAAGAATTGAATTATTATTTAACCATTGAAAAGTCGATGCAGATGAAGGGTTAGCTAAAATTCGTAAAGATTGTCCTTGACATAAATTAGTATCACCTATAAATGAAAGTGGAATTGGTGTACTTCCGCATTCACTCATTTTAAATAAAATGGTTGTGCTCTGTCCACTTACACCGGTGAAAAAGGTAGATCCAAACTGTGATAAACCATTAAAAGTTCCTAATACATAAAAGCTCGGACTGTTATATGATGCCACAGAAATTCCATAATCAAAATTACCTCCCCCACCTGTTTGGTACCAGTTAACTTCTAATCGATCATCAAGATTAACGACAATTAAGTCATTACTTCCATTGGTATATGTTTTTTTGCCATTATATTCAATACTGTCTGCAAAGTGACCTACTAGAATAACCTCATTATTTTGAGTTTCCGTTATATCATATAGATTTGTTCCAAAAATATCTAACCCCTTTAATTTAATGAGCGATCCTGAGTTATTAAATCGAGCAGCATACCAATAACTTGCAAAAGTATTAGCTGATGGAATGGTAGGCGTAATTGTTTGACCTTGAATCGAAAGTGATGTTCTGTAGGTGCCTGCAACAGCTATATCACCGTTCCCGCAAATAGTAATTTGTGGAGTTGTGGTAGATGAAAAAGAAGATGAAGAGGATGTTGAAAGAGAAGCCCAATCGCAATTTGTACCTGTAAATTTAGCAACTACCATAGAGAATTGTGCACTAGCATTTACAGGTCTATTATTAGAACCAAAAGTATAAGCATTTCTAAATATTCCTGATAATACAAATTGATTATTGTCTATTGCTTTTATATCTCCAACGGTAGCTGATGAGCTAAGTGTTGTGTTGGCAATTTTATCCAATGTTATAACGTTACCTAAAAGATCTAATTTACCTATAAATACATTGTTGTAGTATGGAGAGGTAAGTTGTGTTAATGAAATAGTAGACCCTTGAATACTTATGCTTCTTGTAAGATTCCCTCCAAAATATACCGTACTATCAGCAATAGCAAGTTTTTGAAGATCATTAAACCCAAATGAACCGGTAGGAGAATATATACCTTTTATCCACTGTGGAACTCCTAATGGATTCAATTTAACAACATAACCTTCTCGAGTAAATGAGCTTGTACTAGTTCCTGATGCATTAAGAGTAAGACTGCCCCAATTAGAAGTTAAAGTAAATAGTCCTGCTATATATAAGTTACCATATTGATCAATTTCAAAATCTTTGAATGTTTCAGCATTGATGTCAGATCCCCCTTTAACTGCCCATCTAAAATTTCCTAATGTATCATAGTTAGCAATATAAATACTACTAACTGTTCCTGAGGAAGATAACACAGTAGAACCAAAACTTACTGATCCTCTGAACTCT
>JAOKVV010000061.1 GCA_028336925.1 Vicingaceae bacterium | reverse complement strand
ATTTTGGACCTTTGCCTGTCCCTGCTCAAAAGGCGGGAAGACAAAAGAACATCATAGAAACATTATACTTCAACAACAAAATTCAAGGGACAACACAAATTTATATTCAATTCACAAATTTTAATCGGACATAAATGATATTCAACTCATCTCAAATTAATGCTTCCACTTTTCAAAAGACTCTTGCTGCTCATAAGTTGCGTTCTCTAATCGCTGAACTAAATGCTTTTTATAATACACCTCACCACACAAATCAATATACATGTTATTAATTGAATCATAATTTTGCTTAACTCCAAGCACAATTTGCTCTTCTTTAAAGTAACTGCACCAATGATTAAAATCTGCTCCGGCCTTATATCCATTGATAGAAATCACCTCATCATTCAATCCAATGCCTGCTAGTTCAGCTACTGAGTCAGGGTAAACTGAAATCACTTGTAAAGAACCATGATTATCCATTAATTTAAGACCTAAATATGCTTCACAAAATGAATCTGATGGCAACGATTGGTAATCTAGACCTAAAAAGGTAAGTGAATTTTTCAATTCAGTTGTATAGTCGGCTGTTCCGTTAATGTACTGATCAACGAAATCTCTCAATTCAATACCTGCTACTTTATTTATGGTTGATAAATAATCCGATTCACTTATCCCTTTATTGTTTAAGTAAAATTCGTCATTAAAAATACGCATCACATCATCAAAACTTTTTTGATGGTTGGTAGCCTCTCGAATTTTACTATCAATCATTAGCGTGCATAAGGCTCCTTCTGTATAAATAGAGGTTTTACGATTTGGTACACCTGCTACATAACCGTCGAGCCATGTATCAAATGATGAATCAGCAACTGAAAGGTTTGAAATAGCAGGATTATTAAAATGTCGATCTAATAATTGATTCAGTGTTTTAAAATAATCTACTTCCGAAAAAACACCTGATCTCAAAAGCATAACATCGCCATAAAGTGTGGTAACCCCTTCGGAAAGATAGCCCAATCGACTATAATTCTCTTTGGAATAATCATACGGCCACATTTCTACAGGTCTAATTCGTTTTACATTCCAAGTATGGAATAATTCATGAGAACTTACCCCTAGCAACTCATCATACATACCGCCTTTTTTCATAACATCATACGACGGCCCTAACAAACAAACAGTTGAATTGCTATGTTCTACGCCATGATAGGCTCTATGTGGTAATATTTGAAATAGAAAGTGATATTCAGGTGTTGGAAAACCTCCAAACAATTCCATTTGTTTTTCAGTAAATGGAATAAAATCTTTCTTTAATCGATCAAAATCAGGTTTACACTCTCCTTGAAACCATAAATAAAAAGTTGTATTATCAACAGTGTAGCTATCATTTTGGAGACTTTCCGAAGCAATTAACGGACAGTCTACCAGTTCATGAAAGTCAGTAGCTTCAAAAGCAAATCCACCTAATGATTTTAAACCGCATGCTACACGATACGTTTCAGGTATCTCCAACTGTAATTCACACAATTCATTTATCCTATTAGGAACATATAGCAGACAATTAACACCATTGATGTATAGTTGTGATGCATCCAAATAAGTAGATCCGGCATTTAATTCGTTTGCGAAATAATTGTATTTTACAATAACAGTTTCAGTGCCATTTGTCGATACTTCCCATAAATCTTTGGTTAACTTCTTATGCAACAACTCGCGACCTTCAGCATCAAAAGCAGCCCATCGTTGAATATTTTTAGCAAAGTTTCCTAACTCATAACGCCCAGGTCGCCACGCAGGCAACTGAAACTGAATAGAGGACTCCTCTACTCCATTTACTTCTAATTCAATATCAATGTAATGTGTATTTGGTTGCTGATAAGAAACGGTGTACTGCATAGCTGTTGTTGATTTTACTCGAAATTAGAGATTATCCTTATAACAAAGAAGTGAAGATGTATTAAATGAGATTAAAATAATCTTTAGATCAAAACATTTTTTCTAATACTGAGTTGTAAAATCCAATCAAGCTTTATTTATAACTAATGCCTTCCTATTATTTTTTTGTAACAGCTATATTTAAGCTTATTGCTGCATTTCAATTATTAATATTGGGTACATGATCAAATCGTTTTGGTATCAATAAAAAAGGAAGTAGCTTTTAAAACTAAAGGGAGTACTTACTGATCTGCATCTCCCTTGCTAGTAAAAATTACTCGCTTATATTTTTCAATTAATTCAGAAAAAGAATCAAACTCTTCTCTATAAAACAATCCGGCTCCTTGAGTATATGGACTGTTAATTTGCAAAAG
>JAOKVV010000059.1 GCA_028336925.1 Vicingaceae bacterium | reverse complement strand
CTTGGAACAAAAATTTACGGATTAGCTCAATTTAAAAAAGGTAAATTAAAAGCGATTAGACACGTAATGACGCCTCAAATTTCTTACAGCTTTACTCCAGAAATTAAAGATGGATTGGAAACTTATACTGATACAAGCGGCAACAATGTTGAGTACTCGATTTATGACAGTGGAATTTTTGGAAGACCTAACACAAATCGAAGTAATCGACTAAATTTCAATTTATTAAATGTTATTGAAATGAAAGTGTTGGCACAAAGCGATACGGGATTAGCTGTTAAAAAAGTTAAGTTATTGGACAACTTCGGATTGAATACAGGTATTGACTTTGAACGTGACTCTCTTAAATGGGATGCAATTAGATTTAACGGCCGCACTCGAATTAATGAATTAATCAATATTAACTTCTCAGGGACTTTTGATCCTTACGCTATAAATAAAGAATCGGGCAAAAGGATAAATACACTAAACCTTGAGCAAGAAAACAAATTAGCTAGATTTACCAATGGAAATATTGCATTTCAAATGCAATTTAGAGGTGGTGATGGTAAAAAGAAAAAAAGTGAAATGGTTTCTGAAGAAGATTTAGATTATGTCAACAGCAACCTTGATCAATTTATCGACTTTAATGTTCCTTGGGCATTTGGCGTATCCTATGTAATTTCTTACACCAAGCCCGCTTTTGAAAAAAAAGTAAATCAAACCTTAAATTTTAATGGCGAGTTGAAATTAACAAACAAATGGAAAGTTGACTTTAATTCAGGTTACGATTTTGAACAAAAGGACATAACCTACACCAATGTAAATATATATAGAGATCTACACTGCTGGGAATTAAGTTTTAATTGGGTACCATTAGGTTTCCAAAAAAGCTATAATGTTACCATAAATGTAAAAGCTTCAGTACTACAAGACTTAAAGCTTAATAGAAGAAGAAACTACTTTGATTTAATTAATTAAATATGAAACGAATAATCAACTCATCAAATGCACCTGCTCCGATAGGTCCATATAATCAAGCAGTATTAGTAGAAAATACCCTATATGTTTCAGGACAAATTGCTTTAGACACCCTTACCGGAGAGTTAGAAATGAGTGACATAAAGACTGAAACAAAAAAGGTAATGGACAACTTGGGTGCAATTCTTAATGAAGTAGGAGCTGATTATTCAAACATTGTTAAATGCAGTATATTCGTTTCAAATATGGATAATTTCGATTCCATCAATGAAGTATATGCTAATTACTTCACAGCTGACTTTCCTGCAAGAGAAACTGTTGAAGTGTCTTGCTTGCCTAAAAAAGTAAACGTTGAAATATCCGCTATTGCCATCATTTAATGAAAAAGACCCTATTTCCAACCGCTTACTTTGCTCCTTCTATTCAGTATTCAGCGTATTTGAAATCTGAAAAAATTGAAATTGAAATTCATGAACATTTTCCAAAGCAAACCTTTAGGAATCGAGCATATATTATGACAGCAAATGGAGTTTTCACCTTGTCAATTCCATTGAGTGGAAGGAAAAATCACACACTCACTAAAGATATAAAAATATCGACTGAAGAAGATTGGAAAAAGTTACATTGGAAAACAATCGAAAATGCTTACCAAAGATCTCCGTTTTTTGAATTTTATGATACTAAAATTGAGAAGTTATATCATTCAAAGCACCAATTTCTAATTGATTTTAATCAAGAAGCAGAATCTATTATTGCAGATATACTAAAAGTTAACTTTGATAGTAATTTTACCAAAGACTTTGTTCCCGTTGATAATAATAACTATTCTGACCTAAGATTAATTAATCCAAAAAATAAGGATCTTCCTCTAATGATAACTGAAAATCCCTACTTACAGGTTTTTGCTGATAAATTTCCTTACACATCAAACCTAAGTATTTTGGATGTGATATTTAATTTAGGACCTGAAAGCACCTCACATCTAATGCAGATGGCATTAACCGTCTAGCGTAATCTATCTGCAGCTTTTATTAGTTTTTCGTCTTTAGAAATAGCTCTAATTGCTAAAAATAAGAATACAAAAGGTATTAAAGCCAATAAGCTCCCACTTGAATAACTAACATCTAAAGAGTCTGCTGCTAACTCTTCAATTCCCATCAATTTAACCTGTAATTGATCTACAAAGTAGAATATTGAAACAACGAATATCGTCTGAAAAAATAAACATAGTTGAGTTATTTTGATTTGTAAGGATCGCTTTTTAAACAAGAAGATAGCTAATAGTCCGATTAGTACTGTGGCTATAGCTAAACCTGCGATAAGCCAATTGGTGTAAAGATAAGTGCCGGTATTGCTATCAATCAGCCCCAATAAAGTAAAGTTATT
>JAOKVV010000006.1 GCA_028336925.1 Vicingaceae bacterium | reverse complement strand
GGAAGCAAGGAAGTAATTAACTATGAATATCAAGCGCATATTGTGTCCAAATTGATTGATTCGGCCGATTGGATTTTTTGTATCGACTTTAATGATATTAATAGAGTGGGAGACATAACACCCTTATTAGAAAAGGCGATAGCCCCTAAAATTAATATTGACCACCATCAAGAACCGAAGCATTTTTGTGAATATGAATACATTGAAACAGACGCAAGTTCTACGGCACAATTGATCTATGAATTCATCGCCCAAACTCCTTACAAGAATTTATTGAATAAAAGTATAGCCAATGCTTTATACGTTGGAATAATGACAGATACGGGTTCATTTCGTTTCCCATCTACAACAGCCTCAACTCATCACGTAATTGCTGAACTTATTGAAACCGGCATTGATAATGCAGCCATTCATCGCAACATTTACGATAGTTCTAGCGAAAGTAGATTACGATTATTGGGTTATTCCATAAGTGATAAAATGCAACTCTTTCTAGATCATGGATTTTCAATTATAGGATTGTCTGAAGAAGAGCTTCAGCGTTTTAATTATCAGAAAGGAGATACTGAGGGAATAGTGAACTTTCCTTTGTCGATTCAAGAGGTTAAGGTTTCTGTTTTTTTATCAGCTAAAGATGATAAGGTAAAAATGTCATTTCGCTCGAAAGGAGATATTGCAATTAATAAAATAGCTAATGATTACTTTAATGGGGGCGGACATACTAATGCAGCAGGCGGAATTTCTTCAGAATCATTACTTGAGACAATCGAAAAGTTAATAGTAATATTGAAAGAAGAGTTGCCTAATTCTAATGGTCGATCAGATGATTAAATACAGTTTAATAAGTGCTATTTTTATTGCTTTTATTACATCATGTAATAGTCAAGTTCAGAATGAGACCATCCAAAATCAGGGTGGTGTTAATTTTGAAGAGGCAATGATTCAGTCTCACAAGCTATTTGTAGAAAAATCGACAAAGGCCATTGATCAATATGTAGATAGGTCTGATTATGAGTTTATCACTACAGGAACAGGTTTAAGGTACGCTACTATAATTACAGGTGTAGGTGTAAGACCTGTTAAGGGGAATGAAGTTAAAATCGAATATATAATTGAGTTCTTAGATGGTGAAAAAGTACTTAATTACGAGAAGGCTAAAACAATTTCGTTTTACATTGAGCAATCAAGTGTTGAAAGTGGTTTGCACGAAGCATTGCAATTAATGAAATTAGGAGAAAAAGCTTCGTTTATTTTTCCGCCTCATTTGGCATTTGGTATGAGTGGTGATCGTCAAGGAATTCCTCCTCAATCTACCTTATTATATACTATTGAGTTACTAGCAATCCGATGAAAAGTTTCTTATTTGTTCTATTGACCATTTTTATATTTTCTTGCAAAAGAGAAAGCAAACAATTTGATGTATTAAAAGATCAGTCTATATATCAGTTAATTGCATTTGATGAAGGTGCTGAAAAGCCCCTTGAAGGTAACTTTATGGCTACTTTTGTGACTATAGCAGATACTTTGGGAGATACAATTCATTACGTTCCTAGTTATCATTATTTTATTGAATTTTATAAAGAATCTCCAATATATGATTTATTGAGCGTTTTGTCTGTTGGAGATTCTGCACATTTTATAGTTTCAGAAGATCAGGTGTTTAATGCATTTGGATTTGATAATTTGGATGGTGGAAGTAATCGTAAAGTGGTCTTAAGAATCCGATTAGATTACGTGGTGAGTGCAGAAAATGTACAAGATACATTAATGGCAGAACTAAGCACTCGTCTAAGTAATGAGCCGCAATTAATTCTATCTTACATAGAGAAACAAGAAGAGCCTCAGTCGTATAATGAAGAACTGGGATTGTATAAAAAGAGTCTCATTATGAATCTAGAAGGAGATCCGATTCAATTAGGAGATCAGGTTACTTTATCCTATTCCGGTCAATTTTTTAATGGGTACAAATTTGACCAAAAAGAGGGTGCAAATTCACTTGAAATAAAATATGGAATGAACGACCAGGTATTGCCTGGTTTAAGCATAGCAATTAAAGGAATGAGAGCGGGGGAAAGTGTGAAAATTATATTACCTTCGCACCACGCTTTTGGGAGCAGAGGTTCAATAAAAGGGATTGTTCCGCCTTATACTCCAGTAGTTTATAATTTATCAATAAAAAACGTAACACGAAAAAACAACAATGAAAAAAAACGTAATTAAAGGTCTAACAGCTGGATTAGTTATATCTGCTGCAATGGTATCATGTGGAGAAGGAAATGAAAATTCTAAATACCCGGGTTTTACGCAAGTAGAAGAAGGTTTATTTATTAAATATGAAACAAGAGTAGAAGGTGAACGTCAGGTAGCATTTGGAGATATCTTAACGATGGATTTGAAGTATGGTACAAAAGATTCTACGCTTATGGATACAAAAGAAAATGGAAATCCATTTCGCTTACAAGTAGACAGTGGAGCTTTTGTTGGAGATATTATGAATGCATTTAGTATTCTAAAAAATGGAGATAGTGCTGTAGTTATAGCAGGTGCCTATGACTTCTTTACTAAAACAGTTGGTGCTCAAATGCCTGAATTTATTGATTCAGCCGAATCTTTGTATTTTACCATCAAGTTGAATACAGTCGAATCTCAAGAAGAAGCAAAGCAAAAAGCAGAAGCTGAAAACGCTCAAGCATCTTTAAAAGAACAAGAAGATTTGGCAGCATACATTCAAACTAACGGTATTACAGCAGAGCCAACTGAAACAGGATTATACCACATCGTAACTCAAAAAGGTACAGGAAAAGCTGCAGAAGCAGGGAAAACTGTTAAAGTTCACTACACGGGTAAATTTTTAAACGGACAAGTATTTGACTCTTCTGTAGAAAGAGATCAACCATTTGAATTTAATCTAGGTGTAGGACAGGTGATTAGAGGATGGGATGAAGGTGTTGCAATGATGAAAGTGGGTGAAAAAGCTACTTTAATCATTCCTTCAAATATCGCTTATGGCCCACAACAGAATGGTCCAATACCTGGTTATTCTACATTGGTTTTTGATGTTGAATTATTAGATGTAACTGAATCAGCTGAATAATGAATTTATCTCATAAAATAACTTTGCTTTTTTCTGCAGCTTTTGTTTTTAGCAGTTGCAGTCTTTTAAGTAAAAGATCATCAGATAAAGAATCATCGAGAAAATTGAATCTAAGTATCGTTACTAACTCAGGACTATCTTATGTCATTACAGAGCTAGGCGCAGGAGAAGCAGTAGATAGCAACGATGTGGTTACCGTTCATTATACAGGATACCTTACAGATTCTTCCAAATTTGATTCTTCTAAAGATCGAGACCAACCTTTTTCTTTCAAAGTAGGAGGTGGGCAAGTTATTCAAGGATGGGATGAAGGATTAAGTTATTTAAATGTAGGAGATAAAGCAACATTAACAATCCCGGCTAAACTCGGTTATGGTGAAAGAGCTCAAGCCGCAATACCTGCTAATTCTACGTTAATTTTTGATATAGAAGTATTGTCACGCAAAGCAGGTGCTAAGCCATTTGATGTAAGTGGTTTGGACACCATAACTACCGCGTCAGGACTTAAAATGATTAAGTTGAATTCAAATGACGAAAATCCTTCACCAAAAGAAGGGGATTTAGTTTCAGTTGATTATTCAGGATATCTATTAGATGGTAAACTATTTGATTCATCTATCGATCGAGGTGAACCCATAAAATTTCCTGTAGGCACCGGTCGAGTAATTAAAGGTTGGGATGAGGCTATTTTACTGCTTCATGTAGGAGATAAGGCTAGATTAATAATTCCCTCCGAACTAGCGTATGGAAAAAGCGGAGCAGGGAATGTTATTCCACCCAATGCAACTCTAATTTTTGATGTTACATTGATTAAAATAAATTAATTAAAAAGGTCTTCATTAAATGAAGGCCTTTTTTTATAATGGACAGGAATTAACAATTAACTGTTCAATGTTTACAACCTTTGCATCTTATTTTTAAAATGAATGTCTAACTTTGATTCATAGAATTTGATAATAACGAGTTTCGATTCATGGAGAAATATGACTTATGCGTAATTGGTGGAGGACCTGCAGGTTATGCAGCCGCTATGCGAGCAATGGATTTTGGAAAGAAAGTAATCTTGATCGAGAAAGCGAAGCTTGGAGGCTATGGTATTTATGATGGTGCACTTGCCTCCAAAACGATGTGGGAGTTATCAAACAAAATCAGAACTGTTAGAGAAACGATTGGTCAGGATAAAAGAATTGACATGACTTTCGAAGAGGTCAAAACAATCATTGAAGAAGCTCTATTTGAGCGTAAGTTTCAATTATCTTGTCACCTTAGAATTATTCACGCCGAAACTAATTTAATTACTTATGAGCGTGGATTAGCTAGCTTTTTAACCTCGAAAGAAATAAATATAGAAAAGCCAAATGGCGAAAGCAATGTCATCTTTGCTGAGAATACAATTATAGCAACAGGCAGTAGACCAAGAATTATCCCATCTATCAGCGTAGATGAAAAAACGATAATGACCTCAGATGGTATTTTGCATTTAGATGAATTCCCTAAAAGTATGGTAATTCTAGGGGCAGGAGTTATTGGTTGTGAATTCGCTGCAATGTTTTCAAATTTTGGTCAAACAAAAGTGTATTTGATTGACAAAGCAGATCGTATTCTTCCTTTTGAAGATGGAGATGTTGCTGATATGGTTGCTACTAACCTAGAAGAAAATGGTGTTGTTATACATCGTGGTTCGCAGCTCATTCGAATGGAACATAAAGATGGCGGAGTTGAGTATGAGCTAGAAAATAAAGATGGCACACGCGAAGTTATTCAAGTTGAGAAGGCCATGTTGTCAATTGGAAGAGTACCTAATTACGAAGACCTAAATTTAGGTAATGCAGGTGTTTCTATGAGTAAAAGGGGAGTGCATATTGGTGATGTTGATACTCAAACCAACATATCTCATATTTACGCGGTAGGAGATGTTTCTGGAAATATGGCATTAGTAAATATTGGTGAGCGAGAGGCTAGACATGCTGTTGTTAAGATGTTTGCTGACTTTCCGGTTAAGCCGATCAGATATTCAAATATATCCACCATTATGTTTTTAAATCCTGAGGTTGCCGCTGTTGGGATTAATGTACAACAGGCAGTGGAGCAAAATATTCCAATTAGAGTATCCAAAGTAGATTATTCAACCATAGCAAGAGCTATTGCTATGAGAAAGACCAATGGTTTCTTCAAAATTATAGTTTCAGATGATGAAGAAATGAAAGTTCTAGGTATGCGAGCAGTTGGTGAGCATGCCTCAAGTGCGATTCAAGGAGTTGCTCTTCTAATGTATATGGGTAAGGGAATTGATGAGTTAGCACACATGATTCATCCACATCCATCCATAGTGGAAGGTATTCAAGAGTGTGTGCGCATGCTTTTAGGTAAAAGTGTTTACAAGTCGTCTGTATTTAAGGATAAATTGAAATGCTACCGTTTGGTAAATGGCGAAAAAATGCCATTAAACATAATGGAAGAAAATGGAATGACGCATGTGGAAAATGTGTCTAAGTATCATGAATATAGAGAGGACTAACCAAATAGTCCTCTTTGATTTTTCCATTTCTTAAGGTCTGAAATTCGGATTGGTTACAAATTCTTCATCCGTGAGTGCTTTCAAAAATGCAACTAAATCTGATTTTTCTTGTAGAGTTAAAGCTATAGTGTGCCCATTAGCACCTGTCCTATGAAACATGTCAACGCTTATGTTAGTTGAGTTAGGCTCTACACCATCCATGTAAAACTGAACAACCTCTTCTAAAGTGTTGAATCTTCCATCGTGCATGTAAGGAGCCGTATATTTCAAATTTCTTAAGCTTGGAACTTTAAACTTGCCCACGTCAAAAGGCTTTTTCGTAACTTTTGCTAATCCGGAGTCAGGATTTAAATCTAAACCATTGTTTCTAAAGGTATAATCAGTCCAATTAGGATTGTATTGACCACCATGACAGTGCCCACAATCACCTCTGTCGGGATCATCAAACACCTCGAAACCCCTGATTTCTTCCGCAGTTAAAACCCTTCCTTGAGGAACGATTCCTACCTCAGCACCGAAATAATTATCAGCAGGAGAGTTTCCTGAAACCAATGTGCGCTCAAATTGAGCCAATGCTTTAGTTATAGTCGTTGAATCAATTGATTCATTCGGGAAAGCTTTACCAAAATCTAACACATACATTGGGTCTGCTTGAATTTTTATAGCAACATCAACCCACTTCTCCATCATTTCTAATGGGTGTGCCACCGGTATAAGCGCTTGTTCTTCTAAAGACTTGGCGGAACCGTCCCAATTAAACCTATCAGCATAAATTAAATTTACTAAAGGCATTGCATTTATATGACCCGGCTGTCCAATAGCGCCTAAACTAAATGATTTGCCGCGATCATTAAATGAATTTTCGGGTTGGTGGCAACTTGCGCAAGATATCGTATTGTTAATAGATAATCGTTTTTCAAAAAATAACTTTTTTCCTAAAGCAATTCCTTCCACGGTAAGCGGATTATCCGCAGGAATATTTAGTGGTGCCGTCTGACTTGCAAATAATGGAGGAAGCTTTAACGAGTATGGAGTCGGATAGTTTTCACTTGGACAGTTTTCGCAATGTACCGGCTTTATAGGATCATCATCAACACAAGCTACGAGTGTTAGCATGCTACTAAAAACAATAAATACAATTATAAGTGAATTATCTTTTCTCATTGTTTTAAATTTAATGATAGAGTAGGCTATAGTACAATTCTATAGCCTACTTCATACTATTTTATTCTTACAGTAAAGATATCTTTACCGTTGGTATTTAACAATTTTTGAGCGTTGTAGTTCGGCATAATTCCTGCGCCATAAACATTAAAATCCCAATTAACAGGGTTGGTGTACCATTCATTGATATTCATAGTAAATTCAAGTTCAATATTATTGTTACCTACTACAAAACCTGAATTTGGTATCATAACCGTAAAGTGGTTCGCTTCAAAAGTAGTTCCTGTTGAATCAATTTTTCTTGCGGTACCCATGTGCGTTGCAAAAAACTGATCAGCTGAGTTAGAATCAATATATCTACCTTCTAATTGCATAAAATGATAACCTCCGCCTATCGGGCTTGGCCAATTCCAGTTAGCTACATTCAAATCTGTGTAAATGCCATCCGTATTATCATTTTCATCAAAGCCAAAGGTGTAAGATATACCACTGTAAGTTCCCTGTGGAATCATTCTAGAACCGGTAAAACTAAATGTTTCAGGTTTTGAAATGTCAACAAAAAAGTATTCATCTAATTCAATATTTACACCATTTACTTGATGTAGCGTAACATTAGAAATAAGGTAGCGTAATTTGGTTACATTATATTGTTGACCTAATGCATTGGTGTAAGGTCTGTTTGAAGTGTTTAGTTCAATAGTGTCCGCCCCTGAAAGGTGCATAAAGTTAATTCCAACACTTTGACTCGGAAATACTGGAGTTGTGATGTCATCGTCATCATCTGTGTCGCATGCATTTAATGATACTGCTAAACCTATTGTAGCAGTTATGAACATGGTTTTAAAAAATGTTTTCATAATATAGATTGTATTAAGTATGTTAAAAATAATAATTTAATTCTGTTAACAATCGCATCTTGTTCTGAATTTGATTGTCATTTAAGTTTTGATATATTGGATTGAAGTAGGTCATACCAATCGAAATTTTATCATAAAAAGCGGTTAAGCTTGCATTACCAAATAGTGTTTCACCTCCTGAGTGTCTGTAAAAATCACCATTCCATTGATCTCTGTTGCTACTTTCATAGGCAGCACCTATAGTTGGCATTATTTTCACCTTATTCAAATCTTTTATAAAGAAGATAGACGGATTTAAATTGAAACGGTTGGCAAACTTGAAATTATTTTTATTTCTGGAGTTTATTTTATAATTCAAATTTGTGCTTACTCCAAAATAATTTCTCATCAGAACACCTTCTAGAAATAAGATAAAATCAACACTACCTGTTCCTGCCTGCATGTGAGGGTCAAGATGGTTCTCAGGATCACTGTAATAAACACCTTTTGTATTTGATTTAATTGGGTAATACATATAGGTTTTTATTGTAAGTACCTGTCGGCAATTTAATACCTCCTCCTGCAGTTAACCGTTTAGTCCATTCACTTGTATCTTCGCACAATTTACTGTTGTATATCTGATATTTAGCCATTAGAATCAAATCTCCTTGGCCTGCTATCGATTGCGTCATACTGTCATTTCTACCCATGTAGTTATCTGAAAACGAAATAGACGCATTAAGTTGTAAACGAGGTGTCAAAAAATACCTAAACCAAAAATCATAGCTGTTAAATTCTTCTTGTAGACTATAATCTTCAAGGGCAAATTCTTCACCGTGTTTCTCTTGACTAGCCCCTGGAATCGTGGCCAAAAAATCAGAATCAAATGATCTAAAACGATGAACTATTCCAAAGGAGCTTTGATAATCATCTGGTCTAATTCCTACATAGATGTTGCATAAATCGCAGGCGTAGGAGTTGATGCTTAATGCACTCAATATTCCTAAGAGCCACAACCTAAGCTGTTTCTTAACTAATATAAAAGTAAAATCTTGTGATAAATAAATAAGCCAAACTAATTTTGGCAAACACGAATAGTTTACTATGCTTGTGGTGGGGCTTTTACTAATTGAATAAATCCATCATTGATGGTATTGGAAACTACCGGATAGTTTAATTTTATGGAAGAAGTATTGATATAATCGCTTAATGGGGAAGCGAAGAACAAATTTGTTGGTCGCTCATCTTGACTTGTTTCTTGATCACCGGTGCGTTCTTCGTCTGCCTCTTTTAAGTCAGACATTTGTTTCATAAAATGGCACTGACCGCCGCAAGCTAATTCAGGTTTGTCTTTATTTATACAAAACTGTTGAGTGATGTATTCTCTATTTAACTGGAAATTTATAGAGACAAAGGAATAATGAAAAGTACCCACTAAAAACAGCGGTAATATTATAACTATAGATAATATTTGGTGTACTTTTAACATGAATCAAAGTTAGTACATAATTATTAAAGCTTTTGCGACATTTGTTACTTTTATCACAATGAACCAACCATTAATTGTCGTTTTAGGGCCTACTGCAATAGGAAAAACTAGGTTAGCAGTCTCTTTATGTAAACATCTAAATGGAGAATTAGTTTCAGCTGATAGCCGTCAAGTTTATAAAGGCATGGATATAGGCACTGGAAAAGATTTGGCAGATTTTAAATTGGACGGCTTAAGCGTGCCTTATCATCTAATTGATATAAAAGAGGCAGGCGAGGCCTACAGTGTTTTTGAATTTCAGAAAGACTTTCTGGATGCATTTGAGTTGATTAGTAAAAAAGGAAAACCAACTATTTTATGTGGCGGAACGGGTATGTATTTAAGTGCAGCACTCCAAAAAGATAAAATTTTACCGGTTCCGAGAAATGAGGCACTGCGACGAGGAATTGTAAATAAATCAAATGATCAGTTGGTTGACTACTTGTCGGCGTTAAAGCCACTCCATAATTCTTCAGATATTTTAGATCAAGATCGATTAATTAGAGCGATAGAAATTGCAACTTTTGAAAACGAACAACCTCCCGAAGCAATGCCTAATTTTCCTGTATTGATAATTGGATTATCTACTTCTAGAGAAAAGATAAAAGAAAACATTCACCTTCGTTTAAAGAATCGAATAAATGAGGGGTTGATCGAAGAAGTTGAAGAATTGATAAAAAAAGGAGTTACCCATGAACAACTAAATTATTATGGTTTAGAATACCGATATGTTAGTCAATACTTAACTGCTAAAATAGATAAGGATGAGCTTTTTGCAGAACTTTATAAAGCTATTTGTAATTATGCTAAACGTCAGATGACTTGGTATAGGAGAATGGAGAAGAAAGGAACAATAATTCATTGGGTTGATGCGAATGACACACTTGATTCTCAGATTGTGAATGTTATGAATATAATTAAATCAAAATTGAATGTTTAAAATTTATAAATCTTCTGCAGGATCTGGTAAAACGTTTACACTCGTTAAAGAATATTTAAAACTAGCTTTACAAGCTAATTCTGATGTAGCTTTTAGAAGAATACTGGCGACTACCTTTACGAATAAAGCAGCAAATGAAATGAAAGGGCGTGTTTTGGAGGCATTGGCACTTTTAGCAACTCCGGAGTTAGTAGGATCCAAATCTAATATTTTAAAGACTTTATTACTAGAGGAACTTTCAATTTCAGAATCCGAATTACAACAAAAATCACATCATGTACTTCGAGCCATTTTACATAATTATGCAGATTTAGGAATAGGAACTATTGATCGATTTACACACCGAATTATTAGAACCTTTGCACGAGACTTAAATTTGCCAGTTAATTTTGAAGTTGAGTTAGACAATAAAATAATTATTGATAAAGCAATTGAATTATTACTTGCTAAGGTAGGAGTGGACGATGAATTGACTAACTTTTTAATACAGTTTGCTCAATCAAAAGTTGATAACGGAGATAAATACCATCTGGAATCAGATATACAATCGATTGCTTTAGAGTTACTAAAAGAAGATGGAGCTGTTTATATCAAACGCTTAAAACAGTTTGGCTTCAAGGATTTTCAATCAAAAATTGATCGATTGAAATCATTTAATGAGCAGTTTTTAAAGGAAATGATAGGTATTGGGCAAGAAGCCCATGAGCTAATTGAAAAAAGTGGTGCACTTCCTGCTAGTTTTTCAAATGGAGCAAGCGGAATTCCCGGATTCTTTAAAAAATTGAAAGAAGGCCAAAAGGAGAATTTGACGCCAAACTCCTATGTATCAAATACGATTAAAAATGATCAATGGTTTGCGGGTAAGGTAAAAAGTGGTAGCGAACAATATGCTGCTATAGATAGTATTAAGGACCAATTAAAGGATTTATATAATCAAGCGAATGATCAACTAACTAATTTGTATCCCCTGTTTTTAGAGAATAATATTATTTTAGATAATTTATACTCAGTAGCGCTTATCAATGAACTGGATAAGATTATTGATGATTTAAGAACAACTGAAAATAAGGTACATATATCAGAATTTAATAAGCGAATTTCTAATGTAATCGCCAAAGAACCCGCCCCATTTATTTATGAAAGAATTGGGGAAAAGTATCACCATTATTTAATTGATGAGTTTCAGGATACTTCTGTGATGCAGTTTCATAATTTAATTCCTTTGTTTAGTAACTCTCTGAGTCAAGGGTATTATAATATGCTTGTTGGAGATGCAAAGCAAGCTATTTATAGGTTTAGAGGTGGGGAGGTAGAACAGTTTGTTGAATTACCTGACATTTATAAAGCAGATCAAAATCCTACTGTTGCAAGTAGTCAAGCTTTATTTACTGAAGATACAGTCACTGCTGATTTAAATGATAATTTCAGAACAAAAGAAGAGATAGTAAATTTCAATACCGAATTTTTTGATTTTTGTGTTGCACACTCTCCGGAATTGGAAAAGTTATATAAGGGACACGGCCAAACGCCTAAAAACGGTAAAGGTGGCTACGCCGAAATTCACTTCTGTGCAGCTAAAGCTAAGGCAAGTTTTGGAGAAGAAGACGATGAGGAAACGGTGGAAGATTCGGAGCAAATAGAGGTGATAATTGATCGAATAGAGCGATGTATATCAGATGGGTATCAATATAAAGATATCGCCTTGTTGTTTCGTGGTAATACCAAAGCGAATCAGGTTGCCAAGATTCTAATTGATAAGGGGTACCCTATATCTTCGGCAGAATCAGTTATGATTTCTAATTCTCCTGCGGTTCAATTAATCGAGAATGTTTTATTTTCGCTAATCTATCCTAAAGAGCAAATTTATAAAAAGAGTATTGTTGATGCATTGTTCAACTATCAGTATTTCAAAGAGGAAGCATTAGATGACATTTATAAGCGGTTACTGGAAGAGAAATCGATTTTATCTTTTTGGCAAAAAGTCGGCGGGGATTTTGAAGATTTAAATAAAGAAGATATTACACAGCGTCCATTGTTTGAAATTGTTGAAAATGCATTTCGGAATTTTGGATTGTTGAATTTGGCCAATCCCTATGTTCAGTTTTTCTTAGATGAAGTGTTTGATTATTCGTTAAGTAATAACAATGATATTCTAGGCTTTTTAAATTGGTGGACAGAACGCAAGGAGAAGAAATCGATAGAGCTACCTGAAGGACTGAATGCGCTTAATATACTAACTATTCATAAGTCTAAAGGCTTAGAGTTTCCTGTAGTTATTATGCCATACGCAGCTGATCGTGTAAAAGTATCAGGTGGTAAATGGGTAGAAAATAACACGGAGGAATTACCGATAGATCAATTAAATTTTGTTTCAGTTAGTAAGAAGCTGAAAAAAAGCGCTTTTGATTCAATTTTTGAGGCTGAAAAAAGGAATGCTACTATTGATTTTTTCAATACCCTTTATGTTGCTTTTACTCGACCAAAAGATCGGTTATATGTAATCAGCAATAAACCTCCTAAAAATCCTGAGAATACTAGTATTCCTTCTTTAGTTTCCAATTTTTTAATGGTTAAGAAGGATTGGGATAGTTCAGAAAGTACTTATGTACTGGCAGGAGAGGAGGCAACAGTAAAGGCGTCTAATGTGATACCTGACAAAGAGGTGAAAAGATTAGACACTTTTATTTCAACAGACTGGAACGAAAAGTTAACACTTAGCTATCAAGCTCCTGATTATTGGGATGTAAATTTTGGTGAAGATGCACGACAAAATGGTAATACGGTTCACCTAATCCTTTCTTTGATTAAAACTCCGAACGATGTTGAACACGTTTTAAATAGACTATTGAAGCAAGGGAGCATTACTTCAAATCAACGGTTAGTTTATGAGGCAGAGATACTTCAGCTTTTAGACCACAAAACATTTGCACCATATTTTTTAAAAGGGTTAAAAGTGAAAACAGAGTGTGATTTATTAACCACCGACGGCAAAACATTTCGCCCTGATAGAGTTGTTTATTTAAACAACTCAGTAAAGGTGATTGATTTCAAAACTGGTAAGTTTTCTGAAAAGCATAAAGAGCAGCTGTCAAATTATGTTCAATTACTGCAGCAAGTAGAAACCCAAAAAGTAACAGGTAGTTTAATTTACATTAAAGATTTAGTAGAGGTAGAGGTTTTTGAGTAATTGATAATCAATTGATTTAATTAGACCTTCATTGCCCTGTCCATGGCGCGTTTATCATCTTTAGCTTTTAAGCTTTCACGCTTATCGTGCATTTTTTTACCTTTCGCTAACGCGATCATCATTTTGGCTAGGCCTTTAGAATTGATGTACAAACGAACAGGTATGATTGTTAGTCCAACATCATTTTTCTTTTTTGAGAGTTTCTCTAGTTCTCTTTTATGCAAGAGTAATTTGCGATCTCGTTTAGGCTCATGGTTGTTGTAGCTACCTTCCTTATATTCTGAGATATGAATATTCTTAACAAACAGCTCTCCTTTTTTAAATACACAATAGCCTTCTTTAATACTGGCTTTTGAGTCACGAATTGATTTAATCTCTGTCCCCATTAATTGCATGCCGGCTTCGTAAGTATCTATGAATTCGTATTCGAATGATGCTTTTTTATTTTTTATTGTTATGTTGGTTTCTTTTTTCTCCTTAGCCATATACTTGCGAAATTAATTATTCTAATTAGCAGATTGCTCAATTGCAGCTAAAATTATGGCACAGCCCTTTTCTAAGTCTTCATCAGTGATGTTTAAAGGTGGTGCTAAACGGAAAGAGTAAGCGGTTGACAAAAACCAAAAAGTGAGTAAACCATTTGCTAAACAATCCTCAACTACCTTTTGAACACGGTCTTCACTGTCAAGATCTATGGCGAACATTAAGCCTTTATACCTAACTTCTTTTATAAATGGGTGAACTAATAAAGAGGCGATTTTATCTGCTTTTGTTTGAACTGTAGGAAGTAAATTTTCTTCACGAATAACTTTAAGGGCTGCAGCTGCAGCTGCACAAACTACGGGGTGCCCGCCAAAAGTAGTAATGTGTCCCAACATAGGATTTTCACTCAATTCAGACATCCATTCCTTCTTTGACGCAAAACAACCAATAGGCATCCCACCGCCCAGTGCTTTACCCATAGTTACGATGTCTGGAATTATGTTGAAATGCTCAAAAGCCATAAATTTTCCTGTTCGGCCAATGCCACACTGAATTTCATCCAGAATTAAAAGTGCGCCCATTTCGGTGCATCGGTTTCTAAGTGCATTGATATAGTCATAATCAGGAATCCGAACCCCAGCGTCGCCTTGAATGGTTTCTAGAATGACACAAGCAGTTTCTGTTGTAATTTTATTTAAATCGGCTATTTCATTCAATCGAATGCGGTCAACATTTGGCAACAAGGGCAGGAAGGGAGCCTGTTTTACTTTATTCCCACTTACACTTAATGCCCCATGTGTACTGCCGTGATAGGCTTTTTCAAAAGCAATCATTTGTTGTCGACCAGTTACACGTTTAGCCAATTTTAATGCACCCTCTATGGCTTCAGTCCCAGAATTAACAAAGTAATAGCTATCAATTTCAGGAGGTAAAACGTGTTTCAATTCCTCACCTAATCGCGATTGAGCTTCTTGAATAAATTCTCCATAAACCATTACATGCATGTGCTTTTCTACTTGGTCAACAACTGCCTTCTTAATTGCAGGATGCCCATGTCCTAAACTACTTACAGCAATACCAGAAATAAAATCTAAAATGGACCTTCCATCGGTAGTATAAATGGTAGAACCTTCTGCATGACTAATTTCATAACCCAAAGCAAACGGAGTGGTTTGGGCTAAATTTTGGTAAAATATATCTTTGCTTTTGGACATGTTTAAAGCTATTTATCTTTTAATATTTGATATTCTTCTAATCGGCAACTGCTATTGGTTTAAAAGAAGGTTATGTTAACAACAAAAGTAAGAATTGGTTAGTTCAAACTTCTAAAATAGCTATTTAAATCTACGATGATGGCTTCAATTACCGTTTTGGTATTTTTCGATGTAGCTTCTGCCATTCTAACAGAATAGGCTTTTAATAACACTTTTCTATTCTTATTGTCGTAATAATCAAAATCAATTTTACGACTTGACATAAAGGTTTCTTCTCTAACAACCAGCTGTTTTTTCTTGAGTTGATAAGTTACAACAAACGCTGATTCAGCAGGCCCTGTAATACCTTCGTAATATAGGGCATAGTTAAGAAATGAAAACCCGAAATCCTTATACTGACCATAAGCTTCTACTTTTTGGATAATAATATCTAATTTATAGTCAGCGTCTAAACTGTCTAAATAGAAAATTCCAGATCTTTCAGACTCTTTCTTTAAGTAGTATTCAAATGAATTTTCAATGGGGGTGTAATAGCTTGAAACACCTTGGTAGCAGGTCTTTTTAGATTCCCACACATTGACCAAAATCAAAGGAACAATCCAACCACTTTTTTTAGTTACCGTAGTTTTTTGTCTCACCAAACTATCCATCTTTATTTCACCAATAGCTACTGAAAAGGGTAGTTTATCTAGTTTTAACTCGCTGTCAGGGTAATAATTAATAATCGGGCGGTAATAACCAAATAAGCTCTCCACCTTTTTAGTAGAAATACAGCTCGATACAAGGGAAGCTATAAGAGCAATAGGTAAAAAGGTTGATTTGAATAATTTCACGATGTTGAATTGTTAATTAAGCAATTACTGCCTGCTTTTCAGCTGCAAGTTTAATGGCTTTATTCCTTTCTAGTAAAAAATTGGTCATGTATTTTTTGAGAATTATCAATTTCACTAATTTGCCTAAAATTCCAAAAGGAGATTCAAAATAAAATTGATCGATCATAGTCGTTTTACCTTCTTCAAACGAGAAGTGATGTTCATGACGGATGGACTTGAACGCTCCTTTTACCATTTCATCCACAAAATACGTTGGAGAATCCATTTCTGTGATTATGGTGGTTAGTTGTTGCCTAACTCCAAAATGCACGGCAGACCACGTTACCGTTTCATTTAATTCTATTAATCCACTTGTTCTTAGGTCTGCTTTTACTATTTAGTTCGCTTTAAAATGAATAATTTTGCGCGCTTAAAATAGATTCAATGATTACAGTAGACGGCCTTGCGGTAGAATTTAGTGGAGAAACCTTGTTTAGCGATGTTTCCTTTGTGGTGAATGAAAACGATAAAATCGCCTTAATGGGGAATAATGGTGCAGGAAAATCTACTATGATGAAAATTATTGCAGGAGCACAAAAGCCAACTAGAGGTAAAGTAAATGGCCCGAAAGATGCTGTAATTGCTTATTTGCCACAGCATTTATTAACGGATGATGATTGCACTGTTTTTGAAGAAGCAGCAAAGGCTTTCAAAGAAATATTTTCTATGCGCGATGAAATTGAGTCCATCAACAAGCAATTAGAAACGCGTACAGATTACGAATCAGCTGAATATTTGGGTCTAATATATCGTGTAAGTGATTTAGGTGAAAAGTTTTATGCCATTGAAGACACCAATTACGATGCTGATATCGAAAAGGCATTAAAAGGATTAGGCTTTAAGCGAGAAGATTTTCAACGACCTACTGGTGAGTTTAGTGGAGGTTGGAGAATGCGAATTGAATTGGCGAAAATTCTATTGCAAAAACCTGATTTAATTCTATTAGATGAGCCAACTAACCACATTGATATTGAGTCTGTTTTGTGGTTAGAACATTTCTTGGTACACAAAGCGAAAGCCGTAATTGTAATTTCTCACGATAGAACGTTTATTGACAACATTACCAATAGAACCATAGAAGTAACAATGGGCCGAATTTATGATTATAAGGCCAATTACAGTCATTACTTGCAGTTGAGAGAAGACCGCAGAATGCATCAGCAAAAAGCTTATGACGAGCAGCAGAAAGAAATTGCAGACATCAAAGGATTTATAGAACGATTTAGAGGAACTTACTCTAAAACCAATCAAGTGAACTCGAGAGAGCGAATGTTGGAAAAAATGAAAGTGATTGAAGTTGATGAAATAGATACTTCAGCGCTTCGTTTGCGTTTTCCTCCAGCGCCTCGATCAGGAGATTATCCGGTTACGGTTAATCATATATCAAAACACTACGATGAGCATGTGGTATTCGAAGATGCAAGTTTTTCGGTGAGTAGAGGAGAGAAGGTCTCGTTTGTGGGTAGAAATGGCGAAGGTAAATCTACGATGATTAAAGCCATTTTAGGAGAGATCGAAGTAGAAGGGAAGTGTGAGCTCGGACATAATGTAAAAGTGGGTTATTTTGCCCAAAATCAAGCAGCTTTATTAGATGCTAACCTTACCGTTTTTCAAACAGTAGATGAAGTTGCCAAAGGAGAAATCAGAACACAAATAAAATCCATTTTAGGTGGTTTTATGTTTAGTGGAGATGATATTGATAAGAAAGTAAGCATGTTATCAGGTGGAGAACGCACTCGATTAGCGATGGTGAAATTATTGTTAGAACCGGTTAATTTATTGATTCTCGATGAGCCTACAAACCATTTGGATTTGAAATCTAAGGATGTGTTGAAAGAAGCACTGAAAGCATTTGATGGTACGTTGATTTTAGTTTCACACGATCGTGATTTCTTAATGGGATTGTCAGAAAAGGTTTTTGATTTTAAGAATAAGCGCGTTATTGAGCACTTTGAAACAATCGATGCATTTTTAGAGCGCAACCGAATTCAGAACATTAAAGAATTAGATTTGGTATAAATTTATTCACTTAAGTGATCAGTTGTTTGTTGACGTATTGATTCGTCGTGTATTGAGTTTAAAAAGTCGAAGATGAATTTATCATTCAATCCTAAGGCTTTACCGTTTTTAAGTGTTCTGTTTAATATCTTTTGCCAACGCTCAACCTGAAAAACAGTAATCCCATTTTTCTCTTTATTGTCACCAATTCTTTTGGCTAGACTCATTCGTTCAGCTAATCGCTCAATAATATCATTATCAATACGATCAATTTGCTCCCTCAAGTCATCAAGCTGAGTTTTGAAATCAATGTTACTAGAAGTTTTACGCTTTGGCTTAAGATTATTTATTAGGTTATGTAGTTGATTTGGGGTTAACTGTTGTTGTTTATCACTTAATGCAACAGAAGGATTGTAATGCGTCTCAATCATTAAACCATCCATATCTAAATCGATTGATTTTTGAGCGATGTAAGGTATTAATTCAGGTTTTCCAGAAATGTGACTTGGATCACAAATAATTGGAAGATCCGGGAACGTTGCCTTTAATTGAATGGCAAGATTCCAATTGGGAAAATTTCTATAAGGTCCGTTATCAGTCATGTGAAACCCGCGATGAATTGCACCAAGCTTATCTATTCCTGCTTTATTTATTCTTTCAAGGGCACCAATCCATAAAGCCAAATCAGGATTGATTGGATTTTTAACAAATACAGGTATATCTATCCCTTTTAAACTATCTGCAATTGATTGAACTGAGAATGGATTTACGGTTGTTCTTGCACCAATCCATAAAATATCAACTCCTGCTTTAAGGCAAGACTCTACATGTTGATAGTCAGCAACCTCTGTAGCAATTTTAAACCCAAACTCTTGTTTTATTTCCTGCATCCACTTTAACGCCTCTGCGCCGACACCTTCAAACGAATTTGGACGAGTTCTAGGTTTCCAAACTCCGGCACGAAAAACTACATTCTTAAAGTTTTGATGAATTTCTGAAGCTGTTTTCCTTAATTGCTCAGGACTTTCAGCGCTGCATGGACCAAATATATGGTAAGGCCGCTGTCCATTACTGAACCAAGTTTTTATGTCATTTAATTTTAACAGATCGGCCATTTTTGCAATTTAAGTTCTCTTAATAACTGTAATTAAGATTTTATGTAGCTATTCTTAATTGGTTTCAACAATTTTGGTTGAAAATAAGTTTTCAGTTTATGTTAATACTCGAATCGTGTTTTGAGCATCAAAATTGGTTTTTCAATGTAGTTATAGCTCCAAAGTGATAGATAATAAACCATTACCAATTTAAAGTAATACGCATTTGTCCAATCAAGTAACCATGCTCCCGCTTTTGTTGATTCATCAGTAAATAAATTTACAATACCGTTATAAGTGAACTCCATTCCTAGATGATAGAGGTATATTCCATAACTAATTTTCCCTATTTTATTTAAAAACTTATTGTGAAAGAAATATTTATTCCATTTTTCAGATTTATTATAAATTGCCTGATGAATCAATCCGATAGATATGATACTATTTATTAACATATTGAAATAGTTGTACTTATCTTGCCATTCATGGTTAAAACTCCACTGATAATATATGATTAGTGAAAAAATAAATAAAAACTTAAAAAAGGTAGAGTAATTTGTTAGCTTATTTTTACGCTTTAAATATGCGTATAACCCACCAATACCAAAAGCTTGGATTGCCGTGGGCATTAAAAAAATTCCCGCCCAATTATTTAAAAACCCCATGGTGTAGATACCAACAACGAGCCCAATAAAAATTGCTATACAAAAAAAGGGTTTTAAGTAATGCTTAGGTAATAACAAGATAAGCCATGGCCAAATTAGATAAAATTGCTCTTCGACAGCTAAGGACCATGTATGCCCCCAAGGAAAGAAGGAAATATCTTGATAAAATTTAATATTTGTTATATATAAAAGTATGTAGGCTAATGTGCCATCTTTAAAAGGGAATCCTGCTAAATAAAGAAGTATAATTGATAAATAGTATATCGGAAAAATTCTTAGAACTCTACGAATAATAAAATTCTTAATAATTACTCCTGTGCTATTATTACTATTAAATCTAGCTTCTAATAAAATATTAGTGATCAGAAAACCACTTAATACGAAAAATAGATGAACGCCAAAAGCAGCAGAAGGTATTAGCCCTTTTATCCAGAAGTATAAGTCAGTTCCCTTGCCTGAATTAAAAGGAACAAACCAGTGACCTATTAAAACTGAAATAACTGCTAATGCTCTTATTGAGTCTAAACTTTTATGATAAATCATGGATCTTCTAAAAAAAAATAAGGCTGAAACTGAACATAATTGTTATTTCGCTAACAAAACACGGATTCCTAGACTGTGTTGTGCGTTATAGTATTGATAATTTTCGCTTAGGTTAGTTTTAGTGTATATCATGTTATAGAATAAATCAGCGAGCACATTGCTTGATACGTGAAACCGATAACCTAATCCTGCACCTCCACCAATTCCAATTCCACCTAATCGAAGGTCAGGTTGTTCATCATTTATGTGAAAAATCTCGTACTGTGTTTCGTTAATAACAATATAATTTCTTCGCATATCAACATCATTCATATTAAAAAATAGAGATAGGTATGCTTTGGAATTCTCACCTACATAAAAATTTAACTGCGCCCCTAAATTAAGATTAAGTCGATTTTCTTCACCAAATAAAGCATACTGTTCCAATGTGGGTCCAACTATCTGGTTGGTTGGGTCGTCTATAGCTATGGTAAAAAACTGCTCTACATCTAACTGAGCAATGTTAAAATCTAAGAAAAGAGCTATTTTACTGTTTATATTATAACCCGTATGCAAGCCAATTTCAAAAGCTGGTCGGTATTTAATATCAAAGGGGTATTCTTCAACTTTATAAGGAGAAGGTCCAAAATATTGATCGAAAGTGGGCTTGTAAAATTGATTATTCAGTATAGTTGGAATACTGAAATTAGTAACATTTGGGCTTCCAGAGTATACTTCAGCAGATTTCTTATTTGCAAAGAAACCACCTAAATTGACACCTATAAAAAAGCGAGTAGTCTCTTCTTGTTCATCCATGTAATTATAAGCTCCTTGACTAAATACTACAGAGCTAGAAATAATTATAAAACCAATTAGAAAGGGTAATTTCAAACGCATATAAATAGGTTAAATATAAAAATTATCAAAAATAAACAATTAAGACACTTATTTAAGAAAAGCTTGCGGTTATGCTAAAAATGTATATGCGAGCCGAAGAAATAGCAGCAATTAGTTAATGGAATTCATTAAATAATTTAATGAATTGATGTGTATTTATAATTCATTGTTTATGTAAATTTACTTCTAATTTTAATTAGCTGATAAAATTTTTTTTCTCTGACAATTAAGATACAAACATTTAAATTTAATTCTATGAAAAATATTATAATCATTCTGTTATTTAGCCTTTTATGTTCAATTAGTGTTTTCTCACAAGAGCAACCGCAGCTTACTATAGAATTTACTGACATAGAAGAGGCATTGGTGAATCCTGATCAGGTTATTCGATTGGATTTAAGTAATCAACGCATTGATTTTTCTGCTAGCTTGTTCAAAAAGTTTAAAAACCTTGAATATTTAAGCTTAAGAGGTGATCATTTAAATGAAATTCCATTAGAAATTACCGAATTAAAGAATCTAAAGGTGTTAGACCTTAGTGGTAATGATTTTGTTACTTTACCTGAAAGCTTTTTCAAGCTTCGAAACCTTGAAGAATTGTATTTAAATGAAGAGGTTAATATGGATTTATCCCAAACGATAGAAACGCTAGTAAGGTTGCCAAAACTAAAATCTCTTCATCTCGAAAATGATCAACTAAGAGAACTACCCAATAGCATTACTAAAATTACCACGTTAGAATCGCTTTACTTAAATGGGAACGATCTTGAATGGGTTCCCGAGCCGATAGAAAGAATGAAACGATTGAACTATGTGGAATTACACCAGAATAAGTTTAAACCGACTATACAGGAAGAGTATGATCCAAAAGGGAACATGTCGATAAAGTTTTAGTAGAAAAGAATGACAAATAATTAGCAGGGCTCAATTAAGGTCTACTTTTTCTATTTAATATTGCATAGCAAGCATGTTAAATTATAAATAACCAAAAATGTTCGATCTATCCCAAATAAACCTGCTCGAATTAAAGCTCATTGAGTCAATTGTTGTGCTGATAATAATTATGTTACTTAAATTAGTTGTTAATTATTTCATTTCTAAAACGGTTGTAAAGAGCTTGTTGAATAAAACACGAGGAAAGCTTATTCGAAAGATTCTAAATTTTGCGCTAACAACACTCTTTATCATTACTGTTTTAATCATTTGGGGTGTTGATCAATCTGAATTAATTGTGTTTATGACTTCAGTGCTTACCGTAATAGGAGTTGCTTTAGTCGCTCAATGGTCCTTACTTTCTAATCTTACAGCTGGTGTTATTCTGTTTTTTAACCATTCCATAAAGCTAGACGACACCATTACCATTATGGATAAGGATTATGAGCAAACTGGGCGCATTGTAGATATTGGTTACTTTTTTATTACCCTAAAAACAGTTGATGGTGATCAAATTACACTCCCAAGTAATGTGTTTTTACAAAAAACGATTAAGAAAAAAGTGGGGTAGGAGTTTAAAATTAAATACATAATGTTTTAATAATCTTGAAGTACTTGGGCACAGACTATTAATTAAGTGTAAATTTTTGGACACTGTACTTCAGTTTATAGAAAGCTAGCCTTAGTTTTGCACAGTGTCGAATCAACAACAACAACAACAACTTCAATCATTACTTTCGAGGCTTGGGTTTGCTAAAATCTTGCGAATCGAAGCCATTCAAACATTGTGGAGTGGCTGCGGTGAAATAGTTCGAATTCATCTTGATGATGCTAAAATCAGTTCTATAATTATCAAGAACATCGATTTATCGGCTACTAAAAATCATCCACGGGGATGGAACACGGATCGTTCGCACCTCAGAAAGGTAAAGTCTTACGAAGTAGAGCAGGAGTGGTATTCTAAATGGGCCAATCAATGTGATACCTACTGTAGAATTCCAAAATGTTACTTTTCAACTAACAAAGAAGCGCAAAAACTGATTTTGTTGGAAGATTTGAATCCATCAGGTTATCCAAAACGAAGAGAATCACTAGAAATCAATGAAGCCAAAACAGTTTTGAAATGGTTGGCCAACTTTCATGCTATATTTATGAATTCAACTCCTGATAAATTATGGGAAGTAGGCACCTATTGGCATTTGTCCACACGCCCCGATGAATGGAAGGAAATGACGGAAAGTAAACTCAAAAGTAAAGCGCTAGAAATAGATCAATTACTGACGAATTGCCAATTTAAAACCATCGTACATGGTGATGCTAAAGTAGCTAATTTCTGTTTTTCAAATGATTATATGTCAGTCGCTGCTGTTGATTTTCAATATGCAGGTGGCGGATGTGGAATGAAAGATGTAGCTTACTTTTTAGGAAGTTGTCTTTCTGAAAATGAATGCGAACGACATGAAACTGAATTGTTGGACTATTATTTTGAACAGTTCACAATCGCACTAAGTAATAAACAGTCAAATCTTGATGCCAAATTGATAGAAAAGGAGTGGAGGAGATTATTTCCGCTAGCTTGGGCTGATTTTACGCGTTTTTTAGTCGGTTGGTCGCCATCGCATCGAAAACTGAATAACTATAGCGAGAAGATGTCGGAGCAGGCTTTGAATCTGTTAGATTAATAATAATAAGTACAAGATTAATTTAACAACACTTTTTTACTGTTGTCCCTTGAGTTTTCATTTTTTTGTAAAATGAGTGCTTGGTGATGATCTTTTGTCTTTCCTCATTTTGAACGAGTAAGAGCTTGAAAGACAGAGTAAATCATCCAGTCCTGCTTTTTGAGTCTAAAACTTAAGAGCATGAAACATAAAACTAAAAAAAAGAGAACGGTCAAAAAAGTAAGTCCTCTTTTCTTTTAATAATTAAGGACTTACTTTATTTGACAATAATAATTGGATTACTGTTTTTCACTCTTTTAAATGTGTTTTAAAGTCTGAATAATTATCAATAGAAATAATAATTTCATATATCTTAAATTTAATGTTCTAAGTAGAAAACTTGTTGAAAACCTTAATAAATTTAGTTGGCAACTCCTTTAAAAGAGCGGTAATTTTACGGCAGTTTTAATCAACTAACATATTAAATGAAACAGATCATCATTACTACCGTATTATCATTTTTTATTAGCTTCTCAGCCATGGCTTGGGGCCAAATAGGGCACAGAGTAGTGGGGAAAGTAGCAGAAAACTACATCACTCCGGAAACCAAAAAGGCGATACAAGCAATCTTAGGAAATGAAAGCCTAGCTGTGGCTTCTACCTTTATGGATGAAGTAAAAAGTGACGATGCGTATGACCACACACACGCTTGGCATTATACCACTATTCCTAATGGAGAAACCTACGCTACTTGCGAAAAAAGTGAAAAAGGAGAAGCGGTAAAAGCCATAGAAGATATGAAAGCGATTATCATAAATCCTTCATCTACTTTGGAAGATAAGAAAGTTGCTTTACGTTTTTTAGTTCATCTTGTAGGTGACATTCACCAACCGTTACACGTTGGAAATGGAACGGATAGAGGTGGCAATGATTTTAATATCAAATGGTTTTATTCTAATAGCAACCTACACCGTATTTGGGATAGCCAATTGATTGAGCACAAAGAATACAGCTATTCTGAATTGGTAGAAGTGATTGATTCTACCACACCTGAACAAATCAACTTATGGCAGTCAAGCACCACGGCTGATTGGGCTGATGAGGCTGCAATTATACGTGAAACTATTTATCCGGATAAGGGGTTAGAAAAAATAGGGTATGAGTATGCTTACCAGCATTGGGATTTAATGCAAGAGCAGTTGTTAAAATCAGGTGTGCGATTAGCAGGCGTACTAAATTCTTTATTCCAATAGAAATCAATAACTTTCTAGTCTTAAATTATTACTCAAATGGATCAGTCTTCTAAAATTTCTTGCCCAAATTGCCAAACATCTATTGATGTCAATCAAATTCTATATCGCCAATTAGAAGGTGATCTTAAAAAGAAGTATGATGCCCAATTAGTAGAAGTATCTAGGCAGCAAGAAAAAGAGGCTGCTCTCTTTGCCGAACAAAAAAGGCAGTTTGAAGAGGTAAAAAAGAAAGAAAATGAACTCTTTAAAGAACGTTTAGAAGCGAAGCTGAAAGAAGAGAAATCGTTGATGAACGAGCAACTGAAAAAGCAATTAGCGGAAGAAAACAGCGAAGTTATGGCTGGTATTCAAAAGGAATTGCAAGAAAAATCAGATAAGCTGAAGGAATATAACCGAATGCAAGCTGACTTAGAGCGATTGAAGCGAGAAAAGACTGAACTGAAAGAAGAAATAGAAATGGCGGCTGAGAAGAAATTTAGCCAGCAAATTCTCTTAGAAAAAGATAAAATAAAGCGCCAAGAAGAAGACCGAATGGAATTGGCTATGAAAGAGCTGAAAAAGCAACTCGAAGATCAGAAAAAGCTGACTGAAGAGATGAAACGCAAGCAGGAGCAAGGCTCTATGCAATTGCAAGGCGAGGTTCAAGAATTGGCAATAGAGGAGTGGCTAGAAGCTACTTTTCCATTAGACACGATAGAAGAGATCAAAAAAGGAGCTAGAGGTGCTGACTGCGTGCAAATTGTAAACACTAGAAGTAAGGCGAATTGCGGGAAAATTTGTTACGAAAGTAAAAGAACGAAAGATTTCCAACCGACTTGGATCGAAAAGTTTAAAGCAGATATTAGAGATAAAGGAGCCGACATAGGAGTATTGGTTACAGAAGTAATGCCGTCTGATATGCAGCGACTAGGAATGAAAGACGGTATTTGGATTTGTACGTTTGATGAGTTCAAAGGATTGAGTAATGTTTTAAGAGAATCCATCATCCGTTTAAGTGCTGCTATTTCATCACAAGAGAACAAAGGTGATAAAATGGGTATGTTGTATGACTTCCTGACTTCGAATGCTTTTAAGCTACAAATTGAAGCGATAGTAGAAGGTTTTACTACTATGAAAAACGATTTAGAATCTGAAAAACGTTCGATGCAACGGATTTGGAAAAGTCGTGAGAAACAAATAGAAAAGGTGGTGACCAACACCATTGATATGTATGGCAGTATTAAAGGAATTGCCGGAAATGCTATAGGTACTGTAAAAGCATTGGAATTGCCTGGTTCTGATGAAGATGATGACGAACAAAGCACTTTAGAATTGGAATAGGTTTTATTGTTGATTCGCGATGAATTTTACCGTTAATGCGCGATGCATCGAGTATCAATGATAAATTTTCAATTTTCTTTCTGTTTTCGACTCCGCTCAAACTGACAAGAAAAATAACTTCTGTAGTTATATTTTGCTTTTTGTAGAATATAGGACTTTTTAAATCTGTAAAAACTGACAAAATAATTTCCTTTTCTGAATTCTCGTTTGCCTTTTGCCGCAAAGAGAGGAATGTACTAAAAGATAAGATGAAATCAAGTCAATTTTCTTCCTTTCCTTTTAAAAGCTCTTCTGTTTTATAAAACAATCCGATTAGTAGACCAATTGTAGCAATAATTGTGATGGCTGAAGAATATTTAGCTACGATGATGGTGGTAAACAGTCCAATTAATATGGAAGCTGCGCTGAGCATAATAATACCTCCTGAAAAATATTCATTGGCTATTTTCCAAGATGAGCGTGTTTTCATGGATCGTTTGGTTCTATACCCATAAAAGCTATTCGGTTTCTTGGGTGGAAATGTTCGTGAGATGATGCCAACTGTCATCAAGATGGCGCCAATTAGTATATTTTGTATGAGTAAGTCTTCCATTTATTAAATAAAAAAGCGAGAAATTAGAATGAACTAAAATCTCGCTTAAATATACTTAATATGAATTAATTAAATAGCTGCTATAGTATCTGATTTATACTCACCAGCCTCTAATTTTTCTTTTACTTTCTTAAATGTTTCAATCGTGTACTCTACATCTTCCAAGGTATGCATTGCGGTAGGAATCAATCGTAAAATAATCATTCCTTTAGGGATAACCGGATACACCACGATAGAGCAGAATAAATTATGGTTCTCTCTTAGATCGAAAGTCAAATTTGTCGCCTCACCTAATCCACCACTTAAAATTACAGGTGTTACTTGAGTATTGGTTGTACCAATGTTAAAACCAGCATCTTTTAATCCGCTTTGTAGCGCATTTGCTATTGTCCATAAATTTTTACGTAACTCAGGCATGGTTCTAATCATATCCAACCGCTTTAAAGCACCAATAACTAATGGCATTGGCAAGGATTTAGCAAAGATTTGAGAACGCATGTTATAACGTAAATACTCTACAATATCTTCGCTAGAGGCTATAAATCCACCAATACTAGCAAAAGATTTTGCAAATGTACCAAAGTAAACATCCATTTCATCCTGAACACCTTGAGCTTCTCCAGTTCCTGCACCGGTTGGTCCCATTGTGCCTATACCGTGGGCATCATCACAAAGAATACGAAAGTTGTATTTTTTCTTTAAAGCTGCTATTTCAACTAACTTACCTTGGTTTCCTGACATTCCAAAAACACCTTCAGTAATTACTAAAATTGCTCCATTTTGCGCTTCCGCTAATTTTGTGGCACGTTGTAATTGCTTTTCTAAATTCTCAATATTGTTGTGCTGAAAAACATATCGTTTTCCTTGGTGTAAACGAACACCATCTATAATACAAGCATGAGATTCAGCATCGTAAACAATTACATCATTTCGATCTACCATAGCATCAATACAAGAAACCATGGCTTGATAACCAAAGTTAACTAAGATTGCATCTTGCTTATGAACGAATGCTGCTAATTCAGATTCTAACTGCTCATGAAAATTGGTGTTACCAGACATCATTCTAGCTCCCATCGGATAACCCATTCCCCAGTTTTTAGCAGCATCTTCGTCTGCTTTTCTTACTTCAGGGTGGTTCGATAGGCCCAAATAGTTATTCAAACTCCATTGAAGTCGCTCTTTTCCTCGGAACATCATACGGTTTTTTATCTCTCCCTCTAACTTAGGAAAAGTAAAGTAACCATGACTTTCTTTAGCGTGTTGTCCTAATGGCCCTCTGTTTGCTTTAATTTTATCAAATAGGTCTTTCATCCTTTTTAATTGTTTTTGTCTCTAATTAAGTCTGCAAAAATACTCTTTTCTAGTAGTGCAACAAAATATTCAAGTTTGTAATCTATAAACATTACATTGTAGAAAAAGTTTCCACAATAAAATTCATAAAATAGCGTAACTTTGAACGATGTTTAAGAAACTACCGTTTATATTTTTTAGCATATTACTATTCGCATTAGTTGGTTGCAGTGAGTATCAAAAAGTACTTAAAAGCACCAATTTGGAGTACAAATACCAAAAGACGGTAGAGTATTACGAGGCTGATGAATACTACAAAGCGCTTCCATTAATGGAGGATTTGATTCCTGCTTTAAGAGGAACTGATAAAGGTGAATCATTGTATTATATGTATGCTTATGCTAATTTTTATTTGGATGATTATATACTGGCAAGTTATCAGTTTAAGCGTTTTTCAACTACTTATCCGATAAGTGATAAAGCTGAAGAATGTAATTTTATGAGCGCTTATTGTAACTATCTAATGTCACCTGAACCTACATTAGACCAATCAAATACCTATAGAGCCTTAGAAGAGTTACAAACTTTTGTTAATATATATCCAAATAGTTCGTTAAGAGATACTTGCAATGAATTAGTGGATAATCTTAGATTTAAATTAGAGACAAAATCATACCTTAAAGCAAAGAATTATTACAAATTAAGACAATATGATGCAGCAATTGTATCTTTAAATAATACTTTAACAGAATATCCCGATACAGACTACAGAGAAGAGGTCTCATTTTACATCTTACAGTCTACCTATTACCTAGCAGTAAAAAGTATTGAGGAAAAGAAATTACAACGATTAAACAATACAATAGAGGCTTACTACAATTTTATTGATAATTTTGCAGAAAGCGAATACGCAAAGGAAGCCGAGCAATTATTTGCAAACGCTAGAGATTATAAAGAAGAAATTGAATCTAAGTAATTATTATTAGGTTGTTTAGATAATATATAAAGGAAAGAATTTTATACTACATTAGAGATGAAAAATAAAAATACAGAAGCAGCTTTCTCAACGATTACAAGAAATCTTGACGAATTAGAACAGCCAACAGGTAATATTTACGAAGCAATTACAATAATTGCTAAGCGTTCTAATCAAATAAGTTTAGGTATAAAAGAAGAATTAACTTCTAAATTAAACGAGTTTGCAACAACTTCAGATAACCTAGAAGAAATATTTGAAAACCGTGAGCAAATAGAAATCTCTAAATATTATGAGCGTATGCCAAAATCAAATGCTTTAGCAATTAGTGAATTTTTAAGCGACGAAGTATATTTTAGAAGACCTGAAGTTGTAGAAGTAAAACAAGCTTCAATTGAAGAATAAATGAATTTAAGCGGTAAACATGTTTTAGTTGGTATTACCGCCAGTATAGCAGCCTATAAAACTGCTACTCTTGTAAGATTATTAATTAAATCGGGAGCACATGTCAAAGTTGTCATGACTCCCGATTCTTTGCATTTTATAGGAGCACTAACTCTGGCTACTCTGTCTAAAAATCCGGTATACTCTGAATATTTTGATCCAAAAACTGGAGAGTGGAGTAACCATGTTGAGCTTGGAAAGTGGGCTGACTTGTTTATTATTGCACCTGCCACGTCAAACACCATTGCCAAAATGGCTAATGGGCAATGTGATAATTTATTAATAGCTACCTATTTATCTTCGGATTGTCCTGTATACATTGCGCCTGCAATGGATCTTGATATGTATCAACATCCTGCATTCAAGAATAATCTAAACAAATTAGTCTCCTTTGGAAATTATATCATTAACTCCACTTCCGGAGAGTTGGCTAGCGGTCTTTTAGGAGAAGGAAGGATGGAAGAGCCGGAGAACATTCTAGCTTTTCTTCAATCATTTAGTGCAGATCAACCGCTTAAAAATAAAAAAGTAATTATCACGGCAGGTCCAACCTACGAAGCAATAGATCCTGTGCGGTTTATAGGAAACCATTCTTCCGGAAAAATGGGTTACGAGTTAGCAATTGCTGCAGAATCACTAGGTGCAGAAGTTGTTTTAATTTCAGGCCCAACTCACTTAGAAATCCCGCAGCGGGTAGAGGTGATTAAAGTTAAATCGGCTGAAGAAATGTATCGATCGGTGCAAATGCATCAGAATAGCTATGATATAGCAATCTGTGCAGCAGCCGTAGCTGACTATCGACCGATTGAAGTGGCTAATCAGAAAATCAAAAAATCATCATCTACTCATCAGCTTAATTTGATTAAAAATATTGATATTTTAAAATCATTAGGTGATGTAAAAAAAACAGGTCAATTTTTAGTTGGTTTTGCTTTAGAAACCCAGAACGAATTAGAAAATGCGTTAATTAAATTACAAAAAAAGAACCTGGATTTAATTGTTTTAAACTCTTTAAACGATAAAGGTGCAGGGTTTGGAGGAAATACAAATAAAGTAAAACTGATTTCTTCTGACAACAATATAGATGAGCTTCCGTTACAAACCAAAAATGAGGTTGCTCAAGATATTCTTAATAAGATTATTCAATTGCAATCCTAATATGAACTTTCTATGAAACACAATTTAATCTTCTTATTGATAGTGCTCACTTCCTTTGGTTCATTTTCACAAGAATTAATATGTACAGTTACTGTTAATTCAAGGCAAGTGGAAGGGAGCGAAAAGGTTATATTTGAGGAGATGCAAAGAGCTATCAATGAGTTTGTAAATAATCGTAAATGGACGAATGATCAATTTAAGATTGATGAAAAAATAGAATGTAATATTTTAATTAACCTAACTGAACGGATAAGTAATAATCGCTTTAAGGGAAATATACAGATTCAGTCAAGAAGGCCGATTTATGGTACAAATTATTATTCTCCAACCATGAATGTTTTGGATCGAGACTTTGTGATAGATTATAATCAATTTGAACCTTTACTTTATAATGAGACAAGTTATAATGGTGAGTTACCTACTATTTTATCATACTATGTTTATCTTATATTAGGGTTTGATTACGACTCTTATGCTTTAGAGGGAGGTACTCCATTCTTCCAGATTGCTCAACGAATATTAAATAACGCACAGGCTAGTAGCGAGTCAGGATGGAAAGCATTTGAAAGTCAATCCAATCGTTATTGGTTGGTAGAAAATTACCTTAACGGACAATTCAAGCCTTTTCGAAAATTATATTATAACTACCATAGGAAGGGGTTCGATTTAATGAGTACAAAGCCTCAACAAGCATTAAACGAAATAACTACAGGGCTACAATCACTTTTACCGGTTCACAATGTAAAGCCATCAAGTTATAATCTTCAAGTATTTTTTAATGCCAAAAAAGATGAAATTATACAATTGTATCAGGGTTCAGATGTTTCTAACAAACAAGATATAGTCTCTCTTTTGACTCGAATAGATCCGGGTAACGCGAATAACTACCAGCAAATATTAAAGAAAAAATAATTGTTGATAATCCGCTTTTATTAAGGTCATATTTTTCAAATAAGCAATTAACTTTGTGCTATGCTTAAATCGCTTAAGATATCAAATTATGCACTTATTGAGGAGCTTTATGTAGAGCTCGATCAATCATTCACAATCATAACAGGCGAGACAGGCGCCGGAAAATCAATTTTACTTGGTGCATTGGGCTTAATAATTGGCCAACGTGCAGATTTAAGTGCCCTAAAGGATCAATCTAAAAAGTGCATTATCGAAGCTCAATTTAATATTGAAAAGTATGATTTACACTTGCTATTTAAGCAGAATGATTGGGATTATGATAGACATACCATAGTTCGTAGAGAGATAACACCAAATGGAAAATCTAGGGCTTTTATCAATGACTCACCTGTCAATTTAAGCCAATTAAAAGAGTTGGGAGATCAATTAATTGATATTCATTCTCAACACAATACATTAACTTTAAATAACAATCTGTTTCAATTAAAGCTAATTGATTCCCTTGCAGACAATAAATCGCTACTTTCTGATTATAAATTGGCCTATTCAACTTATAAGTCATTCAAGAAGAAACTCTATCAAAAGGAAGAGTCAATTGTAAAGGCTAAAGCAGAAGAGAATTTCTTACAGTTTCAATTTGATGAATTAGATCAGTTAAAACTTTCAATAGATGAAGATGAAGAGTTAGAGGAGGAGCAAAGCAGTCTAGAACACATGGAGGAAACTAAAGCCTCGATGAATCATGCATTAAATGTTTTAGTTTACCAAGATGAAAATGCAACTGATTTGATGCGATTAGGTAAATCACAACTTTCAGATGCCTCTAAATTTAATAAAATTGTAGAGGAATTAAACGAACGTTTATCTTCCTTATTAATCGAATTTCAAGATATAACAAATGAAATTGAATCAGAGAATAATAATTTAGAATATGATCCTGATCGATTGGAGTTTATTAGGAATAGATTGTCTTCTATTTATAGTCTACAGAAAAAACATGGTGTTTCTACTAATCAAGAATTGATTGATATTAAATCAAGTATTGAGTCAAAATTAGTAGAGATTTCGAATTTCGATAACGATATCGAAGAATTGAAGTTGGAAGTCTCAAAAATTGAACTTTTACTTAATAACTATGCTTCAGATTTGACAGCAAGAAGAAATTCTGCAGCACCAATCTTAGAATCAAAGGTAAAAGAGTTACTCATTAGATTAGGCATGAAGAATGCCTCATTGACAGTAAAGGTTATTTCAAATCAAGAATTTAGTTCAAGTGGAAAAGAAGATATTCAATTCTTGTTTACAGCTAATAAAGGTTTAGAAGAAAGAGAATTATCGAAGGTGGCTTCGGGTGGTGAGTTATCTAGACTGATGCTAGCCATTAAAAGCATACTAGCTAGAAAAGTGAAGATGCCAACTATAATTTTTGATGAAATTGATACAGGAGTATCTGGTGAAATAGCGGATAAGGTAGGAGATATTTTAAAACTAATTAGCAAAGAATTGCAAGTCGTTAGTATAACTCATCTGCCTCAAATGGCTGCAAAAGGAAACAGTCATCTGAAAGTATACAAAGAAGACATCGATGGAGAAACGCGGTCATTTATCAAAGTTCTAAATAATGAGGAGCGTATAGAGGAATTAGCTAAAATGTTAAGTGGATCCAAAATGTCGGTTGCTGCAATTGATAATGCGAAAGCACTATTAAATCAGTAATCCTTTAATTGGTTTTTATATATTTGTCAATCATAAAATTTTAATATTTAATTATGTCGAATCCATCACACAATCTATTAAAAGGTAAAAGAGGAATTATTTTTGGAGCATTAAATGATCAGTCAATAGCTTGGAAAGTAGCAGAAAGAGCGCATGAAGAAGGTGCAATCTTTACATTGACCAATGCACCAATCGCAATGCGAATGGGAGAGATTAATAAACTAGCAGAAGCATGCAACGCTGAAGTTATACCGGCTGATGCTACTTCACTTGAAGATTTAGAAAACTTATTTAGTCAATCAGTTGAAATTTTGGGTGGTAAAATAGATTTTGTTTTACATTCAATTGGTATGTCTCCAAACGTTAGAAAAGGGAAACATTATACTGAAACCAATTACGATTTCTTTCAGAAAACCTTGGATGTTTCGGCGATGTCATTTCATAAAACGATGCAAACTGCTCTAAAGTTGGATGCACTTAATGAATGGGGATCTGTAGTAGGCTTGTCTTATATTGCTGCTCAGCGTGTATTTCCTGATTACAATGATATGGCTGATGCTAAATCATTGTTAGAGAGTATTGGTAGAAGTTTTGGATATCAATTAGGGGTAAAGAAAAAGGTGAGAGTAAATACCATTTCTCAGTCACCAACAGTAACTACTGCAGGTAGCGGAGTAAAAGGATTTGATGGTTTTATTAAGTATGCAGACGAAATGTCTCCTTTAGGTAATGCCGGAGCAATTGATTGTGCTAACTATTGTATTACGATGTTCTCTGATTTAACTAAATATGTAACCATGCAGAATTTATTCCATGATGGAGGTTTTTCAAACACAGGAGTAAGCCAAAAAGTAATGGATCGATTTAATGATTAGAAAACAGTTAGATTAATTTCTATATAATACAAAAGGGGGATGTTTTTAAACATCCCCCTTTTTGCTTCTAAAGAATTTTATTATTCCTGATCTTCTTCTTTCTTCTCTTTTTTCTTTTTAGGCTTTATAATATCAATTTTGATTTCTTTTTTATCGTCATCAAACTTGATACTGATTAAATCACCCTCTACTAAATTAGACTTAATAATTTCTTCTGCTAAAGGGTCCTCTAAGTATTTTTGAATTGCTCTTTTTAATGGCCTTGCACCATAATCAGCATCAAATCCCTTTTCAGCAATAAAATCTTTTGCCTTGTCTGATATTTCAACAGTAAATCCAAGTTCTCTTGTTCTTGAATACAGACTTTCTAATTCCAAGTTAATAATATGGTGAATATCCTCCTTAAGTAAGGAGTTGAATATCATAATATCGTCAATTCTATTCAAAAATTCAGGAGCAAATGCCTTTTTTAATGCACTTTGAATAACCCCTTGACTGTATTCACTAGCACCCGATGCTTTTGCTGCAGTTTTAAACCCAACTCCTTGACCGAAATCTTTTAATTGGCGTGCGCCAATATTTGATGTCATGATAATAATCGTGTTCTTAAAACTTACTTTACGACCTAATGAATCTGTAATTTGACCATCATCTAAGATTTGAAGCAATAAATTAAAAACATCTGGATGTGCTTTTTCAATTTCATCTAAAAGTATAACAGAATAGGGATGACGTCTAACTTTTTCAGTCAACTGTCCGCCTTCCTCATAGCCAATGTATCCCGGAGGTGCTCCAATCAAACGTGATACGGCGAATTTTTCCATATACTCACTCATATCTATTCGAATTAGTGCATCGTCGTTGTCAAATAAGTGACGTGCCAATACCTTAGCAAGTTGAGTTTTACCAACTCCTGTAGGACCTAAGAATATAAATGAACCAATTGGTTTATTTGGATCTTTTAATCCTGCTCGGTTACGTTGTATAGCTTTAACTACTTTTTTAACTGCATCATTTTGTCCGATTACTTTGTCTTGAATTTCATCCATCATTTGAATGAGCTTCTTTCCTTCTTTTTGAGCCACCCTCTGGACAGGAATGCCTGTAATCATAGAAACAACTTCAGCCACATTTTCTTCTGATACTGTTTCGCGGTTTGCTTTAGTTTCTTCTTCCCAAGCTATTTTAGCTGTATCCAAAGCCTCTGAAAGCTGACGCTCGCTGTCTCTAAGCTTTGCAGCTTCTTCATACTTTTGCTTTTTTACAACCTGATTTTTTTGTTCTTTAACTTCTTCAATTTGCTTCTCAATATCAATGATGTTCTGAGGAACACGAATATTGGTGATATGAACTCTTGAACCTGCTTCATCTAATGCGTCAATAGCTTTATCTGGCAAATGACGGTCGCTCATATAGCGATTGGTTAATTGAACGCAAGCTTCTATTGCTTCCGGAGTATAAATCACGTTGTGGTGATCTTCGTACCGTTCTTTGATATTATTAAGGATTTGAATCGTCTCATCTGGCGTAGTAGGCTCTACGATGATCTTTTGAAAACGTCTTTCTAAAGCACCATCTTTTTCAATGTGCTGGCGAAATTCATCTAAAGTAGTAGCACCAATACATTGTATTTCTCCGCGTGCTAAAGCGGGTTTAAACATATTGGAAGCATCTAAAGATCCTGATGCACCACCTGCTCCAATAATCGTGTGTATTTCATCAATAAATAGAATAATGTTAGGAGACTTCTCTAATTCATTCATTACCGCCTTCATTCGTTCTTCAAATTGGCCACGGTATTTAGTTCCTGCAACTAGGGATGCCAAATCTAAGGTCACAATTCGTTTATTGAATAATACCCTAGAAACTTTCTTTTGAACGATTCTTAACGCCAATCCTTCAGCAATAGCCGATTTACCAACGCCAGGTTCACCAATTAATATTGGATTATTCTTTTTACGACGACTCAAGATTTGAGAAACACGTTCTATTTCCTTCTCTCTGCCAACAATAGGATCCAATTTATCTTCTTCAGCCATGAGTGTTAAATCTCTACCAAAGTTGTCTAACACAGGAGTTTTAGATTTGCTATCACTCGGCTTTTTTGAATTGCTGGCATCACCGCTGTTGCTATCTCCACCCATAAAACTGCTTGACTCGTCATCATTGGTAGACCCGGGTATTTCATTTTTAGTTCTTGGTTGGTCTGAAAGTGTTGCTTCTAGCTCTTCTTTTACATTGTCGTAATTGACATTCTGTTCCTCTAAAGCTTGTGTAGCAATATTGTTTTCATCTTTCAGAATAGAAAGCAGTAAATGCTCAGTTCCAATCATTGTTTGATTAAACAACTTTGCCTCTAAATAGGTGATCTTCAATACCCGTTCTGCTTGTTTAACTAAAGGAATATTTGATAAATGAAAAGGGCTGTTGCTTCCTACTTTAGTTGAACTTTCAATCCGTTTCCTTAAAAGGGATAGGTCAGCACCTAATGTTTTTAGCAGCTGTACACCAACTCCTTCATTTTCTCTAATCATTCCTAACATAAGGTGTTCGATACCTATATAATCATGGCCCAACCTTAACGCCTCTTCGCGGCTGTAGGTGATGACATCCTTTACTCGTTGTGAAAAATTTGATTCCATATTTTTAGGGATATATCGTTATCTTTAATTGATATTCTAAAACTAAGACGAAATAACTAATCAAATTGTTTATTTCTTGACGAAATTTAAGATTTATCTTATTAAATCAAAATTAATTCGAGACTTACCTGCAAATGCCGCTCCAATTCGTTTTTATCAACAGAATTTTGTTAGTAAGTAGGGGTATTAAAATAGGGGTAAGGCCGCTTAAATGCTTATCTTCGAGCGTTATTTAAGAACATAAATATTTCAATAAAATCAGACTGTAAAAATGGCAGAAGGAGAAAAAATAATTCAGATTAATATTGAAGAGGAAATGAAGTCAGCCTACATCGATTATTCGATGTCTGTTATTGTAAGTAGAGCACTTCCGGATGTTAGAGATGGCTTAAAGCCGGTACACCGTAGAATTTTATTTGCGATGCAAGACTTGGGTTTACTTTCTAATCGATCATATAAAAAGTCGGCAAGAATAGTCGGAGAAGTTTTGGGTAAGTATCACCCTCATGGAGATACAGCAGTATATGACACCATGGTGCGTATGGCACAGCCATGGTCATTAAGGTATATGCTAGTTGATGGTCAAGGTAACTTTGGATCTGTTGATGGTGATAGCCCTGCAGCAATGAGATATACTGAAGCTAGACTAAGAAAGATTTCAGAAGAAATGCTAGCTGATATCGATAAAGAAACGGTAGACTTTAGGCTAAATTTTGATGATTCCATTGAAGAACCGACGGTTTTACCTACAAGAATACCGGCCTTGTTAGTTAATGGTGCATCGGGTATTGCAGTAGGTATGGCAACCAATATGGCTCCACATAACTTAACAGAAGTTATTGATGGTACCATAGCTTATATCGACAATAATGAAATAGAAGTTTCGGAATTAATGCAGCATGTGAAAGCACCTGATTTTCCTACCGGTGGTATAATTTACGGTTATGAGGGTGTAAAGGATGCTTTTGAAACGGGAAAAGGCCGTATTGTAATGCGTGCTAAAGCCGAAATAGAAGTTGACGAAAAAAATGGTCGTGAGCGAATTATCGTTACCGAGATTCCTTACCAAGTAAATAAAGCAGAACTTATAAAGCGAACTGCTGACTTAGTTAATGACAAGAAAATAGAGGGTATTTCTGATTTGAACGATGAGTCGGATAGAAATGGAATGCGAATTGTTTATGATTTAAAACGTGATGCAATCACGAATGTAGTCTTAAATAATTTATATAAGTACACCTCTCTGCAGACTTCATTTAGTGTGAATAACATTGCGCTAGTGGATGGTCGTCCAGTAATGTTAAACTTGAAGGACATGATTGTGGAATTTGTAAAATTCCGTCATGAAGTTATCGTAAGAAGAACGAAGTACGATTTAAGAAAAGCTCAAGAGAAAGCACACGTTATTGAAGGTTTGATTATTGCTATCGACAATTTAGATGAAGTAATTAAATTAATTAGAGCCTCTCAAACTCCTGAAATTGCAAGAGAAGAGTTAATGTCACGATTCTCACTATCAGAAATTCAGGCAAGAGCAATTCTAGACCTAAGATTACAGAAGCTTACAGGTCTTGAAAGAGATAAGTTAAAAGAAGAATACGCAGAATTAATGAAGCTGATCGAGTACTTAGAAAGTATCCTAGGTGATGAAGCATTAAGAATGAGTATTATCAAAGAGGAATTAGTAGAGATCCGTGATAAATACGGTGATGAACGAAGAAGTATTATTGAATACTCAGCTGAAGATTTCACCATTGAAGATATGATACCTGATGAGCAAGTAGTGGTTACTATTTCACATTTAGGATACATAAAACGTACTCAACTATCAGAATATAAACAACAAAATAGAGGAGGGAAAGGCAGTAGAGGTAGCGCAACAAGAGATGCAGACTTCTTAGAGCACTTATTTACAGCTACTACGCACAACTATTTATTGATTTTTACTGAAAAAGGTAAGTGTTTCTGGATGCGCGTGTTTGAAATTCCTGAAGGAACGAAAACATCTAAAGGTAGAGCGATACAAAACTTGATCAGTATTGAACCAGACGATAATGTAAAAGCCTACATTAATGTAAAGGACCTTAAAGATGAAGAGTACATTAAAAACAACTTCATCGTTATGTGCACCAAGCAGGGAATTATAAAGAAGACTTCATTAGAAGCTTATTCTCGTCCTAGAACTAATGGAATTAATGCAATTACAATTCGTGAGAATGACATTTTGTTAGAAGCAAAAATGACTTCAGGAGAAGATGAGATTATGATGGCATTAAAATCAGGTAGAGCTATCCGATTTAATGAATCTAAAGTTCGACCAATGGGAAGAAATGCTTCCGGTGTAAGAGGTGTTACGCTAAGCTCACCGGATGATGAAGTGGTAGGAATGGTAGCTGTTGAGCGTCCATTAGAACAGACTGTTTTGGTAGTTTCTGAAAAAGGTTACGGGAAACGTTCATTCCTAAACGATCCGGAAGATGGTGGTGAAATTTATAGAATCACAAACCGAGGTGGTAAAGGTGTGAAAACACTTAGTGTTACTGAAAAAACCGGTAACCTTATCGCGATGAAGCTCGTAACCGATGATAATGATTTAATGATCATTAATCGATCTGGAATTATGATTAGAATAGCCGTTGCTGATTTAAGAGTAATGGGTAGAGCTACACAAGGTGTTCGATTGATTAACTTAAAATCAAACGATTCCATTGCAGCAGTTGCGAAAGTTGATGTTGAAGAAGAAGCTGAAGTACTTTACGATGAGGAAGGCAATATTATTGTTTCTGAAGGAGATGAACTTTCTGAAAATTCCAATATTTCTTCGGAAGAAGCAGGTTCAGATGAAGAGTCTGGCAAGGATATTGATAATACTGAAAATGAAAATTAATAAAACCTATAATTTTAGAACAACAGATATGAAAACAAAGACAATTGCACTGCTTGGAATTGCTCTAATAGGAGGTATCCCCACCTTTGCACAAAAAAACAAAGTTACTTCAGCTTATAACTATGAACGTTCTTTTAAAAGAGATAAAGATTGTAGTGAATTAAAAAAAGGAATTGCTGCGATTGAAGAGGCTGCAAATAATTCATCAACTAACACTTGGCCTAAAACCTTTTATTATGGTGGTAACTTATATTATGGCGCACTTACTTTTGCTCCAAAAGAGTGTAAGGAGTCAATTCCAAATGCATTAGAGAAATCAATGGAGTTTTACTTAAAAATGGTAAAATTTAATATTGCGGAAAATGCTAAAGTAGCTTCTGCAAATTTAACAACAGAAGAAGGCAAGGCTATTTTGAAAGCGGCTATTTTAAATGAGAATACTTCTTACGAAGATAGAGATTGGCAAGCAGATGTAATGCGCGCTAAATTACCTGTTATATCAAACGGTTTTATCAATAAAGGAGTAGAAGCATTTCAAAAATCAGATCCCAAAACTGCTTTAACACATTTTGAAACATCTATTTACCTTAGTGAATTAATGGGTAATGTGGATACATTAGCTATATATAACTCAGCATTAGCAGCAGAAAACAGTCAGCAATACGATAAAGCCTTGGTTTTATATAATAAGTTAACTGAGCTTAATTACGGTGAGGCTAAAATGTATACCTATAAAGCTGCATTGTGCAGAAAAATGGGTGATACTATTATGGCTGTTGCTACCATTCAAGATGGACGAAAAGCATATCCGGATGATAAGGGGCTAATAATTGAAGAATTAGATTACTACTTACAAACAGGAAAGAGTGATGAAGCACTTGCAAACCTTGATTTAGCAATATCTAAAGATCCTGAGAATGCTTTATTAGTGTTTGCTAGAGGAACTATTCATGATAAAAAAGGAAGCTTAGCTTTAGCAGCGGCAGATTACAATAAAGCTTTGGAATTAAAGCCTGACTATTTTGATGCTGCATACAACTTAGGAGCTATGTACTTTAACCAAGCTGCAAATTATAATAACAAAGCAAACGAATACAGTTATAAAGAAGCAACAAAAATTAAAGAAGCAACTAAGAAAGCAGAGGAGTTTTTTACCAAAGCAAAAGGCCCATTAAAAACTGCTCATGAAATAGACCCTTCAGATAAAGGTACTATTGACTCTTTGATGAAGATTTATATCAACGAAGGTGATAATGAAAATTATAAAATTATGAAAGCTAAGTTAATAGCTGAGTAATTTTAACAAAACTCTTTAAAGGCTGCTAGATAACTAGTAGCCTTTTTTTATGCCCTGTTTTAACTGTGTTTAAATCCATCTAAATTTCTTCTGTTCTTTTTAGTTGGTCTACCTTTTATACCGAATTGAAGATTCTGTCTGTTGGTTTCTCTTACTTCTTCTAGCATCGCCATATCTTCTTCAGAAGTAGTCTCTACAATTAAGTCTTTTACTAGGGGAGCTCCAACACGACTCTTAGGGATATCTAAAATCTTAAATGTACGCCAAATGGGTATTTCTTTCATGGCTACTATATTGCCTGCCTTTACAGTCTTGGATGACTTTACAAAGGCTTCATTTAGCTTTATTTTTTCATCACTTACTAATTTAGAAGCAAGCGACCGGGTTTTTACCAACCTAACACACCAGATGTATTTATCAATTCGCATATTTCAAAATTAAGAATATCACAATAATTTAATGTCCACTAACGCTAGAAAACTGTTTTGTAGATATTATCTGTAGGCTTTCCCTTTTTAGTGCAATTCTAAATTATAAGTTATGTTGATTAATTAAACCTTCTTGGCAGAAGTGAACTGCAGCGAAACTAAGTCCAAGAAGCTTTTGGTTTTTTTCATGATTGAGCTTTGTTTTTCTACTTAGTCGTATGATAATTCTTCAATATGAGATTTTACAAATTTGCCAGCTCCTCTTTCAGTTTCTTAGTTAAACTTTTTGCAACTAAATTGTATGAATCTATTATCCAATCTTGAAGCTGAGCTACAGAAATAGAGCCATCAATCATCACTGTATTCCAGTGGATTTTACTCATATGATATCCAGGCTTAACTGCTTCATAAGATTCACGAAGGTCCACTGCTTTCTCAGGATCACATTTGAGGTTAACCGACTCATATTGCACAACGTTAGTCAAGCAAAACATCTTCCCCATAACTTTGAATACAAGAACTTGATCATTGAAAGGCATTCCTTCCGAAACACCTTTCAACGATAAGCAATAATCTCTGAGTTCTTCAATATTCATTTGTTGAATAAAGATATTAATTAATCTTCTCTTCTACGTCTTGGTCTATTTCCGTCTCTATTGCTAGAAGAATTTGCACTTTTGTTTCCAGAATTTGAACGAGGTGATTTATTTCCACCACCTCTAAACGTTTTCTTTGGTCCTCTATTTGAATTGCGACTTTGCTGTGGTTTTTTCTTTTCTGTTGGAATGAAAGTTCCATCATCAGTGTAGGGATGATCAGTAACAACTGGAACATCTTGCTTAATCAGTTTTTGTATATCTTTTAGATATTCTCTTTCCTCTCCATCACAAAAGCTTAAGGCTTCACCACTTGCTTTTGCACGTCCTGTCCTACCAATTCGGTGCACATACGTTTCGGGTACATTAGGTAGGTCGTAATTAACCACTAATTCTAATTCGTCGATATCAATACCTCTTGCTGCAATATCTGTAGCTACTAATACTTTAGTAATTCCATCTTTAAAGTTATTTAAGGCTTTTACACGGGCGGTTTGTGATTTATTACCGTGAATTGCTTCAGCTGTTATATCAGACATGGCTAACTGTTTTACAATTTTATTAGCTCCATGTTTGGTTCTAGAAAATACTAAAACTGAGTTAACGCCTTTTTGCTCAATAAGGTGAACTAATAATTTAGGTTTATCCCCTTTACTGACAAAGTAAACTCCTTGACCTACTTTCTCAGCCGTAGCTTGTTCTGGTTTAACCGTTACCTTTTCAGGATTTCCTAATATTTCATTAGAAAGTGATACGATAGCAGGCGCCATAGTTGCTGAGAAGAAAAGCGATTGTCTATTCTTTGGCAACTTAGCTAATACCTTTTTAATGTCGTGGATAAAACCCATGTCTAACATTTGGTCCGCTTCATCTAACACAAAATATTCGATGGCATTTAAGCTAATAAAACCTTGTCCAATAAGATCTAATAAACGGCCGGGTGTAGCTACCAATATATCAATTCCTTGGCTAAGTGCCGTAGTTTGTTTTCCTTGTTTTACACCACCAAATATCACTGTACTCTTTAAGCGGGTGTTCTTTCCGTATGTATCAATGCTTTCGCCAATTTGAAGCGCCAGCTCACGAGTAGGAGTAATGATTAGGGCTTTAATAGGCCTATTTCTATTATAATTTGATTTTTCTAGATGTAAGTGTTGTAAAATCGGAATTGTAAAGGCAGCTGTTTTACCAGTTCCGGTTTGTGCGCAACCTAATAAATCTCTTTTTTCTAAAAGTTTTGGAATCGATTGTTCTTGTATTGGAGTAGGATGTGTATATCCTTCGGCGTCTAAGGCCTTAAGAATGGGTTCGATAACCCCTAATTCTTTGAATGTCATATATTTTTATTAAAATGCAAAGGTAGGTGGATTGTTTGGATTAATACTTTTTGCTGATTCGAACTTTTGAACGATGGTTTCGTTATAAGTTCATTTTGAAAATAAGCTAACTATTATAGTTACAATAAAGAGTCTATTTTTTTTATAAAACCAAGGTTGTTCAATTAAAAATGTAAAGTTGAAGTACAAGAGCTAATCTTTAAGCCGATTATTAAGTTTTTGTTTTTGTAAAATAAAAAACAGACTTAACTCATAGAGTTGGTCTGTAAGAATAACAAATTTTATGTTAGTTCTAATTGATGACGATGTTAATAATAAGATCTTCATTTGAGATTGTAAAATGAAATGTAACGCGTTCGCTAATGCCAAAATGGACTACAATTTGTATTTATCAATTAAATTGATGGGTTAAAATAAGGGTGTTTTGACAATTTGTCAGAGTTTAAGCTTTGGTATATACTTTGAAATAACCTCATGACTTTAAAAAAGTCGATTTAAATTTATAAATAATAACTTAAAATAGCACAACAATGGCACAAGGAAAGATTAATGTTCAAACTGAAAACATTTTTCCAATCATTAAACAATTCTTGTATTCAGATCAAGAAATATTTTTGAGAGAACTAATTTCTAACGCAGTAGATGCTACGCAGAAGCTAAGAACACTTGCACAATTGGGTGAGTCGAAAGCGAATGTAGAAAACTTACGAGTAGAAGTGAAATTAGATAAGGACGCTAAAACCTTAACTTTTTCGGATAATGGTATCGGTATGACCGCCGAAGAAGTAGATAAATACATCAATCAAATCGCATTCTCAGGAGCTGAGGAATTTGTGCAGAAGTATAAAGATAAGGCTAGCGTTATCGGCCACTTTGGTTTAGGTTTCTATTCTGCATTTATGGTGGCTTCTAAAGTGGAAATTATCTCACTTTCGCATACAGAAGGATCAAAAGCAGTGAAATGGGAATGTGATGGTTCGCCAAACTTTACATTAGAAGAAGCTGAGAAAGACGGCAGAGGAACAGATATTGTATTGCATATTGCAGACGACGCGTTAGAATACTTGGAAAAAGCAAAGATTCAGCAGCTGTTGGACAAGTATTGCAAGTTTATGCCGATTGAAATTAAATTCGGAACTAACGAACGAAAAGAGAAAATAGGTGAAGGCGACGATGCAAAAGAAGAAACTATTGTAGAAGATAACATCATTAATAACCCATCACCTGCTTGGACAAAAGCTCCATCTGATTTGGCGGCTGATGATTATAAAAACTTCTATAGAGAATTGTATCCAATGACTTTTGATGAGCCATTATTTCACATTCACTTAAATGTAGATTATCCGTTTAACTTAACCGGTATTTTGTTTTTCCCTAAGTTGAAATCCAACATGGAAATGCAGAAAAATAAGATTCAATTGTATTCAAATCAGGTGTTTGTTACTGAATCGGTAGAAGGGATTGTACCTGACTTTTTAACCATGCTACATGGTGTAATTGACTCTCCTGATATTCCGTTAAACGTTTCTCGTTCTTACTTACAGAGTGATGCGAATGTGAAAAAGATATCTAAATACATTTCTAAGAAAGTAGCGGACAAACTAGAAGATTTATACAAAAATGATCGTCCTGATTTTGAAAAGAAGTGGGATGACATTAAAATCTTCATTGAATACGGTATGCTTTCAGATGACAAATTCTTTGATAAAGCGAAAGGTTTTGCATTGTTGAAGAACACAGAAGGCGTTGCTAAAACAATGGAAGAGTATTTGGAGCAAATTAAGCCACTTCAAACCGATAAAGATGGTAAAGTAGTGGTTCTTTATACTTCTAATAAAGAGGAGCAATACGCTTACATCAGCTCAGCTAAAGACAAAGGATATGATGTAGTGGTATTAGATTCACCACTTTCTGCGCACTTAGTAGGTAAATTAGAGCAAGAATATAAGGACACAACCTTTACTCGAGTAGATGGAGATACCATTGATAAGTTGATCAAAAAGGATGAAGAAATTCCTTCTAAATTAACTGAAGACGATGAGAAGAAACTAAAGCCAGTAATTGAGGCGGCAGTTCCTAAAGAGAAGTTTACGGTTACGTTTGAAAGTATGAGCGAAACAGATCAGCCATTTACCATTACGCAGTCTGAATTTATGAGAAGAATGAAAGACATGAGCGCTGTAGGCGGCGGTGGCGGTATGATGGGCATGGGCAACCTACCCGAGATGTACAACTTAGTAGTGAATGCTAATCACCCATTAGTGAGTAAAATACTAAACGAATCAGAAGCGACGAAGCAGAGCAGCATGGCCAAGCAGGCGACTGATTTAGCATTACTTTCTCAAAATTTATTGAAGGGAGAAGAACTAAACTCATTTATAAAACGGAGCATTGAATTAATCAACTAATGTAAATGCCTCCTTAAATTTTAAGGAGGCATTTTTTTAATACCTTTAACTAACAAATAATCTAAAACAAGATGAAAAAAATTATAAAACTATTATTGGTAGTACTTTTCGCTACTTCTATGTCGTCATGTGGATATAACAGCATGGTAGAAAAGGGTGAAACTGTAGATAAATCTTGGGCACAAGTTCAAAATGTTTATCAACGTCGAGCCGACCTGATTCCGAACTTAGTAAACACAGTAAAAGGAGCAGCAGACTTTGAAAAGACAACGCTTACTGATGTGATAGAGGCACGCTCTAAAGCAACGAGTATGAACATAGATGCATCAAAGTTAGATGAAGCAAGCATGCAAAAGTTTCAAGCAGCGCAAGGCGAATTATCAGGAGCACTAAGCCGATTATTGCTTTCAGTTGAGCGTTACCCTGAGCTGAAAGCGAACCAGAACTTTTTAGAGCTTCAGGCGCAATTAGAAGGAGCAGAAAACAGAATCACAGTAGAACGTAAAAAGTTTAACGATGCTACAGGCGATTACAATACGTATATCAAGCAATTTCCTAGAGTGATTTATGCAGGCTGGTTTGATTTTGAAAAGAAACCTTATTTTGAAGCAGATGCAGGAGCAGAAAAAGCACCTGAAGTACAATTTTAAGTTATGGCGAAAGATTTATTTACAGAAGAACAAATCAAGTACATTGAGCAATCGATAGGTGAAGCAGAAATGAACACCTCTGGCGAAATTCGTGTACACATAGAAAAGCGATGCAAAGAAGATGTTCTAGACAGAGCTTCTCACGTATTTAGCTTATTAGAAATGCAAAAAACAGAGCTCCGAAATGGAGTTCTGTTTTATTTAGCTACTGAAGACAAGCAGTTTGCCATTTTAGGTGATGTGGGCATCAACAAAGTAGTTCCAAAAGGATTTTGGGATGAAATACGCGATATGATGGTGGATTACTTTAAAAAAGGAGAATTCACAGAAGGTCTAGTAGAAGGATTAAAAAAATCTGGCGAACAACTAAAAGCACATTTTCCATATCAGAAAGATGATGTGGATGAATTACCGAATGAGGTCTCATTTGGAAAAAAATAAACTATGATTCAAGTAAAACGATTCACCTTATTATTATTTCTACTGATTAGCGTGGGGCTTTCAGCTCAAGACTGTATGCCCGCCAAGCCTTCGCCACCTCGTTTGGTTAATGACTTTGCTAAAATAATGCAGCCAAGTGAGGTGCAAGCCTTAGAGAATAGGTTAGTAGTTTTTAATGATACTACTTCTACACAAATAGCGGTGGTAACGGTAAACGATTTGTGTGGAAATGATGCAGGGGCATTTGCTTTTGAGTTGGGTGAAAAGTGGGGCGTGGGTGATGCCAGGTTTGACAATGGAATTGTATTGTTGTTTAAACCTAAAACAGCTGATAGTAAAGGGCAAGTTTTCATTGCTACAGGTTATGGCTTAGAAGGTGTTTTACCCGATGCAATTAGTAAAAGAATAGTAGAACAAGAAATGATCCCCTTTTTTAAACAAGGTGCACAGGTTCAGGGAATTTTTAAAGGGATTGAAACCATTATAAGCATCGTTGGTGGTGAATATTCAGCAGCTGCTTACAAGAAAAAAACAACAGCCAAGGCGCCACTTTCTCCTTTTTTGTTTGTTTTATTTATCATTTTTATCTTCATATATAGTTCTGTAAAACGAGCTAAAAAGTACTCCATTGGCCACAATGTATCTCTATGGACCGCACTTTGGTTAATGGGCTCTGCTTCTCGTTCTCATGGAGGAAGCTGGAACAACTTTAATTCTGGCGGTGGTGGTTTTGGCGGCTTCGGTGGAGGCGGCGGTGGTTTTGGTGGTTTTGGCGGCGGTGGCTTCGGCGGCGGCGGTGCCGGTGGAAGCTGGTAATTAAGCTCTACCATTAGAACAATCGATTTTAAATTTTCTTCAATTATTACTTTATCAGTTTAGCTGATTAAAGTAATTTTCCTTTCTTAAAAAATTAAACACATTATGATGAGCGCTAAGGCTACAATTGAATTCATAAAACAGGTAATTGATCACATGCCTGCAGGCTGGCTAAGTATCACAACCCATCGGTTAGATATATATAATGAACAAAAAGCTAAAACAGCTTTTTTAGAGAATTTCAATGAGTTATATCTAGCAAACAAATTCTCTACGGAAGATTTAGATCGCTTGCCTACCGCCTATGATTACATTAGATTAGGTCATCCATTGTCATGTATTTTGGAATGGACTATTGCTGAAATAAATGAAATTAATCCGGCGAATGTAATTGCTTTTTCGTCTAAGATGACACCTTTATTAGCTATTCTTAGGAAGAACTTATTAGATAAAAAAAGAACACGGGTTTGCTATGAAAATCAGTTACCCTTGCCGATTGACCAAAAAGTGTTAACCGAAGTATATGGTTATCAATTAGATTTAGTAAAGGTTGATGGATTCGACCAAGTGGCAGAGTTTGATGGCAGTACTGTATTTATTACTGATGATAAAATTGATGGAGGCGTACTAACGTTCAACTCTTCGGTAGATTTTATCTTAAATACTTTTGGTGAGAAAGGAAGTATTATTACAGTTTGCGGAGCTCATACTACTGAATATGTTTCAGAAATTCAGCATGTAAGAAGACGTGAGTCCATTTCAATGACGCCAATAGACACATTGGAAGTTCTTCGAAATATGTTAAACTTAGAACAACAACAGGTTCAGAAAGGAGACCATTCAGATAATAAACAACAGGTGATATCTTCGTTAAAAGAGATCACCAAATCACCAACAAATGCCATAGTAGCTTCTAGTGGCTTATCAATTCAATACGCCATTATGATGGGGTTAATTAATGATGCGATAAAAAGCCACCCAGGAAAACCGATTCGATTTATTGTACCACCCAATTGTTATGGGGGAACTAACGATCAAGCTAGGCGCGTAGCAAAATGCATTGATAACGTAGAAGTGGTTGATTTGCCGGTTGATGGTGATAATGATATGATTAGTAGTGTTCGCCAAGTGTTATCTGAAATGGCGAAAGAGGATGCCGTTCCTTATATTATTGCAGAAATTCCGACTAACCCAAGAGTAGAAGTACCCAATTTAAGTGATTTGAGAGATGCCTTAATGTTAGAAAGACATACCACTTCAGGCACTTTAGCTGTTGAACCGGTTTTTATATTGGATCAAACTTTTTGCCCGAATGTAAACTTTCTTGGAGAAGGAGCAATTCTATCCACCATAAAAACCATCTCTTACGCCAGCGGTTCTAAGTTTCCAAGCGGAGGGAAGTGCACAGCAGGATACTGTGTTGCAAACGAGAAAGGGGCTAACTATATGAGTCAAATAGAATCTCATTTGCTGTTGTGTGACAATGAAGCTACCGATGTTCAATACCATCTATTGGCTAATCAATTACCTACTATGATTCAGCGAATAGCTGATGCTTACCAAAATACAAGAGCATTTGTTGAGTTTATTCAAGCAACATTACCTTCAGCAAAAATTAATTTTGTTTCAGAAGAGTTAGCACAGCAAGGATTTACACCATCTGTTTTTTCACTCGATTTGCCAACTTCAGGAGCCAACGATGAAGAAAGAGAAACCAATAAACGAGCACTGAATCTCCAATTGATCAATTTAATGATTTCAGAAATACCTACTGAAAGTAAATTTTGTGTTAGTTATGGTCAATTAAAAGGTTGCTATTGGACAATTCCTGCAACTTCTACTCAAGGTACAACCAAAGAAGGGGATAAGGATTATATTGTAAGAGCATCTCTTTCTCCTGATTTGGATTTAGAGAAACATAAAAGCGTGTTTAAAGAATTCGTTCGTAATATTTAGATATTTGTTACTTCCGCCCAGGAATTTTGTCAAGGGCGGAAGTAGTTAATTTATTTGGAGCTTATAGGGCCTTTATTAAGCTACTCAATTAACTTTAATCGCGCATTATGGATGGTATTATTGAAATACCATCTCATTTCATCAAATTGATTTATAAATTGTAAATCGTTAGTGTCCGATAAAAAAACGGAAGCATATCTAATTATTATGTCTTTTTAGGTATAACTGATTTATATTAAGCACATAATTGTCGTAAATTAAGACACAATCAGTTAAAAGCTAAATTGGGGCTTACTTTTTAATTAAGTTTATTGCATACATAATAGTCTTCCAAATCCAATCCTTTATTAATCATCTAAGCACCTCTTTTTTCTGTAATTTTGTACTCTATAATTGCATACATGAAGACAAAAACATTAAAGAAAAATAAAGTCAACGTAGTTACACTAGGTTGTTCTAAAAATATTTTCGATTCTGAAGTAATGATGAATCAGCTTAAAGCGAATAATTTTGAGGTGGAACATGAAGCAAAGCAAGATGATTCTGAGATTGTGATTATCAATACGTGCGGATTTATCGACAATGCGAAACAAGAATCAATTGATACTATTATCAGTTACGTAGAAGCTAAAAAAGACGGCAGAGTAGATAAAGTGTACGTTACTGGCTGTTTATCTGAGCGCTACCGTGAAGAATTACAAGAGGAAATGCCTGAGGTTGATTCCTTTTTTGGTACAAGAGAATTGCCTCGTTTATTGAAAACGCTAAAAGCTGATTACAAGCATGAATTAGTTGGTGAACGTTTATTAACTACACCCAATCACTTTGCTTATTTTAAGATAGCGGAAGGTTGCGATCGTCCATGTTCATTTTGTGCAATACCATTAATGCGTGGAAAACACGTTTCTACACCGATTGAGCAATTGGTTAAGAATGCACAATCCCTAGCTGCTCAAGGCGTGAAAGAGTTGATATTGATTGCTCAAGATTTAACTTATTACGGTTTAGATATTTACAAGAAAAGAAACTTAGCGGAATTACTTCGTAATCTATCAGATGTTGAGGGTATTGAGTGGATTCGTTTGCATTATGCCTTCCCAACAGGATTTCCTGAAGATGTGCTTGAAGTAATGCGTGAGCGTGATAATATCTGCAATTACCTCGATATACCGTTGCAGCATATCAGTGATTCTGTTTTGAAATCAATGCGCAGAGGAACCACTAAAGCTAAAACAACTGCTTTGATCGAGAAATTCAGAAATGAAGTTCCAGGTATAGCTATTCGTACTACGCTAATTGTAGGATACCCCGGAGAAACCGAAGAAGACTTCGAGGAAATGTTGAAGTGGGTAGAAGAAAGTAGATTTGACCGATTGGGTGCATTTACTTATTCGCATGAAGAGAATACACATGCTTACAAATTAGAAGATGATGTGCCACAAGAAGTAAAGGAAGCACGAGCGGAGCGGATTATGGATGTTCAAAGCGCCATTTCATTTGAATTGAATCAAGAAAAAATTGGCAAAGAATTTAAGGTATTAATTGATCGAGTAGAGGGTGATTATTTTATTGGTAGAACTGAATTTGATTCACCTGAAGTGGATAATGAAGTTTTGATTCACAAGAAAGATCATTTTGTACGAGTAGGCGATTTTGTAACTGTAAAAGTTAGAGAAGCAGACCACTTTGATTTATATGCTGATCCAATCGCTTAGTTTACTATGAAATTTAGCTCTCTATCTTTTAAGAACACCGGTTATTTTTCCGCAATTATTAAAGATTACTTAATTCAAGATGACAAAATAAAACCCTTTTACAAGGATTATCCAACCATTGAGAATTTTAAGCAGATTATTGCAGATAAAGAGCAGTTTACTACAGATAGAACAATCTTAGTAAACGATTTAAAGGCACAATACTCAGAGGCCAACATCAAAAAAGCACCTAAAGTTTTCCAAAATATAGATTTATTGGTTGATGGTAAGACTTTTACGATTACTACTGGCCATCAATTGTGTTTGTACACAGGACCGCTGTATTTCATTTACAAAATTATCAGTGTGATCAACTTATGTAAGCAACTGAAGACTGCTTATCCAAATTATGAGTTTGTTCCTATTTATTGGATGGCAACAGAAGATCATGATTTTGCTGAAGTAAATCATTTTAATTTTAAGGGGAAAAAGATTCAATGGAATACCGATCAGAAAGGTAGAGTAGGGCGATTTAAGTTATCCGGACTTGAGCAGGTTTATCAGGAATTTTCTTCCTTATTGACTGATTACAATGAGAATACCAACTTTTTACGTCAACTGTTTGAGAATGCATACCTAAAGCAAGATAATTTGGCTGATGCGACTAGAGTATTGGTACATGAGCTATTTCAAGCAGAAGGGTTGGTAATTATAGATGGTGATCGCAGAGAACTTAAGCAGGTTATGATTCCTGCTTTTAGAGATGAATTGATTAATACCATATCATCATTCTTAATTGAGAAAACCAACGCTGAATTAAGCAAACATTATAAAATACAAGTTAATCCAAGAGAGATCAACCTTTTTTACTTAGATGAAGGTTTACGTGCTCGAATAGTGGCAGATGGCGATGGTTTTGTAGTAAACGAAACCGATTTACGTTTTACCAAAGATGAATTGTTATCATTATTAGAATCAGCGCCTGAAAAGTTTAGTCCAAATGTGGTTTTACGACCACTTTTTCAAGAAATGATTCTGCCTAACTTAGCGTATATCGGTGGTGGAGGTGAATTAGCCTATTGGTTTCAGTTAAAATCTGTTTTTAAGCATTTTTCAGTTCCTTTCCCAGGATTACTTCTGCGGAATTCTGCTGCTATATTAAATAATAAACAAACCAAGTTGTATCATCAACTAAACATAGATTTAGAGCAGTTATTTACTCCGGAAGTTGCGTTAATTAAAGTTTTGGTAAAAGAGAATTCTGCTATTGATTTTGAATTATCTGAAGAGAGGGCTGAACTTACGGCTACTTTCGAGAAACTACAGCAAAGAGCTGTATCGATAGATGTTACTCTAGTTCCTCATTTTGAGGCTCGTTTAGCCAAACATTTAAATGATTTAGAGGTAAGTGGTAAAAAACTACTTCGAGCTGAAAAAAGGAAAAGTAAGGAGTTGGTTGATAAAATTACAGCGCTAAAAGCATCGCTTTTCCCAGATGGCGGATTGCAAGAACGCACCGATAATTTCTCATCTATTTATTATAATTACGGAACTGAATTTATGCGTCCATTATATGAAAATTTCAGTTTACCAACTGATCAGTTTTCAGTGTTGATGGATGAACGGTAAATCTTACTAAGTATTTTTTACTATTTATTATTCACTTCCTCTAGTGGTGCAGAGGTACCTTCAATTTCTGCCTTCAGTAAAGTAGCGTAAGCTCTTGTGCTTTCTTTTCTGTGTAATAATATCTGCAAAATTCCAGTCATTGGAATTGCTAAAATCATTCCGATTATTCCCCAAATACTTCCTCCAATTATTAAAGCAATAATTGCAGCAAGAGGATTAATGTTAACTTTGTCACCTACTATTTTAGGTGTGATTACATTACCTTCTAGGAATTGAACAACTGCATATATGATTAAAACACCGGCAGGATACCAAAGTGAATCAGTCGTAACTAATGCGAAAAGTGCAGGTAAACTAGCCCCAATGGCAATTCCGATGTAGGGAATGATGGTCAGAAAAGCCGATAAAATACCGAAGAATAACGCATATTTAATTCCTAAAGCAAAGAGTCCGATACAATTAAAAACGGCAATAATGAGTATAACTACGCCCATTCCACCAATATATCCTTGTACTACATTTATAATTTGCGTAACTACAGTTAAGTAATTCTCTTCTGCATCTTTAGGGGTTACTTTTTCAAAAAATAACTTAAAGTGATCGGAATATAAAAGAATGAAGAATACATAAATGGGTACTAATGTCAAAAAACTAAAAATAGATGAAGTTGTATTAATAGCTTCGCTGAAGAAAGATCCACTTGATTTTAATAAATCTTGAGCGCCATTTCTAAGGTAAGCTATTTGTTCTTTAGATGTATAGTGAAAGTTATCTTCTACATAATCAGCCAATCCATTTATGAAAATTATAAATTTCTCTTGTAAATCAGGTAATTCTGAAATTAAACTATGAAATTGTGAAGAGGTTAAGTAAATACCCAGACCGACGATCGATAAAACTACTAGCAGTGTTATCACGATTGACATAACTTTATTTTTAAAATACTTTTTAAAAAATACAACTACAGGATATAAAGCTAGTGAGATGAATAGTGAAAATATTAGTGGCAGAAGTATAGATTTACAATAAATTAATCCTAATACAGAAATTACCACAATAACCATAAGCTGATAGATTTTACTTAGGTCGCTTGTTATCTTTTTCATGTGTTATTTATTATATAGTTAAAGTTAAGCATTATCTGAACTATCATTTTTTTGAATTAGCATTCTCTGGGTCTTTATATGTTAGAAATAGAATAGAACTTTCAGAAAATCGGAAGGCTTTTCCATATCTATTATAAAGTTAGATCGGTGGTGCTGCAAAATAGTAAAAGTATTAAATTGCTCGATATTCATTTTTTTAAATCGCTTTGCTGCGAAATGTGAAATTCCAAAAAGAAGTTCGAATTGCAAAAATGCTTTTTTTACGCGTCTAGAACCTCCGTAGCTATTTAAAAATAATTTCTTAGAAATATTGATCTGCTCTTGAAAGTGGTTTTCTACGGAAAGTAAATCAGTTGCGTTGGCCGTTGTATTTATTTTATCTGCTGTATCATCATAAGCATCTATAATATCATCGGCTAATTGTAGGGTGTAACCCAATTGAAGAACCACTGCTTTTTCAGTCTCATTAATTGGAGCATCAATAAAGCATCGATACAAGAACATCGTAAGGCTTCCTTTTCTATGTGTCAGTTCTTTCACTTTTTCAATGGTTGAATTCGCAGTTTGTTCTTTACTTTCTAGTTGTGCATCAATTGCTTTAGAGAGGTGTTCTCCAATAGCCGGTTTATTTTGCAACTCAGTTAATAATTTCTGCGCCCAAGTAATTAAAAGATCTTCACTTTGTTTCCCATTTATATAAAGAGTGGTTGCGCTATGGCTCAATTTTAGTTCATCCACCATATAATCAGCCAATGCATATAATATAGATAGAACAGAAGCCAAATAACGCTCTTCATGAGATAATACTCTTTTGTTAAGATCAGCAAACACCTCACTAATGGAAACAACTCCCCAAGTGGCGTAATACATCAGTTTGTTGTGTAAGGTGTTATTTGATTCCTGAATAGGACTAAGTTCTGCAGCAAAGTTTTCTTGCACAAATTGCTGTTGGCGGTTTTTCCTTTTTAGAAGTATCGGAAAGAGAGGTAGAAGCCCAAAAGCCTTTTTCATCCGCTAAAAGTAAGTTTTTAATGCATGAATGTAACAATGCTGTAATTGTTCAATCTAATCTTTTAGCAAATGATCAACATATCAATCCTTTATTTGTCGGAAGGTAGTTAATCGGTATAAATTTTAAATAGGCCTCAGTTCTGATATCATTACATAATAGCTACTTAAGAAGTCTTTCTTTCAAAATAAAGTTTATATTCATTGGAATTCTGCTATAGCTTAGAAATACCTTCTTGATTTCTTGGGGAGTAAACCGATTGGTAAGCCAAAGGATCAATAATAAACGCCTCTAATTCTTGTTTAGAAAAATCATCTATAAAGACGAGTAGTGGTTGGTCAACAGATTTGAACTTTGTCAATGATCGTTTAATGGTTTCATCCCATTGAGTATAAAAGGTATCAAAATCTTTTGGCTTCACTGTTTTTCTGCAATTTGGTTCCGCACAAGTTAATTCAATGTCATAGGTGAGGTTAAAAATACCGTATTCATCGGTAATTTGTTCACCTGCTTTTATATCGCGTACGGCTATCTCAAAACCATAACCTGTAATGATGGTATTGAAATTACAACAATGGTTTACATATTTAGCAAAATCCCAACTTACTATTCGGTAACCTCGCTGATCCATATAACTGTATTTTTCGATTACTTCTTGTATTTCTTTTTGATGTGTTAGGTATTCCATTGGGCTAATTTCTAGCTCCATGCTATCTTTTACATAAACAATAGTTCCCTCCGGAATATCTTGCGTAGCAAATACGCCATAACCTACAGTTTCATTGATGTGCTTAATGGTTGTATGTGGATGTATCATAGCCTTTTGTATCGTTTTTAATAAGACATAAATTCGAATCAATATTAATCCAAATTTGAATCCGGTGTATCTACTAGAATTAAATTTTTAATTGTTGATTTTAAGTAACTTATTGAGGTTTTACAAAGAAGTTATTAACCATTACCCTAAAAAAATGTTGCAAGAAGTCTATTTTGAGAAAATTTACTATTTTGTAAAATATCATTGTTGTCCGATTAAAATTTTTGAATTGAATATGAATTTGTGTTGTATCTTGATGCTTTAACTCCTTTGAGTTTACAATTAAAAAGTAAGCCCCAATTTAACATTTAATGGACCTTACAAACTCTGATGCTATAATCTATTAAAAACACCTTGAACCAAAATACATCAATAGAATAAATAATATCTTTACGAACTAACATAAGTAAAAGTTAAGCGTTAAGTTTAAAAGATATTGTAAATGTCGAGTAAAGTGATAAGAGTTAATATAGTAGGGGCAGGTGTGAGTGGTTTAATAGCAGCCACAGTTCTAGAAAAAGCAGGTTTTAAACCTCATATTTTTGAAAGAACCGATCGAGCAGGAGGCCGGGTAAAAACGGAAACGAAAGGAACGTTAGTCTTTGATCATGGATTTCAAGTTTTACTGGAAGCTTATCCAATGGCCCAAAAGTATTTGGATTATAACGCATTAAATTTACAGCGTTTCCAACCTGGTTCCGTGATATTTGACCATGAAAAAGTGACCAAATTTGGTGATCCAATAAGGAATTCAAGTTTGCTAATTTCAACCATATTTAGCCGCCAAGCTACATTTTCAGATAAATTGAAAGTCTATAGTTTATCAAATGAATTAAAAAAACAAACATTCGAAGAGATTTTTAAAAAACAAGAAATTACCACATTTGATTATCTAAAGAGGGTCGGTTTTTCTGAAAGAATCATTAACCAATTTTTTCAGCCATTTTTTAGCGGAATATTTTTAGAAACAGACTTAAATACCTCTAGTAGAATGTTTGAGTTTGTCTTTAAGTTGTTTGCAGAAGGGGAAGCTAGCGTCCCAAAGGCAGGAATTGAAGAAATTCCAAAACAATTAAAATCGAAGTTAAAGAACACTACTTTTCATTTCAATGTAGATATTAATCAGGTAGATAGTAATGGGTTGCATATAAATGGTTTACCATTAGTAGAAAGTGATTATACCATAATAGCAACAGAAGCGGATGATCTGGTAAATAATTTAAGAAACCAGCATTCAGAATGGAAATCATGTCATTCTTTTTATTTCGAAACAACTGATAAGGTTATCAAAGAAGCCCTAATTGGATTAATTCCGGATAAGCATTTAATCAATAACCTTCATTACGTAAACTCATTAACGAGTGATAGAACAAACTTACTTTCAGTAACAGTTGTTGATAATAAAGAATTATCAGGTTCTGATTTAGAGAAAAGAGTTCGACATGAGTTGAAAGCGTTTTGCGATATTGAAGCAGGAGCTTTACAACATTCTTTTATTATTCCTAAAGCATTGCCTCAATTAGATAATATTCAATATCAAATTCCCGCTACAGAGACACAAATTTTAGATAATGTATTCTTAGCAGGTGATATAACACTTAATGGATCTTTAAATGCAGCGATGATGGCCGGAGAGCAAGCTGCTGAAGCTGTTATTGCAAAGCTAGGTGTAATGGAATAGCTTTAATGTAAATTGTTTAAAATTGAAAAGTAACTGTTTAATCAGCCTTCTAAATTTTAAAGCAAATTTAAAATCAAGAGTTTCCGATTTAAATAAAAGGCATACTAATTATTAAGACTTTTGGGTATAACTGTTTTGAAGCAACTCTTTTTATTCTGTTTTTTCACATCCTTGAATTTCCTGCGTGAGGCAAGGCAGATAAGTTCATTTTGTTTTAAGATAAAAGAAAATAAATAAGGCATTCATTGTTATAAAGTTACTACAGGCTAACTTTTAAAACAAAATACTACATATAAATTTTCAGAATTGAATGAGCCTGAATCAACATTAGGTGCTCAAAACTTTTCCAAAGTTGTATGCGGCATCCAAAACTTTGGAAAAGTTTTGAAGCAAAATAATTATAAAAAATAAGGTTTGTATTGCAGCAGGGTATTGTCAGTTCCACATTTAAACTGCAAGCCTTGAGCATAAATTCTTAAATTTGTAGCTTAAATTACATAGCATGAAGATAGGTATTATCAGAGAAGGAAAAACACCACTAGATAAAAGGGTTCCATTTACACCAAAACAATGTAAATTAATAATGGATAAGTATCCTCAATTAGAATTGGTTGTTCAAGAAAGCCCTATAAGAGCATTTACAGATGATGAGTACCGGATTAATGGAATAAAAGTGGTTGAAAATATTTCAGATGCTGATGTAATTTTTGGTGTTAAAGAAGTGCCTATTGACATGCTTCATGCCGATAAAACTCATTTTTTCTTTTCACATACAATTAAAGAACAGCCTTATAATCGCGATTTGTTATTAGCAATAATGGAGAGGAATATAAAGATGGTAGATTATGAATGCTTAACAGATAAAAAGGGAAGAAGGTTAGTTGGTTTTGGGCGTTATGCGGGAATTGTAGGAACTTATAATGGGTTTCTAGCTTATGGAAAAACTAGCCATAAATTCTCTCTAAAAGCAGCCCATCTGTGCGAAGATCGTTCAGAGATGGAAGGAGAGTTGAGTAAAGTAAATTTGCCCAGTAATTTCAAAATAGTTCTTACCGGTACAGGTAGAGTTGGTAAAGGAGCAGTGGAAATTCTAAAGAAGCTAAACTTAAAAGAGGTAAATTCTGCTGATTTTTTATCGGAGGATTTTAATGAGCCTGTTTATACTGTTTTAGGTGTTAAAGACTATAATAAAAGAGTGGATGGCTTAGAATTTAAAACGAGCGAGTTTTATCAATCTCCTCAATTATTTGAAAGTAATTTTTATCGATTTGCGCAGGTTGCAGACATGTTTATACCTTGTCACTATTGGGATTCTGAAGCGCCATTTATTCTTACCAAGACAGATATGCAGAAAAGTGACTTTACGATAAGAACTATCGCAGATATCAGTTGTGATATTGACGGTCCTGTTGCTTCTACAGTCCGTCCGTCTACCATTGCTAACCCTATTTATTATGTAAATCGTTTTACAGGAGAGGAAACAAAAGAAATTAATGCAGATTCTATTACTGTCATGGCTGTAGATAACCTGCCATGTGAATTACCAAAAGACGCCTCAGATGATTTTGGTAGTGAGTTAATTGAGAATATTCTTCCTCATTTATTGGGCACAGATAATGATCGAGTTATTGGTCGTGCAACTATTACCGAACGAGGTGAATTAAATAATGAATATAAATATCTGAATGGCTACGTAAAAGGAGAGTAAAATAATTATAGATTTAAGCTAATCAATTATTTCAATTGGTGTTACAAAATAGATATCTATTAGTGTTGGGCTCTGATTTAAAGTAAGTTTGATGCATAATTATAGTGCTTATTTGAGAACTCAGTAGATAATAGGAGTCGTAATCTATCTTCGTGAATTAGAGCAAACATTTTTACAGTAATCCGGTTTATTAAAATATGGAAAAGAAATTATCCCAGGAAGATATAGACCGAATAGTAGAAATGGGTTGGGAAGACAGAACACCGTTTGATGCTATCACATTTCAATTTGGCGTAAGCGAGCAAGAAACCATAGAAATTATGAGAGCTGAGATGAAGCCATCTAGTTTTAGAATGTGGAGAAAACGTGTGCAAGGTAGAAAAACAAAGCATCAAGCATTAAGAAGTAATGTAAAAGGGCGTTTTAAATGTGATCGTCAACGCACAATTAGTAACAATAGGGTTTCTAAAAGGTAGTTGTTTTTCAATAAGTTAGGGTAGTTTTTTTACTTACTTCTTATCCTCCAGTTCAATCACCTGTAGGTCTGTAATATTGCCTTTACTAAGAGTAAAACGCACAATGGTCAATATTTTATGAAAACCATGTTTTCCTGCAGCTCCTGGGTTGATGTGGAGGAGTTGTAGTTTCGGGTCGTTCACTACTTTTAGAATGTGTGAATGTCCGCAAATGAAAAGTTTGGGTGGGTTATCATTTATTTCTTTTCGAATAGCCTGACTATATCTTCCTGGATAACCGCCAATGTGCGTCAACCAAACATCTACGCCTTCGCAGAAAAAGCGATTATGCAAGTGATAGACTTTTCTTACATCATTGCCATCGATATTACCAAAAACAGCTCTAACGGGCCTAAAGTCTGATAACTCATCCATTAATTCAATGTTTCCAATATCTCCTGCATGCCATATTTCATCACATTCTTCGAAATGCTTAAAAATTGCTGGATGCAAATAACCGTGCGTATCAGATAATAATCCTATTCTTTTCACAGCTCTAAGTTATTTATAAAAAATGGGCTTAGCAAAATCAGGATAAATTGTTCATTTTTGTGCCTTATGGCACACCGAATTCAAGCTTCCGATTATTCTATCTTAGTAAGTGATAAATCAGTACTTACTGAGTTTAGTGAATTTCTAGAATCTAATTACAGTACCTCAAAAAAAGTCATCATTGCTGACACCAATACACTGGAGCATTGTTTGCCTGTTCTTGTAAAAGAAGTTCCTAGTTTATCTGATGTAGAAGTGATTGAAATTGAGCCCGGCGAAGGAAGCAAGGACTTATCAATTTGTGCTTCTATTTGGGAAACACTCACAGAGCTTACTTTCTCCCGCAATGATTTAATTATCAATTTGGGCGGTGGAGTAGTAACGGATTTAGGTGGATTTGTAGCCTCCATTTATAAGCGCGGCGTTGATTTTGTGCAATTACCCACCAGTTTGTTGGCTCAAGTAGATGCTAGCGTAGGTGGTAAGACAGGAATTGATTTTATGGGGTATAAAAACCAATTGGGTGCATTTCAGAATCCTGTGGCTGTATTTATCAACATTGATTTTCTGCGTACACTAGAGAAAAGACAATTGGTTTCGGGCATGGCTGAAGTATTTAAACACGGTTTAATTGCCGATAAGGCATACTTTGAAGCGGTAAATGCTACTTTATCAAACGTAGATTTTGAAACGATTGTAGCCACGAGTATTCGCATAAAAAATGATATTGTTCAAGCAGATACATTTGAAAAAGGCAACCGAAAGTTGCTCAATTTTGGACATACAGTTGGGCATGCCATTGAAAGTCATTATTTAGAAACAGAAGAAGAGCTGATTCATGGAGAGGCAATCGCAATTGGGATGCTCATAGAAGCTGAGCTGTCAGTTATAAAAGGAATTCTACCGGATACTGAATTAGCAGAAATTTATGCCGTTTTTCAGCCATTTTTCCCATTAAAAAATATCGCTGAGGCGCAATGGGAACCCATAATAAAGTTGACCCATCAAGATAAAAAGAACCACGGTGAAGGAATTAATTGTACCTTGATAACTTTACTGGGTAAAGGGGTTATTAATCAATTTACCGCAGCGACAGAATTAACAAAAGCATTTCAAAATTATCATATCCGAATAACTCTATGAATTTAAAAATCAGCCACCCAACCAAGTTTTTATTCGGAAAAGTAGATCTTCCCGCGTCTAAAAGTATCAGCAATCGGTTGTTGATTATTCAGCAACTTTGCGATCAGTCATTTGAAATAATAAATAAAAGTACTGCAAAAGATACGGAGTTATTATCTGCCATACTTGCAAGCGATAGAAACGTGGTAGATGCTGAAGATGCAGGAACTACCTTTCGTTTTCTGACGGCATTTTATTCTACTCAAGAGGGTGAAAAAATTCTTACAGGAAGCCCTCGAATGAAGGAGCGACCAATAAAAGTATTAGTTGATGCACTCCGAGAATTGGGTGCTGATATTTCTTATATGGATCAAGAAGGTTATCCGCCCATTGCGATTAGAGGAAAACAGCTTAAAGGTGGTGAAATTAAAATAGATGGAAGCATTAGTAGTCAGTATATTTCGGCGCTTTTGTTGATTGCACCTCGTTTAGAACTTGGTTTAACGGTTACTTTAAAAGGAAAAATAGCTTCTAAGCCCTATATTCAAATGACATTGGAATTAATGAAACGCATGGGCATTAGTTATTTATGGAAAGATAATGTCATCACTGTTCCTTCTCAAAAATATAAGCCACTTAGTGTTATCGTAGAACCAGATTGGAGTGCTGCATCTTACTTTTTTCAAATGGCCGCATTAGCATCTTCTAGCGAGTTGACGCTAAACGGACTAAATAAAGAAAGTATCCAAGGCGATAGCATCATTTCAAGTCTTTTTGAGCAGTTTGGAGTGAAGGTTTCCTACCTTAAAAAAGGCATTAAGTTGAGAAAAGAGATTCCTGACAATCCATATCAGCAATTTGATTATGACTTCAGCGACTGTCCTGATTTGGCTCAAACTTTTGCTCCTTTGGTTGCTCAGCAGGGATTGCCTTCTATTTTTTCAGGTATTAAAAGTCTAAAAATAAAGGAAACAGATCGAGTAGAAGCGCTTAAGAATGAAATTGCCAAATTTGGAATTGATTTATTGCCGTTTGATGAAGAATCTTTCGAATTGAAGGCACAAGAATTCCACCCATCAACTGAACCTATTGAAACCTATAAAGATCATCGCATGGCCATGGCTTTTGCAGGATTAGCTTTGAAGCAAGATGAGATAATTATAAAAGATGCAGAAGTAGTAAAAAAGTCATTCCCCGACTTTTGGAATGCTTTGGATAAGATTGGTTTTAAAGTAGAAGAGGTTTAATTGACCATGTCTTCAGTTTACTAGTTGGTAAAATTCATAGCAGCTGAGTAAAAGGTTATTTTCATTACAAGGATGTTAAATTCTTGCCATTTGGAAGTTTTTACAATGAAAAAACCTCCAAGGTCTAAGGAGAATTTCCTTATGACTTGGAGGTTTAACTTTATGGTTTACGTTGAATAATTAGGATCAATAAGCAGCTACTTTTTCTTCTTCAAATTCGTTGGTATAATCTTTTATGATATTGTAGACGCTGTCTCTCTCGACTGGTCGTCTGTTGACTTGTTTTACCATTTTTACCAATTGTTCTGTCGTCATAGCAGGGTTTTGCTCTTCAGCACCGGCCATGCTGTAAATTTTTGTGGTATCGTCGATGGTTCCGTCTATATCATTTACACCATAGCTCAGTGAAATTTGTGCCGTATCTCTTCCAATCATAGGCCAATACGCCTTTAAGTGTGGGAAGTTATCCATATAAATACGAGCGATTGCATAGTTTCTTAAATCTTCAATTACAGAAACCTCTGAAACGTGGCTCATTTGGTTGTTACCATTTCTATATTTCAATGGAATAAACGTATTGAAACCGCCAGTTTTGTCTTGTAAATTGCGGAGTCTGTCCATGTGGTCTACGCGGTCTTCAAAACTTTCTATGTGACCATACAGCATAGTTGCATTAGAAGGCATGCCTATTTCGTGTGCAGTTTGGTGTATTTCTAACCATTCATCAGAAGTACATTTATCCTTGCAAATTTCTTCTCTAATCGCCTCAGCAAAAATTTCAGCACCACCACCTGGTAATGAATTCTGACCGTGATCTTTTAAAATTTGTAAACCTTCTCGGTAGCTTACTTTAGCCTTTCTGCACATGTATTCTAGCTCTACAGCAGTAAATGCTTTTACATGAATATCAGGTCGTACTTCCTTTATTTTTTTAATCATATTGGCGAAGTAGTGTAAGCCCATTTTAGGATGAACACCGCCCACTATATGAACTTCTGTAACAGCTGTTCCATCATAGCTTTTTACCTTTTCTACTATTTGCTCTTCTGTTAATTCCCATGCATCATAATCCGTTTTTTCACGAATTAATTTAGAGTAGGCGCAAAATTTACAATCGAACACACAAATATTGGTAGGCTCTACGTGGAAATTTTTATTGAAGTAGGTATTATCTCCGTGTTTCTTTTCTCTGATGAAATTGGCCAAAGCCCCAACAAAAGATAACTCGCCTTTTTTATAAAGCGTTACACCTTCATCAAAGGTGATGCGTTCGTCATTAATTACTTTTTGCGCAATAGCTTTTAAATCAGCGTCAATTTCTGATTTTAATAGCATGTTTATATTCTCTAGACTCATATTGTCGTATGTTTTCATGTAATAGTTTATGGTGCTATTTTTATAAATTTCTGTGTAAATCGAGCACCATTGGAGGAAACAGATATAAAGTAAACGCCAGGTGATAAATTATCTACTTTTAATAACACCTCAGGATTGTTAATGGTTTTCAATGTGCCTTGTTTTTGGCCCATTAAGTTAACGATTTCGTAGGTGTATGGTGCATTACCATTACTTTTTATAGTAATTGATTCACTCGTAAAAGTGGGATAAATCTTAAAGGACTCTTTTAACTCATTTGAAGTTATTCCAACAGTACCACAACCGGCAGAGGTAAGAAGGGTAGGCCGGAAATTTTGAATAGCTGCAATCATTCTATTTTTTTGCCCTAATGTAAAAGCGTTCATACAAGCATCATCAGAATAATCCATGTAATTCATGAACATATCACCATTATTATTACAAGAAGGAGATGGATGATTTAAGCAACCATAATTTTCTTCAAATTGAGTAGGTGTGTCGCTTACATAATCGGTACTAAAACAACCTCCAAATCCTGCACCCCAAAGGTGTTCTAGATTAAACCAATGACCAATTTCATGTGTAGCAGTTCTTCCTTTGTTATAAGGCGCTTGAGCCGATCCAATGGTTCCAAAATACCTTGGGTCAATTACTAAACCATCATAACTAGATGGGGCAGTATTTGGAGCATAAGCAAATCCTAAATACAAAGGCCCTAAATCACACACCCAAATATTTAAATAGTTATCTCTGTTCCAAATATCCTTTCCGCCTCTAGCGGTGCTGTAGTATCTTGTTGTGTTACCAATTTCGTTGTATGTGGTAGAGGTTCTTGTAATTCCGGTTGTTGGATTTCCATTTGGTTCTGAAGTAGCTAAACAAAATTCTATTTCAGTATCTACTCCTGAAAATACAGAAGGGGTATTTACGGCATCCGAGTTTAATCGCCTGTAATCCTCATTGAGTACATTTATCTGTGAATAAATTTGAGCATCAGAAACATTCTGAGATGATGTATTATAAACAACATGAACTACAACTGGTATCGTAATAACGGCTCTTGCTTTGTTATTGACTGTGTAATTGGCTATTTGCTTGTTTTGTAGGTCTATAATGTTAGCTAGTTCAGGGTTTTCCTTCAATCGTTCTTGTAATTTAATATCCTTACCACATCTCTCTATTTGGGCGAACAAAGTCAAATTAAAGGTTAGAAAAAAGGAGAAAAAAAATGTTAAATTTTTCATATTGTGAATTTATTTCCAACTATTTAGCATTGTTTTACGTCTAAGGAATAGGTTGATATTAGTTAGTATGCCGTTTCCCATAATTTAGGCCTTCGAGTTCCCATCGAAGGCTTTTTTTTATTGATGACAAAATTTACAATATTTTGCATCAGAATTATGCTCGAAGCATTCTTTTTCTAGCATTTCTGTAATAATACGACTTAATAAACCTTCAACCGATGCTAAATGATCTGTGGAAGGAAAGCTTTTGCCAAAATTAACCGTGCTTAATCCATCTTTTATTTTTCTAAATGATAAAATACCTGCTATTGGTAATTCTTTTAATTGGTGCTTTTTAGCATAGGTATATGCGTAAACTAAAAGTTGAATTGCTTGGCTTGATTTGTTTAACTCTATTTCATCAAAATCTTTATTAATGATTAGTTTTAGATTATCAACTATTCCTGTTTTATAATCTATTATTCGCAATTCTCCGTCTATTTCGTCTATTCTATCGGCCTTTCCTTCGAGAGATACGGTAATTTCTTCACCTTTATAATTGAATTTAAATGGTACCTCCAAGGTTTCTTCAACACTAATTATTCTTAGGGTATGTTTTTTAAGTAATTCTTTCTCTTGTTTGAAGAATTCTCGAATATAGGATTGGGCTACAGAATAAATTAGATGATTTTTACCTACCTTCAACGCTTCGGCTCCATAGTTTTCTGTAAACAGTCTTTGACAATGTTCTTTTGCAATTTTTTCTAATTCTGTTAATTGCTCTTTTATTATGGTTTGACCTTCTAGTTCTCTTCCATAAGCTATTTCTAATGATTCATGAATGAGATCACCAAAAGTGTTGGCTGCTATGTGTTCTTCTACTTCTTTCGGTTCTTTTAGTCGAAGGACATACCTGTAGTAATAATCTAAAGGGCAGGATATGAATGTGTTGATCGCTGAAGGAGAAATACCTCTTTTTAGATGGTTTAAAATGGCTTCGTTGATAGAACTGTTTCTAGGTATTGTTTTATCTTCAAATGCATCAGTTGGTAAGGGGGTTTGCACAACAACCTCCTTGATAGTGATATCAGAGTTGTAGTTAGGCAGTTCATTTACTAGTTGCTCTATAAATCTACTGCGTTCTCCACCGCCCATTTTGCCGGCAGAAGAATTGTAAATTAACGATACATTTTCAGCTCGTTGGATTAGGCGATAAAAGTGATAGGCGTAAATGGCATCTTTCTCTTTGTGAGTAGGTAGGCCAAACTGGATTTTTATATCAAAAGGGATAAAAGAATTGTTTGTTTTTCCTGAAGGTAACACTCCTTCATTGAGCGAGAGTAATATAATATTCTTAAAGTCAATTGTACGAGTTTCCAAAACGCCTAAAAGTTGTAACCCGCTTAATGGCTCTCCAAAAAATGGAATGGTGGATTGTTTACAGAGTTGTGTAAAAATGGTATAGAGTGTAGAAACTTGATGGATGCTATTAAAACGATTTTGTAAATCAGTTAGTTGGTTTAATATTTTAGCAATATTAAAAAGGTACTCAATCTCTAATTTTTTGGTTTCATGATCTGTTTCTGCTAACTTATTTTTAGCAATTTCGATTAACTTTAAGAGTCTTTTTAAAATGAAATTAACAGATAACTCCGCTGCTTTCTTTATCCCAACTTCTTCATACCCTGGAATCCATTTTTCTAAATCATCAATATTTAAGTAAGCCAGGTTGGCATTTAGAATGTTTTCTTTACACGTTTGTAATTTTTCAGAGCTAAAGCTTTCGGAAACATTGGCAATAAAAGGGTGGGAGAGCAGATTGAATAAATCTTGATTGTAGAAAGCAATTACCTTTCGTTGCTCTAAATTTCTTTCAGCTCTTAAATGCAAGTGAATGTAGCGTTCAAAGAAAGTGTATATCGGGCTATTGCTAATGGTGTAACCCATTGTAATGTTTACTTTATCAACTTCTTCAGGTAGCGATTGAAGTACCGGTAATAATAGATTTTCATCGGAAAGAACAACTGCAGTATCTTTAAAGTCATTGTCTTGGTCCACTTCTTTTAAAAGTTGACCTGCTAATTTTGCCTGACCAATATTTTTAGCAACAGAGTAGACAGTAATGTTCTTCTTTTGTTTAAAATACCTTCCAATTTGATTGAAACCGGTTGAAAAGTGAGCGTTTTTTCTGAGTTGTCTAAGAAATAGACCTGCTTCTTGAATTTGATCGTTCAGATAGTATTCATCAGAATCGAAAAGTAGTGTGGCTTTGCCCGCCGCTACATACTTCTCCATAATTAATTGCTCCGCAGTAGTAAGCGCATTAAAACCAGTAAAGTAAATATGTTGATATGGGGTCGATTCAATTTTTTCGTTGGTTAGGTTTTCAGCGGCTGTTCTGTATGAAAGACCCGGATAGGATAGCTGTAAAGATTCTAGGTGTTTTTTAAATGAAAAGTATAATTCTTTCATTTGCATCCAAAACTTCAGGTAATTGCTTTGAACTTCTGTTATTTCAGTTAGTTCTAGATTCCATACTTCAATTGCTCTAGCTTCATTTACATAAGAGAATATCTTTTCAGGATCAATTAAGTAGCGATCAATCTCATTAAAATCTTGGAGTAATGTGGTTCCCCATTGAATGAAGACATCAAACTCATTTTGCTCCTCCCGAGGGATTACTTTTTTATAAACCTCAAAAAATTCAAATAAGAGTTGAACATTATCTATAACACTTGTAGCAGAAAGGTCCTCTATAAATTCTTCAGTGCTTATAATTGTTGGCGACCAAATGGTGTTTTTTATTAATCCGCCTAGATGCTTTTTTATAAATAAAGCAGCTCTTCTATTCGGAAGTACAATTAAGGTGTTTTCTAATTGCTCATCTTGTTCTTTTATAATTCGTTGAGCTGATTGATAAAGAAAGTCTTGCATGACGTAAACTTACTCAATTGCTAATTTAAAACCAACACCATGGATGTTGATAATTTCAATTTTAAGGTCTTTATTCAAGAACTTTCGAATTTTAGAAATATACACATCCATACTTCTTCCGCTGAAGTAATTATTTACTCCCCAAACCTCTACGAGCGCTTCCTCTCTGTTAACTACTTCGTTGATATTCAATGAAAGTAATTGTAATAAATCGGTTTCTTTTTTGGTCAGTTTTTGACGTTTACCATTCCGCTCTAAAAATTGATTGTTTACATTAAAGGTATATTCTCCAATTTGATGCACTTTAGGCAAGTTGTCTTTTATTTTTTTTTGTTGCTTAGATCTAGTTAGAATATTGGCTATTCTTAAAGTAAGTTCATCAAAATCAAAAGGTTTTGTGATGTAGTCATCAGCGCCAAGCTTTAGGCCTTTAATTTTGTCTTTCTTCTGCGCTCTAGCTGTGACAAAGAGAATTGGTATCCGTTCATCTTTTTCTTTAATTATTTTACCTACTGTGAATCCATCCATTTTAGGCAACATAATATCTAGAAGACAAATGTCAACATGCTCTGTTTGTATAGATTTGACAGCTTGTTCACCATCTGTGCAAAGTTTCACAAAGTAACCTTCTTCTTGCAATTTATCTTTGGTTACAAATCCTAGGTTTTCATCATCTTCTAATAATAATATGGTTGCTCTATATTGTTTCATACTAGGTTCTTTTTTATTACCTAAAGGGTAGAAAGAGGGAAAAAATGGATCCATGTGGTGAATTGTTTTTATGTTTTATACTTCCATTATGTAATTTTACCATAGTCATTGCATAGTTAAGGCCTAAG
>JAOKVV010000060.1 GCA_028336925.1 Vicingaceae bacterium | reverse complement strand
GATGGTATTTGGATGGGCTTAGTGATTTGGGAATATATGGTGAAATCAGGAAAATCATTAGATGATTTAATTGATGAAGTGTACAAAATCGTAGGTGGATTTAAATTTGAACGAATTGATCTTCATTTAGAAGAAGCAGATAAATTACGCATCATGCAAAATTGCACCGATGGAAAATATAAAAACTTTGGAAACTATAAGGTTGAAAAGGTAGAAGACGTCGATGGTTATAAATTCTATTTTGCAAATGATGAGTGGGTAATGATTCGCCCATCAGGAACAGAGCCAGTTTTGAGAACCTATGCTGAATCTGCAACTACAGAAGGAGCCTTTGCGATTTTAAAGGCAACGCATGAGGCGTTTAACGGGTAAAAGCAATTAAAGTATATTGATTAAAAGCGGTTTTAGAGAATTCTAAAGCCGCTTTTTTTTAGTTTAATTTCCTAAATTTATTTTTTTTAGAAATGTATGATAAGAGAAATTTCATTAATTCTATCTCTAATACTAACTACTATATTAGCAAAGAGTCAAGAATCTAAATTTAGAATTGGGTTTGGTTTAAAAGCTATTGAATCATCTTTTTCGTCAGATGAATTAACTAATTATGGATTTAATCGAACACTATCTGCAATTTTTTTAGTGGACTACCAGCTCACCGATAATCTTTTTATCAGCTCAGGGGTAGAATATGAAAAGAAGGGAGCTACAGGAGATGTATTGATACCCATCAATGAAGCATATTATATTTCAGCATCTTCTACTTATCATTTACACTTTATCCAACTCCCGCTTTTGGCCACTTATAAAACCAAAGGGAACCTGAGATTTTTTGGAAACTTAGGAATAAATTTTGGGTATCTTTTTGATCAAAGCCTAACCAATGATTCCGGCATATATTCAAAGGTTCAAACGAACTTTGATGAATTTGAATTGTCTCTTATTCTAGGAGGAGGTTTAGAAGTAGATCTTTGGAGTCGTTTTGATCTAGCAATAGGAATAAGAAATAACAGAGGGTTAACTGAATTGGAAAGTGCAAATGGAGCAGTTGTTATCGAAACAAATACGCTATGAGTCTTATTGCATTTGAGCTACAATTTATAGTGTTTACTTATTACAAAAAGCTGAGTTGTTAAGGATTGTAACTAGCTAAAGATTAATTCAACAACGTCGGCATGCAAAAGCGAAATGCATTAATGGGAATAAGGTAGTCCTCGTTTTTAGCCAAGTTCTTCATCAGGTAACTGCCGCTCATTTTACCAACAGGTGTTTTGAAAATACAATGTGATTGGTATGCGTATTTATCATTCGGCATCAAAATGGGTTGTTTGCCGACTACACCATCGCCTTTTACTTCTGCTTTTTCGCCGTTTGAATCTACTATTATCCAATGGCGTTTTAGTAGCTGCAGTGGTTGATCTGATTGGTTTTCAATTGTAATAATATAATTAAAAACAAAAAACTGCTCTAACGGTCTCGACTCTCCAATATTAAAGGAAGTTTTAACCGTAATTTTTACATCATGCGTGAGCGGTTTTACCATTTTATATTGAGTTTACTCATTAAAATACAAACAGATTAGTTGGTCATAAACAGTTCCTTGTGGTCGATGATAGACAAAGATGTAGTAGTTGTTTTGCGTCTCAAAGTGCGAACCTTCAATTGTTAAGGCATCGCCTTCTTTAGCTCCATCAGGTAGAAAAATGTATTGATAATTGTAATAACCTTGTTTTAGGTAAGGAGCCGCTTTGTATGCCTTCTCAGTGTAATCATATTGCATCTTGAATTCATCCATAAACTCCCAATTGGTTAATCTACCAAATACATAAAGGTTTCCATTGGCTAATGGTTGGGGGTAATTCAATTGGAAATGAACTTTGGCATAATCAGCCTCGTTAAAGCTATCTCGGCTATCGTCCCGTTTAATTAAATACTGTCCATTTAGATCTGGCTGAAACAAATACCGCTGAGATGATCTAGAAATCTCAGGAAACAAATACGCGTGTGTTTTTTGATCATCTTCAAAAGCAACTTTACCTACATTGATGGATTGATATCGAAGGTCTTTTAAATCGAAATTTCTAAATTCATTACCGGCCCAGAACAGGTTTTTATCTTCATAGTTATATTCTAGTTCATTACCCTTCATAAATAAAGGTTTAAGGCCAGTTATTGCATTGTCCCACCTAAAGTTTTGTCGAATCACTACGTTGATATCCCGATACGGATCTATGATAGTGTAGTTGGGATAAAGAATAGAAAAATCAACTTCATGCTTATAGTCACGATGACGAGCCAGTGTGGCAGGCTTAACTGTAGCCTCAATCTCTACTTTGTTATCCACAATG
>JAOKVV010000058.1 GCA_028336925.1 Vicingaceae bacterium | reverse complement strand
AACAGTTACTAATAGCGGAAATTGTTCAAGTATCGACAGTGTTACTGTTTCGGTTACCTCATTACCCGTTATTACAGTGTCGAATGATACAGCAATTTGTTTAGGTGACACTATTAGATTATCTGCTAACAGTTCTGCTAGTAATTACTTATGGAATACTTCAGAAACTACTTCATCCATTAACGTGTCTCCATTAAATTCTACCCAATACATCGTTCAAACAGTTAATAATTTGAATTGTGTTGTGTCTGATACAATTAAAGTGACTGTTAATACAGGTATAACTTTAAATATTGGACCTGATGTAATCTTGGACGCTGTTAATAATCCAACAGTTACATTTACTGCCAGAGCAGGATTTAGAAATTACTTATGGCAAGATAACTCTACAGGTAGATCAATAACAATTAATTATGATCCGGCGAAATCAGGGACGAATGATACGATTTCTGTTATTGCATTCAGCACGACCAACTGCCCATCAGTTGATACTGCCATCGTATCTTATGATGTAAATACAGGTGTTTCTTTAATTGAAGTAAAGGAAACTATTTTGATTTATCCTAATCCTGTTGTTGATGAGGTGATGATAGAATTTAATGGCAGTCACCCTTCTAATCGTATAGTGTCGGTTTATGACATTGAAGGGCGATTAGTTTATCAATTCGAATCAAACAGAGAAAATGCAATTGAACGACTTAATATTGGTAGACAGAATTTAAGGAAAGGGATGTATACTATTCACATCAAATCTGATGGAGAAACAAGTATTAAAAAGATTTTATATAAGTAATAACTATACTAATCATTAAAAGTTGGACAGGTTTAAGAACTTCTCCACCTTTTTTATTGGATTACAGTGAAATCCTTGTGTCCGTTAAAAAACGAATACATATTTAATTAATATTAATTCGGGTAAAACTGTCTTTATATTCAATTTCACCTTCAAATAGATTGGTAAATATTGAGAGTTCAAAAAGAGAATGCTGATTTACTTCTAAAAATCGGCCTTTACCTATTTCAGAGGGATCAATATGATCAATAAATGTAAACGGGCTAAAATAGGTATTTACTCTTTAAATGGTAGATGCCTGCCTGTTAAAAAACTTCCTAGATCTCTCCCTGCATTTTATTTCCTAGCACCTTATTGTTTGTCATACTTTGTAGAATTATACTATAAATCGTATCTAGACAATCATAAAGCCAATGGAAGTATGCTTTGCGACACTAGATAGCTAAAAGCATGAAATACTTTACAACGAAATAGGCATACTAATTTTAGTATTTTCCCAAGCCATAGTTAAGTTTACGTCTCCTTCGAATTGAATCGTAAATCGCTCTTGATTGACAGGTAATTGCATAACAGGGGTAGTGATGTTCAAAACATCAATACTAGCATCTCTTGAAACTTCTTGGCTCCAGTTAACTCCCCATCCATATTCTCCACTATTAAAAATAACTTCCCATTCTTTTTGGTTTGGAATTGTCCATAAGGTGTAGGTTCCTGCCGGTAAAGGTTGTCCTGAAATAGTAATATCTTTGCTGGCCGTGAACGTAGTCGCCTCATTAGCGCCTGTTCTCCAGACTTCCCCAAATGGCACTAAGCTATCCATTACTGTTCTTCCTTTTTTTGAAGGGCTACAATAAACAACTTCTAGGACTATGTCGTCATTCATGTATTTTTCTAATTGTTCAGGACTCGCTTTTTTAGTTTGATAGGTAAGGAGCTGAAAAGCACCAAACAATAAAACAAATATAACTGCTAAAGTGATTGCTATCTTTTTAATCATTATTAATGTGTTTGATTGGTTATTATTGAGTCTAATTGTTGTTGAAAAACCTTGTTGTTTGGATTTGAATCCCTTAGCTTGATTGCTTCTATATATTCTGGGTATTCGCTATACTTAGTTTCTATCCAGGCATACTTTGGTAAAGCTAGCATAAATAGTGTAATTACTAATAGTGGAATTGCTCGTTTAGTTAAAATAGAGTAGCTCAACTTCTGGGCAGTATCTTTTTGAGAAAATCGATTAATTATCAATGCTATAAGTGCCAAAGAGCCAATTAATAGATTAACCTCATATCCGGGCCAACTTTGCAATTTAAAAAGTATGCCAATTAAAGAAATAGAAAATGGTAACCCCGGCAGCATGGCAGTTGGTGAAATAGACGTTGAATCGTCAATAAATAATGCTAGCGATAAGAAAGGGTAGAGTAGAGCAAGCCCAGAAAAAGAAATAATAGTAATAATGGTGGCACCTGGCCATAATAATAGGTGAAGGTTTATCGCCAATATAGCAAGTAAGATTAACAGCAGTTCTAAACGTTTAAGCATCGAAAGTTTATTTAATACATTTTAAATAATAGCGTTCTACTTTTTCACGAGCCCATGGTGTAGTTCTTAAAAATTTAAGGCTAGATTTTAAAGTTTGATTGCTTTTAAAACAGTTGATAGATACATTATCGGCCATTCTTTCCCACCCTTCATGCTCTATTAAGTATTCTAGTATAGTGGTAAGTTTTACTCCGTGAAGCGGATTGTTGGGCTGAGTTTCCATTGAGTGAAATTGG
>JAOKVV010000057.1 GCA_028336925.1 Vicingaceae bacterium | reverse complement strand
TCGAACTTAAGCTTTAGAAAGTTTAACTCGCTTCGAAGAATTGAGGAGATCCGTTAAAAGTCTTAGGGTTGAAGAGTAATTTGTAGCAGCTTTTTCATAGCCTTGAATTTCCTGCCTGCGGCAAGGCGGGTTGGTTCATTTTGGACCTTTACCCGTCCCTGTTCAAAAGGCTGGAAGACAACAGAACATCATAGAGACATTATACTTCAACAAAAAAAATCAAGGGACAACACAAATTTATTTTCAATTCACAAATTTTAATCAGTCAACAATGATTATTAATGACTAAAGTTAAAAAATCAACATAAGTTAGCATTAGTTTTCAATTTAAAGGCTTAAATGAAGACTGTCATTTTTATGGATGTTATACATTTTTCTCTGTTTTGGAAGATTATTGCTATAAAAAATGGCATTCCTAAATAATTTATTGATTTTTGCAATCATCCAAAATATCCAACCAATTGAAAAAAATACTACTTACCGGCAGCAATGGATTATTAGGTCAAAAAATAGTTCACAATATAATTTCTAAAAGGAGTGATGAATACCTGTTACTAGCTACTTCAAAAGGAGCTAATCGAATTTCGAAAGAATCTGGTTATACTTATCAAACATTAGATATTTCTGATGTAGCAGAAGTTAATGCAATAGTTGAAAGTTTTCGGCCGGATGTAATTATTAACACTGCTGCAATGACGAATGTAGACGAGTGTGAGGATAAAAAAGAATTATGCCGTTTGTTGAATGTTGAGGCAGTAATAAATTTAATTAATGCTTCACGCTCAGTTGATGCTCATCTAATACATTTATCTACAGACTTTATTTTTGATGGAGAAAATGGACCTTATAAAGAGGGTGATACGCCAAATCCCTTGAGTTATTATGGCCAGAGCAAGTATGATGCAGAACGATTATTACAAGAAAGTGACATTGCTTGGAGTATTGTAAGAACCATCATTGTATATGGAATTGGTGAGCAAATGAGCCGAACTAATATCGTACTTTGGGCAAAAGAAGCATTAGAAAAAGGTCAACCGCTAACTATTGTTAACGATCAGTTCAGGTCTCCAACTTTGGCGGAAGATTTGGCAGAGGGCTGTTTGTTAATAGCTGATCAGCAAAAAAGAGGCGTTTATCATTTATCAGGAAAAGATATAATGAGTATCATCGAATTAGTTAAGCGGGTTGCAGATTATTTTGAATTGCCCTCATCTCAGGTGTCAGAAACTTCATCATCTACTCTAATTCAGTCCGCTAAGCGACCTCCTAAAACAGGTTTTATTTTAGATAAGGCAATTAATGACTTAGGTTATAAGCCACATTCTTTTGAAGAAGGTCTACAACTTCTCGAGGAACAGCTAAAAGCTTAAAAAAAACAATATATTTGTTGCTTATACATAACACAAACCCCGTTTATCCATGTTAAGAATTACCTTTCTATTATTTGTATCATTATTTATTTCCGCTACCACGGTTGCTTCAGAATTAAAGGCCACCTTAACAGTTGAAAATAAAACCAAAGAAATAAATGACGGAGAAGCGAGAGTTGCAGTTAAGGGTGGAGTACCACCTTATACTTTTCAATGGAGTAAAGAGAGTGTAAAATTAACCTCTGATTTAGCAACCGGACTGACGGAAGGAGAAGAGTTTAGTGTTTTAATTACAGACTCTTTAGGTCAATCGACTACTTTAACCGGTAAAGTAAAAGCGCAAGCAATACCAGAACATTTAAACTCGTTTGTGAAGCCAATTGTTGGCGTCATGAGTGATTTTTTATTTTGGGATCCTTTTAGTGCTATCGGTATTTATGATCCGGTAGTTTATGCAGATTTGAAAAATGTTAAAGCGCCGGGTTGGTCTAATCCTAATGTGACTAAAATATTATTGAAAGAGTGGAAAATTACTGAAGGTAGTAAAGTACAAAAAGGAGATTTAATTGCTATTGTTACACAAGATAACCAAATAGATATTGAAGTATTTTCTACTGCAACGGGTGAAATAAAACACAACACTAAAGAAGGAGATGTCATATTTGATTCAAATAACATTAATGATATCATTGCAGTGGGTGCTGAAAATATGGCTTCTATTGTTTACGATGAACCATTGCCAGTGCTTCACCCTAATGGAACAATTCAGAAAAAGGGAATTCCATTTATTGTGGTTTGGTTAGTTTTAGGAGCCATTTTCTTTACAATTCGAATGCGATTTATCAACTTGAAAGGGTTTAAGCATGCACTTCAATTAGTACAAGGTAAATTTAGTAATCCATCCAAGAAGGATGTTGGAGAGGTGTCTCACTTTCAAGCACTAACTACAGCGCTTTCAGCCACAGTAGGTCTAGGGAATATTGCAGGGGTTGCTGTCGCTATTAGCCTTGGTGGGCCTGGTGCTACTTTTTGGATGATTATTGCAGGGCTAATCGGCATGTCGTCAAAGTTTGTAGAATGTACGTTGGGTGTAAAATATCGTGTAGTAGGTGAAAATGGAGAAATTTCAGGTGGTCCAATGTACTACCTAAGTGAAGGTTTGAAGAAAAAAAATCTTGGCAAATTAGGAAAAGTACTCGCAGTTCTTTTTGCTATTTTATGCATCGGTGGCTCCTTTGGCGGTGGTAATATGTTTCAAGCAAATCAAGCTTTTGCTCAGCTATCAACGGAATTTCCATCCATCGCAAATTACGGCTTCCCATTCGGTATTGTTCTAGCTTTATTAGTCGGAATCGTAATTATTGGTGGGATTAAAAGTATTGCCAAAGTAACGGATAAGATTGTTCCATTTATGGCAGGTCTATATGTCCTATTTTCTCTGATTAT
>JAOKVV010000056.1 GCA_028336925.1 Vicingaceae bacterium | reverse complement strand
ATGGTGTATTTATCATTTTCTAAATCAGCAGCTACCGCCAAATCAGTTTTAAACGCAGCTTCTCTTATATATTCTACTCCATCATAATCAATTGTAACTTTATCTATTAACCCTTGCAGCGTAATCGTGGTAACTGCTTCAGTTAAGTCTCCTGAAAGCGTCCAATTAATACCTGCTAACTTTGCTACCATCGGAAAAGTAGCATCATCATAAATTACGGTTGAATTGGTAATTAACAATTCTTTAAGAGCTAGCTTAAAACCTTCGCCTTCCGTATCTTCAGGAGCGACTTCTTCCACTACCTCTTCTTCTACTTCTTCCACAGCGGCAGTATCTACCTTCATTACATCCCAGTTTGCACTGCCATCGGTTAATACCTTTGCTGATAAATTTGCCTCATCTAATACAACTTTTTTTACAGCTACAGCTTCACCATTAATTATGGACATCACATCAACGGTTAATGCAATTTCTCCAATGTTAGCTAATTCAACTCCTTCAAATTTTTCAACACCAGTCACTTTTATATCTTCAATTGAAAAATAAAAATTTGGGAAGCTTTTAATTAAACTCAGGTGAAATTCTCCAAAATCAACTTTAGCATTCATATTTTCATTTGCTAAATCTTTCACCAACTTAACGATATCATCTTTATAAACGATAGGTAATAAAATAATCGCTCCTACTAGAAGAACAATTAATACAACAACAATTTTAAGAAACTTTTTCATAGTTAGGTTTTTAGGTAAACTTTCTAGTATTACTTTTCTACAGGATTAGGGTCTAATTCTCCTTCAGTGTATGCTACTATGGTCGCTACTGTTGCATCTCCGGTTACATTCACTACTGTTCGGCACATATCTAATGGCCGATCTACAGCAAATATCAAACTAATACCTTCCAAAGGCACACCGACTGCACCGAGTACAATCGCCAACATGATAATTCCTGCACCTGGAACAGCAGCAGAACCTATAGAAGCTAACGTAGCGGTAAGAACGATTGTTAATTGTGCCGACAATCCCAATTCCATGCCATAAACTTGCGCAATAAAAACTGCTGCAATAGCTTGGTAACAAGAGGTTCCGTCCATATTAATAGTTGCACCCAAAGGTAAAACGAAAGATGCCACCTTTTTAGAAACACCTAACTTCTCTTCGCAGCGCTCCATAGTCAAGGGTAAAGTAGCTGCACTAGAGCTAGTTGAAAATGCTAGTAACTGTGCAGGAGCTAAACCTTGGAAAAACTTTTTGTAAGAGAATTTTGCATAGAACTTAAGGAATAATGGATATACAACAAATACCATAACCGCTAACCCTAAAATAACAGTGATTGAATAAATCGCCAAACCTTTTAGAATTTCCAAAGCAGCTGCAGGATTATCGCCTGCTAAATCAACCATGATATTCCCCAAAAGTGCAAAAACACCAATAGGTGCATACAACATAATTACATCAACCATTTTAAGAATCACCTCATTCGCTCCATCAAAGAAATTTTTAATTCCCTCTACTTTCGATTGATCAGGAACCATAATTAATGCAATACCAAACAGTAAAGCAAAGAAAATTACTTGAAGCATATTTCCATTATCACTAGCCGAGTTGAATATATTAGACGGAACCATGTCCACTAGAAACTGAAGCGGACCACTTTCTTCTTGTGCTTTTGCGCTCTGCTCAACTTGACTTGCTTTCTGTTGATTTTCAACTACCATTTGATCGCGCGTTTCTTGGGAGAAAGATTTACCGGGTTTTATTAAGTTAACCGCTAATAAACCTACAGAGACTGCCAACACGGTGGTCACTAAATAAATCCCTATTGTTTTTCCACCCATCGATGATAATTGAGAAATATCCTTTAATCCTGAAACACCATTTATTAATGAAATGAGTACTAATGGAACAGCTATCATTTTTAACATATTGATAAAAATGGTTCCAAACGGAGCAATCCAATCGGAAGTAAAGTTGGCTAGTCCGGCATTAGAAGCCAAGAGACCATAGATAATTCCTAAAAACATTCCAATTAAAATCTGCCAATGCAGTGCTAATTTCTTCATAGTTGGTTTAATCTATTTTTGCTGATTTATTTCTTAAATAATGATCTAAAATAACCATCGCTGCCATTGATTCTACAATAGGCACTGCTCTTGGCACTACACACGGATCATGGCGTCCTTTACCCATTACTTCGGCAGCCTTACCTTCATTATCAATGGTTTCTTGATTTTTCATGATGGTAGCCACTGGTTTAAATACTACTCTAAAATGAATTGGAGCACCATTTGAAATACCGCCTTGTATTCCTCCTGAATGGTTTGTTTTTGTCTTTACTTCCGCTCCTTCTTGCATGAATAAATCATTATGCGCTGAACCTCTCATTTCAGCAGCCCCAAAGCCAGAACCGTACTCAAAACCTTTTACTGCATTGATACTGAGCATTGCTTTTCCTAAATCTGCATGTAATTTATCAAAAACTGGTTCTCCTAAGCCTGCAGAAACACCGGTAATGTAGGCTGAAACAACACCTCCAACGGTATCGCCTGCCTTTTTAACTTCCTTAATGCGTTCAATCATTTGATTAGCAACAGCCAAATCAGGACAGCGAACAACCGTTGATTCAATTAATGAAAAATCTATAAGATCAGGGCTCCTTGACAACACAATATCCTCGACTTGAGAAACGTAGGTATTAAATTTTATACCATATTGTGATAGTACTTGTTTTGCCATGGCCCCTGCTACTACTCTGCAAGCAGTTTCTCGGGCAGATGAACGGCCACCACCTCGGTAATCTCGTTCTCCAAACTTAGCATCATAGGTATAATCAGCATGTGAAGGCCGATAGGTATCTTTAATATGGCTGTAATCTTTTGATTTTTGATCTTGGTTGGTAATCATAAAACCAATTGGGGTTCCCATGGTTCTTCCCTCAAATATTCCTGATAGAAACTGTACTTGATCGCTTTCCTTGCGCTGAGTAGTAATTGCCGATTGACCTGGCTTTCTTTTATCTAACTCTAATTGGATTTCTTCTAAGTTTAAGGTCACCCCTGCTGGCATTCCATCTATTATGCCACCTATCGCAGCACCGTGACTTTCGCCAAATGTATGTAGTTTAAATACTTGCCCAAAAGAATTCCCTCGCATAGCAACAA
>JAOKVV010000055.1 GCA_028336925.1 Vicingaceae bacterium | reverse complement strand
CTAATTGAAAGGTTATTCGCATCGTTTCATCTCTGCCTCCTATATTTTTTAATGTTACAAAAGCTCCATAGTTAAGGCGTTTCCAATCAATATCCTCCAGCCATGTATTGATATTATTATCATCTATCTCGAATATAGGTACAGGGAAGAAGTACCACCTTTCGGTAACTAAGATGTAGATAGATACCTGATTATTTTCAGTTATCAAGTTAACCTTTACGTAATGGAAAAGCTGTGTGTTTAAAATGTTTTTTCTCGATTGTTCAATTTCTTTTGAAAGGACGTGGCCTAATAGCGTATCTCCTGTTTTAGGCGATAATTCTCTAGATATAATGTAGTCTTGGGTTTTTTTATTCCCAATTATTACGATGTCTTTTATAAAGTACGATTTGGTAGAGTCTAGTTGTAATGAGGTAGAAGAAAATTCATCTATTTCACTTGCTTGACCAAATACAAGTGAGCCAATTGTTTGAAAGATACAAAGGAAAAAAAGTCTTTTTATCATTCTACATGTTCAGAAAATGCATAAAAGCGTCATAGCGTTGCTTCAAATCGTCAGAAGATCCACTCTTGTCAAATGAAGCAATAATTGTGTATTCATATCTTGTAAAAGTTTGAAGAATACTACTTAAGTCATCTTTGTTTGTTTTTATAGTTACCTCAATTTTGGTAGAATCTATCTTTGATTTTATGTAGGAGCTTAATACTTTGCCACCATTGCTTTCAATAATGTTTGCAATTTCAACTAAAGAATAATCGTTGGTATTCATCTCTAATTCTATGATACCGCCCGGCTCTTTAAATGCTGCTATAGAAGAAATGTGCTTAATAAGATCTCGTTGGCTAATCATACCAAGATAGTTTTCTTGTTCGTCTAATACCGCAACCACGCTAATCTTATGCTCAATCATAGTGCTTATGACTGAATAAAAATGATCATGTCCATAAACTGCAGGTCTATTAAGTGGGCTATGAATTTCGCTAAGCAATATAGATGGGTTATTCAAGTCAAGTAAATCGCTCTCTAAAATAAGCCCAAGAAACTGATGCCCATTTACTAAGGGAAGTTCATACACTTTAAACTCTTCCATCCAAGAAAGTGCTTTATCTCCTGAGTCGGAAATTTTTAATGGTGGAATTTCATCTGTAATTACTTCAATTGCTAACATATTCTAAAAAATGAGTTGTGGTTTAGCCAGAAAGGTAACGTTTTAACCCTTAATTTTGATTTCAATTTATACAATATTACTATTATTCCATGACCCGATTAAGTGTAAATGTTAATAAAATAGCAACGCTAAGAAATGCAAGAGGTGGCAATGTTCCAGATCTCGTGCAAGTGGCTATTAATTGTGAGCGATTTGGTGCTCAAGGCATTACTGTTCATCCTAGGCCTGATCAGCGCCATATTCGGTATGATGATATACCGAAATTAAAGAATGTAGTAACCACTGAATTTAATATTGAAGGTTATCCTACTGCATCTTTTATGGATTTAGTTTTAGCCAACAAACCTCACCAAGTTACATTGGTTCCTGATCCGCCTGATGCGCTAACTTCTAGTGCAGGATGGGATACTCAGAAAGAAGGTGACTTTTTGCGTGAGGTAATTACTGAATTTAAGAATAATGGGATCAGAACAAGCATATTTGTAGATACTGAGATAAGAAATATCGAGCATGCAGCGAATACCTTTACTGATCGAATAGAGTTGTACACAGGTCCTTATGCTGAGCAATTTTTTAAAAATCAGAGTGCTGCAATTGCTCCTTATATTAAAGCTGCTGCGGTTGCTAATGATTTGGGTTTAGGAATTAATGCAGGTCATGATTTAGATACGAACAACCTGCATTTTTTTAGGGCCAATATCGAGGGATTATTAGAGGTTTCTATAGGGCATGCGCTAATTGCTGATGCGCTTTATTTTGGACTAGAGAAAACAATACAGAACTATTTAGCAGAGCTAAATTTTTCGCAACAAGATATTTGAGATGGAGTTAAATTATAAGAAATTAGGAGAGTCGGGGCAACACCTTATTATCCTACACGGTTTATTCGGATCGTTAGATAATTGGATGACTTTAGGGAAGGAACTCTCAGAAGATTACGAGGTTTGGTTAGTCGATAATCGAAATCATGGTCAATCCCCGCATAGTGATTTGTTTGATTATCCTACCATGGCAAACGACTTAAAGCAATTTGTAACTAATCATCACATAGAGAGCCCAGTAGTAATAGGTCATAGTATGGGAGGAAAGGTAGCTATGCATTTTGCCTCTTTTTATCCTGAGTTATTAGAGAAGTTAATAGTTGTAGATATCGCACCAGTTAATTATCCTGTGCATCATGCTCAAATTTTATCTGCTATGAGAAGCATAGATTTTTCAAAGGTGGATAGACGCGGGGATGTGGATAAATTGTTAGCCAAGAAAATTGAAGAGGTAGGTGTTCGTCAGTTTCTACTTAAGAATTTGTATTGGGAAACGAAAGAAAAACTAGCTTGGCGATTTAATTTTAACGTTTTAGATGAAACAATAGAAGAGATAAGTGCAGGTATGAATATAAATACTCCATATTCTGGTGATGCTCTTTTTATTGCAGGAGGCAAATCAGATTATATTATCGCTCAATATCACCCAAGTATACAGGAGTTTTTTCCTCAATCTTCAATAAAAACAATAGCCCACGCAGGGCATTGGATTCATGCAGAAGCTCCGGAAGACTTCTTAACTTTAGTTAAAGGATTTATTAAGAGGTAGTATATAATTCGTTTACTAACGATTAATTATTATTTTTGGTCAATTAGCAAATACCTCCTACCAATGTCAGATAGCTTAGTAGTAATACCTACTTATAATGAGAAAGAAAATATTGAACGAATTATTCGAAAGGTATTCTCTCTGCCCAAAAAGTTTGATTTATTAATTGTTGATGATGGTTCTCCTGATGGAACTGCTGCGATTGTAAAAAATCTTCAAGCTGAATTTTCTGATCGATTGCATATTGAAGAAAGAACAGGAAAGTTAGGTTTGGGAACTGCTTATATTCATTCTTTTCATTGGGCACTCAAACGATCCTACGAGTGTATTTTTGAGATGGATGCAGACTTCTCTCACAATCCTGATGATTTGGTGAATTTATATAATCATGCAAACGAAACAAATGCAGATTTAGTAATTGGTAGTAGATATGTAAAAGGTGTTAATGTAGTAAACTGGCCAATTGGGCGGGTTTTAATGTCTTATTACGCTTCAGTTTATGTACGTTATGTTACAGGTATGCCAATACATGACTCTACTGCAGGGTTTGTGTGTTATCGAAGAAAAGTATTAGAAACAATCGGTATCGATCGCATATCATTTAAAGGATATGCATTTCAAATTGAGATGAAGTTTAAAACATGGAAACATGGGTTTAAAATTGAAGAATTCCCAATTATTTTTACAGATAGAAGAGAAGGGAACTCTAAGATGAGCGGTGGAATTTTTAAAGAAGCTCTTTTTGGAGTTATTGGGATGAAAATAAAAAGTTGGTTTACGAACTATAAAAGAGTGGATTAATGGGTTATCAGATTTTAATCAAGAATGCAACAATCGTTAACGAAGGAAAACAGTTTGTTGGGAATGTATTAATTGAAAATCAACTAATCAAACAGATTTCAGTAGATCCAATTAAAGTTGAAGTTGATGAAGTGATTGAAGCGTCATCAAAGCTCTTAATACCTGGGTTGATTGATGATCAGGTGCATTTTAGAGAGCCGGGATTAACGCATAAAGCTGAAATAAAAACAGAAGCAAGAGCTGCAGTAGCAGGAGGTATTACCACTTTTATGGAAATGCCCAATACGGTTCCAAATGTATTAACACAGCAATTACTTCAAGATAAATATGATATTGCAGCAGAAACATCAGTTGCGAATTACTCCTTTTTTATGGGAGCTTCTAATGATAACATTGATGAAGTTTTAAAAACTGATCCCAAGAATGTTTGCGGTGTTAAAGTCTTTATGGGTTCTTCTACCGGAAATATGCTGGTAGATAATAAAGCGGTGCTGGA
>JAOKVV010000054.1 GCA_028336925.1 Vicingaceae bacterium | reverse complement strand
AACAATTATCTTTCATCCGAAAATCCTTAGAATATTTAATCAACGAGATACCCAGCTGTACTTTATTTCTTAGACAAGTAGATTATAAAGAAGATTACCTCCTTCCTTTTATATGGAACAATTATGAAGTAAAGGTTCGCTACACTTACATTTTAGATACTACTATCGATAAAGATCTGTTATTTATGAATATGAAAGATACACTTCGAAGAGAAATCAAAAAAGCTAAGACCAACACCTATATTGTTTCTTCGAACAACGTAGACGCTCTTTATTTATTAAAACAGAAGAGTGCCAAAAACTCAAATGAACCTCTAAACTATTCAAAAGAATACCTCAATCGCATAGCGGGGTTGATTGAATTAGGAAAAGGCAGTATACAAGAGATTACTGAAAACAATAAAACCATTGCCTCATTATTTGTTTGTTGGGACAATTATCAATTGTATTATATCTGTGGCGCATTAGACCCCGACTATAGAAACTCAGGAGGATTAAGTTGGCTGTTATGGGAGGCTATTCTTCAAGCAAAAAATCGTGGCTTAACATTTAATTTTGAGGGAAGCATGATTAAATCTATCGAACGATATTTTGCAAGTTTTGGAGCATCCCCAACACCTTTCTTTGAAATTAAAAAAGTGAATCCTGGTATAATAAGACCTTTATTTAATAAAATTTAAATAAACACTTTATACCTTTAAATAGGTTAAAACATAAAAAAAGCCGTCCCAATTTGTATTGAAACGGCCTCTTTTTATGTGTGGAATAGGATTAATTGATCATTACTCCTGTAGCTTCAAACACAACTGCTCTTTCATCTTCAGTAATCGCTGCAATTTCTTCTGGAGTTTTACCAGCGTCTTCAGCAAAATGTCTTAAATCATCTACTGAAGTAATATCCAATTTGGCATATCCTTCAAAAACAACTTGCTTTCCTGCAATATCTTTAGGCACAAAGAATCCGTAATCTTTAAATGTTATTCTCATTTCTGCGCTATCAGGTAGTGCTACTTTCATCCAACACCCTTTTTTAGCACAAACATCAGTGGCAGTAGCAATTACTTTTGCATTCACCGAATCTGATTCAGCCATCATAGCTAATAATTCATCAACTGTAATAGCACCTTCTAAGGTAATTGCCTCTCCAAAAATATTGGTTTCAGTAGATACGGTATCTTCAACTACTTCTACTACTACTTCTTCTGATACTTCTTCTGTTTTCTGTGGTTGTGCACAAGCCATTAATACTGCGGCAACCCCAATCATTGCAAAATATACTTTTTTCATTTTATTTAATTTATTTTATGCAAATATAGTATTTTGATTACTTAGATTTTATCACAAATTCTGTTCGTCTATTTTTTGCTCGACCTTCTTCTGAAGCATTACTAACCAAAGGCTTAGAAGATCCAAAACCCTTAAATTCAAGTCTAGTTGATGTTATGCCTTCCAAGATTAAATAGTCATTTACAGCTTTCGCTCGTTGAGCCGACAACTCTAAATTGCGTTTTACATCACCTTTACTATCTGTATGTCCTTGAATAGCTACTTTAACCGATGGATTATCTGATAAAAAATCAATAAACTCATCCAAAATGGTCATTATCTTAGTAGATAAAATATAGGAATCAGTTTCAAAAGTAATATCATTAATGCGATAGGTTTGACCTGTTTCGATAGGATTAACTTCTAATGGGGCAACTTTAACTGCTTTACCTATTACATCTTTATCTGAATCGATATATTGAGAGGTAAAAGCGTAACCATCTTTTTTTGCCATCATCATTACCGGCTCTTTTTCTGAGGCCTTAATAACCGCTACATACTCTCCACTAGATTCATCTACAACTCCCTGAGTCACCTCATTTGTAGTTGTATTCTTCAACTCGATGGTCATTCCTTTTGCCGCGTCAGGATCTTTGCTTTCAATTTTACCTCTGAGAAAGACTACTTTCTCAGGACGTGCTTCTTTATACAGCTCAAATGAATAAATATCTAGCCCTTTTTCACCCATACTTGATGAAAAGTAACCATACTTCCCATCAGTACTTACAATGAATCCATGCTCATCTTCCTCCGTATTGATCGGGTATCCTAAATTCTTGGGTTCCTTAAAATTCTTATCATCGTCTATTTTAGCAAAATAAATATCATAGCCTCCTATACCAATCTGACCATCTGAAGAAAAATATAGAGTATAAGAGTCGGAATGAACAAATGGTGATTTATCATTTCCGTTTGTATTTATTTTATCTCCTAAATTTATTGGGTTCGACCAACTTCCATCACTATTCCTTACAGATTTATACAAATCCATTCCGCCAAAATTGTCTTCTCCTCTCGCACTAGCAAAATATAATGTTCTGTTATCTGAGGAAATACTCGGTTGGCCTTCCCATGTTGTTCTACCATTAATATTTGCTCCAATACTTTTTAAGTCTGTCCAAGCGCCATCCTTTAGCTCTGTATAGTAGATATCAGCATTTGCAAAACCTCGACCTTGTATACTTTCCATAGAAACGACTGTTACAAACATCATTTTATTATCAACAGATATGCAATTACCTCCTTGAAATTCCCCTTGATTAAAAGGCTCTGGCATAGGAATTCCTCTACTAAATGAATCCAGTGTCATTTGAGAAGATTGGGATAACAACTCCCTTACTTTTGGACCAAAAGCATTATCACGATTGTTAATTTCAGATTTTCTAGTAAAGAATAAGTACCTATTATCGGGCGACAGCATTGGCAGATACTCGTCGTCAGCGGTTGCAGGTCCTTTTAATTTAACAGGCTTAAATGGAACCGGATTTTTCATTAAATCTTGATAAGCATTAATCTTTCTCAACCATTGTTTGGCAGTAACTAACTCATTCCGCTTGGAGGAATTCACGCTATTTACATACTGAGATAATAAAGGTTCAGCTATAGTATACTCTTTTCGATTATATTTATGCTCTGCTAGCAAGTAAACCACTTCGTAATTTCGAAAAGTTGGACAGGCTGCTACTATTTTCTCCCAATAGCCTAAAGCACGGTTTCCATTTGATTCAAAACGGATAGGATCGTTTTTAAACTTTTTCATGTTTAAGTCGGCAAGAACAAAGTAAGCATCTACATAATTAGGGTCTATCTTAGTAGCTTCGATCAAATCGCCATAAGCTTGTTCCCCTTTATAGCGCACCTGCGCCGCTTTGTCAAAAAGTTTTAGCGCCTTCTTATTGGGTTCACTACATTCGCTGCTTTGGGCAGTTACGGGTAATGACAACTGAACTGCCATTGCAAGTAGCAGAGCAGTTGATTTTATTATTCCATTAATTTTAAAACGGTTCATTAAGGCGAATTTCAAGGTTTTTTTTATAATTTGGGTTATCTGAATTATTTCTTGAACAGGCCTTTTAATTTATCTTGCGCCTCTTTCTTCAATTTTTCTAACTCCTTCTTCCCTTTTTCTTCTAGCTCCTTTTTTAACTTATCCGCCTCTTCTTTTGCTTTCGCCTCAGCTTCTTTCTTAAGCTTTTCTGCTTCTTCACGGGCTCTTTTCTCTAGCTCTTCTTTTTGTTTATCAATTTCTTTATTAATCTCATCCTTAATTTGCTGCTTCGCTTCTTTTACAGCATTTCCAGCTGCTTTTTTAAGGTCGGTGGTAATCTTTGGATCATCTATAGATCCTACTACTTTCACATCTATATTTATCATTTCTCCCATGCCTATACCTAATCCATTTTTGTTGGCCTGAGCTAGTAAACCATCAATTGCCTTATTCGCTTCTCCACCTAATTCTTCTCTTGGTATTTGAAAAGCCAAGGTATAGTCTATTGTTTGATCTAAGGAATTGGTTCCTGAAATGGTCACTTTGCTCTTATCAATTTCAATATCAAGTGGTTCTACATATACTTTCCCATCTATAATGACAAAAGAAACATTAACATCTTTCAGCTTCAGTTTTCGTATTTTATCATTTTTTAAAACATCTGCTACTTTTTCTAAAGCCTTTACACCATTAACTTCAATGTCGTCTGTTGATAATTTACCATCTCCATTTATTGCCATCAAATCAGGCTCCATATTTGAGTTCATAAACCCTTTTAGGAATAGATCTGCAGATACCTTACCCTTTGTTTTAGAAGCTATCGGAACAAGCTTTTCGAAAGTAACAAAAGTATTTGAAGTTTTATTTAAGTCAATCTTTGATAGTCCAAAATCAATTGCAAAGGTTGGTTTTAATGAATCTGTTGTTTCATAGAAACCATCCATTTTAACTGAACCATCTAATAGATTCATAAACAGATTATCAAAAGTTAATGCTTTGTCCTTAACCTTTAAGCTTCCCTTTATGTTTTTCATTTCAATGTTATCATAAGTCATTTCATTTACTGACATATTCATAACAAAGTCAATATAATTAGGCACCAATATGGCTTCCATCGGTGTAGTGTCTACAACAGCTACTGGTTGAGTTTCATTAGCGTCATTAGACTTACTTTCAGCAGTAGTTGGCTCTGTTTCAGGACCCATTAATTCTGTAATATCTATTTTGTTAGATATTACATTAAGGTTTCCTTTAAGCGTCTGATTATCGGCTAATGCATATCCTACAAAGTTGGTTAATTGACCATCCATGGCAATATCTGAAGCACCCAACTTCATTTTTAGGTTAGCCAATTTTGCTGTTTTAGGATTGAATGATAAATTTCCAGAGATTATCTTAATTGGATACGCTGTCATGGTAGTATTATAAACAAAGTCTGTAATATCTACAAAGCCTTGTGCATCAAAACTTTCATAATCTTCTTTTTCTAACGTAGACATTCTACCATTTAATCGAATATCCATGTCTATGGTTCCTCCCATTTGTTCGCCTTCTTCCAATGGAATCATATCTTTAATATTATCTAAGATAATTTTTCCCTTCGCACTTGCTTTAATAAGTGGATCCGTCATCGGGTTCTTGATGTTGGCCATCAAATCAAATGGATTATCCGCCATTCTAAAATGAAATTGCTTTACATCTACAACGGTATTATCCAAATCGCCTCCGACACTAGATATTTTGGTATCTACTTGAATATCATTAATTGATTCAGGTAAATCAGCATAAG
>JAOKVV010000053.1 GCA_028336925.1 Vicingaceae bacterium | reverse complement strand
TGCACCAACGCTCCAAGAGACGATAGTTTTACCACCCGATAGTACAGCATCGAACTGAATGACACGATTAGCTTGTGCAAATAGACCAAACGGTAAGAAAAGAAACAAAAAAGGCCCTACAATCTTATTCATAATTAAAAACAATAAAGGTACTAAACGCATCAGAAAATGAATTGGTAATTCAATGAGAACTAATTTAATCAAATTACACTCTAGTGGATATAATATTTTGGTTAATTTTGCAGCGTTGTTATATAAAAGAAAGACATGGCAGAAGTAGAATTGATCATGCCTAAAATGGGCGAAAGTGTTGCAGAAGCTACAATTATCAAGTGGTTAAAAGCTGAAGGTGATAAAATCGAAGCGGAAGAATCTATTATTGAAATTGCTACAGACAAAGTTGATTCTGAAATACCTTCTCCTGAAGACGGGATTGTAAAAAAACTTTTATTTAATGAAGACGATGTAGTTCAAGTAGGTCAAGTAATTGCAATTATTGAAACCGAAGGAACTGGTAACACTTCAGCGTCAACTCCTTCTGCGATAGCCGAAATTAAAGTAGAGCAACCTACTATAAATAATAACACGACTTCTCCAATTGCTGCAAGTGGAGAAAAGTTAGATAAAAATGCACTTGGAGGTAAATTTTTATCGCCGTTAGTAAGAAGTATTGCTGAAGCTGAAGGTATAACAGCGGCTGAAATAGAAACTATTAATGGATCAGGTAAAGAAGGAAGAGTTACTAAAGACGATATGATGAATTACCTCAGCAGCAGAGGTAGTGCGCCTGTAGCTAGCGCTGCAGTAGCAGAACCAATTTCTGCATTGGCTCCAAATTCTAGTACTGCGCCTGTGCCTGTGACAAAACAAGTTTCAGTTGCTATAGGACCTGATGATGAAATTATAGCCATGGACCGCATGAGAAAGTTAATTTCTGAGCACATGGTAAGATCCAAACACACTTCCCCACATGTAACTTCATTCGTAGAGGCCGATGTCACTAATATGGTACTTTGGAGAAATAAAATAAAGAATCCATTTCAAGAAAGAGAAGGAGAAAAAATCACTTTCACTCCTATTATAATGGAAGCTGTAGCTAAGGCAATAAAAGATTTACCGATGATTAATGTTGCTGTCGATGGGGATAATATTATCAAAAGAGGTCATATAAATATCGGAATGGCAACAGCGCTTCCTTCAGGCAACCTAATTGTTCCTGTAATTAAAGATGCCGATCAAAAAAATCTAATTGGAATTACCAAAGCTGTAAATGATTTAGCAAATAGAGCTAGAGGAAATAAACTACAATCAGACGAAGTATCAGGTGGCACCTTTACGGTAACAAACGTTGGATCTTTTGGAAATGTTATGGGAACGCCAATTATAAATCAGCCTCAAGCGGCTATTATGGCAATTGGTACAATTAAGAAAAAACCAGCTGTAATAGAGACTCCTTTCGGTGATACAATTGGTATTAGACACATGATGTATTTATCTCTTTCTTATGACCATCGAGTAGTAGACGGTTCACTAGGCGGAAGTTTTGTGAGAAAAGTTGCTGATTATTTGGAAAGTTTCGACCTTAATAGGGAATTTTAATCGACGAATCTCACTTGTTCATAGATTATTTATACTTATTCCTTTTAATATCAAACAATTAAGATATATTTGTAGAATATTAAAAAACTCAAATGATCCCGTTTATGAAAAAGCCCTTTTCCTTATTGTGCCTAAGTTTCTTACTCTCGAGCACATTTGCTCAGAAGTCTTAATAGAGATAAATTTCAAGAGGCAAATTACCTCATGGAAGAAAATAACTACGTTGTTGCATTGCCGATATGGTTAGAATTATTAGAAGAGGATAGCGAAAATGCCAATATAAACTATCAAATTGGTTATTGCATGATTAACTCTGCAAGCAATCAACAAAAAGCAGCGTCCCTCCCATTTTTCGAGAAAGCGACTTTAAATACGAATTCAAATTACGACCCATACTCCTTTAACGAAAAGGGAGCTCCTGTGCTTGCATATCATTATCAAGGTATCGCTAAACATTTAAATTACAAGTTCGACGAGGCTATCAATAGTTTTGAAACTTTTAATTCAAAAATTAACGAAAAGAATTTTTTATTTGAGGCCAACCAAAGAAGAATTGAACAAGCTAAATACGCTAAAAACGCTATTGCTCACCCTGTAAATATTGAAATCACAAATCTTGGAGACCAACTTAATTCTGAATATCCTGATTACAGCCCTGTAGTTAGAATTGATGAATCTGCCATTTATTATACATCAAGACGTTTATTACCTGATAGCACAAATGTGAATTTCAAAGAGTATGAAGATGGATTATACTTCGAAGATATTTATGTTTCTTACAAAGACAACGACCAATGGACTTCTCCAAAGCGTTTAAATATAAATACAAGTGGTCATGAAGCAACTATAAACCTTTCAATTGATGGACGTACATTATACATTTATAAAGAAGACAAAGGAGATGGTAACCTTTATTACTCAAACTTAGAGTCTGACTCTTCTGGATATGAAATTTGGTCAAATCCAACAAAGTTCGGACCTAACATTAATTCTAAGGCTTATGAAACCCATATAGCTGCGTCACCTGATGGAAAACGCCTTTATTATGTGAGTGATCGTCAAGGTGGATTTGGTGGAAAGGATATTTATTTCTGTAATCTGTTACCTAATGGAAAATGGGCGGCACCTCAAAATGCAGGCTCTACAATAAACACTTCAGGTGATGAAGATGGTGTTTTTATGCATCCTGATGGAATTACAATGTACTTTAGTTCCAACGGACACTCTAGTATAGGCGGTTACGATATTTTTAAATCAGTTTACGAGGAAGATAGCTTAAAATGGAGTCAACCGACTAATTTAGGATACCCTATAAACTCCGTTGATGATGATATATTCTTCGTTACAACTCCTGACGGAAAAAGAGGATACTTCTCATCTTTTAAAGAGAAAGGTCTAGGAGATAAAGATATTTATGTGATAGAATTGATTGATGCAAAAGAGTCAGGTTTAACGCTCTATACAGGAGAATTTACTTTTCAAGATAAAATGGTTCCGCCAAGTGGAGCTCAGGTTATAATTCTTGATAATACTACAGGAGAACTTATTGGAATCTATACTCCAAGGCAACGAGATGGTAAATTTAATGCTATACTAAAACCTGGACGAAGTTATCACTTAGTTTATGAAGCTGATGATTACCAGCCTTATGATGAAGATATATTTGTTTCTGAAACCAATATCTATCAAGAAATATATAAAACTATAGGCCTAAAACCAGTACGTGTAGGAAATGGAGGTAAAATAACGGTAGGAGAAAAGCAAAATATAACGGGATTGCTATCAGTGAATGGAAAAGCTAAGGAGGGAGTTTCTATTGACCTACTAAATCTGAATAAAAACATTCTTACTGGATCTAAGTCCGATAAAGAAGGCGTCTTTAATTTTCAAGGTCTAGACGCTGATAGTATTTATTTCATTCGAATAAACACAGAAGATCTAGAAGTTTTGGATCAAAATCAAATTGTAATAACAAATGAATTGGGTAAGGAAATAGTAATTAACAAAACCGATGAAGGCTTATATCAATTTGCACCTGGACTATCTAAGGAAAAGCCCGTCTATAAAGAGTTTATCAAGGGATATGTTCAAAATGGAGGCTCTCCAATAAAGGGAATTAACGTTAAATTATATGATGAAAATAATGAACTAATCGGATACACAACTACTAATAATTTGGGTGAATTTGAATTCTCAGGTTTAAGTTCTAACGAAAATCATTTAATTATTATAGAAGAAGATAATCAAATGAATGTTGGAAATGTTTTATTGATAACCAACAATAATGGTGAGGTTCTTAAGTACAAACAAATCAGAAAAGATGCCATTGAATTTTCGCCTGACAACAAAAAAGACCAAGTTTATGCTACCAATGCATTAGGATTGCTAACTATTGACAACAAACATGTCCAAGGTGTCAACGTTAAATTATTAGATTCAGATAAGACAATAATTTCCGAAACAAAAACAGATCAAGTTGGTTCGTTTAACTTTTACAATATCACAACTGACAAAGCCTATTATATAGAGTTTGATCAGGTGAATGGAAGGTATCCGAAATCTACAGAAATTATTATAACCAACTCAAATGGAGACCCTTTACCTATTAAGGATAATAAGGATGGAATTTTTCAGCTAAATCCTGTTATTAAACAAAACATGGGTTTGGCTTACACTTTAGATGCTAGTGGAAATAGGATTTATGAAACTAAATTTTACAACCTAGAAGCTAGGGACGAAGTGAAATATCCAGAGAGCTACCCAACAGCTGCTGAATTAGAAGGAGTAATTGTCTATTTCCAAAAATTCTTTACTTACAATGTTAAAGATATTAATGAGAATAATAAACAGTTTTTATTATTTGCAAACGACATAGCAGATTTAGTGAGTCAGAGAGGATATGCAGACATCATTATTACCTCTAGCGCATCTAAAGTTCCTACCAAATCTTGGAAGAACAATAATGTAATTTCAGCTAAAAGGGCTAATGATACCAAAGGGCTACTTGAAAGAGTATTGTTTAAAAGAGGTTTAAAACCTAGCCAATATAATTTTCTTGATATTAATATACTTGTTACAGGGCCTAAATATAATAATGACTATCTCATAAACAAGACAATCTATGAAAAACATCAATATGTAAGGGTTTTTATTAAATAATACCATATCAAACATATTAAGAGGGAAACAGCTATTGTTTCCCTCTTTTTTTAGATAATACATCCCTCCTATTTAATTAAAAATTTTTGAATCGAAAACAAATATATCTATGGGTGATCCTTGATTTTTTGTTTTTGAAATTTAAAGATTGGGGATTTTATTTTATATTCCCTCCTTTGAACAGAAATGGCCTATGTGCAAAATGAATTAACATGTCTCATTGTTTAGCTTTAAAATTCAAGATTGTGGCAAACAATCGGACAATATTGGTCAAAAAAATAATTCTCTATTTAACCAATACTAAATAATTTTCTTATTTTTAAAATTAAGTATTAAAAATGAGCAACTTATA
>JAOKVV010000052.1 GCA_028336925.1 Vicingaceae bacterium | reverse complement strand
AAAAAACTCTTGTATAGTAGACGAACCACATTTACCTGGACCAACATGTAATATTAATTTATTCATTTTGTAAATTTAATTCTAAAATTGCACCCAACTATGCCATTGATAAAGAATAGAATATAACACCGTCTTCATTACCAAATTCGATAAATCTAACGGTTTCACACATCAGAGTGTAAATCAAAAACATAAAGTAAAAACTAATATTTAAATTGAGTCTATAATAAAATATTGACGGTCAATAATCATTTTTATATTCCTTAAAATTTCTAATTACATTTTTACTGCTACAAGAAATTGGCGATTTCGAAGAACAAAAAAAACTCTTCAGGCATAAATTTATCACAAGCCAAAACCATTTATTTTAAAGTAACACAGCTTATTTTTTAGATAAAGTATCATTCTCGTATTTATTATGGATTATAATTATTGCTAAACCAAAGATAACAGCTAAAACAATTAAAATTGTACTTATTAGTCCATTTACACCAAATGAAATTCTAATTAAAATTGTTGAAACTACAAATCCAGAATTTCTAATTATTTTGTGAAATTTATCAGTGTAAAAGAAAGAAATTAATAATAAAACGACATCCACTAAGATTAATACAGTAAAAAATTCATCAAAGAATAGATTATTAATTTTCTCAAAACTTGGTATATAATTAGTTTCAAGAGTAATGTCAGAAGTCCAATTTAAGAGTGTAACTATAGCGATTGAAAAAAAAATGGGAACTAAAACAAACGCTATTATTTTCTTTGTGTGTATGAATCTTTCAATTTTTAATTGATCGTCTTTTTGTTGGGTTGATTTTTGTATCCCTTGTTTTTGAAACTGAAAAATCAAATAGAAAAGAATAACTGATGCCAAGATATCGTATGTAAATTGAAGGTCTCCTTTTATTTGAAACCACTCTGATGATAGTTCAAGGGCAGATAAATCCTTAAATAATTTTCGAATAATAATAAGTGTAATTATTTCATACTGTTTAGTTATGTAACTTGTAAAGGACTTGGGTAAGTAATAGATTAATAAATATACTTCATAAACAAGTATGAATGAGAATGGAGTATAAATTGCTGATATCGGATTTTGAAATAATTCTGATTCTGAAAGAAAATGAATTATGCCCAATTCTGAAAGATAGATTAAAATTAAGTGAATAAAAAAGCCTGTTAGCGCAGCATAAAGTATTACTTTTTCTATCCGTTTTTTGGCATATTCGGATAATAAGATTTGATATATTTTATTAAATAAATTCATATAACTTTAATTAAGATTACATTTTCTTGTCCTTTACTTTAAGAACGTAGCTAATTAAACACTCTTCTTTTTCAAACAGAAAGATACCTATATAAATTTAAAAACAATTTTACTTAATACCAAAATCGCTATAGCTTATATATCTTATTGGTAGTAGTTTTTGTTTTGATAAAATAAACCCCAGTATTTAATTCAGAAAGATCAAATGCAGTTATAGCTTCACTATTTAAAACCAGCCAGGTTATTCGCAGTGGGGCCATTTAAGAAGCATTATTACTTGTAAATTATTGCAACGGTATCGTCCTATTTAATATTCTCTTCAGAAATAATGAAGAGGCAATCTTCTTTTGAGTTTCTTCCCCCTTCACTCATTCTCTCCCAATTATTTGAATCCATAATATCTTTCGTAAGAACTTTGTTGTCAGTTATGCTTATTTCAACTGAATCGATTAATTGTGTACAGGTATAGGAATCATCTACAAAGCTACCCATTTGGTCATCCCAAAATATTTGTTTTGATTCGTTAGGATTTATGGTTATTTCATCTTTGCTATCATATATGGTGTGTAATTTCACTCTAACAGTATCAGACGTGCGATTATCAATGCTTTTTGTAAAAGTAGTTCCTCCTTCGCAGGAAGGCAGTATAAAGATTGCCGATATTGACGTGATTAATACAAATAGATTTTTCATAAATTCTTACTTTTTCTTAGCGATCTATTGTTCCAGCTAATGATTAATTACTTTTTTAAAAAGATAATTTGGGTTCTTATCTATTAATTGATAGTTTTTATTCCGCTTCATTTCTTTCATAAACAACGCACTACCAAACCGCAAACCATCCATTGAATCATCGAATAAAATGAATCCTGTATTAATTAAGTAATTATCTACATTTTTGAAGTCTCTTTTTACATGCTCATAGGAATGATTACCATCGATATAGGCAAATGATATGCCAGTACCTAATTGAATGGTTTGTTTAAAAATATCTTCTACGCTTAATTTTTTGTCATATCTATTGAAAAAGTCATCAGAAGTTAATTGGAAAGAGTAGGGTAGATTCTCTTTGTTCAAAAACTTCATACTTCACATAAAGCTACTTTTCATATATGCAGAATAGTCATTTCGAGTAATATCGTTTCGACCATCAATTACATTAGATTTAATTCCACTCCTATCAGTATACCCTTCATAAACCCACGGGTCGCAATTGATTAATTTTTCAATACGATTATATTTATTTAACATGTAAAGGATCAGATTAGTTGATAGCCCTCCATAAGAACCAATTTCAATAGCTACTCCATTATTTGGCATATTTTTAAGGGCAAAATCCATAAGATAAATATTCCCCTTATGTAACATACCTTCACCAATCACAAGACTTCTTAACCGATGGACGAATAAATCTTTTGGTATTTCTTTAACCTTTAATGGAAAAAGAACTCTTTATATTTTTTTAAGATTTTCATATTTGATTTGTAGCTAACGGTTAGTATAAGAGTAGTAGCGGTCTAAAAGCTACTCCCTTTCCGAAAGCAAAATGCTTAATTAAAAGCAAAAAGCGGTTTGAGATTGCTCCCAAACCGCTATTGCTTTTATACCTTGTTGGCATTAGTTATTCTTTTATAATTTTTCTTGTTGTGCTTCCAGTATTTGTTTTGATGTATAATAAATAAACACCAGAAGATAAAAATGAAGTGTTTATAAATGATTCCTTTGTTTTAGACTCATCTATATATAATTCAGAGCCTTTCAAATCCAATATTTTAATTGCTTCTATTTTGTTAGAGCCACTAATTTTTATGTTGATGATGTCTTGAACAGGATTAGGATAAGTTTTTACAAAGTCATCTATTAAAGAAGTTTCATCAACACTTACCGCATTAAAATCAACTACAGCTAAATCATCATAATATGGCCTAACTCCATTACTTGCACCAAATGAATAACGCTGAGTTACAGCCCCATTGACAGGATTGAATTCAATTAAATTTCCAGAATTGATGCTTGGCTCACCTGTTGTTGTGAAATAAAATCTACCGTTTGGTGACTCAGTTAAAGTGCCTTTTGGCCTAGTTCCCTCGAGATCTAGAGTGTATATAAAATCAAATATACCATTAGATAATGTGTATGAGAATAATGTACCTGAATTAACATTTAAATTATCCTCCTCTGAAGCGGTACCGTAAATAACACCATTTTTTTCTACTAAACCACCATAAGGCAAATATCCCTCATCCTGTACACCCACATTAAATAAATTTAGGCTAACATATCCAGTACCATCTAATTCTATTTTGAAGAAGCAACCAACACCCTGGTTATTTGTTCCAGTGGCAAGACCACCGTATAATGAAAGACCATATAAAGAGCTGTCACTTCCTTCTAGAAGCTGATTTATTGAGTTGTAATACTCATGAGGGCCACCAAAATTGGGGCCTTGTGAACTGTGTAGAACTTCAATTTGATTACTGATAGTATTCCATCTAATGACACCTCCGTAGCTATTTGCATTTCCATTAGCTGTGGTAACATAAATATGTCCATTTGAAGCCTGCATTAATTTAGCTTTAATACTTCCTTTTGCAGAATTAAGGGTGTCTAAGACTGTAATAGTTGATGATACTGGGTTATACTTTGACAAAACACTTTTATTTTGCCAACCAACCCCTTGACTTGCAAAATAAAGTGATCCATCAGTTGTCAATAAAGGACTGTTGTGAAAAGTGTGACCAATTTCAGATTTATCGTCAATAGACTTAATAACTGTTAAGCTATTCGTTAAAAGATTAAATTCAAAAAAAGAGCCTAAACTCACAGTTGCGCCTGGATTACTTGCTGGGCCGCCAAACGTAGTAAAACCATATAACTTACCATTAGCAAGCGTTAAACCACTTAGTGGTTTGCCACCATCATTAGAATTAAAATCATACATCTTTTGGAAGTTCATGCCATTTTGGTCAACTCTGTAAATAGTTCCTAGACCATTTGCTCCCCCCTCGTATGTGGTTCCATACATGTATTGCTGAGCGTATACAGTTACGCAGGTCAAAAGACTTAATGCGATGCCAAGTATTAGTTTTTTCATGTTTTAATAAATTTTAATATTGACAAAGTTCGTTTTTTTTTCAATTAATGCCACCGATTAGTATAAAGGGCGTTTTAATGCCCTTTATACAATGTTGGCATTTCGTTTTTAATTCTAAAAACTCAGTCTAAGCCCAATATTGCTATAAAAGGCATTAGCTTTAGCTTGGTCTCCTCCGGTGTATACTGGGGTTAAACCTAATTGATAACCTAAGTCTACATAGAATATAAAAATATCAATGCCCATACCAAAATCAGCGCTAACAATCAAATTGGTGAAATCATCTTCATCTATATCATCAATCTTTTCAGATCCTTTTGAATGATCAACTGATAGAATATGAGACCCATCAAAGCCACCAAAAATTCTAACATTAAATAGGTTTTCCTTTTCCGGGTCGATTAAACGGAAACCCACCTTTAGTGGCACTGAAAAGGCGTTTATAGTAGTCTCCTCTTTCAATACATCATCTGTTACAGTGCTTTCATTAATTATTTCAGAGGTTAAAATCGAATATTGAAATCCAGGCTGAACAAAAAAACGAGAACCAAATGTAAGCGCAGCACCAAATTGTGCACCTGGTCTACCTGATACTTTCTGATCATGAAGGACACCATCGATTAATGATACTCCTTGGTCACTTGTTAACTGAAGAACGTTAAAGCCGCCATAAGCTCTAATGTCAAAATGCTGACCATAACTTGTTGCAAATGCAAGCACTATGGCAAAGATTGTTAAGCTAATTTTTTTCATTTTAAATTGTATTTAGTTGTTCCTACTCGTAAGGTTTTTCGGATCCCACCATATCTTTATTTCAATTTAATGAATGCCAACGGTATTGTGTATGGTTAGTTGCGTGGTTAAGCAACTAATTTAGCAAATAAATCACAGATAGAATATTCCGCAGGAATGTTCGTAAGTCGGCAGTGACCTAGCAATTAATTATACACGGTGTTGGCAACAGTTTTTATC
>JAOKVV010000051.1 GCA_028336925.1 Vicingaceae bacterium | reverse complement strand
TTTTTATCGTCAGTGATTACATAATTGGGTTCAAAGTTATTTTCTATGTCAATAGAAATATCTTTACCAGGCAAATCTCTAATGTGTCCAAAACTGGACTTCACAATAAAGTCTTTACCTAAAAATCCTTCAATTGTTTTTGCTTTTGCGGGTGATTCTACGATTACTAAGTTCTTAGCCATTCTCGGTTTTTTAGCTTTCTTTGGGTGAAATTTCGGTACAAATAAAATGATAAAAGAGATAGCTAACAAAGTTATTACAATTTAAACTTTTAGCGAGACCTACTACTTTACTAATAATCAATTTTATGCGACGTGTTAAAAACTGTTGAATTCTTAATACTATCTACTATGACATTTTGTCACGCATCCAAAATTTGTTTAATTTTGTAGTTCTATTAAAATGAACCTCGAAAATGCTAAGAGACGGAATAAAAGAGATTGACGAAAGCAGACAAGGCGAAGCTATTACTATAGACCAACCCATCAATAAAAATAATAATCGAAAAGTATATATTGAAAGCTATGGTTGCCAAATGAACTTTGCTGACAGTGAAGTGGTGGCTTCCATTTTAACTAAAGATGGATTTAGCACAACTAAAGAATTAGCTGAAGCGGACCTTATCCTACTCAACACCTGCTCAATTAGGGACAAAGCAGAGCAAACCATTCGAAAAAGACTAGCCAACTTCAACACCATTAAAAAGAATAAGCCGGAGATGGTGATTGGTGTTTTAGGCTGCATGGCCGAACGATTGAAATCAAAATTAATTGATGAAGAAAAGTTGGTTGACCTAGTAGTAGGACCGGATGCTTACCGCGATTTGCCCAACTTAGTAGAAGAAGTTGATAATGGCCACAAAGCAGTAAATGTTATCTTATCAAAAGAAGAAACCTATGCGGAGATAGAACCGATACGAATGGGTGGAAATGGCGTAACAGCTTTTGTATCTATCACTCGAGGATGCGATAATATGTGTACGTTTTGCGTTGTTCCTTTTACCAGAGGAAGAGAAAGAAGCAGAGATCCGAAAAGCATCGTGAATGAAGCGACTCAATTATTTGAACAAGGCTACAGAGAGGTTACTTTATTGGGACAAAATGTAGACTCGTATTTATGGTATGGTGGCGGATTGAAAAAGGAATTCAACAATTTATCAGAAGAGGAAAAGTCGACGAGTGTCAACTTTGCACAACTAATGGAAATGGTAGCTCAAGTAAACCCGCTATTACGCGTTCGATTCTCTACTTCTCACCCAAAAGACTTGACCGATGATGTAATTTATACCATTGCAAAATACGATAACATTTGCAATTACATTCACTTGCCGGTTCAATCAGGAAATAATAGAATCTTAGAATTAATGAATCGTGGATATACCAAAGATTGGTACAAGGAACGAATTGATAAGATATGGGAAGTAATTCCTGATTGCTCTATTTCGAGCGATATTATAGCGGGATTTTGCTCAGAAACAGATGAAGAGCATGAAGAAACATTAGACATGATGCGTTATGTAAGGTATCAATTGGGGTATATGTTTAAATACTCAGAACGACCAAATACAATAGCGCAACGAAAATTTGAAGATGATATTCCCGAAGAAATCAAGCAAAAACGATTAGAGGAAATAATCACGGTACACCGAGAAAACGCCCATTTTAGAAATAATGAAATGGTAGGCAAGGTTTACGAAGTGTTGATTGAGGGAACGTCTAAAAAATCAGAGGAAGAGCTTTATGGACGCACACCGCAAAATGCAGTAGCAGTTTTTCCAAAAGAAAATCACACCGTTGGCACTTATGTAAATATATTGATTGAATCGTGCACTACAGGAACATTAATTGGAAAAGTAGTAAACGTATAGAAATATGACAGTAGATCAAATAAAACAGCGTTTTGGAATAATTGGTAGCTCATCGCTATTGATTAGAGCGATAGACATAGCCATTCAAGTGGCACCTACGGATCTATCAGTTTTAGTAGGCGGAGAAAGTGGTGTAGGAAAAGAAACTATGCCGCAGATTATTCATCAATTGAGCGCTCGTAAACACAGTAAATACATTGCCGTAAACTGCGGAGCTATTCCTGAGGGAACAATTGATTCTGAACTTTTTGGACATGAAAAAGGCTCATTTACAGGAGCCAATGAAGCAAGAAAGGGGTATTTTGAAGTAGCTGATGGTGGAACTATCTTCTTGGATGAAGTAGCTGAATTGCCTTTAAAAACCCAAGTTCGACTACTTCGAGTATTAGAAACTGGCGAATTTTTAAAGGTAGGGTCATCTAAGGTTCAAAAAACCAACGTAAGAATTGTAGCGGCAACCAATGTTAATATTCCTGAGGCGATTAAAAAGAATCAATTTCGAGATGATTTGTATTATCGATTGAATACGGTTCCTGTTTTTCTTCCTGCATTAAGAGAACGAAAAGAAGACATTCATTTACTGTTTCGAAAGTTTGCCTCTGATTTTGCAGCTAAATATAGAATGCCAACTATACAACTTTCGGAGCATGCTAGAATGGCACTCGAAAACTACCGATGGCCGGGAAATATACGTCAGCTGAAAAACGTTACGGAACAAATCTCTGTAATTGAAAAAAACAAAGAAGTTAACGAGCAAACCTTAAAAAGCTATTTACCAGATATAGACGGCAGAACATTACCAGCACTCTATAAATCTGACGAAGCGGAATCCAGCCTTAATGAAAGAGAAATACTTTATAAGGTTTTGTTTGATCTCAAAAGAGATGTAACTGATTTGAAAAAATTAGTTTACAAAGCCCTAAACTCTGAAGGTGGGTTTGTAAACAGTGAAGAAGGAGCACAAATTATACAGCGATTATACGAGGAAGGAAATGAGCCCCAAAACAACGAACTTCCGCTAAGATTGCAAGCATTTAATCAATCGAACGAATCATTTGAAAAAGATTTCCATCAAAAAGACTATCACAATGAGGTAGTTGATGAAGTTCATGAAGAAGTAGAAGAAACCTTATCAATAGCTGACACAGAAAAAGAATTGATAAAAAGAGCGCTAAAAAAATATGCAGGAAAACGTAAGAATGCCTCTAAAGAATTAGGAATTTCTGAGCGAACATTGTATCGCAAGATAAAAGAATATAATATTGCAGACTTATGAGACAGTTCGTCAAAACAACTCAAATAGCCTTTTTAGCACTTATTGCTATCACTTTACAAGGTTGCTATTCATTTACAGGAGCAGCAATAGATCCAAATGTAAAGACTGTTTCTGTAGCCTTTTTTCAAAACTATGCCCCTGTTGCTCAGGTAACCTTAAGTCAAGAATTTACCGAATCACTTAAAGATATCTTTATTTCACAAACCAATTTAACACTAATAAAAGAAAATGGTGATTTACATTTTGAGGGAGCAATCACAAGATACGAAGCAGTACCATTAGCCATACAAGGGAATGAACAAGCTGCACAAACAAGGTTAAATATAACTGTAGATGTTAAGTTTACCAATAGAATAGACCCGACACAAAATTTTGAAAAATCATTTACACAGTTTGAAGATTTTGAATCGAATCAAACATTAACAGCAGTAGAATCAGCATTAATAGAAGCAGTTAATGTAAAGTTAACACAGGATATTTTTAACGCTTCAGTAGGCAATTGGTAATGAATAAAAATAATTTCATATCAGCTATAACACATCCTGAGCAAATTGATTTAGCTCAAATTGAGCAACTAAAAGAATTGACTCGTCAGTTTCCTTATTGCACTACGGCACAAATTTTATTAGCTAAAGGATTGCATAACCACCAAGACATTGCATTTGAGAAGCAACTGCGAATTTCTGCTGCGTATGCAATGGATCGATCTGTATTACATCATTTAATTTTAGAGCGTTCAGCTGCACCAAATTTTCCTGGACAAGAAATACCTGCAGTAGAAAACACTGCACCGATAGTTGATGATATTCCTGAAATTATTGCGCCAATCGAAAAAACAGCTGCAATAGAACAGACACCGACAAACGAATTAAAGACAGAAGTTTCAACGGTTTTAGCAACTCAAGAAGCTAAAGAAAAAGAGGCGCCAACCGAAGAAACAGTCCTTAAAGGGGAACAGGAAGAATTAAATCCATTTTTAGAGCGAGAAATACTAAGTGCTGCGATTCATAATACCTATTTATTAGAGGCTGATGAATTAAATGAGTCGGAAGAGGTAGTAATCGAAGAAAAAACTTTCGCCACAAATTTAGTTTCAAATAAAAAAAGCGAGCACAGTTTTAGCGATTGGTTAAAACTAATGAATGGGCAAGCTGCAGCTAAAGTAGAAGAAGAAATAGCTCCAAAAGCAGACAGTAAAGACTTAGTCAATAAGTTTATAGCAACTGCTCCTAAAATAAAACCAAAGAAAGAATTCTATTCTGCAAGCAATATGGCACGCTTAAGTGTGAAGGAAAACGATGATTTAGTGACTGAAACATTGGCCAATATTTATGCTCAACAAGGCAATACAGAGAAAGCAATTTTGGCTTATGAAAAATTAGCCTTGAAATATCCAGAAAAAAGAATTTATTTTGCAAACCTTATTCATAAACTGGGCGAAGAGCCTAAAAAATAAAAAAACATGGGAACTATTATCTCTGTATTGATTTTAATTGTAGCTATCTTATTGATTTTGGTCGTACTTGTACAAAACCCAAAAGGTGGCTTAGCATCTAACTTTTCTTCATCGAACCAAGTGATGGGTGTTAGAAAAACAACCGACTTTATAGAAAAAGCGACATGGACATTAGCAATTGCTTTAGTTGTACTTAGTGTAGTATCTGCTACATTCAACGAAAAAACAACAATTACGGCTGCTCCTACCGAGTCTGAATTGACGAATGAAGCGAATCAAATTGTTATTCCTACAGATCAGGCGCCACTTTTAAATGAAGAAGCTGCTCCAATGGAAATGGAAGAAACTCCTGAAGAAGCTGAAGCGCAATAAAAGAAATTGAATATAAAAAAAGTGTCAGAATGTCATATTCTGACACTTTTTTTATGCCCTAAATTCTCGCTTTCTGTCATTTTTTTAGCATTTCGCGAGAGAAAAAGTAATGGCATAAAATGTGACTAAGAGATTTCATCAAATTACAATTAATTTAAAATAAAAAATATGTTAGTAAACATTAAACCACTTGCAGATAGAGTTCTTTTAGAACCAGCTGCAGCAGAAGAGAAAACGGCAGGAGGTATTATTATTCCTGATACAGCAAAAGAAAAACCACAAAAAGGAATAGTAGTGGCTGTTGGAGCCGGTAAGCCAGACGAACCAATGACAGTAAAAGTTGGCGACAACGTACTTTATGGCAAATACTCAGGATCAGAATTAG
>JAOKVV010000050.1 GCA_028336925.1 Vicingaceae bacterium | reverse complement strand
TACCCATGTTAACACAGTATAAAAATATGGGCTATAAAATGAGTGATTTTCCTGTTTCATTTAAAAACTACTCTTGTGAAATATCATTACCTGTTTATTATGATTTAACCAATGATCAGGTTTTGGAGGTTATTCAAGCAGTAAAGAAAGCATATCAGAAAGTTATTGGAGATGCTTAAAAGGCTGTTTGATGTATTATCTGTATTTCTTCTAATAATTATTTTGTTACCATTTTTCTTATTCCTTAGTTTATTAATTCTATTAACATCATCAGGAGGAGTTTTTTATAAACAGGAACGCATAGGTAAGCATGGAGTTCCTTTTAAGTTATTTAAGTTTAGAACTATGAAAATTGGTTCTGATAGAAAAGGTTTGATAACTATTGGGAATAGAGATAGTAGAATTACTAAAGTCGGCTACTACCTCAGAAAGTATAAGTTAGATGAGTTTCCTCAATTAATTAATATTTTAAAGAACGAAATGAGTGTTGTAGGTCCTCGTCCTGAGGTGGCTAAATATATAGATATGTATTCTTTAGAGCAAAGGAAAGTGTTGAGAGTAAAGCCCGGGTTAACTGATCTGGCTTCTTTAGCTTATATTAATGAAAATGAAATTTTAGGTGAGGCTGAAAATCCTGAAGAAGTTTATGTTAATGAGATAATGCCTGAGAAGCTTCGGTTAAATCTAATTTATTTGCAAAAACAGAGCTTTTCGTTTGATTTGGCTATTATTTTTAAGACTATTATTAAGGTGCTTAATAAATAGTATGAAGTAATTAAAGAATACTAAAGTAGAATTTCTTTAATTTTTGAGCTTCACTTTCCCAAGAATAAGAGTTTGCTTTAGCCTCACACTTTTTTGACATTTCTTCATATAACTCGTGTGAATTAATTAAATGGTTTATTGCAGTAGCTATATTTTTAGGGCTTTTTGGAGTTATAAATACTGCACAATTTTCAAAATATGGCCTCCAATATTCAAAGTCGCTCATTACAGTTGGTATTCCTGCAGCCATATACTCAAATCCTTTAGTAGGCAAACTTGTTAGATAATTTTTCTCTGGATGAAGAACTGAGAGCCCAATGAAAGAGTTTGCAAATAATGCAATTGCTTTATCCATAGGTTGAAACCCTACATGAATTACTCGTTCCCACCCTTTTGACTTCATGCATTCTTGATGAAAATCTGCTGAGCTAAAACTACCAATTAAGAGTAGTTTATAACCATTAGTTACCTGAGTCATCGCATTTATATAGTCTAAGATTCCCCTCACCTTAGTAAGGCTCCCAATATAAACTATTTGTTTTTTTCTTTTATTTATCGGGATTTTCTGGCATTCTATTTCCGTTATGTTTGGATAATTTTTAAGTGTAACCCTCTTCTCATTTTCGAACTGATTTGTTATTTCATCAATCACTGAAATAACTCCATCCATTTTATTTGATATACGCTTCTCATAAGATGAGTAAAACGAAGAAAGTAGTTTCCTAAAAACTAATGGGCCTAGCCATGATTTATAAAGTATTTGCTTACATACATCTTCATGACAATCGTAAACAACTTTTTTACTTTTTTTCTTTAGTTTCAGTCCTATAGGTAATAATTCAGGGTCATGAAAATGATAAAGATCTGCATTAAGAGCTATAGCTTTTTTAAATAATGTTTTTCTCCCTTTTAGTAGTCGTTTTAACCGAGTTAACCTATAATTACCAATATCAATAATTTGAACATTGTTTTTAACCTCGTCTCCTTTGCCATCTGCAACAATTAAAGTTATTGTGAAGCCTAATTTTGTTAGAGAGGTACACTCTTTAAAAAAAATACGTACATCGTTTCTTGGATGTACAGTAGTTAGATGACATATGTGTAATGGTGTATTCATTTTTCCTTTAAAACATTATCTATAACCTCAATAAACTTTTCTTGACATGAATCAGGTGTGGCTGATTGAGTGATCATTTTTTTATTGATAGTTTGTAGTGTGTCAATGTTAATAGTTAAGCTATCAGCTATAAAATTGGTATTTAAATTGGTAACTATATATCCATTTTCACCATGAGTAATCCATTCATGATTAGCAGGAAGGTCTGAAACCACCGGTATACAACCATAATACATCGCTTCCAATAATGAAACTGCAGTGCCATCGGATTCTGGTATTGAAACAAATACCTTCGCTCGTCCATACCATTTTGCGTTTTCTAAGGCAGAAAGAAACCCCACAAACTCAACTTGATTCGTTAATTCAAGTTTCTTTACTAAAGACTTCAGCTCTTCGGTTTCTGAACTATGCCCGGCTACTATTAATCTCCAATCCTCTTTTTGTGATGCCGAAAATCTATTAAACCCTTCTATCACTTCTTTAATTCGATATAAAGATTTATGACCTCTGTTAGAATAAATTATATTTTCTTTCTCTAAGGATACATTTAATGGATCTATACCAAGTTGACAAATCTTTAGAGGGAGCTTATTGTTAGGCACTAGTTGTAATGCTTTTTTACCCAGAAAAATAGCATCAGCGGTTATATAATCTACACTTTGTAATATATACTGAGTAATCAACTGAATCAACTTTGACTTTACTGGAGCGACCAATATATCGCTTCCCCAGGCGGTTAATACAATAGGAAATTTTCCTTTTAAGGCGATTACAGAGTAAAATGCGGTTGAATTTGCTTGGTGCACCCAAACTATATCTGGCTTAAAATTATTTGCAATTCGTTTTAACTTTAATGGAGTTAATAGAAGATTCCAAATTTTTATCAACGAGAAGTTTAGTTGATGTATTGATCTGAAAGTTACATGCTTTTTTCCAGAAGAAACCACTTCTATTTGATAGATAGGGATATCTATACGAGAGATAAATTTTTCTAAGTGAGGACTGTCAGGTCCGATAACTAATATTTTGGTCTTTTTATCCATTTAAGTTGATGCATTTTAACTGATGCGACAGTCTGGTAATGGGTTTAAGTTACTTTTAGTCTCTTGCCCATTCTTGATAGTAATCATTAAGTTCGGGGTGTATCTCTAAATAAGGTTTGTCAATCTTTCTTGTATCTCCAATTACTTTTGCAGGATTTCCTGAAATGATCGAAAAGGGAGGGAATTCGCCCTTTACATAGCTAAATGCGGTAATTATTGAACCTTTTCCAATCTTAGAGTTTGGCATTACTATAGCATGAGGACCCACAAAGGTGTAAGCCCCAATTTCTACATTTCCTTTGATATAACCTTTCATATCTGCACCGTTATAATGTCTTCCATATAATCGAATAGAGATGTGACTACTGTGGGTTAATAAGGATACCCATGAACATATTTGGCAACCTTCACCTATACTTAATCCATTCGATCCATCTATAAAACAATAATGGTTAATAAACACGTTATCTTCAATATGTAGTTGATCTCTACCTTGAAAGATTGTAGTAGATCCGTATCTTGTCTTTTTTAATTTAACACCGCCCTTACCTTTATAGCCATAAATCATTACGGGTTTTACTAATGCTAACACTCTATTCTGTATATTACTTATGATTCTTTTAATTAATGGCATTTTCGATATTTTAAAATCAATTCTCTATTGATAAATTACGATTATCAGCATTCTTGGTTACTTTCAATTTTATAAAAATAACAATTACTAAATATAGGCTCATTGAAATACTTATAATACTGAAAAGTTGATCAATTGTAATTATTTCCTGTTTTACTAAAATAGGCAACAAACCAAATCCTGCAACTTGAATCGATGTGCTAATTAAACCAAGAAAGAAAAATAATTTTTGTTTTCCTATTATAAGGGGAATAGTTGAGATGGGAGAAGAAATAAAATTAATCATTAACCAAGGTGCTATTATTTCTGAAATTTTTCCAGAATAGGACCATTCATCGCCAAAAACTAGCGTAAATAATTCTTCTCCGAATAGAAAAACTATTGAGAATGGAACTATCGATAGCATAGCAAGCTGAAAGGTCGTTTTTTTTAAAATAGGATAAATCCCCTCCTTATTACTGAAACTAATCGAACTCTTATTGAAGAAAACTTGACCAATTGACGCTCCAATAATAACAAGTGGAAGTTTTAGCATTCTAACTGAGTGGTCGTAAGAACCAAAAATTGCTTGATCTAAATATTCTACAAAAAAGAAAGCAATAATTAATTCTCGGCCACTATCTAGTAAAGCGTGAGGTAAATTTACTTGAGGAAAGTCTTTGTAGTTTTTTGCTAATACTTTCATCTTAGCATTTGACTTTTCAAGGCCTACTGCCTTCTTATTTATAAAAAACTCTTTTACAAAAACGATTACTCCCATTATCGAGCCTACAAAGTGAGAAATAATCAATCCAATAACTCCAACATTAAAAATACCGGCTATAATTTTCATTCCATTTGTAAAGGAAGCTCCCAATATATTAGAAATACTTATTGATTTAAATGATTGGTTTCTTATGGACCAATTAGTGCCTATATTCTTAAATATTAGGAAGAAAGAGGTAGATGCCAAGAGGAGTAAATAGTATAAGATACTGATATTAAACCCCGACCATATCCAATATCCTAGGCCTATTATTATTAAAACCCCTAAGGATATAAATGTTATTTTTAATGTTAATCGAAATAATTGAAATGCATGATTTTGATTCTTAGGAAGAGGTAATGTTAATTCATAACGGGCAGTAGCAATTGCTGTTATAAATGCAGCTACTCTTAGGAATACGCCTAGTTCTCCAATTTCGCTTGGTGTAAATAGACGAGTAATAAAAGGTGTTGCTAGATAAGACATTATCTGAGCTATCACAGTTCCTGACATTAGAACTAGTATAGATTTCAGCGTACCTCCTGATCTTATATTTAAGTTTTTAAGCATGTTTAATTTGATGCGAAGATAATTTAATCTTTTGTGTTTTGTAAACTTCCATTGATTGTTAGGTGTGTAATGTCATTAGGTGATTTGAGTAGCTTAATGTTTTATTGATGAGATTTTTGTGGTTTTTTTTGTGTAAAACACAATAAAATACTTTTTGGGAAACGTTTTTCTTTTTCAACTATTTCTTATTCATTCGTAGACTTATTATGATACATTGAGTAGTTAGCCTTTAATAGATGTCTTATTAGGGCTATTGTGATATAACAGAAATAAACTAAAAAATGAGAAAAATAATAACCCTGCTTGGGTTTCTAAAATAGATTCTGTTAGAAAAGCTATACTATTTGCTACAATAAATAGTGTCAGTAATATATTTTGAGCTTTTATTGAAGTTATAAAAAAATAAAAGATACTTCCTTCTAGTATAATAAAACCAATAAAACCCAGTGTAATTAACCATTCTAGGTATTGGTTGTGTGCATTGTACTTTCTTTCTAGCGCATGGATAATATCATTGTCTTCATATCTTTTTAAGAGACTATCCTTGCTATCTCCTGTACCAACCCCGAAAATAGGATTGTCTTGTATTATTTTGATAGATTCTTTCCAAACCAGTATGCGGACTAACGAACTTTCAGATTCATCGTTAGCTATTTTTACTAAAAAGAGCAGATGTCGCAGAAGAAAAACGCTCCAAAATTCTTGGATTATTTTTAACTCCCAAGAATCCTACGAGAAGGGTAG
>JAOKVV010000005.1 GCA_028336925.1 Vicingaceae bacterium | reverse complement strand
GCGGTAAAGGCGAATATAGCGTTGGAATGGCGCGAAAGTTTCCAGATAAAAACTACATTGGATGCGATATAAAAGGCGCTAGAATGTGGCGTGGAGCGAAAACTAGTCAAGACGAAGGGATTAATAATGTGGCCTTCTTTAGAACCAGAATTGAGTTCATAGAAGGTGGTTTTGCTAAAGATGAGGTAGATGAAATATGGATTACTTTTCCAGATCCTCAGCTTAAAGACCGGCAAGAAAAGAAACGACTTACTGGTCCGTTATTTATCGAGCGCTACAAGCAATTTTTGAAAAAAGATGGCATCATTCATTTAAAGACAGATAGCGAATTCTTTTTTCGATTTACACTTGATGAAATCCGAGAAAGAGGGTATGAACTATTAGAACATACCTTTAATTTGTATGGTGATACTGTGCAAAATTATGATCACGATACCCAAGATATTCTAAGTATAAAAACACATTACGAGAAGATTTTTTCAGACAAAGGGTTTAAGATAAACTACTTGAAATTTAAAGTTCATTAATGGCTAAAACCATCAAATTATCTGAAGAGAATAAGGACTTTTTTGATCACGTTTATCAGGTAGTTCGATTAATTCCTCATGGAAGGGTTACTTCCTATGGCGCTATTGCTAATTATTTAGGTAGAAAAGGTGGCGCTAGAATGGTGGGTTGGGCAATGAATGCATCACATACACAAACTGAGCAAGTCCCTGCACATCGAGTGGTAAACCGGTTAGGGCTATTGTCGGGTAAGGCGCATTTTAGTCCACCCGATATGATGGAAAAGCAATTAATAGCAGAAGGAATAGTTGTTATAGACGATCAGATACACGATTTTAAAAACCATTTTTGGAATCCACTTGTTGAGTTGTAATATTAGGTTAATGTTATTTAGACTAAGTCTAAATAATTGGTAATTTTGCGATCTTAAACCCTGATCATGGAAGTTACATTAGAAAAAATTATGCATGCTTTATCATTTGTGATAGAGCCTGATTTAAAGAAAGATATCGTAGAGCTAAACCTTGTTTCTAAGATTGAATTTCAAAATAATACCGTTCGTTTTGATTTACAAATAAGTAACCCTGCTTTGCACAATAGAAAGCGAATCGAGGAAGCTTGTGAGCATCAGATTAAAAGACATTTAGGCGATTCTATCAGTGTAGAAGCTAATGTAACAGCCATGGGCAAAGCACATGAGCGTAAGCCTGAGCACAGAACTATGTTGCCTGGTGTAAAGCACATTATAGCAGTTGCATCTGGTAAGGGTGGTGTAGGTAAGTCTACGATTTCATCAAACCTAGCCGCTGGACTAGCTGCTGAGGGCTATAAAGTAGGATTAGTAGATGCCGATATTTATGGACCATCAATGCCAGCTATGTTTAATGTAAGCGACGAAAAGCCAGCAATGGTAGAAGTAAATGGCACACAAATGATCAAACCTGTAGAGAGTTTTGGTGTAAAAATGCTTTCTATTGGATTTTTCTCTTCACCTGATCAGGCAGTAGTTTGGAGAGGTCCAATGGCGACTAAAGCATTAACCCAAATGTTTAAAGATGCAGATTGGGGAGAATTAGATTTTATGATTATCGATTTGCCTCCTGGTACAGGAGATGTGCACTTAACCTTAGTGCAACAGATTCCATTGTCAGGAGCGGTAGTTGTGAGTACACCTCAAGAAATTGCGTTAGTAGATATGCGCAAAGCTTTAGCGATGTTTAAAATGCCAGAGATCAACGTTCCTGTTTTAGGAGTAGTTGAAAATATGGCCTACTTTACACCAGAAGAATTGCCGGACAATAAGTATTACATCTTTGGTAAGAATGGTGCGAAAGATCTAGCAGAAAGAATGGATTTTAACTTTTTGGGAGAGATTCCATTGGTTCAAAGCATTCGCGAAGCAGGAGATGTAGGTCGCCCTGCTGTATTGCAAAATGATACTCCGCAAGCATTGGCGCTAAAAGCATTTATTCAAAATGTGAAAACACAACTAAACTTGGAGCCAGCTCCCGAAAAAGTATAAGCTATGGAATTAATTAAAGATAAAAACGAGCTTATCAATACAGTAGAGCAGGCTATCGAGCAATTGAGACCATTCTTGATTGCTGATGGTGGGAATATTGAATTGATTGATATAACGGAAGACAATATTGTGCAGGTGAAATTTATTGGTGCCTGCCAAAGTTGCTCTATGAGTGCTATGACCCTAAAAGGTGGTGTAGAAGAGACGATTCGAAAGGCTGCCCCTCAGATAGTTTCTGTGATAGAGGTGAAGGAGTAATAAAGAATCCATTACTTCACCACAAACCTCGCCGTCTGTCTACTTTTCTGCTCCACGTAAACGGTCTTACCTTTTAGAAGCTTAGAAAGTGTTTCTTCATTATAATGCCTTACTGTTAACAACAATAAATCATCATTGTAATACACTTTATAATCAGCTTTTAACTCCTCGATCAATTGATCAATTTTCTGCTTTTGATTGTCTGCGCAAATTGAAAAACTAATGGCAGAATTCTGCATTAAATTTACGGTAACACGGTGCTTTGCAAAGCAGCCGAAAATCTGACTCAAATTTTCTTCCGCTATAAATGAATAATCTCTTGGCGAAATAGAAATTAGTATCTGGTTGGTTTTAAATATATAAGAAGGAATCGAAGAGTCTTTTGCAGAATTGTCATTAATGACGCTTCCTTCTTCTTCTGGGTTTAGGAATGACTTCACCAACAACGGAATGTGCTTATTTTGTAGTGGTTTTATCGTTTTAGGATGAATGACGGTAGCTCCGTAATACGCTAGTTCTATTGCTTCATGATACGAGATGTTATTTAACTTTACCGTCTCTTCAAACCATTTTGGATCGGCATTAAGCATACCGGGCACATCTTTCCAAATTGTTAGAGAATCTGCATCCGTTAGGTTGGCTAAAATACCACCAGTATAATCAGAACCTTCTCTGCCCAATGTAGAATTAAAGTTCTCCGATGTAGAGCCTACAAATCCTTGGGTTACAATTAATTTATTGGAGTTCTCTTCAAAATAAGGCTTTAAGTGCCTATTTACATTTTCGGCTGAAACTTCCCAATCTACCTTTGCATTTCTATACGTATTATCAGTTCGGATTAAATCACGTACATCTTGTAATTTATTGGCCAAGCCCACATGGTTTAAGTAAGCAGAAACAACCGTTGCTGAAATCCATTCTCCAACTGCCACCATTTGGTCGTATTCAAAATCATACTCCCGCATTTGATCTTCTTCTAGCTGCCATTCTATCTCTACGAAGGTGTTGTGAATTGCTTCAAAAATAGGATGACGCGTATCTTCAAAAAGCTCCTTTAAAATATCAAAATGAAATCGCTTTACGACCTCCAGAAGAGCTAAAGTATTGTCTTTACCGTGAAAATAAGCGTCTAATAATTCTTCTAGTGCATTCGTGGTTTTGCCCATAGCGGAAACCACTACTATTATCTGATCTTCTTGATAACGCTCTAAAATCTTTGCCACATTCCTCACAGCAGCGGCATCTTTCACTGATGCTCCCCCAAACTTAAATACCTTCATTTACTTCAATTTCTTTGATAATTCTTGTAATTGTTCCCTTCTAAACTTGGCATTATACCATTCTCCATCTAGTTCAGCATTGTATTTTTTATAAAATCCAATTGCTGGTTCGTTCCAGTCGAGTACTTGCCACTCCATTCTACCGGCATTTAATTTGGCAGCAATTTTTATAAGCTCCTCAAAAAGTAGTTTGCCTGCACCTACTCTGCGGTATTTCTCGGTTACAATTAAATCTTCTAAATACACGCACTTCCCTTTCCAAGTAGAATACTTGATGTAATATAAAGCAATTCCAATGATTTGATCCTCTTTCTCAGCAACCAATAAATGGTAAATCGCATTGGGGCCAAAACCATCTTCAGCCAACTCTTCTTCCGTAATCTCTACTTGGTCAGCGGCTTTCTCATAAACAGCTAATTCCTGAATTAGTTGATACACAGCCGGACAATCCGCACGTTTTCCTTCTCGTATAGTTACCATAATTTCATTGCTTTGTCGCAAAGGTAAATTTTAGGAGTTAAAAAGCCTACAGTTTGCAGGATAGACTTCTAAATTGCTTTCATTTTGCGATATTTGCAAAAAAATAAAGACTATATCATGAGTGGAGTTAAAACATTGAGCGAATTTATTATAGAAAGACAAGACGACTTTCCTTATGCAACAGGTGAATTGACTCGCTTATTAAATGATATTGTTATCGCGACTAAAATCATTAATCGAGAGGTAAATAAAGCAGGTTTAGTCAATATTATTGGCGCTACTGAATTGGAAAACATTCAAGGAGAAACACAACAAAAGCTTGATGTTATGGCAGACAATCAGTTTATTTCTGCATTGAAAAATGGCGGTGAAGCGTGTGGATTAGCCTCTGAGGAAAATGACCATGAATTAATTTTTAAAAGCGATTTTGCTAAAAAAGGGAATTACGTAGTAGCCTTTGACCCATTAGATGGTTCTTCTAATATCGATGTAAATGTTTCTATCGGTACTATATTTTCTATTTTCCGCAGAAAGAGTAAAGTTGGTGAAGAAGCAAATCTTCAAGATTTTTTACAAAATGGCAATGAGCAAGTAGCTGCCGGTTATATTGTTTACGGTTCATCTACCATGTTGGTTTACACCACAGGAAATGGCGTAAATGGCTTTACTTTAGATCCTTCAATTGGTGAGTTTTGTTTATCTCATCCCAATATGAAAATTAAGGATGATGGTAAAATCTTCTCTTTAAACGAAGGGAACTATCCGTTTTTCTCACAAGGCGTGCGCGATTACATCGAATATTGCAAACAAGACGATTCGGCGACTAATCGCCCATTTTCAGCTAGATACATTGGTTCTATGGTAGCTGATTTTCATCGAAACCTGATAAAAGGTGGAATTTTCATTTACCCTGAAACGACCAAAGCACCTAACGGTAAATTGAGAATTTTATATGAATGCAACCCAATGGCTTTCATTATGGAACAAGCAGGTGGGGTAGCCACTACAGGTAAGCAGCGTATTATGGACGTAGAATTGAAAGAGTTACACCAAAGAGTTCCTTGTATAATGGGCTCTAAAAAGATGGTAGAGAAAATGTTGACGTTTTTGTAATATCAATTAAAGATAAAAAGTTAAGCCCTGTAGAATAAAATTCTTCGGGGCTTTTTTGATTTATTTCAAAACTTCCAACAAATCCAGTAATTTAGAGGAATGGTTTTAATCGAGAAAAAGGCAACCTCCGCATTTCTAATTTTCATTGCTTTTATAGCACTTGGGGCCTATTGGAGCTCATTCTCCAATGCGTTTACTCACTTCGATGATCAAATACAGATAACTGAAAACCAAGACATCGTAAAGATGAATTGGGATAAACTAAAAACGATCTTTAGTTCTACCTATGTAGGAATGTATCAACCTGTAAGCACACTTATTTATGGATTGTTGATTGGCTTTCTTGGAATAAAACCCGCCGTATTTCATGTTTTTAGTTTCTTGCTTCATCTATTGAACGGGTGGCTCCTTTTTCTTTTACTCAAGCAATTAATCAAGAAAGAATTATACATCATTCCACTAGTTGGTCTTTTTGTTTTGCACCCTATGCAGGTAGAGTCGGTTAGTTGGGCATCTGCAACTTCTAACATTATTTTTACCACGTTCTATTTATCGGCAATTCTTAGTTTTCTTAAAAATCCCAAACGAACTTTTGATCCATCGACTTTTAGTTGGTTTATTATCGCCTGCTTAAGCAAAGCCACAGCTATCAGTTTGCCAGTTGTTTTACTAGCTTACCTTGTGGTGATAAAAAAGAAAAGTTGGATCACTAGTTTTGTACAATTGCTTCCCTACTTTTTGATTTCCGTTCTAATTGGAACCATCACTATTTTAAGTAGAGAAAGTGCCGAGCACCTTACTAATCTATCTCTGAGTTATTCATTTGTAGAGCGAGGATTGATTTTTTGCTATACCATTGTGTTTTATCCATTACAATATGTCTTTCCGCTAGAATTGTCCACATTTTATTCTTTTCCTAATAAAGTAAATGGAACATTTAGTTGGATTTATTATGCGGCTCCGTTTATTTTAGCCGGTATTGCATTTTTGGTGTATCGTTTTAGGAAAAATCAATTGGTTTTATTTGGTGCATTGTTTTATATAATCACTATAGGTCCTGTACTTCAATTAATTCCTGTGGGTAGTCAAGTCGTAACTGATCGGTATGTTTATTTAAGTGGAATCGGTATTTTAATTGCGCTAAGCCCACTTTTAAGCCTCATAAAACAACCAAAGGCACTTTTAATAGCGAGTGTTACCTGCTTTTTAGGATTGGCTTTTTATGCACAACATCGAACCACCGTTTGGCAAAGTGATGAAACCATTTGGGCCGATGTACTAGAGAAAGATGAGTTTGTAGCTCAGGCATGGAATAATAAAGGGATTACAGCAGCTAAGGAAGGAAAAGTAGCAGATGCGGAGCGGTATTATACTCGAGCTATTCAACTAAATCCGCAGTATGCAGACCCATATACTAACCGAGGCAATATTTATGCTGCGCAAGGAAAATCGGAAGCGGCTTTAAAGGATTTTAATATGGCGATTAAATTGAAGCCAAACCATGCAGATGCGCTATTCAACCGGGCAAATGAGTTTATAAAAATTGGTGATTTCAATACTGCCTTGGAAGATTTAAATGCCTCCATTGCCATAAAGCCAGGCACTGATGCTTTAACCAACAGAGGTTTAATCTATATTCAAACCCAAAAATGGGAGTTGGCTTTAGCTGATTTGAATGCTAGTTTGGAAATTAACCCAAGAAACACACAGGCTTATTATCTGCGTGCTTTGGTGAAATATCAAACAATTGGAGCAACAGCAGGTTGTGCAGATTTTCAAGAAGCGGCTAATTTAGGAGATGAAAATGCGAAGCAGGCATTGATACAGTATTGTAGGTAGATTTTTAAATTAAGAATCCAAAAATCAATTATTTGTATCTCGAAAGAGATTTTTTTACTACTAATAACGCAAAGGTTTCACAAAGAGCGAAAAGTAGGCACAAGAATCACCTTAGTGAACTTCACGGTTTAACTTTGTACTACTAAAATTGTACAATAATTACTATTGAAAAACTCTTTCACGCATTCTCGGTTATTCCTCTTTGATAGTTTTAGTAAATTAATCTCTTTTTTATTAGAATCCTTAATTTTGAGACTTAGCACAACTGAATGACAAAGAAAGAACTTAAAGAATTATTCGTTTCAGCACCAAAGGTTCAAGAAATCACCCAACGATTAAAGAACCACCCACACTCTCACATTGCACTTAAAAAAGCCATCGGATCGTTGGCTTCATTTTACGCTTATGGAGTAACTCAGAATTTCCCCATCAATCACTTATTTATTTTGAGTGATAAAGAAGAAGCCGCTTACTTTTTAAATGATTTAGAAGAAATAGCTGGTGAAGAAAAGGTGATTTTTTTTCCCGGCTCTTACCGAAAAGCCTACGATGTAGAAAAAACCGACAATGCAAACATTCAAATGCGAGCAGAGGCATTGAATAAAATCAACAAGCAAGATAGTTCTTACTTAATTGTAACCTACCCAGAGGCTATTACAGAAAAGGTCGTTACAAAAAAGAACCTGCTAGACAACACGCTAATCATTCGTAGAAAAGATAAACTGAGCATTGATTTTATCATTGATATTTTGAATAGTTACAGTTTTAATCGAGTGGATTTTGCCGCCGAACCAGGTGATTATTCAATTCGCGGTGGTATTGTAGATATTTATTCTTTCTCCAATGAAAATCCAATTCGTATTGAGCTTTTTGGCGATGAGGTAGACTCGATCAGAACATTTGATCCTGGCACGCAGCTTTCGATTAGCCCGATGGAATTTGTTTCTATTTTACCCAATGTGCAGGAGAAGTTGTTGGAAGAAAGTCGGGAAACGTTTTTAAACTTCATTCCCAAGAACTCTATTATATGGTTTAAAGATTATTTACTGACCAAAGAGAAAATTCAAAAAGAGTTCGATAATGCGAGTAATATTTATGATAATATCGACTCTCCGATTAGGCATTTAGAACCGCATGAATTATATATCTCTAAGGAGGATTTTATACTTGAAAGCAAAGGATTTAATACCATAGAATTTGGCACAGCCGATTATTTCGACATTGACTTAACCGTTACGATAAACGCAGATGCACAGCCGGCCTTCAATAAAAACTTTGACCTTTTAAGTGAGAATTTAAACCGAAATACAGAGCGAGGTGTAGATAATTTAATTCTGGCTGCAAGCGCAAAACAAATTGAGCGACTATATGCCATATTTGAAGATATCGGCAAAGAAATAAGCATGAAAACACTCTTAATGAGTGTGCAAGAAGGATTTGTTGAGAAGGATTTGAAAGTTGCTTGCTATACGGATCATCAAATTTTTAACCGATACCATCGCTTTAGATTAAAAGAGAGTTTTAGGAAGAAAGATCAAGCGATTACGCTAAAAGAGCTGAATAATTTACAAACAGGCGATTACATCACCCACATCGATCATGGAATTGGTCAGTTTTCAGGTTTAGAAAAAATAGACGTGAATGGAAAAAAGCAAGAAGCCATTCGTATTTTATATAAAAATGGCGACACCTTGTATGTTTCCATCCATTCATTGCATCGCATCGCTAAATTTGTGGGTAAAGATGGTACTCCACCCAAAGTGGATAAATTGGGTGCTACTTCTTGGGCGAAACAGAAACAAAAAACCAAAAGCAAAATCAAGGAGGTTGCCTTTGATTTGATTAAACTTTACGCTGAACGAAGAACCAAAGAAGGATTCCAATTTTCACCGGATACCTATCTGCAAGATGAATTGGAGGCTTCATTTATTTATGAAGATACGCCAGATCAGCTAAAAGCAACTAATGATATCAAAGCTGATATGGAATCACCGCAGCCCATGGATCGACTAATTTGTGGAGATGTAGGTTTTGGGAAGACGGAAGTTGCAGTAAGAGCAGCTTTTAAAGCGGTAGCTGATAGTAAGCAAGTAGCTGTGTTGGTGCCTACGACTATTTTAGCGTGGCAACACTACAAAACATTCAAGAATCGATTGGGAGATTTTCCTTGTAAAGTGGATTATATCAATCGGTTTAAATCAGCAAAACAACAAAAGGAGACCCTTGAGAAGCTGGCAAAAGGTGAAGTCGATATTATAATCGGGACACACCGCTTGGCTGGAAAAGACATTAAATTCCACAACCTCGGTTTGTTGATTATTGACGAAGAGCAGAAGTTTGGTGTAGGGGTAAAGGATAAACTGAAAACGATAAAGGCAAATGTGGATACTTTGACACTTACAGCAACACCTATTCCGCGTACGCTTCAATTTTCACTCATGGCAGCTCGAGATTTATCGGTCATTAATACTCCTCCGCCTAATAGACAACCAATTCTTACTGAAGTGCACACCTTTAACGAAGAACTGATTCGTGATGCCATTATGTATGAAGTAAACCGAAGTGGACAGGTTTTCTTTATCAATAATCGGGTGGAAAACCTGAAAGAAATAGCCGGCATGATAAACCGACTATGCCCTAATGTGAAAGTATTGACGGCTCATGGCCAATTAAAAGGCGATGACTTAGAAGATCGAATGATGAGTTTTATCGATGGGGATTTTGATGTGTTAGTCGCGACGACGATTATTGAATCAGGATTAGATATTCCAAACGCGAATACCATCATTATTAACAATGCAAATAATTTTGGATTAAGTGACTTGCACCAGATGCGCGGTCGTGTAGGGCGAAGCAATAAAAAGGCATTTTGTTACTTATTAGCACCACCTGTAATTGCTTTGAGCAACGATGCGAGGAGACGATTACAAGCATTGGAGCAGTTTTCTGATTTAGGAAGTGGCTTTCAGATAGCAATGAAAGATTTAGATATTCGAGGTGCAGGAAATTTATTGGGCGCTGAGCAAAGTGGATTTATCTCCGAGATTGGTTTTGAGATGTATAAAAAAATCCTCGATGAAGCCATTCAAGAACTAAAAGAGAATGAGTTTAAAGACTTGTATCATGAAGACTCTGATGATGAATACGAATTTGTGAAAGATACGGTGATTGAGACGGACTTTGAATTGTTAATCCCCGATCAGTACATTTCCAATATTTCAGAGCGAATCAATTTGTATAAAGAGTTGGATAGCATTGATAATGAAGGAGAACTGCTTAAATTCGAGTATCAATTGATCGATCGATTTGGTCCTTTACCCAAGCAAACTAAAGAACTGGTGGAGACCATTCGATTGCGCTGGTCGGCTCAGGAAGTAGGGTTTGAAAAAATTATATTGAAGCAGGGTAAATTTATCGGTTACTTCATCGCAAATGAAGAATCGGCATACTATCAGTCTGCTGCATTTACCAGAGTGCTGAATTATGTACAGAAAAATCAAGGCAAAGTGGCGCTTCGAGAAAAGAACAAACGATTGTCATTGGTATTTACAAACATAAAAAACATCAATATGGCCATTGCAGCGCTTCAGCCGCTTTTGCAGGAGAAAAAAGAGGCAGTAGCTTAATGCTAAAAAGATAACAAATGACGAATAAAAAAATGCTCGTTTTTCTAAATGGCCTGTCGCTCGTAGTTGCGCTGTTTGTCAATTATTTGGCTACTGCTAAGCAGATTTTCGGTGTTTCCATGAAGGATATGTCGGATAAGTATGCCAATTTATTTACCCCTGCTCCTTATGCTTTTTCCATTTGGGGATTTATTTATTTGTTTTTGATTGCCTTTGTAGGATACCAAATCTATCAGATTAAGACGAAAAAGTACGACAATTCTATCTCCCAAGTGGGCCCATGGTTTGCCATTGCTAATTTTGGTAATGCACTTTGGATTGTTGCGTTTATGAACGATATGGTGTTAGAATCAGTGGGCGTAATGCTCGTAATTCTATATTCCTTAATTAGAATTACGCTAAAAACGAATATGGAAAGATGGCATGCTCCGGCTAAAACGATTGCGTTTGTTTGGAGGCCGATCAGTTTTTATTTTGGGTGGATTACCGTTGCCACTATTGCCAACATTACAGCACTCATGGTTTCTCTCGGATATGATGGTAGCCTGCTTTCTCCGCAACTTTGGACAATTTTATTAATGGTTGTTGCCACTATTATTTACTTGATTATGATTTGGAAAAGAAGCATGTGGGAGTATTCACTCGTAGGTGTTTGGGGACTAATCGCAATAGCGGTGAAGAATTGGGATAATGAACAATTTATTACTTACACAGCGATAGGATTAGCGCTCATTATTTTCATCAGTTCAGGAATTTACGGATTTCAGAATAGAAAGACGTTGCCGTTTTTTCAGTAATCTACCTCCGAATAGCCTCCACCGGATCCATTCTGGATGCTCCCCAAGCAGGAATAAAACCAGAAATTAAGCCAATGATTACTGAAATAGAAATCCCAAGTGTAATGTTTTCAAAGGTGAGAAATACTTCAAAATCTAACCCATAGGTTAGGATTAATGTGCCTATGAAAATGATAAACAGTCCAACGAGTCCACCGACCAAACATAAAAAGATCGATTCAAATAAGAACTGGAAGAGAATGAAGAAGTTTTTAGCTCCCAATGCTTTTTGAATCCCGATAATGTTCGTGCGTTCTTTTACGGAAACGAACATAATATTGGCAATACTAAACCCTCCTACGATGATGGAGAAAATTCCAATTACTCCACCGGCAATATTTACAATACCAAATAATTCACCGAAACCTTTTGAAAGCATATCTAATTCATTCAAAGCAAAATTATCCTTCTCTACAGGCTTCAATTTTCTCAATGACCGCATAATACCTGTCAACTCATCCATTAAGGCAGAATTACTAATGTGTTCCTTTGCTTTTACCCGTATCGTCAAACTCATGGATTCGCTACGCTCGTTAAAAAGTGTGCGGGCAAAGTTGATTGGTATAATGATTTGGTCATCATTTGAGTTCCCAAGCATACTTTCGCCTTCTTTTTCTACCATTCCTATGGCAGTAACATTGCGGCCCATAAATTTGAATTGCTTACCAATAGGGTCGAGTCCACCAAATAATTTTTCTCCAATACTCGCACCAATTACCGCAACTGGGCTTCCGCTGTTAGATTCACTTTCTGTAAAATATCGACCTTGTTCTACCGCTACTTCCGCTACCTGATTATATTCATGGGAAGCTCCAACAAAACGAACATTTTCAAGACTATTGCTTTTGTGTTTTAACGTATTAGAGCCTTGAATATTCATGGCTACTGCTTCAGCGCCCTGTGATAATTTTTTAATGCTTTTAAATTCTTTTACTGTTGGCTGTGGGCGTTGCATATATTCCCACCACGGTTGATTTCGATCAAAACTCCAAGGCCATTTTTGCACATAAACTACGCGATCGCCAAGAGATGAAATGCTATCTTGAATGCTTTTCTCTAGTGCATCCACCATGGTGTAAACCGAGATGATTGCGAAAATACCTATCGTAATACCTAGTAACGACAAAAATGTCCGCAACTTATTTACGATAAGTGCATTGATGGCAAATGAAAGGCTTTCTTTTAGGAGTTTTAAAATTAGCATAGGAGCAATTTATTAAGGTAAAATTAAACTTCTTTTTGTGTTTCTAATTACCGCTCATCAAATTCTAGTTTTAAACAAAACCAACTTGTTATCAACAGGTCTTTATTTATAGCTTTCCTGCATTGTTTAACCCACCTTAAATTTGTAAAATTGTACTTTACATTCACACCACATCATGAACCAGTCAAAGCGAATCAAAACCGCCTTAATTTCAGTTTTTTACAAAGAAAATCTTGCGCCAATAATTAAACAACTTCACGCCGACGGAGTCACACTTTTGTCGACCGGAGGTACTAGAAAGTTTATCGAGGACTTAAATATTCCTTGCCAAGCTGTAGAAGATTTAACTTCTTACCCATCAATTTTAGGGGGAAGAGTAAAAACATTGCACCCAAAGGTATTTGGTGGGATATTAACAAGAAGAGCAAACGAAAGTGATCAGAAAGAAATTGCAGAGTTTGAAATTCCTGAAATTGATTTAGTTATTGTGGATTTATATCCATTTGAAGAAACAGTAAAATCAGGTGCGTCGGCTGAAGATATTATTGAGAAAATAGATATCGGTGGAATTTCATTGATTAGAGCGGCAGCTAAGAATTTTAATGATGTGCTGATAGTTAGTTCAAAAAATCAATATGCTGATTTATTGAAAGTCATTCAAGAAGGTAAAGGTTCTACAAGCATCGAGAATAGAAGACGATTTGCAGCTCAAGCTTTCCAAATTTCCTCTCATTACGATACGGCTATTTTCAACTACTTTAACAAGATTGAAGAAATTGATGCATTAAAAATAAGTGAAGACAATGCAAACAGTCTTCGTTACGGAGAAAATCCACACCAAAAAGGAACTTTCTTTGGTAATATGGACGAGTTATTCGACAAATTACACGGGAAAGAGCTTTCATATAACAATTTGCTGGATGTAGATGCAGCAGTTAATTTGATTGGAGAATTCACAGAAAATGATCCAACTTTTGCCATCTTAAAACACAATAATGCGTGTGGAATAGCAACAAGAGCAACAGTGCTAGAAGCTTATGAAGCAGCTTTGGCTGGCGATCCAGTTTCGGCTTTTGGTGGAGTTTTGATCACCAACCAAACAATTGACGATGCGACTGCAGAGGCAATTAATCCATTGTTTTGTGAGGTTGTAATTGCACCAAGCTACAGCGAAACAGCTTTAACTACATTACAGTCAAAAAAGAATAGAATTATTTTAGTTCAAAAGCAAATTGAAATGCCGACGATGCAGTATCGTTCTATTTTAAATGGTGCTTTAGTTCAGGATAAGGATTTAGTTACCGATAAAAAAAGTAACTTTAAAACGGTAACAAGAATTGCTCCAACAGCTCAAGAATTAGATGATTTAGAGTTTGCGTCTAAATTGGTAAAACAGACCAAATCAAACGCAATTATACTCGCTAAAAATGGTCAATTATTAGCAGGCGGAACAGGGCAAACATCTAGGGTGGATGCACTTAATCAGGCAATAAAGAAAGCCAAAGAATTTAACTTTGACTTGAATGGTGCTGTAATGGCATCTGATGCATTTTTCCCTTTTCCCGATTGCGTGGAAATAGCGAAAAATGCAGGAATTACCGCAGTAATTCAGCCGGGAGGTTCGATTAAAGACGAACTTTCAATTGATTACTGCAATAACAATGATCTTGCAATGGTATTTACCGGAACTAGACATTTTAAACACTAACATACTTTTTGAATAAATAAAATGGGATTATTTGATTTTTTTACCCAAGAGATTGCAATTGACCTCGGTACTGCAAACACCTTGATCATTCACAACGACAAAGTAGTGGTGGATGAGCCATCTATTGTAGCTATGGAACGTAGTACAGGGAAAGTTATCGCTGTAGGTAAGCGAGCAATGCAAATGCATGGGAAAACACACGAAGATATCAAAACGATACGTCCATTAAGAGATGGTGTGATTGCTGATTTTCAGGCTGCTGAATATATGATTCGTGGAATGATCAAAATGATTCATCCTGCTAAAAGATACTTCACTCCATCATTGAAAATGGTTATTTGCATTCCTTCAGGGATCACAGAAGTGGAAAAAAGAGCGGTAAAAGATTCTGCTGAACATGCAGGTGGTAAAGAAGTGTATATGATTCACGAACCAATGGCAGCAGCTATCGGAATAGGAATCGATGTACTTGAGCCAATGGGTAACATGATTATTGATATCGGTGGTGGTACTTCTGAAATTGCAGTAATCGCCTTAGGTGGAATAGTTTGTGATAAGTCAATAAGAGTTGCCGGTGATGATTTTACCAATGATATTGTAGATTATATGCGTCGTCAGCACAATTTGTTAATCGGTGAGCGATCTGCTGAACGAATTAAAATTGAGGTAGGTTCTGCTTTGCCTGAACTAGATGCACCGCCAGAAGATTATGCTGTACAAGGCAGAGATTTGATGACAGGAACTCCAAAAGAGATCATCGTAAGCTATACTGAAATTGCTCACGCTTTGGATAAATCAATTACAAAGATCGAAGCGGCAATCTTAAATGCCTTAGAGATGACGCCTCCTGAACTTTCAGCAGATATTTATAGAACTGGATTATATTTAGCCGGTGGTGGATCTTTGTTAAGAGGTTTGGACAAACGAATTTCAATTAAAACTAAACTGCCTGTTCACGTTGCAGAAGATCCATTAAGAGCAGTAGCAAGAGGTACAGGAATAGCTCTTAAAAACTCTGCTAAATTGACCTTCTTGATTCGTTAATGATAAACAAAAAGCAGTATTAGCCTTAAATGCGGAATTTACTTGGATTTTTAAGTCGTAACTCCTTCTTCCTTTTTTTCTTATTTCTAGAAGGGATAGCCGCTTTATTGCTTTTTCAGAATAATCGTTTTCAGCGTTCGGAGTTTTTAAATTCCTCTAATGCAGCTAGTGGTAGCTTTTATCAGCTAGTAAATAATGCTACCATGTATTTTGATTTAGCCGAAATTAATGAGCAATTAGCAGCTGAGAATGCTGATCTTAGAAGACAATTGACAGGCTCTAAAATTGAAATCTTTGGTAAGAACTTTATCATCAACGATACAGTTTATCAACAAGCTTATAATTTTACAGAAGCAACTGTAATTAACAGCACTGTCAGTAAGGCTAACAATTACATCACCTTAAACAAAGGTTCGTTTGCAGGAGTTGAGGCGGGGATGGGCGTTATAGGGCCTCAAGGAATTATTGGTATTGTGAAAACAGTATCTACTCGTTTTAGCTCTGTAATGACGGTTTTGCACACGCAGTCTAAGGTAAGTGCCAAATTAAAAGATCAGCGTTACCTTGGTTCATTGGTTTGGGATGGTAAAGATTATCAATATGGACAATTAATTGATATACCAAAGAATGCGAATGTAATGCTTGGAGATACGGTTATTTCTAGTGGATATTCGTCTATTTTTCCTACTGGGATTAATTTGGCAACAGTTACCAGTATCGAAAAGCCCGAGGGAAAAAACTTTTACGATATTACAGTAAAGTTGATCAATGATTTTAAGAAAATTGAGAAAGTTTATGTAGTGAAAAATGTGCTTCGTGAAGAGCAAGATAAATTAGAAGCTGAGGCACAGGAGGGCGACAACAATGATTAGACAGATTCTTACTTTTACCCTTCTTTTTTTATTCCTTATTGCATTACAAGTGTTGGTTTTAAATAACATTCAATTAGGAGGCTACTTGAATCCTTATTTGTACGTATTATTTGTTTTGCTCCTCCCTTTTGATACACCAAAATGGTTATTATTAATAGTTGCTTTTGCATTAGGTTTTGGTGTCGATTTATTCTCCAGTACTATGGGTATGCATACGATGGCAATTGTATTTATGGCTTTTTTACGACTGGGAGTTTTAAAATTAATCGCTCCACGAGATGGATATGATGCTAGTCAAAAGCCAGGCTTGCAAGATTTTGATTTTAGGTGGTTTCTAACATACGCGTCAATTCTCACCTTTGCGCATCATTTCTTATTATTTTTTATCGAAGTTTTCCGATTCAGCGATTTCTTTTTTACATTTTCTAAAGTTATTACTAGTAGTGGATTTACCATTTTATTGCTGCTTGTTAGTCAGTTATTCAATTATAATGCCCAAGCCAAGCGATGAATAAACGAGCATTAGAATCGAGGACAGTAATCATAAGTGTTGTATTTGTTCTAATAGCACTCATCTTCATTATTCGATTGTTTTATGTGCAAGTATTGAACGATAAGTATAAGCTTGATGCAGACAATAACTCCAAACGTAACATTACTGAATACCCGGCTCGTGGACTAATTTATGACAGGCACGGGAAATTACTCGTTTACAATGAGGCTGCTTATGATTTAATGATTCTGCCAAGGCAAGTACCAGAAGATATGGATACAATTGCTTTTTGTGAACTTTTGCGCATTGGCAAAGATCAGTTTATTAAAAAGATTGAAAAAGCTAAAGTGTTTTCTTATTACAAATCTTCTGTGTTTGAGCGCGAATTTTCGTCCGAGGAGTATGCTAGAATTCAAGAGCAATTATACAAATATCCAGGTTTCTTTGTCCAAACTAGAACCCTAAGAAATTATCCAGAAGGCACAGCTGCTCACGTAATGGGATACATTAGCGAAGTTACATCTTCTCAAATAGAAAAGAATCCTTATTACAAACCTGGTGATTATATCGGTAAAAGTGGAATTGAGCAATCCTATGAAGAGGAGTTAAGAGGCAAACGCGGTTTGCGTGTAGTAATGGTCGATGTATTTAACCGTGAAAAAGGGAAGTTTGCAGAAGGAATTTACGATTCTACTGCTGTTTCTGGTAAGGATTTAGAGTTGACTTTAGATGCGGACCTTCAGGAGTATGGAGAACGATTGATGCAGAATAAAAAGGGCAGTATTGTAGCGATAGAGCCTACTACTGGAGAAGTACTAGCATTAGTTTCCGCTCCTGGTTATGATCCTAATCTTTTGGTAGGTCGAGAGCGATCAAATAATTATTCGTTGCTGAATCAGAATGAGCTAAAACCACTTTTTAACCGAGCTTTAATGGCCAAATATCCTCCTGGTTCTACCTTCAAGAGCATTAATGCCTTAATAGGATTAGAGGAAGAAGTTATTACACCTTACACTAAGTTTAGCTGTAATAATGGCTATCGTTCAGGACGATTTCACATGGGATGTCATGCTCACCCTTCACCAGTAGACTTAAAGTACTCCATTCAAACATCTTGTAATTCCTATTATAGTAATGTTTTTAGAGCAATTGTAGATAGTTACAAATCAACGGAAAAAGGGTATGGAATTTGGCGAAACTATATTCTCTCATTCGGATTAGGTACTAAAACAGGAATTGACTTACCCAATGAGCTAAATGGTTTTGTGCCCGATATTGCTTATTACGATCGATATTATAGGAAAGGTGGATGGAGTTCATTAACCATTGTTTCTCTCGCCATCGGACAAGGGGAATTAGGTTTTACACCGCTCCAAATGGCAAATATGTCAGCTACTATCGCAAATAGAGGATATTATGTTACACCTCATATTGTACGGAAAGTGGGGAATAAACGAGTGGAAATGATTGATTCATCCGTTTATCGACATGAAACAGCTATCGCTCCTAAGCATTATGAGGAAGTCGTTTCAGCCATGTATGATGTAGTAGAAAAAGGTACTGGAATGTCAGCCCGATTAGATTCTATACAAGTTTGTGGTAAGACGGGAACGGTGCAAAATCCGCATGGCGAGGATCACTCCACGTTTATCGCATTTGCGCCAAAAGATAATCCTAAAATTGCTCTTTCCGTGTATGTAGAAAATGGGGTTTGGGGATCTCGATGGGCAGCTCCAATGGCAGGTCTACTAATTGAAAAGTACCTCAAAGGAAAAATTAAACGTGAAGACATCGAAATACGAATGCTTGAGGGTAACCTCATAGAAATACCCAATAGGCCTTGAGAAACAGTACCTCCATATTTTATAACCTTGATTGGTTTACTATTCTTTTATACTTAATCTTAGTATTTGCTGGATGGCTAAACATTTATGCAGCGGTTTATAATGAAGAGTTTCAGAGTATTTTTGATGCTAGCCAACAGTATGGAAAGCAATTGCTATGGATTGGAACTTCCGTGGTTCTAGGTATAACCATTCTTTTTATAGATGAACGATTTTACAATACTTTCGCCTATGTGATTTATGGAGTGGTACTATTCCTACTCGTTTTAGTTATCTTAATTGGTGCAGAAACCAAAGGAGCGACCTCTTGGTTTGCTATTGGAGGATTTAAAATTCAACCCTCTGAGTTTGCTAAGTTTGCAACCAACTTGGCAATAGCTAAATACTTAAGTACGCTTAATATTAAGATGAGCGACTTAAAAACAAAGCTTATTGCAGCCGTAATTATATTCGCTCCTGCGATCTTAATTTTAGCACAAAATGATACGGGCTCCGCTTTAGTTTATGGTTCATTTATTTTAGTACTTTATCGCGAAGGACTTTCAGGAAACTTTTTAGTGATTGGAATTACCACGGCATTTTTATTTGTGATGGCGCTAATTATGGGGAATGAGATATTTAATTTTCCTTTTGATGTTCAAGTTGACGGATCCTTATTGCTCATCATATTAGTCAGCTTAGTATGTGCCTTATTATGGTATTTAAACCGTAAATCAAAGCAGTTAATTGTGGTAATGATCGCAGTGTTTATGGCCAGTGCTGGATTAATCAAGAGTGTAGACTACATTTTTAATAATGTTTTAGAGCCGCATCAATCTAAACGGATAAACGTAATGCTTGGCTTAGAATCTGATCCAAGAGGCGCAGGTTATAATGTTAATCAATCGCTTATAGCTATTGGTTCAGGTGGGGTTATCGGAAAAGGCTTTTTAGAAGGAACCCAAACCAAGTATGATTTTGTGCCCGAACAAAGCACCGACTTTATCTTTTGCACCATAGGGGAGGAGTGGGGTTTTCTAGGAAGTCTAGTCATTATTGCACTGTTTGTTACGCTATTACTTCGGATTATGTTTTTGACCACACGCCAGCGGTCAGACTTTGCTCGGATTTATGGTTATGGAGTAGCATGTATTCTGTTTTTCCACTTTACAATTAACATAGGAATGACTATTGGTTTGGCTCCTGTAATTGGCATTCCATTGCCATTTTTCTCTTATGGAGGTAGCTCACTTTGGGGGTTTAGTATTTTGTTGTTTGTATTCCTAAAGTTAGATTCTGATCGGATGAAGGTGTTGTAGGTTTTGGTTTTATAAAAAGATTAGATTAAAGCTGAATAGCCTTTGGGTTTAACTTTACAACTTTATTAACCATCGCTCTTGCTCATATTAAGTTTCGTTGCTTTAATAATTGAGGTTAATAATTTTATGATTTCTGCTGCATCATTGTTTAGCGAATTGAATTCTTTTTCATCTAAATAGTCTGTTTTTCAAGTAATTATAACCAATAGATGGATTCATTTATTTCTTTTTGGGCAATACTTAGTTTATGTTTGAAATTTGCTTTGCTTTCTGCATATTCAGATTCTCTAACCATTGCACCTGCACTTGTTCCTGAGCGCAATAATTGTTTTGACATAACGTATTCCTTCTTTTTTGAAACCAAGAATTGATACAATCGAATCACGCGAACTGCAAAATTAAAACTTGTGTGTCTTAATCATTAAAATGAGTTCCGAATCAATTTAATAATTATCCAATATTTTATTCGCCAAATAGCTTGATAATTTCTCATAAGATTCTACTGTCCAGCCAGCTACGTGGGGTGATAAAATCACTTTGTCGGATGCGATTAAATCCTGAAATGCTTGCGGAAGTTCTTCTTTGTTGAGGTTCTCAAAAGATAAACTTTCAAATTCAGAAACATCTAAACAAGCTCCCAATACCTTTTTAGCTGCTAACCCACTAACTAAAGCTGAGGTTTTTAGCGACTTTCCTCGCGCGGTGTTGATGAGGTAAAAAGGCTTTTTACAATTAGCTATAAATTGCTCATCCACATAATAATGCGTTTCCTCTGTGTATGGTAAATGTATACTAATAACGTCTGAATTAGCTTGCAACTCCGATAAGCTAACTTCCTTCACTTGATCCGTTCCAAAACCTTCTTTGTATTTATCGTGGGCAAGAATGGTTACTCCAAAACCTTGCAATCGCTGCGCTAAGGCTTGTCCCATAAAGCCATAGCCAATTAAGCCAATAGTTTTCCCTTTTAACTCAATTCCTCTATTCTTTTCTCTTAACCAAAGTCCTTGTCGTACTTCTTGATCGCCTCTTGATAAGTGATTAAATAAACTCAATAATAATCCAATACAATGCTCAGCCACAGCATCTCTATTCCCTTCAGGCGAGTTGAAACATTGAATGTTGAGCTTTTTCGCAGCAACTAAATCGATGTTTTCCATCCCTGCACCTGATCGTGCAATCCACTTGAGCTGAGATGCTTTTTCTAGCATTTTAGCATCGAATTTGAATTTACTTCTGATTACGGCACCTTCATAATTGTCAATAATCTCCTCTATTTCAGTAGGCTTTAAGTCAATCATCCAATCACATTGGAAGCCCATTTTTTCTAATCGCTCTTTTAAAATCGGATGAACAGAATCAATAAAAATCACTTTTTTAGACATGGCTAGAAGTAATTATACAACAATCGGCCAACTCCAAAATAGATAAACAAACCGATGATGTCGTTCAGTGTGGTAATAAATGGCCCTGTAGCCAATGCAGGATCTACTTTATACTTCTCCAATACTAGAGGAACCGCAGTTCCAAGAAGCGTGGCAAAGACCACAGCCGTTATTAGGGAAATACTCACTGTTAGGCTAAGCGCCCAAGAGTCTGAAAACAATAAATTGTAAGCAAAAATAAGTGAGGATACAAGTACTCCGTTGAGCAATCCAACTGAGAACTCCTTGAATAGTCGTGAAAAGATGGAATCAAACCCCATTGTTTTATTGGCCAAACCCTGGACTACTATTGCAGAAGATTGTACTCCTGCATTTCCGCCCATAGCGGCAATAAGCGGGATAAAAATGGCCATTTCAGGATGAATTTGAATCTGACCTTCGTAGTTTTCAATTACCAATGAACCCAGAACACCACCCATTAAGCCAATTACCAACCATGGAATTCGTGCTTTAGAAAGTGCCCAAACTCGGTCACTTGTTTCAGCAGTTTGCGTTAAACCTGATGCCATTTGGTAATCTTTATCTGCCTCTTCTCGAATTACATCTACCACGTCATCAATCGTAATTCGCCCAATTAGTCGGTATAACTCATCTACTACGGGCAGCACAACCAAGTCATACTTTTCCATAATATTAGCAACTTCTTCTGACTTTTCATAAGCCTTTACAGCCAATACATCTTTAAAGTAGACATCCTCAACTTTTGCAGTGCTAGTAGCCAATAGCAACTTTTTAAGTGATAAGGTGCCGATTAATCTACTTTGATTATCAACTACATATATGGAATATACGTTTTCAATATCTTCTGCTTGTTTGCGCATTTCTTTCACGCATTTCAGCATGCTCCAGTTCACATTTACTTGAATGAGTTCCTTTGCCATTAGTCCACCGGCAGAATCTTCTGGATAACTCAGAAGATCCACAATATCGCTTGCTTGTTCCTCGTCTTGTATGTGGGAAATAACCTCTTCCTTTACCTTGTCGGACAGCTCAGCCATAATATCGGCAGCATCATCTGAGTCCATGTTTTCGATAAAGGTCTCAGCAATTTCTTTGGCGCCAATAGAATCTAAATAACGCTCTCGAACATCTTCATCCAGCTCAATTAAAATATCGGCTGATTTCTCTTTTCCGATGTATTTATATAATAGTGAGGCTTGTTCAATGGTTAGCTCGTCTAAAATTTCGGCAATATCTGCCGGGTGGAGTTCACTGACTTCTTTCAAAATCGATGTTTCCAATCCTGTGTCTAAGCTTTCCCTTAGTTCGTTTAGATATTCTTTCGTTAATTCAAATTGCATGAGCTTCTCAATTTGCTGTGGACGAATTTACAACTTTAAATGAATAAGCAGCAGGAACAAAAGAATTTAATAGCTAAGCTTTATAATTAAGTCTCAGATATCGCTTTTTTGACTACTCTGATATACAAAATAGGCTGTATTTTGACTAGTACACTCTACAATTTAGCTAATTTTCATCCAACAACTTCACAATTTCGATGAATTGAGCAACAGAAAGCTGCTCTGGGCGTTCGTTGAAAATTTCATTTTCTTTTACCTCAGGCTTCTCGTTGATGAATTGCTTCAATGAGTTTCTAAGTGTCTTTCTACGTTGATTAAAGGCAATTTTAACAATTGATTTAAAGCGTTTTTCATCTACTTCTAATGCGGTCACATTATTTCGTTGCAGCCTAATCACAGCAGATTGCACCTTGGGTGGCGGATCGAAAACATCTGGTTCTACTGTAAATAAATAATCAATGGTGTAGAAGGCTTGTAGTAAAACACTCAGGATTCCGTAGGTTTTAGAGCCTGGAGGAGCTGCTATTCGCTCAGCCACTTCCTTCTGAAACATTCCGACTACTTCGATTACTTTATCCCGATTATCGTATGCTTTAAATAGAATCTGAGAAGATATATTGTACGGGAAATTACCAACAATTGCGAATTTCTCGTCGCTAAAAATGGTGGTTAAATCATACTTTAGAAAATCACCTTCTATGATTCTGCTTTCAGCAAGTTCATTAAAATGTTGAAGTAAAAACTGAATAGATTCACCATCAATGTCAATGATATAGGTTTCTAAATCTTCTCGCTTCACTAAGTATTTCGTCAGCACACCCATTCCAGGTCCTACTTCTATTACTTTGCTGTATTGATCAGTCATTTGTAAGGCATCTACTGTGTTTGATGCGATACTCTCATCGGTTAAGAAATGCTGACCGAGGTGCTTTTTGGCTTTTACTAATTTCAACTTATACTTTTTCTAGTAGACTTCTAAAAGCTACAAATTTATCTTTATATCTATCGGTATGGTCTTTCTGCAAGGCAGGAGCATGGTCACGCTGATACTCATCCAAATCATCCATATTTGGACAGTGGTATTGGATGTTGTACGTAATTCCTGCTTCGTCTTCTGCGGTTGTCAATACACGTGTAATCAAATTCTCTGTAAAATAACCTGTCTTCATTACATCTGGAATGTGGGTTTCTTTCATCCATTCTAACCAGTCTTCGTGAACGCCTTTTTCTACGCTTACCGTTACGCTATATATAATCATGCTATTTTATTAATTTAGAGTGTCTCCACGCAGTGATCTAAAGTGCTTTCGAGCTTCTACTACGTGAATACTATTGCTGTAATTCGTTAATATTAATTTATACAATTCCATCGCCTCTTCAGGCTGATCTAATTTTTCTTCTAACAGTTTGGCTAAGTAAAAATGACCATCATCACCCAAAATGTCAGTTGCATAGGTGCCTATTAATTTGCGTAAGCTACTTGCTGCATTTTCATAATTTCCTTTTTTATAGTCGATTTTATAGTGCAGATAAAGCAACTCATCGTTTAAAGAAGACGCAGGGAAAAACTGAGGAATTGAATCTAATACTACCTTAGCATCATCTGCCTTATTTTGAAAAAGTAATAACTCAGCACGTGCGTACATCTCTAATGGATCTGCAATGCTATCCAAACCGATGTTATCCGTTATGAGCAGGGATAATTCAATTGCATCATTGGAAATCAACTTAGAAGTAGAACCTTTTAACGCATTTAATTGAGCTTGACTCCACAAGAAATCGCCTGAGTAGTAAGAGATTTTGGCATTTTTAAACTTTGCTCTCTCGCCAATTTCGTCGTACTTAAATTCTTTTTCTACTTGGGAGTAAAGCAGCGAGGCTTCCCATCTATCATCTAGAATTAGCAATACATCAGCAAGCTCTATCTTAGCCTCTGCAATAATTGGTCTAGGAGCTCCAGGCATCTCTATGGCTTCATTCAACATGCTTACAGCAGCATCTAAACTATCGAGGTAAAAAGCTAAAAAGTGTGCATAGCTATTCATTAATTCTACCGTGCTTCTATTTTTGCCCAAGTCAGAAAGTGAAGATTTGTAGCTCTTATTTACCTCTTGCAGTTCTTCAGCAGTATAATTTTCGGTGTGAATTATTTTTTCTTTGATTGCATCCACTAAGTTGATGCGTGCTCCATTATAATAAAGGTTGGGTCTTCCTTTATCAATGATATATTGGTAGCAATTAATGGCAATATCATATTCTTCATTACTAAGTGCTAATCTTCCTAATGAATAAATCCTCGTGCCATTTTCACTGAGCCTTTTGTCAATTGCTTTCGCTTGGATAAAAGCACCATTAAAGTTTTTCTCTTGAATATATTGCCAAATCAGTAGCTCCGAAAAGATGGTTTTTTCCGGTTGTTTTTGTATCCGAGTAAGCAGATTTGTTCGTAATATTTCTTTTACTTCTCCATTAGGATTAGGATTTAAAATAGTTTGAAGCACATTTTGAATACTTTGTATATAGCTTTCATTTTCAGCAAGAATATCCATGTATTCATTAATCATGGCAGCTATTTCGCCTTTTCTACCGTACATATTAGCGAGCTGAAAATTATATTGAAGATCTTTTCCCGTAGTTCGTTGGGCATTTTTATAAACTTCTATGGCGTAATCATACTCATTAACAGCAGCAAAATCATTGGCCAAGGTAATGTAATAGCTTTGTGCAGGTGTAACTTCTTTTATGGCATCTTCAAAACTTTTTCCCGCCTTTTTTTCATCTCCTTCCTCTCTATAAACTAATCCTAAGTCTACGTAATAGCGGTAGCTGTCTTTTCGTGATTTGATGCGTTTTTTTACTAAATCTTCTGCTTTTTTAAAGTCTTTCTGTTCAATATAAATTTCTAGTATGCGCTTATAGGTATTAAAAAACGATGTTTTTTCATAAATCTCCTCATAAATTGAAAGCGCTTTTTCTACCTCATTATTTTCATAAAATTGGTCAGCTAGTTTTAAATCAGTTTCTACCGTATTCTGAGCAGATACCAAAAAAGGCAAAAGCATCGCCAAAACTAGTACAGTTCTGATGATGCTTTTAAGTATGTTATGTTTTCTTTTGATCACTGAGTAGCTTTCTTAGCTTTAATCTTTTCTCTAACTACCACGCTTAATGAATCTACAGAAGGCGCATAATCTTTATAAAGCTCTTCAGCTCGATTAATTTTTACAGTTATTTGGCCTACTTTGTCGATAATCGTATTTACATTATTTTGCTCTAGCTGATAATACTTTTCAAACTTATCCTCTTTTACGATATCGTTTTCAATGTCCTTCTTCAGCGATTCCAATTGCTCTATTTCCGTTTTTGTAGCAGCTAATAATTCAGGATAGGATTTTTTATACTTTGCATACACCTTTCGCATTCCTCTATAGTCACCAAGCATCACCAATAATCGTTTGCTTACAGTGTCTTCTAAGTTTCTACCAAGTAGCCCTAAATTAGAAAATAGCGTATCATGATGAACTAAGATGGCTTCATAATTAGTGGCTTCTAAAGCGGTTAGCTGTTCTTGAGTATCAGCAATTAGTTGGTCTACTTTTTCGATATTTACTTTATCTTCTTCCGATAAGCAACCTGATAGTAATCCAACAATTCCGATTGAATAAAGAAGTTGTTTTACGTTTTTCATCCTTATATTTTATTAAATCTGGTGTAAGGTACTAATACTTCAGGAATCGCTATTCCGTCCTCGGTTTGATAGTTTTCAAGTAATGCGGCTAAAATACGTGGTAACGCTAATGCGCTGCCGTTTAAGGTGTGTGCCAATTCTGTTTTGCCATCACCGTTTTTAAATCTTAGCTTCAGTCTATTTGCTTGAAAGGTTTCAAAGTTGGAGATAGAACTTACTTCTAACCACTTTTCTTGCGCTGCAGAATACACTTCCATATCGTAAGTTAGCACAGATGTAAATCCTAAGTCACCACCGCATAATAGTGCTACACGATAAGGTAATCCTAATTTATCAAGCAAGCCTTTTACGTGAGCTACCATTTGATCTAGTGCTTCATAAGATTTATCAGGATGCTGAATTTGTACAATTTCTACTTTATCAAATTGGTGTAATCTATTTAATCCTCTTACATCCTTGCCATAAGAACCTGCCTCACGTCTAAAACATGGCGTATAAGCCGTGTTTTTTATCGGGAAATCGCTTTCCTTTAAAATTACATCTCTATAAATATTGGTTACTGGAACTTCAGCCGTAGGAATTAAGTATAAATCATCAACCCCTACATGATACATTTGACCTTCTTTATCAGGAAGTTGTCCTGTTCCATAACCTGAAGCTTCATTAACTAAATGCGGAGGAATTACTTCTTCGTACCCTGCATCTCTTGCCTCATCTAAAAAGAAGTTAATCAATGCACGCTGTAAAATGGCGCCCTTTCCTTTATAAATTGGAAATCCTGCACCGGTTATTTTTACACCAGTTTCAAAGTCGATTAGGTCATATTTTTTAGCCAAATCCCAATGAGGCAAAGCTGTAAACCCAAAGTTAGGTACACTACCTTTTTCTTCAATAATTTTATTATCTGCATCGCTTTTACCTTGTGGAACTATTTCATTCGGTACGTTTGGTAATAAGTAAAGCAGTTGTTTTAGCGATTCTTCTATTTCAGCTAATTTATCTTTCAGTGCTGCACTACTTTCTTTAAGCTGGGCTGTTTTTTCTTTTAACTCATTCGCTTCCGATGCTCTACCACTTTTAAAAAGATCGCCTATTTCTTTAGCGAGCTTGTTGGATTCAGCTAACTGCTGATCTAATGCTTGCTGAGTTTTCACTCGATCATTATCTTTTTCAATAACTTGATCCAAAGTTTCTCTAGCCTCTAGATTTCTCTTTTTATATCGTTCTACGATTAAGGCTTTATTTTCTTTTATAAATGGTAGTTGTAACATGGTATTAATTGTCAATTCGAATAAACAAAGATACTAAGCTGCATTCGATTATTATTTAGGAATACACATTTTCATTGCCGAAAAAAGCTGGCCAGAAGTGCAATTAGAATGTGCTCAAAAAAATGAATGGAATTGCTTAATAATCATTTCATCTTAGTGCTGTTCAATTAAAAATTTAGGAATTGAAAACGAATGCTACTTTTGATATTGTCCCTTGAATTTTTTGTTTCGGAAAATGAAATAAATCCTTAGGGAAACCGGGAAACTCCAATCTGTGATTGGAGATCACCCGGCTGAACTTAGGGTTTATAAAATTTGGAGGAAAGAAAAATTCAAAGGACGAGTTTTTTTTGTTTCGTTTTTTTGGCGGACAAAAAAATGAAAAATCTAAATCAAAAAAATAAACTCTATTCCTATCAATTAGATTGTGATTTTATTTTTAAAGATACATGTTTGATTATAATTTAGATACATTTTGTGGTGTATTTAATTTGTCATGCTTTTATCGGATGACGGCGTTTTCATCATTAAAGTTTTAGGCCAAAAAAAACTCCTCTAAGCAAAGCCGAGAGGAGTTTTATAAATCGTATGTAGATACTATTCGAAACCTTCGGTATCAACAGAAACGTATGATTTGTCGTTTGACTTGGTTTTGAACACTACTAAACCATCCTTAAGAGCAAATAAAGTATGGTCTTTACCAATACCTACATTGTTTCCTGGATTATGTTTTGTTCCTCTTTGTCTAACGATAATGTTACCCGCTTGAGCAAATTGCCCACCGAATACTTTTACACCTAATCGTTTACTTTCTGAATCTCTTCCGTTTTTCGAACTACCTACCCCTTTCTTATGTGCCATGACGTTTTGAAATTTTTATCGGTTCGTACTATTTTTCTGAATCATCTGCTTTTTTAGCAGTTGTTTTCTTTGGTGCTGCTTTTGGTGCCGCTTTTTTAGCTTCAGTTGCTGGCTTTTCAGCTGCTACTTTTTCTTTGGCTTCTTTTTTTGGTGCTGCTTTTTTAGCAGTTCTAGCTCCAATAGCTTCAATTTGGATTTTAGTCAATGACTGGCGGAAACCTGTCTTTTTTCTAAAACCTTTTCTTCTCTTCTTTTTAAAGGCGATAACTTTATCTCCCTTAAGGTGCTCAATAATCTTTGCAGATACTGATACACCTTCTACAGCTGGGGCGCCAACAGATACTTTTTTGCCATCATCCGTTAAAAGAACGTTTGAAAACTCAACTTTTGAGCCTTCTTCGCCTTCTAAACGATGAACAAAAATCTGCTGATCTTTTTCTACTTTGTATTGTTGCCCTGCTATCTCTACGATTGCGTACATCTTATACAGCTTTATTTGTTAATAAAAATTTGGTGAGCAAAAGTACAAATAAAATTCTAAGAAACAATTCTTTATTTAATCTACTTTAAGTGAAGCTTTCTTCTGCTTTTTACTCAATTTTAAGTTCTCTCTATTGACAATGTAAATGCCTGATAAAATAATAGTTATCCAGAGAATGTGCATCCCTTTTATCACTTCTCCATCTATAAAACCCCACATCAATGCAAATACAGGGATAATGTAGGTTACCGAAGAAGCATAAATTGCAGATACTTTTTTGATCAATATATTAAATAGAATTACTGCCAATGCTGTTCCAAAAATGGAAAGCAATGCAATGTAAAATAGATTTTGATAAGCAGCTGGATCAGTTTTTAATATCGTCGAAAAATCACTCATGAATAAATAGATCAGTGTTGGAGGGCCCAAGAAGAAAAACCCAAAGGCTGTAATATCCATTGAGTTGATTGGACCCAAATAAGTCTTTATAAAGTTGATATTGGTAGCATAGCATATCGTGGCCAACACTACAAGTAATGCATAAGCTTGATTTCCATTTCCTACATCAAATCCTTGTACAGAAAGCAGACCGATTGCACCAGCTAATCCTAACAATACACCCGCAAAACGTCGGATCCGCAGTTTTAAGCCAAACCCAATTAATCCAACCAATACGGTAAAAAGAGGAACGAGGCTGTTTAGCATTCCTGTTAATGAACTACTAATTTCTGTTTGTGCTGTGGTGAATAAAAATGCAGGAATTCCATTTCCTAATAGACCTGCTATTATGAGATAGCCCCAATATTTTCCTTTTATTTTTCGGATGTTTTTAATCGCAACTGGCAGTAAAAATAAATACGCAATTACAATTCTGAGTGAGGCTACTTGTAAATTATTAAAACTTTCAAGTCCTCTCTTCATTAATATGAATGAGCTGCCCCATACAAATGCAAGTAATAACAAAAGGAGCCATTGAATGGCTGGTTTGTCTAAGTCGAAGAATTTCATAAGGCGGCAAAGGTAAGCTGAATAGTTTTCCTGCTACTCTAATTGTATGATCTTTTTTAATACCTTTGATTTAATCCTAATTACAAAATAGTCGTCATGCGAAATCGATTAATTTTTTCTGTATTTCTTATTGCTTTTGGCTTTGCTATTGAAATGACTTCTTGTGTTGACCACGCAAAAACTAAAAGCCTATCTAAAGACACTGATGATGCTCAATCAGAAATAAAGTTTGAGTCAAAAGATTATCAGAAAGAAAAAGAAATTGCAAAATCATCTTCTAGCTCACCAAGTATATCACTCCCTGATATTATTACCTATTTTATGTCGGCATTTTAGGCCATTTATGGTCAAACATTCACTTGCTTGACTTGTTTCTTTATTAATTTTACAAAAAAATATAAGATGCAAGTAAATTCTAATCGACCAGTTATCTATTGGTTACTTACAGGTTGTTTATTAATATTTATAATGGTACTGGTTGGCGGTATTACTCGACTCACCAATTCAGGATTATCCATGGTGGAGTGGAACCTAATTATGGGAAGTATTCCCCCATTAAATGAGGCTGAATGGTTAATTGCTTTTGAAAAGTATAAGCAGTTTCCTGAATATCAAATGGTCAACTATCATTTTACGCTCGAAGAATTTAAACCTATTTTCTTTTGGGAATACTTGCACCGAGTACTTGGCCGATTGGTTGGGTTAGTATTCATCATTCCTTTTATTTATTTTCTATTTAAAAAAATGATCAGCAAAGAGCTTTTGCCAAAACTTTTACTGCTGCTATTTATGGGCGGATTTCAAGGCTTTTTGGGTTGGTACATGGTAAAAAGTGGGTTAAATAAAGATCCTGATGTTAGTCACTTTAGGTTAGCTATGCACTTGACTACCGCTTTTTTAACATTTGCCTATACCCTTTGGGTGGCTTTGGGTTTGATGTATCCTAAACGGGTAAAAGGAGCATTCAAATCCCTAAAAGCAGGCGCTACTGTTTTATTACTCATTACTGTTGTTCAAATTGTTTGGGGTGCTTTTGTAGCTGGGTTAAATGCCGGGAAAGTATACAACACTTGGCCACTTATGGGTGACCAGTTAGTAGCTGATGCAGTTACTGCAATGACTCCATTATGGATGAATTTTGTGGAAGGCCTTGCAGGTGTTCAATTTATTCACCGTTACATGGCTTATGCTGTGGTTGGGTTGGTAATTTATTTGGCAGTAAAAGCTAGAAAAGAGAAGACCAATGTGTCACAACGGGGAGGAATGAAGTTTTTGATTGGAATGGTATCTGTTCAATTCGTTTTAGGAATTATTACTCTTCTATTAGGAGTTCCTGTATGGTTAGGAGTGCTTCACCAAATTGGAGCACTGATGTTGTTAGGTTCGGTAGTTTTTGTATTACACAGATTTACTTATTCTCCCGAATTAGCTGAATAATTTTTCCAGCTAAACGTTTCTATTAAATGAACGATATCTTTCTTGATAAAATCACTTACTGGGCCAATTGAGTCGGGGTTTGGTGCTACGTTAAAATATAAGGCCCCTCTTAAAAAGTGATTGCTGCTATCAGTGATAAAAAACTGGTCTGATGATGCTGCGTTTCCGGCAATTGAATAGTATGTTCCGAAAACGCTTTCGTCAGGGTTAATAATTAATTCTTCATTTATTTCCTGAGCCTTCTCAGTGTGTTTATAAGAAAGTGTTCTGCTTTCTTCTAGAAGTTTCGCGATATTTTCATTTACAGGAAAATAGCTAAAATGAATCCGAGCGCCATACTTACGAAAGTCCACATTGAAGAAATTAGTTTGTTCTTTCGTTCGTTTTAAATTTACTGCCGCATATTGAGGTAACTCGAATGAGAATGGAAAAGGAATACTATCGTTTATTTCTGCGTAGGACTTTTCTGGTAAATCAATTCTAAAGTAACCTGTTGGTTTGGGTAATACATCACCTCCGCAACCAATAAATACCATGCTTATTGTTCCGAATAGAAATCCCAATAAAATACGTTTAATCATTTTTCTCTATTAAGTTGTCGGGCTCTATTGTTACTTTAATTCTTTTAATTCTTCGTTTATCTGCTGCTTCTACGGTAAATAGGTATTTTTCAAATTTTACCTTTTCTCCTTTTTTAGGTATTTTACCTTTAAGCTCAAGCAGGAAACCTGCTAGTGTTTCAGATTCCCCTTTTTGTTCTTCAAATAGTTCTTCTGATTCTACTTCAAGTATTCGATATAGATCATTAAGCGGTGTCTTGCCTTCAAAAACATAGTTTAGGTCGTCAAGCTTTGAGTAAACTAAATCATCATCGTCAAACTCATCACTAATTTCTCCGACTATCTCTTCTAATACGTCCTCTAGACTTACAATTCCTGATGTGCCTCCATATTCATCCACAACGATGGCTAAATGAATTTTTTTACCTTGAAATTCCCTTAATAAGTCATCTATTTTTTTGTTTTCTGGAACAAAGAAAGGAGTTCTAAGAATGGATGTCCAATCAAAATCATCATTATCTAAATGTGGTAGTAAGTCTTTAATATATAAGACGCCGGAAATATTGTCGAAATTTTCTTTGTAAACTGGAATCCTTGAGTAACCGCAGTCTAATATTGTTGCAACTACTTCTTGATAAGTAGCTGTAATTTCTATTGGCACTACATCTATTCTAGAAGTCATGATCTGCTTCACGTCTGTATTTCCAAACTTTACAATACCCTCAAGTATTTTCTGATCTTCATCCTTACTGTTTTCATCTGATGAAAGCTCTAGTGCGTGTGACAACTCTCCAACTGATATATTGTGGCCTTTCTTTTTTATCCGCTTATCAATAAAGTTAGTTGATTGCACTAAAATGGAACTAATAGGCTTAACTAATAATTGGACATAAAACAGTGGAATTGCCATAATTCCTGCTAATTTTTCTGCTTTTCTAGTTGCGTAAACTTTAGGTATTACTTCACCTATTAGTAGCAATACAAAAGTGACTGCTACAACCTGAATAAAAAACTTAAGTTGGTAATTATTGAAAGTGAATAATCCATCAATAATAAAAGTGGATAAAATAACAATGCCAACATTAATGAAGTTATTCGCAATAAGAATAGTTGCTAATAGTCTTTTTGGACGCTCAAGCAGTTCAATCACCCGAATTTCCGATTTATTTTTGGAGGTTTTTAGGCGGTCTATCTCAGATCCACTTAATGAAAAGTAGGCTACTTCCGACCCTGATATTAACGCAGAGCAAAGTAATAATAAAGCCATAAGGGCTAATGATAGTATAATCTCAATTGTTAATGAATGACTCGTAACACTTTGAGCGATCGTAAGAATGATTTGTTCCGGTGGTTCTTCCAATTGATATATTATTCATTAAACAGGTCTTATTTTAGGAGTTAACTCCTAAAAAAGAATTTGTTTAGAAGGGCAAGTCATCAGATTCGTCTGCTTCTTCTATCTGGGTTTCAGGTTGTGAATGGCTAATGTTCTCTGAACTCTTTGATGAATTTTCAGCTCCACTTTGTGTGTTGTCAGATTTGCTTCCAAGCATGGTCATTTGGTCGCCAACTACCTCTGTGGTGTATCTGGTTACGCCGTCTTTATCATCCCAAGACCTAGTTCTTAGTTTTCCTTCTATATAAACTTGATTTCCTTTTCGAAGATATTTCTCTGCTATTTCGGCCAAACCTCTCCACAAAACAATGTTGTGCCACTCAGTTTGAGTCTGTCTTTCGCCATTTTTGTCTTTGTAAGTTTCTGAAGTTGCAATTGAAAAATTAGCTACTGATGCACCATTTTCAAGGTGTCTAACTTCAGGATCTTTTCCTAAATTGCCTACTAATATCACTTTATTTACTCCTGCCATCTCACTAAATATTATCTAATTATCGTTCAACAAATATAGTAAATCATCCCTTTCAGAAAGATAGTTAATCAATAATTTGGGTAATGCGTACTTACTTATGTCTTGTTGATTGATGATTAGTTGATTATCTGAAATTTTAGCAATAGCATCTACATGGATCTCTATAAATCTTGCAAATAATTGTTGGTGACTAAGTATATGTTTGTGCGTATCGCTAATGTGATTCACTATTATGTTGTCGTTGAGAACTGTTTTCAACCAGTTTTTATCATTGATTAATTCATTTTGCTCTTGAGCACTATTTGATTCTAGAAGGGGGAATTCATATAAGTTGGCCCAAATACCTTTGTCGGGTCTTTTTTGGATCAAAAGGTTTTCGGGATCCCTAACTATTAAATAAGTGAAATAGCGTTTTGTTTGTTTGATTTTTTTTGATTTGTAAGGAAGATCATTAATGAATCCCTTGTTAAAAGCAAAACATTCAAGCTTTAGGGGACAAATTTCGCAAGCTGTTTTTTTTGGGGTGCACTGTAGTGCGCCAAATTCCATCATTGCCTGGTTGTGTTGTGATGGTATTTGATTGTCGATTAATTCATTAGCTAATAATTGAAATTCTTTTTTCCCTTCAGTAGAGTCGATCGGGGTGCTAATTCCAAAAAATCGACTAAGAACTCTATAAACATTTCCATCAACCACTGCCTGTTTTTCATTATATGCAAAAGAACTAATTGCCGCCGCAGTATATGAACCAACACCTTTGAGTTTTATGATTTCTTTATAGGTGCTAGGGAAATTTCCATTGAGTTCGGAAGAAATGTATTTTGCTGTTGCTAGCATATTTCTCGCTCGAGAATAATATCCAAGTCCCTCCCAATCTTTTAAAACTTCATCCTCAGAAGCTAATGCGAGGTCTGTTACAGAAGGATATTTAGTGCTAAATTTATTAAAGTAGCTCATTCCTTGTTCAACTCTTGTCTGTTGTAAAATTATTTCTGATAGCCAAATTATGTAGGGGTCAGTGCTAAGTCTCCAAGGCAGATTTCTTTTGTTAATTGAATACCAATGGTTTATGGCTTTTGAGAAATATACTTTGTTGTTTTTCAAATCAGTAGTGTTAATTTTTTCGTTAATAATCCTAAAATCAGTTTTTTTGAAATAATAAATAGTATATATTTGTGCACGAAACTGACTTGCGAAGTTCAAGTTTAACCAATTAATTATTTAATAAATTTATTTAAAATGACAAAAGCTGATATCGTAGCGACAATTTCAGAGAATACTGGAATTGAAAAAGTAGCTGTTCAATCTACAGTTGAAGAGTTTATGAAAGCAATTAGAAATTCTCTTGAAGGTGGAGAAAATGTTTACCTAAGAGGATTTGGTTCTTTTATCACTAAAAAAAGAGCTGAAAAAACAGGTAGAAACATCTCTAAAAATACGACGATGATTATTCCTGAGCACTTTATTCCTGCATTTAAGCCATCTAAGAGCTTTGTAGAAAGAGTAAAGACTAATGTAAAGCCATAATCCGCTAATACAGCAAATAATGAAAAAGCTTAACAAAGCGCAAGTAGCCACCATATTGTTTGGTGGCTTCTTTATTTTTATACTTTTCTTGTTTCCTAAGCTTAGCTCAGATGATCAGATGGTGACAGAAGTAATGGCTGAAAAGCCTGTAGAAGATTCTCATAATCATGATTTAAGAGAATCAGTATCGCTTTCCGATTCAGCGAAACAAATAGTGGCTGATTTAGAAAACCAACTATCTAATGTTAAAAGCTCAGAAGAAAAGCTGATTATCTTAGATAGTTTAATTAATTTTGCAAGCTCTGAAAAACAACCGGTCTTAATGGCTGATTTTTTTAAGGAGAAAGCTAAAATCCTTCAATCTGAGGATGCATGGATGCAAACAGGAGATATTTTCTTCAAAACATTCCGATTTTCAGATGCTGATGGACACGTAGTTATAGAGGAAGCAATTAATTCTTATGAAGAAGTACTTGCTCTAAATCCGAATAACTTAGCTGCTAAAACAGCTTTAGGTGTCTGTTATGTAGAAGGGGCAGGAGCTTTGGGTGAAGCACCTATGAAAGGAATTGGTTTATTAATGGAAGTATTAGCAATTGATTCTAATAATATTGATGCATTAATTAATTTGGGTTACTTCTCGATTCAATCGACACAGTACGATAAAGCAATTGAAAGATTCAATAAGGTGCTAGAAGTAGATCCTGAGAACGCAGAGGCTTACCTTTATATGACCGATTTGTATGTACAAATGGGAGATATTGAAAAAGGGTTGTCTTATTTAGGAAGATATAAATCTTTTCAAAAAGATCCGCTAGTGGTTGCACAAGTAGATGCTTACATTGAAGAGTTGAAGATAAAAAAGTAGTTAATAACAATAAATTAAAAGATATGCCAAGCGGTAAGAAAAGAAAAAGACATAAAATGGCTACCCACAAACGTAAGAAGCGTTTAAGAAAGAACAGACACAAGAAGAAGAAGTAACAAATAGCCGGCTGCTGATCTAGCAGCCGGATTATTTTTTCATTTTTCATAAAATCACATAATAACCCTGCAATAATATGCCTTGGGTTACTTGTGTTAGTGCTTATTCGTATATATGGTTTTGGATTTAGTTATTCATTCTTCTCCTACTGATGTAACTATCGCATTGTTGAAAGACAAAGCGTTAGTAGAACTCAATAAGGAGAAAAATAACAATAGTTTTTCTGTAGGTGACATTTATTTAGGACGCATCAAAAAAGTGATGCCCGGTCTAAATGCTGCCTTTGTTGATGTAGGTTACGAGAAAGATGCTTTCTTACATTACCTTGATTTAGGGCCGAAGTTTTCGTCACTAAATAAGTATGTAAATGGTGTAGTAACCAAAAAAATCAATACAGCTTCATTAAAGGACTTTTCCTTTGAGGCTGATATTGAAAAAACTGGAAAAATTAATGAACAGCTAACTGGTAATCAACATGTACTGGTTCAAATTGCCAAAGAACCAATTTCCACTAAAGGTCCAAGGCTAAGTGCAGAACTATCAATAGCCGGTCGTTTCCTGGTACTAGTTCCATTTTCTGATCGTATTTCGGTATCACAGAAGATTAAAAGTAGTGATGAAAGGGCACGATTAAAAAGATTAATTCAAAGTATTCGTCCGCAAGGGTTTGGTGTAATTATCAGAACAGTTGCAGAGAATAAAAAGGTGGCTGATTTACACAGTGATTTGAATAATTTATATGAAAAGTGGGAAGAATCGTTTAAGAAATTACAAAGTTCTAAACCACCTACCCGTGTTTTAGGCGAGCTCAGCAGAACTTCTGCTATGCTACGTGATTTAATGAATGCTCAGTTTAGCAACATTTATGTTGACGACAAGAATATTCAACAAGAATTAAAAGATTATATCGCCTCTATCGCTCCTGGTAGAGAGAGTATCGTTAAAGGATACCGCAGAACAACTCCAATTTTTGATCATTTCGGTATTGAAAAGCAAATTAAATCGCTTTTTGGTAAAAATGTTACCATGAAATCTGGTGCTTATTTAATTATTGAGCATACAGAAGCTTTACATGTAGTAGATGTAAACAGTGGTCAGCGTAGCCGCAAAATGGATAATCAGGAGCAAAATGCCTTGGAAGTAAACATCGAGTCAGCTCATGAAATAGCACGACAGCTGCGCCTAAGAGATATGGGTGGAATTATTGTGATTGATTTCATTGATATGAAAGATGGAGCAAACAGAGAAAAGCTGTTTGAAGTTATGCGTGAAGCAATGTCTGAGGACAGAGCGAAGCATTCTATTCTGCCTCCTTCTAAGTTTGGATTGATTCAGATTACACGTCAACGTGTGCGTCCTGAAATGGATATCAAAACTGCAGAAACTTGTCCTTGCTGCAATGGTACAGGAGAAGCTCAAGCTACTATTCTACTGATTGACGAAATTGAAAATAATTTGCGTTATATTTTGACTCAATTAAATCAGAAAAAGATCAGCTTGCATGTTCATCCGTTTATTGAAGCCTATCTCACGAAAGGATTTTACTCGATACAGCGTAAATGGTTTATGAAGTATAAAAAGTGGGTAAAAATTCAAGCTTCTGACTCGTATGAATTCTTAGAGTATAGATTTCAAGATTCTAATAGCGAAGATATTAGTTTGAAGTAAGTTTCTCTCTCCCCACCAACCTCTTATAATAAACCACCAACGGCACGATAGACAATAACGTGGCTGCCGCTGCAATTACAAATGCCCATATTATATTGGAACCCTCGCTAAAGAAATCAAAGGAGAAGAGGCCGATAAATGCTGATCGCAAAAAAATATTGATACTCTGAAATACACTATTTGATCGCCCGATTACGTGGTTAGGGATATGATTAAATAAATAGGTAACACGCAGTATTCTCACACCTGCATTACTGACTCCAAAAAAGATTCCAAGACCTAAAAGGACCATCACATTCTGACTGACAGATAGCAGCGTAAAGGCAACGGTAGCAATAGTCATTAAAAGAATTACAGCGACTACTGTATTCATTAGTTTGAGCAGTTTGGTAATAAAGAATCCTGAAATAACAGCTCCTAAAGCATACAAGACTTTGGTAGAAGCATAAATATCACCTTCTACCTGCAAATGCTGATCGATATACATTGGCCATAGCAAATGCGTAGTGATCAATACAAAAATAAAAACCGTGTAAGAGGCATTTCCAAAATGAAAAATAAGTGGATTTGATTTTAAAAACTGAACTCCTTCTTTTAGTCGAACCCACGCATTTTCTTTAGAAACTGCCACTTTTTCAACTGTTGGAATGTATTTGATGCTTTTTATCAATGCCATCGCTACTAAGTAAGTACTTGCATCTAGAGCGAATATTTTTTGAATACTCCAAGCCTCTATTTGTAAGTGATAGTCCAAAACATGAATGTCCAACCCTTCTATTAACACAATTGCCATAGCTCCTGAAAGTACATTGGTGGTTTGCCCAATTACTTCGAGTAGTGAATTGGTTTTACCATAATTTTCCTTTTCTGTTATTTCCTGACCAAAGGCGTAAAGTGTGGGGTAGTGGATGTTATAATTGAAAATGGTAAAGCAAAAAACTAATGCAACAAGTGTCATGGGAACAGCTCCGGCGAAAAAACCATAGCCTGAAACTAGCGCCAGAACAGTAAAACTAACAGCACAAAGTCCTAGAAAGATATTTTTACGCGGGAATTTATCAATTAAAGTTCCTGCATATAAACCCCAAAATAATGTGGCAAAAGTGGCAATAGCATAAAATGTAGCGAAGAAAGAGGCTTCACCCAATTGTTTCGCAAAATACCACGGGATGGCCAACATGCTTATCCCTTGAGCAAATTGAGAAATTGCGTTAGCAGTAAGTAAGGTATAAAGTGCTTTTTTATTCTTCATTTTAGGATCATAAATTCAGGAAATTCGCCCAAATTCAGTTAATTTCGAGCGAAGTTACCATTACACACTCGATGAATCGTTTTCAAAACCCATTAACTCCTGAAAAAGTTTTAATTAAGGCACAGAAGTTTTGTTTGTATCGAGAGCGAAGTGAAGCCGAAATGGAACGTAAGATGAAAGAATGGGGCGTAGCACCATTAGTAGTTGATGATATTCTAGACCAATTAATTGAAGATCGGTTTGTTTCAAATAAGCGATTTTCTGAGGCTTATACTAGAGGTAAGTTTAATATAAAGCGGTGGGGGAAGATTAAAATCCGACAAGGATTGAAAATGCATAAAATATCAGAAGATTTAATTGCGCAAGCTTTTTTGCAAATTAGCTCTGATGAATACGTAGCTACTTTAGAAAAAATCATTCAGAAGAAAATGCCGGAATCGATCGAGGAATGGTCCAGTCAAGAACGGTATGAACTTAAAGGAACTTTATTTCGAACAGCTGCTCAAAAAGGATATGAGAGTGATCTGATATTTTCTGTTTTGAATCAAATATTTAAGGAATAGCTCTTTTATCCACCAATATTTTTAATCCCAATCCACCGTCTTCAAATGTATATTTGGCTTTGGTTCTTCCTTTATATAATCCTGAATCTCGACTATCAAAACACGTCAACAATGCATATTCATTGAGTGTGTCGTTTTCTAAAATTAGATCAGAAAAGAACGTATGTATTTCAACTTGCTCGATTTTATAAGTTTCTACATGTTCGTTGCCACGAGTAAAGTAGTTAGTCGCAAAGTATATTCCTGTAAGAAATGGGGCATATCCGAGTAGGCCTAAAAGGAAGAACTCATAAATATTAATGGTCAGTTTTTTGCGGTACCATTTAATGGGAATAAGTAGGCTAATAGCTAAAATACCCGCAAAAATTTTGGTGATACTCCAAGTAGAAATTACTGTAACTGTGGCGTAGTTGGTAATTAGAAATAAGCCAATAAAAAACGTTACTGTCATAAGTAAGTGAATTGGACCCATATTATCCTTTTTGACTGGTGTTTTTTTTGGCAGGTTTACCTTGTATTGTGCTTGCACCAACTTCCGTTTGATTCTTCTTAATTCACGTCTTTCTTCAGGTGTTGGCATTATTTTGTAGGATAGTTCTTTACTTGCTAAAATAACAACTATTTACTCAATAATATTGATACAATAGCCTTAATTTTGTGAGCAAATTGATAAAAGATATGGTAACGCAAGAAAATATCAAAGAACTAGTTGGGCGCGTGGAAGCGCTAAGGGGGTATCTTTGACATCGATGATAAATTAATTCAAATTGCAGAAGATGAGCAGCGCACACAATTGCCTGAATTTTGGGATGATCCTAAAGCTGCTGAAAAATTTCTAAAACAAGTTCGAGATCAAAAAGTGTGGACAGATGGTTATCAACAGACCAAAGCCGCAGTGGATGATGCGCAAGTTATTTTTGAGTTTTATAAAGAGGGTGAAGCTACAGAAGCAGAGCTAGAAGTGGCATTTAAGAAGGCTGCAGAAACAGTGGAAGAGTTGGAATTTAAGAAGATGCTAAGTGAAGAGGAAGACACACTTAGTGCAGTAATCCAGATCACTGCAGGTGCAGGTGGCACTGAAAGCTGTGATTGGGCGGTTATGCTCACCAGAATGTATATGCAATGGGCCGAAAAGCACCATTGTAAAATTAAGGAACTTGATTATCAAGAAGGAGATGTAGCAGGAGTAAAAACGGTTACTTTAGAGATTGACGGAGAGTTTGCTTACGGATATTTAAAAGGAGAAAATGGTGTGCACCGATTAGTACGTATTTCACCCTTTGATAGCAATGCTAAACGGCATACTTCTTTTGTTTCGGTGTATGTATATCCATTGGTTGATGATACCATTGAGATTCATATTAATCCTGCTGATGTTACATTTGATACCTTCCGATCAGGTGGTGCAGGTGGTCAGAATGTGAATAAAGTAGAAACTGGTGTGCGTTTACATCATAAACCTTCAGGTATTGTGATAGATAATACAGAGACCCGTTCTCAATTAGGCAATAAGGAAAAAGCTATGCAATTATTGAAATCACAGTTGTACGAAATAGAGATGCGTAAAAAGTTAGAGAAGCGCGCTGAAATCGAATCTGAAAAGAAAAAGATAGAGTGGGGATCACAAATCAGAAATTATGTAATGCATCCCTATAAATTAGTAAAAGACGTAAGAACAGCCCACGAAACATCCAATGTAGATAATGTTATGAATGGGGATTTAGATCCATTCATTAAAGCTTATTTGATGGAATATGGTGGGGGAAGTAAATTATAATGATGAAAATATATCACAATCCACGTTGTACAAAAAGCAGAGAAACATTAGCATTGATTAGAAATGCCGGTGTGGAAGTAGAAATAGTAGAGTATTTAAAGCATATTCCATCTCGGGAAGAATTTCAGTTAATACTTTCTAAATTAAATATGAAGCCTTCTCAGTTGTTGAGAAAAGGGGAGGCTGTTTATAAAGAAAAGTTTAAAAATTCTAATTTCACGGAAGAGGAATGGATAACTGTAATGTTAGAATACCCTAAATTAATTGAGCGTCCAATAGTGGTAAAACAAAATAAGGCAGTCTTGGGAAGGCCACCTGAAAATGTAAACGATTTGCTATAGGAAAAGCCTATTCAGCTTTTTTTCCTTTTAATTTTTCAATCACAAACATAGTGATTGCGTAAGGAAGAGCGAATGCTGATAAAAATATCAATACCCAAAATGCAAGTCCGAAAATAGCTAAGAAAAGTAAAAATCCTCCTGTAAACATAATTTGATTTCTTTTGTGACTGCAATTTTAATCAATTTTTAAGAATACTAATCTTCAAATCAAAAAAAATACACTAAAAAATGGAATATAGAATAGAAAAAGACACCATGGGTGATGTAAAAGTGCAAGCTGATAAATATTGGGGTGCACAAACTGAAAGATCTCGTAATAATTTTAAGATTGGCGATTCCAAGCAAACGATGCCAATTGAAATTGTTAGGGGTTTTGCCTATTTAAAGAAAGCAGCAGCTCATACCAACTGTGAGCTGGGTGTGTTGAATGAAGAAAAAAGAGACTTAATTTCAAAAGTTTGCGATGAAATTTTGGAAGGTAAATTAGATGATCAATTTCCACTAGTAGTTTGGCAAACTGGTTCAGGTACTCAATCTAATATGAATACTAACGAAGTAATTGCTAACAGAGCCCACGTAATTGCAGGCAATAAACTAGGCGAAGGAAAAACCTTGATTCATCCGAATGATGATGTAAATAAGTCGCAATCATCAAATGATACGTTTCCTACAGGAATGCACATTGCATCGTATAAATTAGTTGTGGAAACTACTATTCCAGGTGTAGAGCAATTGAGAAATACGATAGCAGAAAAGGCAAAAGCGTTTATGGATGTAGTGAAGATTGGCCGTACACACTTAATGGATGCTACTCCACTTACAGTTGGTCAAGAGTTTTCTGGCTTTGTTTCTCAGCTAGATCACGGATTAAAAGCATTGAGGAATACGTTGCCACATTTATCTGAATTGGCATTAGGTGGAACGGCGGTAGGAACAGGCATTAATACACCTAAAGGTTACTCTGAACTAGTCGCAAAGAGAATAGCTGAGTTTAGCGGATTGCCATTCATTACAGCTGAAAATAAGTTTGAGGCATTAGCAGCGCATGATGCATTAGTTGAAACGCATGGAGCATTAAAGCAATTAGCTGTGAGCTTGATGAAGATTGCAAATGATGTTCGTCTATTGGCATCAGGCCCGAGATGCGGAATAGGTGAGATCAATATTCCTGCAAATGAGCCTGGATCATCTATTATGCCAGGAAAAGTTAATCCTACTCAGTGTGAAGCTTTAACAATGGTTTGTGCTCAGGTAGTTGGTAATGATGTAGCTGTGACTACAGGTGGTATGAATGGGCATTTTCAACTGAACGTATTTAAACCAATGATGGCTAAAAACCTATTGGAGTCAGCTCGATTAATTGGTGATGCGTGTGTTTCATTCGATATCCATTGTGCAGGAGGTATAGAGCCTAACTACGCAAACATTAAGAAGAATTTGAATAATTCGTTGATGTTAGTAACTGCGTTGAATACGCATATTGGATATGATAAAGCATCAAAAATTGCAAAAACTGCGCATGAAAATGGCACAACATTAAAAGAAGAGGCGATTAATTTAGGATACTTAACTGCTGATGAATTCGATCAGTGGGTAAAACCTGAAGATATGATTGGATCTTTGTAAGATATAATATTGTACAGAAAAGCCTGCTTAGATACCTTCTTTGCAGGTTTTTTTATGTCATTATTTTTCATTTTACTACATTTAGCTCATGAAAATACTTCTGCATCTAATCCTAATTTTTTCTCTTTATTCTTGCAATAGTCCCAAGAAGAATAAAGACTCTACAACTAGTTCTGCTGTAAATAAAACTGAGCAAAATCAGACTCCTGAAAATGTGATTTATGATGACTCATCGATGAAAATAATAGAGTTGAGAAGTCCGACCAATGAAAGTTTGAGAGGGATTTCTATAGTAGATGAAAATGTAGCTTGGTTTGGTGGAGCTAATGGTACAATCATTAAAACCACCGATGGAGGGAAGAATCTGTATTTTATGAATGTTCCATATCAAGGAGATACGTTAGATTATAGAGATATTCATGGCTTTGATGCAGATACGGTCATTTTAATGAACTCAGGAAACCCCGGAAGGATCTACAGAACTAACAATGGGGGTAAAGGATGGAAGAAAGTATTCAATTTTCCTGTTGAGCAGTTATTCTTTGATGCTATTGAGTTTGTCGATAATCAATTTGGTATAGCTTACAGCGATCCTATCAATGGGATGCATTTTATATTGGTTTCAGGAATTTCAGGTAAAATGTGGATAGCTCCTCCAACTGAAAATTTAATTCCTGCATTGGAAGGTGAAGCTGGTTTTGCTGCTAGTGGTTCCAATATAGCTTTTACGCCTAGTAAACGCGCGTTTATAGGGTTGGGTGGACCAAAAGGACGTATGCTAGTTGGGGAGCATCCATACAAAGATTGGTTTGCAATAGAAACGCCTATTTTTCAAGGCGGTTCTACAAGAGGGATCTATTCCATCAATTTTAAGGACAATTACTTTGGAGTGGCGGTAGGTGGTGATTACACCTTGCCGGATACGAGTATGGTAGAAAACTCCATTTATACTACAGACGGCGGAATAACTTGGCAAAACCCTGAAACTCCATTAAGCGGTTACCGATCATGTGTGACTTATTGCAAGCCTGCTAATTTATTTATTGCTGTTGGCACAAATGGAATAGATGTAAGTGACGATAATGGTAAAAACTGGCAAAAAATAAATGATCTAAATCTAAATGCAATCCAATTTGTAAAGAATTCCAATATCGGTTACTTATTAGGTAACAAAGGGCAGATTTATAAGATAGAAGTGAAGTGATTTTTCATTTCTGTAAACGCTGTTTCTAGCCTTAGTTCAGACTTGTTATTATGAAAATAAAAGTGCGTTTGCCGGCAGGCAATTAGTAATTAACCATTAACAAGGATTTGCATCAGCAAAGCTTAAACAAACTTCTCGCCTTTATCAATCTTAATATCAGTTACAAATTCCTTGATTTTTTGCTCGTCTTCTTTTTTGCAAACTAATAAGGTATTATTTGATTCTACTACAATATAGCCATCCAAACCTTGTAAAACCACCAACTTATCTTTCGGCATGCTTACAATGCAATTATGACTATCATATAGCATTACATTTTTTCCAATCGTAGCGTTTAGGTTTTCATCGTGGCGCAAGTGCGTATAAATAGACCCCCAGGTACCCAAATCAGACCAGCCAATGTCTGCTGATATCACATACACATTTGGCGCTTTTTCCATGATTCCATAATCGATAGAAATACTTTTACAAACCGCATAGGTATCCTTGATAAATTGCTCTTCTTGATCAGTTTTTAACTTACTATAACCATCTTCAAAATAACCATTAAGTTCAGGCATGTGATTTTTAAATGCTTCTATAATTGAATTTACAGTCCAAATAAACATGCCTGAATTCCAACTAAACTCGCCACTTTCAACAAATTGCTTGGCCAGTTCAACGTTTGGTTTTTCAGTAAAAGTTTTTACCTTTTTGATCTTGCTATCTTTTTCAGAGCTATCAAATTGAATGTATCCATAACCTGTATCCGGACGGCTTGGTTCTATGGCTAAAGTAAGCAATGCATTGTTTTTAGATACATAATCTAAGGCAGTATTGATGCTTTCAATAAACTTGTCTTCTTTAAGAATTAAGTGATCAGCTGGAGCTACAACAATTTTGGCGTTTGCGTTTAGCGATTTTATTTTATAACTCGCATAAGCAACACAAGGAGCAGTATTTCTTCTGCTTGGCTCACATAAAACCTGAGAGGTATCCATTCCTTCGCATTGTTCTAAAACCAATTCTCGGTAATCTTCGTTGGTTACGACAAATATATTTTCTTTTGGTGCTATGCGTTGAAGACGATCGTAGGTTTGCTGGATCAATGTTCTGCCTGTTCCTAAAATGTCGATAAATTGCTTGGGGTATGATGTGCGACTCATTGGCCAAAAACGACTTCCTATGCCGCCTGCCATAATTACGCAGTAGTTGTCTTTATTCATTATTTTCTTCTAATAAGGGGCCTAAATTACGAAATGTTAGCCGTTGCATAAAGGAGATTTAGATATATTCTAAAACTATTGTTTATCTATCTCTGTCATTGGAATAACTTCTGCTATGCCATTTACTAGGTATCGCTTCTTGCTCGATAATTCGATGCAGATATAACGTTTTCGTTTTAATTCTTTCTTTTGAAACACTCGGCCTGTCGAGAGTTGAAAAATCGCATCTTCAGGTAATTCCTCTAAATGAATCACTGGATTATCATCGTATGCTTTTAGTGCTTTGAGCAGACTCGTATCGCTGCAGCTTGATGCCTTTGGTCGATTAATGTGCTGTACAATAATTGGTTCTAATTCTTTTGGGAAGACTTCTTTTCCAATAAATTGAGAGAGGTAGTTGCTATAAATACTTTTCCATTCTTTGCCGTGTGGAGCTACTTTTCGTTGGTATTTATCCCAGCAAATTCCGTGTGCAATTTCATGCACCAAGGTGATTAGAAAGGCATATTTATTTAAGTCACCATTTACTGTAATTCTCGCAGGTTTTCCATCATGTACAGGCCTGAAATCACCTAATTTTGTAGCACGTGATTTTTTGATAGTTAGTTGTAGTCTAAACTCATTCATCCAGACTATGCATGGGGCGATTGATGCCTCAGGAAGATACTTTAGTAAAACTTCAGTGGCCGACTTTTTTGCCATTAACTAAAGTATTGATAGGTTAAGAAACTGGCTAAATAAGCTAGTCCTCCCATATAAACTACTTGTATTATCGCCCATTTCCATGAATTGGTCTCTTTTGCAACTATTGCCACAGTAGCCATACATTGCAGCGCAAAGGCATAGAAAATAAGCAAAGAATACCCTGTTGCCTTAGTATAAACTTTCTCACCAGTTCTTGGATCTCTGGCATTCTGCATTTTCTCTTTCAGCGAAGTGGTATTGTCTGCATCTCCCACAGAATAAATAGTAGCCATAGTTCCTACAAAAACTTCTCTTGCTGCGAATGAAGTAATGATAGAAATACCGATCTTCCAATCAAATCCTAGAGGGCGAATAGCAGGCTCTATAAACTTTCCTAAACGTCCGGCATAACTTGCTTGTAGTTTTTCGCTAGACATTTGCTCCGCCATTGTTTCATTATTGATGTTGGGCTCTAAAAGGCCTTTCTCATATTTTTGATCGATCTTTTCAAATGAATCTCCTGGGCCGTAAGACGACATGACCCAAAGAATAATCGAAATAGCAATGATAATTTTACCCGCTTCAAATAAGAATACCTTTACTTTATTGACAATGGTATAGCCCACATTTTTCCATCTTGGCGCCCGGTATATGGGCATTTCCATAATAAAATGACTCGACTCATTGGTTTTGATAAACGTTTTCATTACCCACGATGTAGCAATGGCGGCTATAAAACCTAAAAGATAAAGTGCCATCATCACTACTCCTTGTAGGTTAAAAATCCCCAAGGTAGCTTCCGATGGAATAACAAGTGCTATCAGTAATGTGTAAACAGGGATGCGGGCAGAGCAACTGATTAAAGGAGTGATAAAAATGGTCAGTAATCTTTCTTTTTTGTTGCTGATAGTTCTAGCACTCATTATTGCAGGCACAGCACAAGCTGCGCCACTTAATAAAGGAATGATCGAACGGCCATTTAAACCAAACTTTTTGAGCAATCCATCCATCATAAAACTGATGCGAGATAGATAACCCGTGTCTTCTAAAATGGCGATAAAGGCAAATAGGGCAGCAATTTGTGGGATGAATATAATTATACCACCTAGGCCTGCAATTATTCCATCTACCAATAAATCGGTTAATACACTTTCAGGGAATGTTTCAGAAACCAGATTTCCAAAGTAAATAAATCCCTCCTCTATCATGGTCATGGGGTATTCCGACCAAGAAAATACAGCTTGAAAAATGAGAAATAAGATGAAAAGGAATATAAAGTATCCTCCAATTCGGTGAGTTAGAATTTGGTCTATTTTTCGAGTAAGTTTACTCGCTTTTTTGTCGCCTTTGGTAGTTACCGTTTCTTTAAGTATTTCTTTGATGCGTTGATTTCTTCTTAACGCATTATCTACATCTTTTTCTCCATCTATTGGCGATATAAATGGCTCACGTTTATCTTCTTTAAAATCAATAATGGCTTGCTTCAGCTCCTTTATTCCTTTCCCAATTCTAGCATTCATTGGAATAATAGGCAGATTTAATGCTTTTGAGAGCTTTTCGATGTTAATCGATTCTTGATTTTGCTCTACCACATCCATCATGTTTAACCCAAGAATTACAGATTTTTCTAGATCCATTAATTGGGAGCATAGGAGGAGACTTCTTCTTAGGTTACTTGCATCTGCTACGACGACGATAATTTCTCTTTTGCCTTCTGTTTTATTACTGTTGAGGTAATCAAAAGTTACCCTTTCGTCTTCTGATCTTGGGCTTAGGCTATAAGTGCCAGGTAAGTCGATTACCTGAGCCTTAAGTGTGGAGGTTAATGTAATCTTACCTGTTTTCTTTTCTACTGTAACACCTGGAAAATTCCCAACTTGTTGATTAAGTCCTGTAAGTTCATTAAAAACGGTTGATTTACCTGAATTTGGATTCCCAACTAACAGTAATTGTATGATTTCTTTTGATTGCTTACCCTTATCCACGTTTTTCTTTTTGAGTTAAAACATTGATTTCTTTGGCGTCATCTATTCGTAAACTTAGCAATGCACCATCAATACTTATCATCATAGGATCGCCTAGAGGAGCTATTTGTTCTATCAATATTTCTTCACCTACCATGCAACCCATGCACAAAAGTTGTACGGAAAGTGACTCATTGTGAATAGATTCTATAGTAACTAGGTCTCCTTTTTTTGCTTCTGAAAGAGGAATCTTTTGGCTCATTTATTTAGATTGATTCTAAATAGCTAAATTAGGCTTTTTGGGGAAACCTTTACACAATGATTAGAATAATTTAACTGATTATCGATCTATTTTCTTCAATTTTTACCTGTGACCAACCCGGGCAATCACACTTTTTCTTTGATTTATTCTTCATTCTTTTCTGCAATCCATTCGTAGTGGTGCAGCTACTTAGGCTAAATAATACTATAGCTAATAAAGAAAGGATAATTTTTACTGATCGCATGTTGCAAAGATGATTAAACTTTTGGTTTTTTTTCAAAAAAAAGCCTTTTCGAGTAGTCATTCGAAAAGGCTTTTTAAAAAGTAGTAATACCAATTTACTCTTTCAAGTAATGTTGGCGTGTATTAACTGATTAGGTTGTCGAAGTAGCGACTAGTAATCAATTAACATCATAGAAAAAAACTATCCACATTTGCTATATCCACAGCTTTCACAAGTTATACAGCCTTCTTTAAATACAAGACCTTCTTCCTCGTTACAGCCTGGGCAAACTTGACCAGATACTTTTGTGCCATCGGCAACATATTTTTTAAGTGCTCTTACCACACCATTTTTCCATGTATTTAAGCTTTCTTCGCTTAAGTGTAAGTTAGATACCATGTCTACTACAAAAGGAATCGGCATACCGTGACGCAATACTCCTGAAATTAATTTTGCGTAGTTCCAATACTCCTGATTAAAGGTTCTTGATAAACCTTCAATAGTCGTTTTGTATCCATCCTTATCTTCGTATTGGAAGTCATATCGTGCACTTCCATCTTCCGTTTTACTTCTGATTACCCATCCTTTTTCTACATGAGAAAGGATCGCGAAAGAATCTTCTGCTCTACCGGTAAAAATCTCGTAAGGTCTACCTTCGTATAATCCGATAATGGCAATCCACTTTTCAGCATTGTTGTTAAACTTCACAATTTCTGCCTCTAGTGTTTTAGGACGCTTTGGAGCTTGAGTTTCTGCAAATGAAACAGGAGTGTTATCCTCTTTTTTTTCATCATTAGAAATTAATACACCACTTCTTGATCCATCTCTGTAAACAGTAATTCCTTTACAACCAGTTTCCCATCCGGTTAAGTAAATTTTACTTACCATTTCTTCAGTACAGTCGTTTGGTACGTTTACAGTTACCGATATTGAGTGATCAATCCATTTCTGAACAGCACCTTGCATTTTTACTTTATTTACCCAATCTACATCGTTTGCAGTAGCTTTATAGTAAGGGCTTTTTGCAATAATTTTATTCAAATCTTCTTGTGCCATTGCAGAAACTTCAGCCAAGTTATAGCCATTCAAGTCTAACCACACTTTAAAGTTGTGATGAAATACATTGTATTCTTCCCAAGCATCACCTACTTCATCAATAAAGTCTACGCGGCTATTCTTATCATTCGGGTTTACTTTCTTTCTTCTTTTGTAAGAAACCATAAATACCGGCTCAATGCCTGAAGTAGTTTGCGTCATAATAGAAGTAGTGCCTGTAGGAGCAATGGTTAAAAGAGCGATGTTTCTTCTACCATATTTAACCATATCCTCATACAATGCAGGATCGGCATCTTTAATTCTATTAATCATTGGGTTTTTTTCCTCACGAATAGAATCGTAAATAGGGAAAGAACCTCTATCTCTAGCCATGTCTACAGAAGATCTGTAAGCAGCTAACGCTAGGTTTTTGTGAACTTTTACAGAGAAGTTAAGTGCCTCATCAGTTCCATATCGTAAGCCTAATGCAGCTAGCATATCACCTTCTGCAGTAATACCTACGCCTGTTCTTCTGCCTTCTTCACACTTTGCCTTTATTTTGCTCCAAAGAGTTAATTCGGTTTGTTTTACTTCTAATACTTCCGGATCTTTCTCGATTTTATGAATGATTGCATCTATCTTCTCCATTTCTAAGTCTACGATATCATCCATGATTCTTTGAGCCATTTGTGTATGCTTCTTAAAAAGAGGCATATCAAATTTAGCTTCTGGTGTAAATGGATTTTCTACATAACTTAATAAGTTAATCGCTAATAAGCGGCAGCTATCATAAGGGCATAATGGAATTTCTCCACATGGATTAGTAGAAACAGTTTTAAATCCTAGATCTGCATAACAATCTGCAATTGATTCGTTAATGACGGTATCCCAAAATAAAATCCCCGGCTCAGCAGATTTCCATGCATTATGAATTATCTTATCCCACAACTTTGTCGCTTCAGTCTGCGTTTTAAAAGTTGGCTCTTTTGCGTCAACAGGATATTGTTGATTATATAGTGTGTTGCCTTTTACAGCTTTCATAAATTCGTCATCTATTTTCACAGAAACGTTAGCCCCTGTTACTTTTGTCCCGTCCATTTTTGCATCTATAAAACCCTCTGCATCTGGATGCTTTACAGAAACTGAAAGCATCAATGCACCTCTTCTGCCATCTTGAGCTACCTCACGAGTAGAATTAGAGTAACGCTCCATAAAAGGAACAATACCTGTAGAAGTTAATGCACTATTCATTACAGGACTTCCTTTTGGACGTATATGAGAAAGATCATGACCAACTCCGCCACGTCTCTTCATTAATTGAACCTGCTCCTCATCAATTTTCATAACACCGCCATATGAATCAGCTACTCCTTTGTTACCAATTACAAAACAATTGGATAAAGATGCTACTTGAAAGTCATTGCCAATACCTGTCATCGGTCCACCTTGGGGTACGATATATTTAAAATCCTTTAAAACATCATAGATTTCATCATATGAGTATGCGTTGGAATATCGCGCCTCAATACGCGCTATTTCGCTAGCCATCCTTTGGTGCATTTGATCAGGGCTTGCTTCATAGATATTTCCTGCAGAATCTTTGAGGGCGTATTTGTTTACCCAAACATTTGCAGCAAGGTCGTCTCCTTTAAAATATTTCGATGCACCTGCTACAGCCTCCTCATAGCTATAAGTTTGTTTTTTTGTTGTTTTAGCTGCAGAAGTAGCACTTGAGGTTGATTTAGAGTTGAGGGTTTCTTTTTTGACAATGTCTTTCATTTTAATGAGTTGTTTTAAATTATGTAACTAGTGGCGGGTTACTTTATTTGCACTTGCAAGGTACTACCTCCTCTAACAAATTTTTCGTATTTGGGTTTAGATTTATTAACATTCTGCTTTTTATATCGTGTCCATTGTGCTGCTTAATGTTCAGGAAATTCTTCTTCTTTTTTATCAACAATGTTATAAAATATAAGCCTTTTTTGTATTGTAAAAACCACTTGCAAAATTGTTTTTAATAAAGAACTTTATTTCGCTTTTAATCGTTTATTCTTTTTTAAATCCGTTAACTTATGGCTAAATTTGCAGCCACCATTTTAAGAGGTAAGTATTAGATAGAGATGGAAAAAATAGTAGGAGTAGAGTTGAGTCATCGTTTTGCACCCATAGATATTAGGGAGCAGATGGCATTAAATGATGAGCAAACAATGCAAGCTCTATCTGACTTAAAGCAGATATACTCTGAGGTTTTTATTATCGCTACTTGTAACCGATTGTCACTTTACGCATTCGGTGAAAATTATTATGGATTAGAAAACTATCTCAAAAGTTTCGGAAATTTCTCCCAGTACCTTACTGTACTTCCGGATACCGAGATTGCCATCAAAAACCTTTTTTCAACTGCGGCCGGTTTAGAATCTCAAGCTATAGGAGAGCATCAAATTGTAGGTCAGATTCGTTCAGCATTATCATTGGCTCGTAGACAGAAAACTATTGGGCCGATGCTTGATGAAATGATTCGTCATGCTGTACATACAGGAAAAAGAGCCCGATTGGAGACTAATATAGGACGTCATTCGGCATCATTAGCAACTGTGGGGTTTGAGTTGATTGAAAATCATGGGTATAAATTAGAAGATAGTTCCCTATTAGTTGTAGGAACTGGAAGTATGGCTAATTTGGTAGCGACCATATTAGATAGGACTAAAATAAAAAAATTATACATTGCAAGCCATAACTTAGATCGAGCCACCGAAATGGCCAATGATTGGGGTGGAGAAGCTATTGAGATAAAGAATCTATTCCGTTATATTAGTCAAGTTGATATAATAATTGGAGGAACTCAAGGTGAAGTTAATTTGTTAAGTGAGGCTTCTTTGACGGATAGTAAATGCACAAGAGCCCAATTTGCATTTAAAGCATCAGAACCTAAGCTGTTAATTGATTTTGGTTTACCAAGAAATTTTAATTCAGGCCTGAAAAATTTGGAAGGATTGTCGTTATACGATTTAGATGATATCAAAAAAATGACCTTTGAGAGTTTACTGAAGCGCCATAATGAAATACCAAAAGCAACTGAGATAGTAGAAGATGAGGTGCAGAAGTTTACAAGTTGGTATTATAATAGGAAAGCATCACCTGTTCTGGAAGCCTATTGGCATTCACTTCAGCGCACTAAAGAAGAGGAGTTAAGTTGGTTGTTACCAAAGATGGGCGATTTAACTCCTGCTCAAGTTGAGTTATTAGAGAAGTTCTCTCACCGTATGGTGCGTAAAATTTCTAAACGACCGATGGAGGTGATTCATGAGTTATCACATAATATGCATGAACAAGATAATCCAATTCATACCGTAAAAAAAGTATTTGGGTTAGAAGATGTAGAACTTGAAGTGCCACAGCGAAGAGTAATCGTAGGGACGAGAGGAAGTAAATTAGCATTGACACAAACACATCAAGTAATTGAGCAATTAAAGAAATATGAACCTAATTATGAGTTTGTAACTAAGGTTATACGCACCAATGGTGATGATGGCGATATTGAAGTTATGGGAGCGTTTACATCCGCTATACAACGTGCACTTGTTGCAGGTACCGTAGATATGGCGGTGCACAGTTTTAAAGATCTTCCAATTGAAAATATAAGTGGTTTAAAATTGGCTGCTATCTCAGAAAGAGCTGATGTTCGAGATATTCTAATCTCTAAAAAGGGAGAAAAATTCGCTGACTTAAAAGAAGGAGCCATCATTGGCACAGGAAGTTTAAGACGTCAAATTCAGTTGAAGAAACTTCGCCCTGACATAGAAACGAAATTTATTCAGGGAAACTTAGATACCCGAATTAAGAAAATGATGGAAGGGGATTACGACGCCATCATTTTAGCATATGCTGGTATCAATCGCCTTGGAATGATTGATAAAGCAAACGATATATTTACTGCAGAAGAATTATTGCCTGCCGTAGCTCAAGGAGCTTTAGCTTTAGAAGTTAGAGACGAGAGCGGGTTTGTATTGGATTTGGTAAAGCAGTTTAATCATAAACCAACTCAGATAGCAACTTTCGCAGAGAGAGAATTTTTGATCGCACTTGGCGGTGGATGCAATTATCCCATCGCAGCTTTTGCAGAAGTAAAAAATGACGAACTTTTGATTCAAGGATTATTTGCTTCAAACGATGGCAACTTAGTGTGCATAGGAGAGAAGAAAGGTGCTGCTAAAGACTATATCAATATAGCTCAAAGTTTAGCCCTTCAACTCAAAGCGGAGCTTGAAGAGAAAACTAAACTAACAATACTTGAATCCACTTCGAAATAAAAAGGTACTGGTTACAAGAGCCGAACATCAATGCAAGTCAGTAGAAAAACTTCTCAGCTATAAAGGTGCAGAAACTACTGCACTGCCGATGATTGCCATACGTGCAATTAAAAATCAAATTCAAATAAAATCAATAGTTACGCAATTAGAATCGATTAATTGGGTGGTATTTACAAGCGTAAATGCCGTAAACTATTTCTTTGATGCTTTAGAGCAATATGAAGTAAAGGTGCATTTTTTAACCGATCTGCGCATCGCTACAGTAGGAGAAAAAACAAAAGCAGCTGTAGAGAAAATAGGGTATCGAAGTAATTTTGTACCAATAGAGTACACGGCTAAAATGCTGGCAAAGCAACTCCCTATCTTTGGCCATGAGCGGATATTAATTCCACAATCATCTAAAGCGAATAATGAATACGTAGAGCTATTGAAAGACCAATGTGAAGAGGTAATTTCGATGCCCATGTATGTGAATTATGATCCAGCGTATTCAAAAGAAGAGTTGGAAGCAGTATTAAGTCAAGACTTAGACTGGATTACCTTTTTTAGTGGCTCTGCAGTTACTAACTTTGTAAAACAAATTGAACGCAATAATTTATCTGTTCCCATGGCAAAAATTGCTGTAGTGGGACCTTCTACCCAAAAAGTAGCTGAAGAAAAAGGATTCAACGTAGCAGTGGTTGCAAATCCCTACACTGAAGAAGCCATAGTAGAAGCGATTGTAAAATATGAAGAACATGTTTAGACCAAGAAGATTAAGAAAATCGCCAGTAATTAGAAACTTAGTTCGGGAAACACAGCTATCAGTTAACGATATTATCTATCCATTATTTATAGAAGAAAAGCCCGGAATCAAAAAGGAAATTGCCTCTATGCCCGGTATTTTTCGCTTCTCGCTGGATAAAATTTCTGAAGAGTTAGATGAATTAATAGAGCTAGGAATTCACTCTGTGGTGCTATTTGCTATTCCTTTAGAAAAGGATGCAATTGGCTCTGAGGCAATGAATGAATCCGGAATTATTCCTGAAGCCATTCGATTCATTAAAAAGAATTATCCGCAATTATATGTTATTTCTGACATCTGCTTTTGCGAATATACTGATCATGGGCATTGCGGAATTATTCATGATAACGATGTGGATAATGATGCTACCTTAACGAACCTAAATAAACAAGTTTTGGCGCATGCTAAGGCTGGAGTAGATATGGTGGCTCCTTCAGGAATGATGGATGGAACGGTTGCTACATTGCGTGAAGCATTAGACACAAATGGTTTTTCTCAAATTCCAATTATGGGATATTCTGTAAAGTATGCATCGGCTTATTATGGTCCATTTAGAGATGCAGCAGATTCTGCACCTACTTTTGGCGATAGAAGAACCTACCAAATGGATCCGGCGAATAGAACTGAGGCGATTCGAGAAGCCACGCTTGATGTGGAAGAAGGAGCTGATATCATCATGGTAAAACCTGCTTTAGCCTATTTAGATATCATCAGAGATTTAAAAAATACGTTTGATGTGCCAATTGCTGCCTATAATGTGAGTGGCGAATATGCCATGATAAAAGCCGCAGGAGAGAAAGGGTGGATAGATGAAGAGCGGGTGATAATGGAAACGCTAACTTCTATAAAAAGAGCTGGTGCTGATATTATTATCACGTATCATGCAAAAGAAGCAGCTAAGCTCTTAAAAAAAGGATAATTCGATTGCAAATGAATAAATTTGCAGTCCAATAAAAATTACAATTTATGGAATTGAAGAAGTCAAAAGAATTATTTGAAAGAGGACAGCACCATTTAGTAGGTGCCGTAAACAGTCCTGTTCGAGCATTTAATTCAGTAGGTGGAAATCCATTATTTATTGAAAGAGCAGAGGGAACTAAAATTTATGATGTAGACGGAAATGAATACATTGATTTAGTTGGTTCCTACGGGCCAGTTATTTTAGGCCATGGAAATACAGCTGTAAAGGATGCTGTAAAAGCGGCTGTTGATAAGGGATTTACCTTTGGTGCTACTACGGAAAATGAAATTATTTTGTCTGAAATGGTGGCGGAAATTTTTCCATCTATAGATAAAGTACGTTTCGTAAATTCAGGAACAGAAGCAGTGCTTAGCGCAATTCGATTGGCTAGAGCATTTACCAATCGTAATAAAATAGTAAAATTCGCTGGATGTTATCACGGGCATTCAGATTCTTTATTAGTAGCAGCAGGTTCTGGATTAGTTACTTTAGGTTTACCTGGGAGTCTAGGAGTTCCGGAAGCAGCTGTAAAAGACACTTTAGTAGCTTTATATAATGATATTGATAGTGTTAAGAAATTAATTCATCAGTTTCCAAATGAGATTGCAGCTATTTTTATAGAGCCTGTAGCAGGTAATATGGGTGTAATAGTACCAGAGCAAGCCTTTATGAAAGAGCTTCGTGAAATCACGAAAGAGCATGGGATTCTATTGGTGGTTGATGAAGTAATGACTGGTTTTAGAAAGAAATTTGGTGGTGCACAAGATTACTTTGATATTGTCGCAGATATCACCTGTTTAGGAAAAGTAATTGGTGGTGGAATGCCTGTAGGCGCTTACGGCGCTAGGCACGAAATCATGAATATGGTGGCGCCATTAGGGCCGGTTTATCAAGCAGGAACTTTATCAGGAAACCCAATAGCCATGGCTTGTGGAATTGCCACACTTAAAGAGCTAAAACGATTAAAACCATATGATAAGTTTGAAAAAGAAGCAGCTCAAATAGAGTCGTGGATTCTAGAAGCTGGTAAAGAATTTGGTGTGGATGTCCAAGTAAACCGATTTGGAGCCATGATTAATCCATTCTTTACGGCTATAGAAGTTGTCGATTTCGAATCAGCACAAACATCCAATACGGAGCATTTTGCAAAATTCTTTTGGGGAATGGCGGAAAATGGAATGTATATTCCACCATCACAGTTTGAAGCATGGTTTTTACCTGCAACATTAAGTGATGATGATATGAGAAAAATTAAGAATGCAATTAGAAACTCCATTCAATTAATAGCAAACTAATGACAACATTTAACGATAATTTTTTAAGAGCCTGCCGAAGAGAAGCTGTAGATCATACTCCAGTTTGGTTTATGCGCCAAGCAGGAAGATATCAAGAGGCATACAGGACTATTAAGAAGACATACAGTATCGTAGATATTTGTAAAATACCTGAAGTATGTGCTGAGGTTACTTTTTTACCCGTTAATCAATTTGCACTAGATGCTGCGATTGTATTTTCAGATATCATGATTCCATTGGAGCCGATGGGTGTAAATTTTGAATATAAGCCCGGTGTTGGTCCTGTTATTCATAATCCAATTACTTCTAAAGCAGATATCGATCGATTAAAAAATATTGATCCTGCTGCAGACCTTAAATACACTGGTGATGCATTGGGAATTTTAAAGAAAGGGTTAAATGTACCTTGTTTAGGATTCGTAGGTGCTCCATTTACATTAGCAAGTTACATGATAGAGGGCGGTCCTTCTAAAAACTATGCGAAGTTAAAGGCGCTTATGTATAACCAAACGGAAAACTGGCATTTATTGATGGATAAATTGGCTGTTTCTATGGCTGAATATTTATTGTTTCAAGAAGAAAGTGGTGCAGCGGCATTGCAAATTTTCGATAGCTGGGTAGGTATCTTATCTTTACAGGATTACAGAGAATATGTATTGCCACACATGGAAAAGATGATGGGAATGTTAAAGGCGAAGACCAATGTGCCGATTATTTTATTTGGAACCAACACTTCTCACTTACTACAAGATTTTAGAAAAACTGGTCCTGATGTTATTGGAATCGATTGGAAAACCGATATCAATGCAGCTTGGGCAGATTTAGATTATAGCGTTGCCGTTCAAGGTAACTTAGATCCAACTTTATTATTTGGAGAATGGTCGTTAATTGAGTCACGTGCAAAAGCTATTTTAGATAGCGTAGGAAATAGAAGTGGACATATTTTCAACTTAGGCCATGGTATTTTGCCTGGTACTCCTGAAGAAAATGTTCGCCAATTAGCAGATTATGTGAGAGCTTACTCTGCTAGAAATTAAATCGCACTTTAAACTGATTAAGTTCGGTTTTAAATGATTTTTAAGGGTAATTAGTTGATTGAATTGTTCGTCACTTGGTTACCCTTCTTATTTAACCAAAATAGATGTGTGGTCTTGTTTTATAAAAGTCTAATGTATGTTGTCATTTGTTAAGATGTTAATTTTCGCTTCCCTGTTCATAAATCAGTTTTCTTTTGTTCATGGAAGATTATCCGATTTGTGTCTTGAAAAAGGAACGGCTTCTTATTATGGTGAGCATTTTCACGGTAAGGAAACGGCTAATGGAGAGAAATTTGATCAAATGGCCTTTACTGCAGCTCATCGAACGCTACCGTTTGGAACCTTGGTGAAAGTGACCAACCTCGCAAACTATGAATCTGTTTTAGTGCGAATAAATGATCGCGGACCGTTTAATAAACATCGAATTATTGACTTATCAAAAGGTGCAGCTGAGTCTATTGGGTTAATAGAAAGTGGAGTAGGAGAGGTACTTGTAGAGTGTGTTTTTGAGCCCAACTCCATTATTGAATATACAAATACTAAAATTGATACACTTTAAAAGTAAACTACTGAGGGTTTCATGCTTACTTTTGAGTTCATGAATAAAATGCAATGGAATCATCCTAAACCGATAGATAAAGAGCTTGTTCAGCAATTTAGTAAGTCGCTTAATAATTTAGATAGCACACTTGCGGAAATCTTGATTCAACGCGGTGTCGATACTTTTGAAAAAGCGAAATCGTTTTTTAGACCCAATTTAGAGGAGATCCATGATCCTTTTTTAATGAAAGATATGGATTTGGCCGTTGAGCGGATTGAATTTGCAATTGCAAACAATCAGAAAATTTTAATTTACGGCGATTATGATGTAGATGGAACCACTGCTGTTTCTTTAGTCTATTCTTTCTTGTCAGACTATTATTATCAATTAGCATTTTATATTCCTGATCGATATAAAGAAGGCTATGGTGTTTCTTATGCTGGGATTGATTTTGCTTCGGATAACGATTTTCAGTTAATCATTGCATTGGATTGCGGAATTAAGGCAATTGAGAAGGTAGATTATGCAACTAAGAAAGGCGTTGATTTTATCATTTGTGATCATCACCGACCTGGTGATGAAATTCCAAAGGCGGTGGCCGTTTTAGATCCAAAGCGCAAAGATTGTGATTATCCCTATAAAGAATTAAGCGGAGCAGGTGTTGGATTTAAGTTAATGCAAGCTTTCGCAAATAAACGAAGTATTCCATTTGAAAAATTGGGTCCGTTGTCCGACTTGTTGGCAGTAAGCATCGCTGCTGATATAGTTCCGATGACTGGTGAAAATCGCTTATTGGCATACTACGGTTTACAACTGATCAATAAGAATCCAAGACCTGGAATTGCTGCAATGATTTCATCGGCTCAACTAAAAAAGCATGAATTAACCATTACCGATGTTGTTTTTACGATAGCCCCGAGGATTAATGCCGCCGGAAGAATTGAATCTGGTTTAAGGGCAGTGGAATTATTGATTACTTCAGATAAAGATACTGCAAAGGAAGCCTGTAAAGGGATTAATAATAATAACATTGAGCGGAAAGAATTAGATAAAGACATTACACGTGAGGCGCTTGAAATGATGGCTGCCGTTTCGAATTTAGATCAACTTAGAAGTACGGTGCTTTTTAGTGAGGATTGGCATAAAGGAGTTATTGGCATTGTTGCATCAAGAGTGATTGAAACACATTATAAGCCTACCATCGTTTTAACGGAATCTAATGGAAAAGCGACAGGTTCTGCACGATCTGTTAAGGGATTCGATGTTTACAACGCAATAGATGCTTGTAGTGAACATCTTGAGCAATTTGGTGGGCATATGTATGCTGCTGGCTTAACTATGAAAGTAGAAAAGATAGAAGATTTTAGAAACGCCTTTGAAACGTATGTGGCAGCTAATATTACCGAAGAGCAGCTAACTCCCGCGGTAGAAGTAGATGCTTATTTAATATTGTCTCAAATCAATGATCGGTTTTTTAAAGTGCTACGGCAGTTTGCCCCTCATGGTCCGTTAAACATGCGACCAGTTTTTGAAACTAGAGATGTGTTACTTTATGGAAAAGCTCGAATTGTGGGCGATAATCACCTAAAGATTGCAGTAACTATTGCTGATGGTTCTGCAATAATAGAATGCATTGGTTTCGGATTGGGACAATACATCGACGATATTCAAGATAAACCTTTTCACATTACTTATGTAATTGATGAAAATGAGTTTAGAGGAAAGAAAACCTTGCAGTTATTGTTAAAGGATATTCATATTGAATAAATAGTTGTTTGATATAAAAAGAAAGGCTCATGGATTAATCCATGAGCCTTTCTTTTGTCTTTACTTCAAAGTGTGAACTATCGAAGTATAATTTTTTTGACCACACTTTCTTCGTCAGAAATTAATCTTAGGTAATAAATACCTTTAGCATACTTTGATAAATCAAACTGCTCGTTAAATCCTAGAGTATTGATGTTTTGTCTTTCGTAAATTACTTCACCCCTCATAGAAATAATTTGAATGTTTGCTTTAGCTGCTTGCTCAGTTTCTATTTGTAGGGTCACTATTCCATTAGTCGGGTTAGGAAATACAGATAGCTCTCCTAGTAAACTTAAATCCTTAATGCCTACCTTACAAGTATCAGTTATTGTAATGAAAACACTATCAGAAATTGTTTGACATAAGCCGTTTGATAGAACTTCCACTGAATAATGATATTTTGTATTTAAATTTAATCTTGTAGGGTCAACACCAATTGTTTGGATGTTTTTACCATCAACATTAGGGTCGTTACTTGACCATAAGTATGTTGCGTTTAATCCTAAGTTTGCCCCTGCATTTAAATAATAGGTAGTGTCGCTACAAATAATAGTATCTAAACTTGAAAACTCTATAGTAGGAAATGAAGCTACTGTTCCTTTAACGGGCACTCTTCCTGAAAAGCAAGAATCTTTAATGGCTCCAATATAAAACACTGAAGTAGTGTCTAAGTTTCTAGAATAACTTGTACCAAAGGTCAATACTCCTGGCGCAATAGGGTCCGAGTACCAGAATACGCGAGTAACACCTGCAGGTTGTATTGCACCTAGGTTGATTTGTCCTGGTCCACATATAGTATCATCGATAGCAGTTGGAACAGGTACTTTAGTTACATTAACAGTTAAGGTATTTGAATAAGTGCTGTCGCATATTTTCGCTCTGTAAGTATTAACTGCATTTGGAGGTAATACAACATAATTAGCTGAATCCTTGTTTGGCCCAAACTCATTGAACCATTGACTTCCGATTTGTCTTTGCCATTGAATAGCACCAAAGAATGTTGTATCACTTAATGTAATTCCTGTACCTTCGCAAACTGTTGTTGCAGAAGAGAACGCAGTTCCTGCCAATCTTCGTGTAATTATATCGTCCGGTCTAAGAGTATCTGTTCCCGGAACAGTATCTAATCCTGTTAACATGTCCGTTACGATAGTAAAACCATAATTAGCGCCTATTTCTGACATATCTATGCCTGTAAAAAACACAGTATCGATCTCATCTGTTTTTAAAACTTTGTTATCGTGGAAATTATTATTTGATAATAAATAGGTTGCCGTATCCCATGGTGTCCCATTCTTCGTTATAAATGCAGTGAGTTTTGTAGTATCTATTGAAAAATCAATACTTTGAGAACCAAAATTTTGTAATAGAACGCCAATTTCTTGGTTTGAATTATAACAAGAAAATCTAGTTGTGTCAGGAGATACCATTCTTACAGGCCCTACATCAATATCAGTTAAATCATAAATAAAAATATCATCGATTGCCATTGTAGAGGCAAAACCTGTACCTCCTTTGGTAGCTATAAACCTAATTCGAGCCTGTTTTCCTTTAACAAATGGCTCAATATTTACTGTTCTCAATTTCCAAGCTGAGGCACTTGTATTTTGATCTTGATCTTGACCTTTTAAGCTGTCTACTTGTATCCAACCTTGATCAGAATCAACTTCAACGAACAGGTCGCCCATATCAAAACCAAACATATGATACCAATATTTCAATCTTGGAGCAAGAACATTTGTAAAATCGATACATGTGGACTCTAAATATGATACCTGAAAGGGAGAACCTTCATTTCCATCAGCATAAAAGTACTTACCTATAGAATTGCCTCTTGTGTGGTCTTTGTTTGGACCTGTGGCGCCACCTGGATTTGCAACTCCTCTTCCTACTATCCATTTAAACGCACTAGCTGAGGCCGAAAAAATTGGATTTGTTCTCCAACCGTTTGGATGATTCCCTGAATTATTAGGTGCACTAGATGAATTACTGATATTAAATCCCTCAAAATCTTCAAAGTAAGGAATTGTTATTGGAGATAAATGATCAACGGAAATCGAGAAAATATTATCAGTTGTATCAGTATCTGTATTTAATATTAACTTACCTGAAATAGAATAGGTTTTCGGAATTGAAAGGTCTGCACATTGTGCAAAAGTAATTGTAGCTGATTTGAAAGGAGGTATTAATAACGGGAACAATTGACTTACAGGAGTCCCTCCATCAATAGTGTATTGCCCTTGAATAGATTTTAATGTGTCATTTCCTACATTTTTGATTCTGAATTTTACGGGTTCGCAACTACTGTAATTACAAAGTCCATCTGTTGGAGAAGTAATAGATACTAACTGAACTTGACCCGTATCAGGCAATACAATACCGATATCATCAATTGCAATATTTCCAAAGTTTCCTGATGCAGATCTTTTTGCAATAAACCTAAACGTCATAAATTGCCCTGCAAATTGTGTTAAACCTATTGACTTCTTTCTCCATGGTTGAGATCTATTCGTTTGTTGTCTTCCTACTATCGAGTCAAGTCTTGCCCAGCTTGTAAATTGGTCACTTTTTGCCTCTACATATAAAGTTCCCATGTTTATACCATGCATATGGTAATAAAATTCAAGAACAGGTGTTGATACACCTAATAAACTAACACATGGGCTTTCAAATGTTGACTCATTGCCACCTGTGCCTTGCGCTCCATCAACCATTAAAAATCTCGAAACGCCGGTAGGGGTGTTATCTGTTTGCGGACCTGTTGCCGCAGTTGTACTGGTGTTTCTTGCTCTCCATGAATAACTGGCTAATGCATTTGGCGAAGAAATAAATCCACCTGGCAAATTTCCTAAGGAATTGTTTCCGAAACTAGAAAAATCGTTGAAGTAAGGAAATTGAAGAACTAAGTTCGAAACAACTTGATTTCTTAACGTATCATTTAATGCGCTTATATCATTGGCAACTGTTGCAGCCAATGTAAATGTAAAAGAGGTTACTGCAGATAAATCAGCTTTTGTAACAAATGTGTGTGTATAAAATGCCTGTGGAAGTATTGTAGCTCCTGTAACTAATTCTGTTACAGGGGTCCCTCCATCTAAAATGTAGGTAAAAGTAACATTCCCAAATATTTGTGTTGCACCAACATTCTGCACTCTTACCTTAACATCTTCGTTAATTTTTAGGTCACAACCATCAGTTGGAGCTGTTAAACTCACTACTTTTAGGTCTGTAGCTTGACCGAATGTTAATGTAACAATTGAAAACGTAAATGCTAGAAAGGATAATAATTTTTTCATATGAATTCTAAATAAATATATTCTTGGCCATAAAAATATTAAAAAAATAAGGAATCTACATTAAGATTCCTCGCTTTTGACGTAATACTTTATAAAATGGTTGTTTCTACTTAGTGAATTCCTTTGTCTGCTAAGTATCTTTCTGCATCTAAAGCTGCCATACAGCCTGTTCCTGCAGCGGTTACTGCTTGTCTGTATATTTTGTCCGCAGCATCCCCCGAAGCAAATACTCCTTCAATATTAGTTTTAGTACTTCCTGGAGTTACCTTTAAATATCCAACACTATCCATATCCAGCCAATTTTTGAAAATATCCGTGTTTGGTTTGTGTCCAATTGCAACAAAAAAACCTGTTACAGGAATAGTTTTTTCTTTTCCATTAGCACTATTTAACACTCGAACGCCTTCAACTGCTTTTTCTCCAACAATTTCTTTTGTTTCATGATTAAATAATACTTCGATATTCGGAGTGTTTAGAACTCTATGCTGCATTGCTTTGGAGGCTCTCAATTCATCCTTTCTTACAAGCATTGTTACCTTTTTGCAAAGTTTTGCTAAGTATGACGCTTCTTCTGCTGCCGTGTCTCCGCCACCGACTATTGCAACTTCTTGTCCTTTATAGAAAAACCCATCACAAACAGCACATGCACTTACCCCAAAGCCGTTTAATCTTTGTTCTGACTCCAATCCTAGCCATTTTGCTGAAGCTCCCGTTGAGATGATAACACTATCAGCAGTAATTATTTTTTTTCCATCGACTTTTACTTTATGTATTGGACCTGTAAAATCAACTTCCGTAATCATCCCAAATCTCACATCAGTACCAAATCGTTTTGCTTGTTTTTCAAATTCAATCATCATTTCAGGGCCTTGCGCTCCATCAGGATAGCCTGGAAAGTTTTCTACTTCAGTTGTAATTGTTAGTTGACCACCTGGTTGTAGCCCTTGATACATAACTGGATTCATATCTGCTCTAGCTGCATAAATGGCGGCGGTATAGCCTGCAGGTCCTGATCCAATTATTAAACATTTTACGTGTTCCGGGGTCTCATTTGTTGCTTGTGTTGACATATATTTTATAATTGTGTTTTAGTTATTTTAAGTTTCCAAATTTATCAATTTAAATATTACCTAAAATGTTAGATTATTACATTTATGCTTTTTACTTTTGTTAATCATTCGGGACGTAGCTTAGTCCGGTTAAAGTGCGCGTCTGGGGGGCGCGAGAGCGGTGGTTCGAATCCACTCGTCCCGACTTTATCCTACCATTTATAAAATGGGCTTCAAGTCTTTGGATCATATTTATAAAAATGAAAACCCAAGAAGAGATCAATCAAGTTCAACAAGGTGAGCTCCTTCCTGTAATGGAGTATTTCTATACCATTCAGGGAGAAGGTTATCAATCAGGAAAGGCGGCTTACTTTGTTCGCCTTGGAGGTTGCACAGTAGGCTGTCATTGGTGTGATGTGAAAGACAGCTGGGAGGCAACCAATCATCCATTAATGACTGTTGAGGCAATTTCTAAACTTGCTTTAGAAGGTAAATCTGATTTAGTTGTAATTACAGGTGGAGAACCGGTAACTTACAATCTAGTTCCCTTAACTGAGCAATTAAAAAAAGCCAATAAATTTTTAGCAATGGAAACATCAGGAGCTTTTCCACTTACTGGACAGTGGGATTGGATTTGTTTATCTCCTAAGAAAAATAGTCCTCCCAAGGATGAATTTTATCAATTGGCACACGAATTGAAAGTAATTATTTTTAATAAAGATGATTTCAAATGGGCCGAACAGCATCGCGCTAAAGTAAATTCAAATTGCAAACTATACCTTCAGGTCGAATGGAGTAAATCAGAAAGTATGATGCCACAAATAGTCGAGTATGTAAAGAATAATTCTGAATGGTCTATTTCAGTTCAATCCCATAAATATATAGATGTACCTTAATATTTTATTATGAAACTTTTTCAGGCTTATTTCTTCGTTTTTCTTGCCTTTCTATTTTCTTGTCAAGTTAATATTGCTCAAAATAATTCCCTGTCTACATCAGATAAGAAGGCTGCAAAGTTATTTGATGTTGCAAAAGTTCAATACCAAAATTATGAGCTTTCCGCTGCTATTTCATCTTTAACATCTGCTCTAGAGCGCGACCCAAATTTTGTTGAAGCATATACGCTGATGGGTTATATCTATGTTGATATGAAGCAGAAAGAAGAAGCTTTAAGTGCTTTTGAAAGTGCTTTGCAAATAAACCCTCGCTTTTCTTCTAATACTGTCTTTTTTGTAGGACAATTATTGTTCGAAAAAGGAGAATATCAGAAATCAGAAAAGGCATTCCAAGAGTTTTTAAAATTTCCCGTGGCTGATCCGAAACTGAGAGCTGATGCAGAACTTAAATTAGATGACCTTTCATTTGCTTTGGAAGCTATTAAAAATCCCGTTCCTTTTAATCCGATTAATTTAGGTCCAGGAGTTAATTCTTCTTTGCCCGAGTATTTTCCAAGTATCACTGTTGACGGTTCTACCTTATTATATACCCGTCAACTTCCTGCACCAAATACGCCTGCAAAATACAATGAAGATTTTTATGTAAGTAAATTAGAAGATGCACAATGGAGTAAGTCATTAGCGCTAGGATTACCTATAAATACAGAAAATAATGAAGGAGCTCCTTCTTTATCAGCTGACGGTAAGCTATTAATATTTACTGCTTGTGAGTTGTATGGAGATTATGGCGGTGGTAGAAAAGGGTTAGGTAGTTGTGATTTGTTCTTTAGTCAACGACAAGGTCCTAAATGGTCAGTCCCTCAAAACCTAGGTTCGGAAATTAATTCTAGGTCTTGGGAAACCCAACCATCTTTTAGCGCTGATGGTAAAACGCTTTATTATATTAAACGAGTTAAAGAAAAGTCAGGCTTTTCGCATAGTGATATTTTTGTTTCAGAAGTTGGAAATGATGGTTATTGGAAAATGCCTGTTGCTTTGCCTGCTCATATTAATACGAAAAAGAATGAAGAGTCTGTGTTTATCCATCCTGATGGACAAACGCTCTACTTTTCATCAGACGGGCATCCAGGTATGGGTGGTCTTGATATTTTTATAACTAAAATGAATGAAAAGGGTGAATGGTCTCTTCCAAGGAATCTGGGCTATCCAATCAATACTCACGTAAGCGAAAACTCAATTTTAATTTCTCCTGATGCGCAGAAGGCATATTTTGCTTCTGATCGGGAAGGAGGTTTTGGTGGGTTAGATTTATATGAGTTTGAATTGCCGAAAGTTATTCAGCCTAATCCTGTTTCTTATTTGGTAGGAACTGTTGTAGATGCTGAAACTAGAAAACCAATTCAAAGTCAATTTGAATTGCTAAACTTAGAGAATTCAGAAACGGTAATCTCTGCTTCGTCTGATGCGATTGATGGTAGTTTTCTAGTTGCCTTGCCATTGTCTAAGGATTATGCTTTAAATGTTTCAAAACCTGGTTACTTATTTTATTCAGAGAATTTTACGCTCCAACAAAACGATGGTAATGAGCCTTATCGAAAGAATATAGAATTGCAAAAAATTAAAATAGGAGAGCGTGTAGTTCTTAAAAATATTTTTTACGCTACTAATGAGTTCGATTTGTTAGCTAACTCTAAAGCTGAATTGACTAAATTAACAGAGTTTATGAAGGATAATAGTGCTGTTAGTATCCAAATAGAGGGGCATACTGATAATGTAGGTTCAGGTGCTCTTAATAAAACTTTATCTGAAAATAGGGCCCAAACTGTTTATGATTTTTTAATTCAAAACGGCATAGACAAAGAGCGGTTGTCATTTGTAGGTTACGGTTCAGAACAACCTATAGCTTCTAATGATAACGTGAAAGGTCGGGCGAAGAACCGAAGAACAGCATTTAGGGTAACTCAAGTTAATTAAGGACTGGTGTTATCTTATCTTTTATAATAAATGCACCGGGAAATATCTCTTTCATTTCTTCATAGAATTTGTTAACAGAAAGTCTTTCTTCAAAATCTCCAACTCGTAGTTTAAAGTTTGGCTGCTGATAGATAACATAAGTGTTCATATTGGGATAGAGTTTCATGAAGTTAGTTTGAGATTTTAATGTTTCAGCTCTTGAAAGTCCTGAATGGATTTGGATTCTATACCCTATATTTTTCTTTGTCGAATTGAATTTTTCTAGCAGGACACCAATAGTATTATTCTCAAGGATCTCGATTCTACCAGTGTCCATTACTGAGCTTATCGTATCCATGATCTCAAGTTTAAAGTCTTCATGCTTTTCATTTAATGTTGTTTGGTTTTGACTAAATGCAATTGCTTGAATAATTATCAAATTGAGTGTTATAATTAATTTCATTGTTAGACTTTTTGACAATATTAATAATTTTCGTGCCACATTTTTTGTCAATTTTTAAAAAATCAAAAAGAAACCTTAGAGTAAATAATACAGAATTAGCAAGCTTTTTACTTTATTTAGAATCATTATAAATTAGAGATTAGAAAGTTTATTTTGCCTTAAATAGTGAGCTAAAAACGATGTTTCTTTTAAATTTGCGTCTCGTAATAAAAGCGAAAAATAGAATTTAGTTGCGACATAAACGTAATACATTAAATATGAACGCATTTTCTCATAGGTCGATTAAATTGAATTTGTACGGAGTATTCCTTGCACTATTCGTTTTTTCATCAAATCTCTCCAGTGCTCAAGATGGTGAGAAGTTATTTAAATCATACTGTGCATCTTGCCACTATACTGGTGATAATGTTTTAGTAGGTCCCGGAATGAAAGGAGTTACTGAAAAGTATGAAATGTCTTGGATTTTAGAATGGGTGAAAGGGTCTCAAGCGCTAATAAAATCTGGAGACGCTCAGGCTATTGCTGTCTATGAGAAGTTTAATAAGGTGATTATGCCTAATCAGCCTGTAAATGACGAAGAGATAAAGGCAATTTTTGCATATGTAGATGAAGCTAATGCTGCGGCAGCCGCAGCGGTTCCTGCTGCAGGAGCTGCGGGAGACACTGCAGTTTTAGCTGATGTAGTGCCTGTGGATGATAATAGCACCTACTACATATTTTTTGGCGCCATTATTATTTTATTGATTGTCATAGGAGTTCTTAGAAAAGTAAACTACTCGTTAGATTCTGCCATAAAAGGTGGAGATGTTGAAGAGGAGAAAGGAATGTGGTCTGCTTTAGTAGCTTGGGGTGCTAGTAACAGAAAGTTCGTGGTTTTATTTGTTCTAGGAATTATCCTTTTAATTGCGAAAGCAGGTTGGGATACTGCACTGAATGTAGGTGTTTACACGGGTTACGAGCCTGAGCAGCCAATTAAATTTTCGCACCAATTGCACGCAGGTGAAAATAAAATTGATTGTAATTATTGCCATAGCGGTGCTAGAAATAGTAAATCCGCAGGTATACCTTCTGCAAATTTGTGTATGAATTGTCATACGTACATAAATGAAGGTCCTCAATATGGAAAAGAAGAAATTGCTAAAATTTACAAGGCATTAGATTTTGATCCTGTAACTAAAACTTATGGCGATAATACTTCTCCAATAAAATGGATTAAAGTTCACAACTTGCCTGATCATGTATACTTCAATCACTCACAACACGTAACAGTAGGACAAATTGACTGTGCTAAATGTCATGGTCCAGTTGAGGAGTACACAGTAGGTAAGCAATTTGCTCCTCTTACTATGGGGTGGTGCATTGATTGCCACAGAGAAACGAAAGTACAAACTGAAGGTAATGGCTATTATGATGAAATTCATAAAAGATTACCTGCAGACATTAAAGCAAAATATTTAGAAAACGGTGTTATAAATGTTGATGAGTTAGGCGGCATCGAATGCGCTAAGTGTCACTATTAAAATACTAAGATTCCACAAAGTTTCAATTGATATCTATGGATAAGACTAAAAAGTATTGGAAAGGAACTGAAGAGTTGAACAACTCAGCAGATTTTTCAACTTCTAAAAATAACGAGTTTCAAGAGCATTTGCCGACTGATCAGTTTTTAGGAGATAAAGAAACATTAGAAAGTTCATCTACTAGTAGAAGAGATTTTTTAAAGTACTTAGGTTTTGGTGTTACAGCTGCATCTCTTGCTGCATGTGAAACTCCTGTTAATTACGCTCTTCCTTATGTAGTGAAGCCTGATACAGTTACTCCTGGAGTAGCTAACTGGTATGCATCTACTTACTCAGATGGTAACGATTACGCTAGTATTTTAGTTAAAACTAGAGAAGGGCGTCCAATTAAAATTGAAGGAAATAAGCTTTCAGAAGTATCTAGAGGCGGAGTGAATGCTCGGATAAATTCATCTGTACTTTCTTTATATGATGGAAAGAGAATTAAAACTCCTACCGTTGATGGATCAGAGTATGCTTGGTCTGCAATCGACCGCACAATCAAGGCTGACTTAAAGAAGATAGATGCAAAGGGTGGTAGCGTTCGAATTTTAACGAATTCAATTACTAGTCCATCTACTAAATATTTAATTGAAGATTTTAAAGCAAAATACCCTGGCGCTTCTATTGAGCATATTTCTTATGATGCAGTTTCATTAAGTGGCATGCTTAAAGCAAACGAAATGTCTTTTGGAAAAAAGTCGTTACCTGTTTATCACTTTGATAATGCCAAAGTAATCGTTTCTGTTGGAGCTGACTTTTTAGGAAACTGGATTTCTCCTGTTGAATACGCAAAACAATACGCTGTTAATAGAAAGCCTGAGAATGCTTGGATGTCTAAGCATTTTCAATTTGAGACAACGTTCTCAATGACCGGAACGAATGCTGATCACAGAACACCAATCAAACCATCAGAGCATGGTAAGGTTTTGGCGTCATTATATAATTATGTTGCATCTAAAGTAGGTGGAAATAAAGTTTCTGCTTCTGCTACATCTGCAGATGGTGCTATTGCTAAGGCTGGTGACGCCTTAGTTGCTGCTAAAGGAGCATCTCTAGTTGTAGCAGGATCTAATGATCCAAATGCACAACTTTTTACAAATGCAATCAATAATCTTTTAGGAAATTACGGTAAGACTATCAATATAGATTATCAGTCTAATTACAGACAAGGTGATGATGAGCAGCTGATACAACTAATAGCTGATATGAATGCTGGAAAGGTAGATGCTATTTTTATTGCAGGTGTAGATCCTGTATATTCTATGCCCGCGTCAGCTAATTTTGGAGAGGCTTTAGCGAAAGTGAATACAAGAGTATCTTTTGCTACTCGACCAAATGCTACTTCAGCAGCTTGTAATTTTGTTACACCCGATAATCACTTTTTAGAGTCATGGAACGACCACAATCCAGTTTCAGGACACTATTCTGTATCTCAACCTGTAATATCAAAGTTATTTGACACACGTCAAATGCAGGATTCATTAATGGTTTGGATGGATTTAGAAGGTGACTATTTCTCTTACATGAAAAAAATATGGGAAGAGAAAGCTTATACGAACCAAACAGACAGTCTTAATTTCTTTGATTTTTGGAACGCTGTTTTAAGTGATGGTGTTTTCAAACATTCTGTTGAAGTAACTACCCCGGCAGTTTTTAATGCTGATCTATCATCAGCTGCATCTGCAATATCTAAAGAAGCTTCAGCTGATTGGGAAATAGAATTTTATCAAAAAGTAGGTATTGGATTTGGTTATGATTCACATAATCCTTGGTTGCAAGAATTACCTGATCCAATTTCAAAAATTACCTGGGATAACTACATTACAATGAATCCTTCTGATGCTCGAGAGCTAGGTTATGCTGCTGAGTACGGTGAGCAAAAGGATGCCAATACGATGAACATTACCGTTAATGGCGTTTCTATGGAAGGAGTACCTGTTGTTTCTCAACCAGGACAAGCTAAAGGTACTTTAGGGGTTGCTGTTGGTTATGGTAGGACTTTAGGAAAGGATGATCAGATTGTTGGTTTTAATGCTTATCCTGCAATTGCTATTTCAGGTAAATCAATGATCAATTACAGTTCAGATGTTTCTTTTGAAAAAGCAGCATCGAACTATCAAATAGCAACTACCCAGACTCACCAGACTATTATGGGTCGTGACTCTGTAGTTAGAGAAACAACTTTCGGTGTATACAAAACAGGAGACCAGGAAGCATTTAATCCTCCTCACATGTTGACTACACTAGAAGGGAAGATTAAAACAACAGATGCTTCATTATGGGATAAACACCCTGTTGAGAATGTTGGTCACCGTTGGGGTATGACGATTGATATGAACTCTTGTATTGGTTGCGGTGCTTGTGTTACTTCTTGTAATTCTGAAAACAATGTTCCTGTTGTTGGAAAGGATGAAGTAAGAAAATCTCGTGAAATGCATTGGTTAAGAATTGATCGTTATTTCAGTAGTGAGGAAGAGCAAAAGTCAGAAAATGACAGAAGTTATGGTTTAATGGAGATAGCAGAGGATAATCCTTCTGTTGTTCACCAACCAATGATGTGTCAGCACTGTAATCACGCTCCTTGTGAAACAGTTTGTCCTGTTGCTGCAACTACCCACAGTAACGAAGGGTTGAACCAAATGACATATAACAGATGTATTGGTACTAGATATTGTGCAAATAACTGTCCTTATAAAGTTAGAAGATTCAATTGGTTTAACTACATTGGCAACGATGATTTCGCAGCGATTAATCCTTCTCAAGACGATTTAGGACGTATGGTATTAAATCCAGACGTTACTGTAAGAGCTAGAGGCGTGATGGAGAAGTGTAGTATGTGTGTTCAGCGTATACAAGAAGGAAAGCTTGAGGCTAAGAAAGATGGTAGAAAAGTACGTGATGGAGAAATTCAAACGGCGTGTGCTTCTGCTTGTCCTACAGATGCTATTGTATTTGGAGATTTAAATGATAGTGATGCTATCGTTAGAAAAGTTGCAGATAGCGATAGATCATATAGAGTTATTGAAGAGGTGGGTACTGAACCTAATATTTACTACCAAGTGAAGGTTAGAAATATTGAAGAGGTACAAGCATAATAATAGAAATTAGCAAAATAGTAATATAATGCATCAGGAATCAGCAATAAGAGAACCACTTATTTTAGGAGAGAAATCCTACAGCGATATTACAAATGATGTGCTTAAGCCAATTGTTGGCAAAGCGGATCGTTCGTGGTACATTGTTTTTGGCTTAGCGTCAGTTATGGCACTTTGGGGAATTGGATGTATTCTCTACCTTTTGGGTACAGGTATTGGAACTTGGGGTTTGAACAAAACCGTAGGTTGGGCATGGGATATCACCAACTTCGTTTGGTGGGTAGGTATTGGGCACGCAGGAACTTTGATTTCCGCAGTACTTTTACTTTTCCGTCAAAAATGGAGAATGGCAATTAACCGGTCTGCTGAAGCGATGACTATATTTGCTGTAATGATGGCTGCAGTATGGCCTGGTATACATATGGGTAGAATTTGGTTGGCTTATTTTGTTTTTCCTTTACCAAATCAATTTGGTTCACTTTGGGTAAACTTTAACTCACCACTTTTATGGGACGTATTTGCAATTAGTACTTACTTCTCTGTATCATTAGTTTTCTGGTATATTGGTTTGATCCCTGACTTTGCCACTATTCGTGATAAAGTGACTCAAACTGTTCCTAAGAAAGTTTATGGTCTATTAGCATTCGGATGGTCAGGTAATGCTAAAGCATGGAACAGGTTTGAAGAAATATCTTTGGTTCTTGCAGGTTTAGCAACTCCACTTGTATTCTCCGTTCACTCGATTGTATCAATGGATTTTGCTACGTCAGTGATTCCTGGATGGCATACGACTATTTTCCCTCCATACTTTGTAGCAGGAGCAGTATTCTCAGGATTTGCTATGGTAAATACGCTTCTTATCGTAATGAGGAAAGTATTAAACCTAGAAAACTATATTCATGTTAAGCACATCGAGTATATGAATATTGTAATTATTGTTACAGGGTCTATCGTAGGTGTTGCTTATTTAACTGAATTATTCATTTCTTGGTATTCGGGTGTTGAGTATGAATCATATGCTTTTATAAACAGAGCTACAGGTCCTTATTGGTGGGCATATTGGGCAATGATGACGTGTAATGTAATATCACCTCAGGTTTTTTGGTTTAAGAAATTAAGAACGAACATTACTTTTACATTCTTTATGTCGATTGTTGTTAACATCGGTATGTGGTTTGAGCGTTTTGTTATTATCGTTACTTCATTACATAGAGATTACTTGCCATCTAGTTGGACAATGTTCCACCCTACATTTATAGATATAGGATGTTTTATAGGTACGATTGGAATCTTCTTTGTATTGTTCCTTTTATTTGCTCGTTTCTTCCCTGTATTGGCATTGAACGAATTAAAATCTATTTTGAAATCATCAGGAGAAGCTTACAAAAAGCAATCTCTAGAGCATTAATAATATATAATTAAACTAACAATGGCTGATAAAGTTATATACGCAACTTATGATGATGAGCAGGTTCTTTTAGAAGGAGCTAAAGACTTAGTATCAAAAGGAATTTACATCAGAGATGTTTATTCACCATTTCCAATACATGGACTAGATCCTGTAATAGGTGTAAAACATACAAGAATTGCAATCACAGCTTTTATTTATGGGTTAATTGGTCTTTCACTAGCCATTTATGGAATGTACTTTTTTATGATTCAAGACTGGCCAATGAATATTGGAGGTAAGCCTAACTTTACATTAGTTGATAATTTACCTGCTTTTATTCCAATTGCATTCGAGTTTACTGTATTATTAGCTGCTCACGGTATGGCTTTAACGTATTTCTTGAGAAACTGGACACTGCCGGGGGTTAAAGCAAGAAATCCATATCCTGAAACTACTGACGATAAATTTGTAATGGAACTTCACTTACATGATAACCATGACCAATCTGAGTCAGAATTAGAAGAAATGTTGAAGACAACAGGAACAATACGAATTGAAGCTAGATAAAAAATATTACGAAGCACTAATATGAAAAATAATAGAATCATAAATACGGTAATAGTTTTGGCGGCAATTGCAGCTTCTACTTTAACCTCTTGTGAAGATCCAAACAGCCCAGGAGTTGAATACATGCCTGATATGTATCGTTCACCTGCTATCGAGACTTATGTAGATTATGAATATACTGATTCAATGTCTGCACGTCTTCCTGTTGCAAATACAGTGGCACGAGGATATAAGCCTTTTCCTTTTGAAAATACTTTAGAAGGTTACGAAGAGGCTGGACAGAAAATGAAGATACCTTTTCAAGTTACCGATGAAATGTTGAAAAAAGGTGGGGCCTTATATGCTTCATTTTGTAAGCATTGTCATGGTCCAAAAGGACAAGGCAAGGGGTCTATCAATCATCCTGCATACAGCGCAGTTCCTTCATATTCTGATGATACAAAGAATAGAAGAGGTGGTCGCTCAATGTCTGAGTTACAAGTAGGTCATATTTATCATGTAATTATGTATGGTTTAAATGCAATGGGCCCTCATGCTCCTCAATTGAATGAGCAAGAAAGGTGGGAGATTATTGCATTTGTTCAAGCTTTGCAAGGCAAACAAGAGGAAAAGGAAACAGCAGTTAAAACTGCAGAGTAATTTATAGATAGTTAAATACGCTAGTATGGAATTCATATTTACAAAAAAATCAAAAATTACCTTTGCCATATTTATGGCAGTTGGTGTAATCTCCATGATTATAGGGTTTGGTGCAGATGATACTGCTCATCATGCCAGATTCTGGTCTAACATTCTTATCAATGGATTCTTTTTCTTCGGAATCTCATTGGGGACGCTTTTCTTTTTAGCATTGCAATATGCTACTGAAGCATCTTATTTGACTGTATTGAAAAGGGTGTTTGAAGGTATAACTCAATATATGTGGGTTGGAGCAGTTGTGTTGATCTTATTCTTTGCGGCAAGTTCTCTGCATTTAAACCACATCTATCACTGGATGGATTCTGCTGCAACAAATGAGTTTGTAATCGAAAGTACTATTGGAACTGATCATCCTGAGTATGTTGCTGAGATGACTGATGGAGCAATAGAAAATGAACATTTCGATCATATCATCGCAGGCAAAACTGCTTATCTTAATCAAGGATTCTTCTGGATACGCACTTTAGCTTACCTTGGTGTTTGGTTGTTTTTCGTTAATTTATTCAGAAAAAGATCCTTATTAGAAGATCAGGAAGGTGGAACCAAAATTCACTTTAAAAATATGGTGTACAGTGCACTATTCTTAGTATTCTTTGCATATTCCTCATCTGCTGCATCTTGGGATTGGTTAATGTCTATCGATACTCACTGGTTCAGTACATTGTACGGATGGTATGTGTTCTCTGGTGTTTGGGTAAGTGCTATGATTACAATTGTTCTTTTAACCTTGTATTTAAAGTCTAAAGGTTACTTAAAGGAGGTGAATAAGTCTCACATGCATGATATTACAAAGTGGATGTTTGCTATCAGTTTTTTATGGAGTTATTTATGGTTTTCTCAGTTTGTTTTAATTTGGTATTCAAATATTCCTGAGGAAGTAACTTATTATATGACAAGAATACAACATTACAAGGGACTGTTTTTTGGAGTATTTGCTGTTAACTTTATCATGCCAATGGTAATATTAATGTCTAGAGATGCAAAGAGAAGTATTGGTTATTCTCTAGTAGTGGGCTTAATAATCTTTATTGGACATTGGTTGGATATTTATTTATTGGTAACTCCTGGCACTGTTGGTAATGATTGGAATTTTGGTTTTATGGAGATAGGGACATTTATAGGTTTCTTAGGGTTGTTCTTATTCACAGTTTTTAGATCATTAGCTAAAGCTCCATTAATGGTTAAGAATCATCCATTCTTGGAAGAGAGTAAACATTTACATATATAATTTACAATAAACACTAAAAGTATTTTGCAATGCTAGATTTGCTAATAATTGTTTCGGTTGTATTGGGTATCATTGCCCTTGCACAATTAATTAAGGTTTTAGACCTCGCTAGCCAAGCTAGAGGTGAAAATTCTTGGGAAAACACTGACAAGGATAATAAGGCTCAAGCGCGATTAATGCCAGTATTTTTGGTAGTTTATTTCGCTTCTATCATTTATCAAATGGTTGCTTGGGGTAAGTATTTATTGCCGGTATCAGCATCTGCACACGGAGAAACCATAGATAACCTTATGATTACTTCATGGATCGTTATTTTCCCTGTGTTTATTTTAACTCATATCTTATTATTTTACTTCGCTTGGAAGTATTCTTATGATAAGAATAGAAAGGCGGAATTTTTCCCTCACAGTAATAAGCTAGAATTATTATGGACCATTGTTCCTACGGTTGTTTTATCGATACTTATTTTATATGGATTGAACACTTGGAATAATATTACAACTCCTGCCTCTGAAGAGGATGATGCTGTTTTAATAGAGTTATACGCATATCAATTCGGTTGGATTGCAAGATATGCTGGAGAAGATAGAGAGTTTGGAGATGCTAACGTAAGATTAATAGAAGGTGTAAATGCTTTAGGTATGGACTCTACTGATTCTAGAGGTTGGGATGATAAAATAGTTAGAGCAGAGTTTCATTTGCCTGTAAATCGTCCTGTTCAATTTATATTTAGAGCTCAAGATGTTATTCACTCAGCGTATATGCCTCACTTTAGAGCGCAAATGAACTGTGTTCCAGGTATGACTACTAGATTTGGATATACTCCTACTATCACAACATCAGAAATGAAAGGGATAACGCAGAACGATGAGTTTAACTACATATTGTTATGTAATAAGATATGTGGAGCTGCTCACTATAATATGCAAATGGATATTATAGTTGAAAGTGAAGCTGAATATGAAACATGGTTAGCTGAACAAAAAGTGTTCTTACCAATGGATGGTACACCAAAAGTAAAAGAAGTTGCTCCTGAAGAAGTTGTTGATTCAACATTTACAGAGGCTGAAGAGATGACAACGGCATCTATTAATTAATATTAAACAGAAAGACTTAAAATAATTTCCATGTCAGCACATACACATCACGACGATAACGATTTTTTGTTCAAGTACATTTTTAGTACTGATCACAAAATGATTGCAAAGCAGTTCTTACTGACTGGAACCTTTATGGGTTTCATTGGTATGATGATGTCATTATTTTTTAGAATTCAGTTGGGTTGGCCAGGAGAGGCTAGTCCGCTTTTGGAGTCTGTTTTAGGAAGCTGGGCTCCTGATGGTATTTTGGCTCCTGATAAATACCTTGCTTTGGTAACCATACACGGCACAATTATGGTGTTTTTCTTGTTAACAGCAGGTTTGAGTGGAACCTTTTCCAATTTACTTATTCCGCTTCAGATTGGTGCTAGGGATATGGCTTCAGGCTTTATGAATATGCTTTCATATTGGTTGTTTTTCTTATCTAGCCTTGTTATGTTGGCTTCTTTATTTGTTGAAGGTGGACCTGCTGCAGGTGGATGGACAATTTACCCTCCATTAAGTGCATTACCTGAAGCAATGCCCGGTTCTGGATTAGGTATGACCTTATGGATTGCCTCTATGGCTATATTTATTATGTCATCACTTTTGGGTAGTTTGAATTATATCGTAACCATCCTTAATCTTAGAACTAAAGGGATGACCATGACAAGAATGCCATTAACAATTTGGGCTTTCTTTGTAACAGCGATATTGGGTGTACTTTCTTTCCCTGTTTTATTTGCAGCGGTTCTTTTATTACTGTTTGATCGTTCTTTTGGAACTTCATTTTATTTATCTGATATCTTTATTGCGGGTAAGGCATTAGAAGTTGAAGGTGGTAGCCCTATATTATATGAGCACTTATTTTGGTTTTTAGGGCACCCTGAGGTTTATATCATTCTTTTACCTGCACTTGGTATTACTTCTGAGGTTGTAGCTACGAATGCTAGAAAGCCTATTTTTGGTTACAGAGCGATGATTGGCTCTATTTTAGCAATTGGATTTATTTCAGTTCTTGTTTGGGGTCACCATATGTTTGTAACGGGAATGAGTCCATTTTTAGGTGCAGTGTTTACTTTTACTACCTTATTAGTTGCTATACCTTCTGCTGTAAAGGTGTTTAATTACCTTACAACACTTTGGAAGGGAAATATCATTTTTACTCCTGCAATGTTATTTGCTATTGGTTTAGTATCTACATTTATTACAGGTGGTCTTACAGGTATTATTTTAGGTGATTCTGCATTGGATATCAATGTTCATGATACTTATTTTGTAGTAGGTCATTTCCATATTGTAATGGGATTGTCCGGTACATTTGGTATGATATGTGGAGTTTATCATTGGTTCCCTAAAATGTTTGGTAGAATGTTAGATAAACGTCTCGGATTTGTTCACTTCTGGTTAACAATTACTTCAGCTTATGGGGTGTTCTTTCCGATGCACTTTTTAGGTCTTGCAGGAGTACCAAGAAGATATTATACAAATTCTTCTTTTCCGCTTTTTGATAACTTAATTGATATCAATGTGACGATAAGTATTTTTGCTTTTATTGGAGGTGTTGCTCAGTTTATTTTCCTTTACAACTTGCTTTACTCAATGTTCAAAGGACCTAAGTCTCCAAAGAATCCTTGGATGTCTAACACTTTAGAATGGACGACTCCTGTTGAGCATATTCATGGAAACTGGCCTGGTGCTATCCCTGAAGTTCACAGATGGCCTTATGATTACAGTAAGCCTGGTGCCGATTCAGATTTTATCTCACAAGACGTACCATTGGGACCTGATGAAAAAGATGAAGGTCATTAAGACTAAATAACACTATTATATTATAAATGTCCTTAACTTCGTTAAGGACATTTTTTTATCATTTAAGGTTGAGATATTTAATTACCTGCTTGTTTTTAATCTTTTCAGTTTGTGCCTCAGGCCAGAATTTTGAAGAGGACATTAAGAGCGCTTTGAAAAAAAAGCCGATTTTAGATCTTCGTTCGGACTCTCGTCATTCATTTATTAATCAATCAGGGGTAAGCGTGTTTGGTGTGAAAGGCGGAATAGAATTCGATAGAAAGCTTAGATTCGGTTTAGGATTTAATATTTTAGCGACGGAGCTGAATTCTATTATTACCTACGATTATGAAGGTATCCCTACTACGACTGATGACGCTAGATTGGTTTTCTACCATATAACACCTTATTTAGAATATGTTTTTTATAAGCAAAATCGATGGGAGGTAAGTGTACCTATTCAATTTGGTTTTGGCAATTCTTATTATACTTATAAAACTGAATCAGGTCAACAGTTTAATGATAAGCGTAAGTTTATCCTAACTTATGAGCCCGCAATAACCGCGCAATACAAAATCTTTAAATATTTTGGTCCTGGTTTTGGAGTTGGTTACCGTTTGATGTTAATTGATAATAATGCCATTAAAGAAACCTTTAATTCCCCTGTCTATATATTTAGATTTAAAATCTTTTTTGGCGAAATTTATCGCGATTTAAATAATTAATACTATGATTGATGAGTTAGATTCACCTTATGAGGCGTCACCTGAACGTGATTTAGATAAGGTTTTAAGACCTGATCAATTAGAGGATTTCGCAGGTCAGAAAAAGGTTACGGATAATTTAAGAGTTTTTGTAGAGGCAGCCCTTCAAAGAGAAGAAGCTTTAGATCATGTACTACTGCATGGTCCTCCCGGATTAGGAAAGACTACACTTGCCAATATTATAGCTAATGAGCTTAATGTATCCATTAAAATCACATCAGGGCCTGTTTTAGAAAAACCTGCAGATTTAGCTGGTCTTCTAACTAATCTCGATGAGGGAGATGTTCTATTTATCGATGAGATCCATCGTTTAAGTCCTATAGTAGAAGAGTATTTGTATTCCGCTATGGAGGATTACAAAATAGATATTATGATTGACTCAGGTCCGAATGCTAGAACAGTACAAATTAAATTAAATCCTTTCACCTTAATAGGTGCCACAACTCGTGCAGGGCTTCTTACAGCCCCTTTAAGGGCTCGATTTGGGATTAACTGCCGATTGGAATATTACGATCGAGAATTACTTGCTAAAATTGTAAAACGATCTTCTGAAATACTTCATACAATTATAAGAGATGATGCTGCAGATCAAATTGCCGGAAGAAGTCGTGGGACTCCCCGAATAGTTAATGCGCTTTTACGACGCGTGAGGGATTTTGCACAGATAAAAGGTGATGGAAAGATCGATCTTAAAATAGCTAACTTCGCTCTTACAGCCTTAAACGTAGATCAATATGGTCTTGATGAAATGGATAATCGTATTTTAACTACTATTATCGATAAGTTCAAAGGAGGGCCAGTCGGTTTAACTACAATTGCAACCGCTGTTGGAGAACAGGCCGGTACTATCGAAGAAGTCTATGAACCTTTTTTAATTAAAGAAGGGTTTATTATGAGAACCCCAAGAGGTAGAGAAGTTACCGAAAAAGCGTATAAACATTTAGGTCGTATCAATCATAGAAATTCGGGAACCTTATTTGAGAATGAATAATCCTGAAAATCATTCACAAATTCTTAAGCGTCTTGCCTATGATCTGGGTTTTTCTTTTGTGGGTATTTCAAAGGCAGAAAGGCTGACTGAAGAGGAGAAACCGCTTATTGATTGGCTAGATTCCGGATTACATGGCGAGATGAGTTATATGGCTAATCATTTCGATAAAAGACTTGATCCAACATTATTAGAAGAAGGGACAAAATCTGTTGTATCATTGATGTACAACTACTATTCAGAAACTAAACAGGCAGATAATGATGCTCCTAAGATTTCTAGTTATGCTTACGGAGAAGATTATCATTTTGTTATTAAAGACAAATTAAAGACTTTATTGCATCAAATTAATGAATCCATTGGAACTGTTCATGGAAGAGTTTTTGTAGATTCTGCGCCTATTTTAGAGCGCGCTTGGGCTAAAAAATCTGGTCTAGGATGGATTGGCAAGAATAGTATGCTCATTAATAAAACTCAAGGGTCATTTTTCTTTCTTGCCGAAATGCTCTTAGATATTCCACTCCAACCTGATGGTCCAATAAAAGATTATTGTGGAACCTGCACTAAGTGCATTGATGCGTGTCCTACCAATGCAATAATTGGTGATAGGGTTGTGGATGGGAGTAAGTGTATTTCTTATTTAACAATAGAACTTAAAGACGAAATAATCCCTTCAGCATATAGCGATCAAATGGATAATTGGATGTTTGGTTGTGATATCTGTCAAGAAGTTTGCCCTTGGAATCGGTTTTCTGCGAATCATAATGAAGAGCGATTTAAGCCAAAAGAAGAGTTACTAAATATGACAAAAGAAGAGTGGATTCATTTAAATGAATCCACTTTTAAAGTGTTGTTTAAAAATTCTGCTGTTAAGCGTACTAAATTTAAAGGTCTAAAACGTAATATTGATTTTATTAAGCCATTTCAAAAACATCAATAATTGTATCTCCATATAGATGCCCAAAATTAGCTAGACACCATGTTTTAAGCATAATCAATTCTTCCCGCTTCAACCATTTTTTTGCTTTCACCAATTCCTTTCTAAAAAGTGCTTTATCGAAGCTTACCTTTTGAAGGACTTTCTTGCTAAACTCATACATATCTTTATCGATTTTGAGTTCTCAATTTACAAATAAATCCAGCAAGTTAATTGTTAAAATATGATATTATTTCAACAACGTTTGGTGTGTAATTATTCGCTCCATCTATAAGAATCTTGATTTAAGCCCGCAAGGTCAATAACCCTATCCACAACGGTTGAAGCAACCTCTTCGATCGTTTTTGGCTTACTGTAGTATGAAGGTACAGCGGGACAAACAATTGCTCCTGCTTCAGTAACAGCCTTCATATTGTTAATGTGAATAAGATTTAAAGGTGTATCTCTCGCTACAAGGATTAACCGTCGTCTTTCTTTTAGGATTACATCTGCTGATCTAGTAATCAAATCATCTGAAAATCCATTTGCAATTCTTCCCATAGTCCCCATTGAGCATGGGATAATAATCATTGTGTCGTATTTTGCTGAACCTGATGCAAAAGGTGCCATGAAGTTATTCTTCTCGTAGAAATCAAACGTGTAATTTTCGTAATCTTTATTTTCGAGTTCCCAAAGCCAAACGTCTTTTGCATTTTTAGACATCACTACTCCTACTTTTTCTATCTGATCAGTTAACTGATTTAGTTTGTCAAGAAGTAGTTTCGCATAAATTGAGCCCGATGCACCTGTAATTGCAACTATTATTTTACGTTTAGCCATTAATACTACCAAATTTATAATGTAGTGAAAAAGAAATATAGCTATGGAACATTCCTGCATTAAAACGGTTCAACCCTCCTGCTCCTAATTGCAAATTATTAAGTCTATCTTTTGATTCAAAGTCTCTTACAGGAGTTAATGAATTACTAAACCTCCAACTCATGATAATGTGCTCATTTAAGTTAAAGGCGCAACCTGCAGTTATGCCGATATCAAAATCTTTGAATTGATTAAGCTCTGGAGGTAAACTAATTACCCCGTTTTCGTCTTCTAAGTAATTGTTTACTAATGCACCAATGTAAGGACCTGCCTCAAAAGTAAAGCTTTTGTAATCATATTGGTAGATTAATGGAACTTCAATATAATCCAAACGAAGTAAGAAAAAATCATCATCACCTTCACTAGTTCTTGGGTTACGGCGACTGCCTTTCTGAGTATAGGTAATTTCAAATTGAATGTGATGTTTATCAACTAAATTAATTTTAGCAAAACCACCAAAGATTATTCCGGCCTTATTAAAACCTGCATAACCATCACCACTTATCTGTGAGGCAGCTACCCCGGCTTTTATTCCTGCATCAATTGCTTGAGCCTGCGTTTTAAATGATACAAAAACGGTTAGAATTAGGATGATATATAGCTGAATTAACCTCATATCCTATTGTAGCTATTTTAACTTTACCTGATGAGCTTGGATTATTTCACGTGTTTGTCTGTTTGCCAAATAAACCGCTACTTTTAAATTATCTTTTACCCATCTTCCATTCTTTTTAATAACATATTCCTTGTGGTAAAGCTCGCCATTAACTGCAGGTAGCGCAGTAGCACCCCAAGCTCCATTAATAGCCCTTCTCATAACGTATTTGTGATCATAATCTGATTTTACTACCCCATTATCTAATTGCCATCCGATGATATGATCCTCAATAATGTAAACTTGCAGGTCATACAAGTCACTTGAGTTAAATAAATATTCATAATCTAAAATTACTCTAATGTATTCTTCATTTGGAGCATACCAAACATCTAGGTCTATAATTGCTGTCTGTGGATCATTTTTGTGATTATCAATTGTAATCCTCCACTTGTCCTTCCCTTCTGCTAAATTGGTTAATCTACTTACAATTCCTTTGGGATATGCATCATCAGGATTAAAAGCATTTTTTATAATTTCTCCTTCAGGTAATGTCCTTAGATCTATTCCATAAATCTTGGTAGTGTCAGGGTTTGGCAAAGCAAATTTTCCTGCATGAATAGATACTGGTATAACTTGGTCACCGTAAATAGTATCTAGGTTAACTAGTATTCTTGATCCATCTGGGCAGGCTGTACATGCTATGCCAGTAAACTCCTCAATTAGTAGATTACGCTGTGTAGTTGGCGCTCCCGGGTGCTTTTCCCAAACTAATTGTTCTAATCCCAAAGAATCTAGATCAATTCCCTCATCATAAATTATAGTAGAGCCATCATCTAGTACATTAGGGTAAGGGTTAGTAATTTCATCGCAAGAGGATAAAACTAGCAAGCTTGATAGGATAGTAAATAGTTGAATGCGTTTCATATTGGTCATGTTAAAAACTACTTGTAATTGATAAATATAATCCATTAGATGCAGGTACTACTCTACAAACACCTCCAACACAAAAAATTCCCGCACGTTGTCTTCCGTATGATAGGGAAATTCGATTTCCGTGGTTATTATATCCCGCAGAAAGATTATAGTATAGAATTTCGTCTGCTTTAGGATTGTCATAATTATATTGGCCAAGTGCCGCCACAAACCAATGGGGAGAATAGGAATACTCTAATAAGCCTGTTGCCCAATCGCCTTGGTCTTGTTTTGTTTTAAGGACCTGTGCTTCAAATCGGAGAGAATTTCTCATATTAAATTTATACGTTCCCTCAACTACTCCTATGTGAGCAGTGATGATAGGAGTTTCGGGTGGTTTACCCTCAATCACAGCTTGATTATATAATAAATTAGAATAAGTCAATATCATTTTAAATTTCTTATTCAGTTTTTTATTGATTTGAATATTTAAATCTCTAAAATAACGCTGCCCTGTTTCAAAATACTTGGTAGTATATATGTTACGTTGTGCATCTAGAAGCGGGTCTAAAGAATCCTTTTGTATATCGAAAGCAAATGCTGCATTTAACTGGACTCCTGTTCCGTATTTACCACCTAAAATGGAACCTTTCTTAAAGTTATATATTACGTCTCCTTGTAATGCAGTCTCTCCATTTGGTTGCGTTGCATAAGGATATAATGTAGCTAGAAGGTTATAAGTATGTTGTTTTGTTAAGGCAGGCTGATAGTTGATAAATAAGTCTTGTTGTTCGGCTGTTCGGTCACTTCTAAAGCTAAAGTTATCTACTCTTTTAGCTGATAAAGATATTCCTAATCCCTTTTGAGAAAAAGTAGCCTGAATGAATGCCGCATCTCCATTTCTATAATTAAAAAGATTGTCTGTATTTGGGTCATTAGCCTTAAAAGCATACTCTGCATTAACATTAAATTTCCCTCTAGAAATTATGGTTCTAGCTGAGAATGCGGGTACATTTTCGGGTAAAATGAAATCGGGGTTATCGTCTTCTTGGTATTTACTAACAACACTACCACCAACAGTTATTTTAGTTTTTGCATCTGAAAGCACCTCAAAGGTTTCATTTAGATTGATTGTCGCATCAAATGCTCTTACTATGCCATTTCCCTTTTCAAAAAAGAATCGTTGTTGGCCTATCAGACCTGTTAACTCTACACCATTTTTTATTTTATATTTTACACGTATTCCGTCAAGTGCATTATCATAGCCTAATCCTCTTTCTTCATAAGCTCTCAAGACTAATCCATTTCCAAATTGCTCATAGAAGTTACCAACTGTTACGGATAGGTCTTCAGATTTGTAGGAGGCAAACCGATAAGGAATTCCACTACCTTTATAGCCTGTCGGATAGCCAAGAAGCGCATTTTGATATGATTCATACCTTACTCCTGCTGAAAATCCACCATTTGTGTAGATTAAGTTTAAGAATCCATTACTTAATACTTGTTCGTTAGGTTGTTCTGCTCCGATTAAACTGTCCTCTTGATAATATTGAGCTTCAATTTGGAAGTTACCGGTTATTTTACCGTTACTTAAAACGTCTTTAATGTCTTGTGCTTTTATGGCTGAAGAGGAAAGAAGTACAACAGCAGTTAGCAATTTGGGAAATGATACTTTCAAAATAGTGAAAATAGTTAATTACGTTATAGCTTATTAAGGATTCAATAAGCTTTTATATTTTTTATTACTCACTGATTGATTCACCAGCTGATAATTGTTTGATCAATTTGTATAACTCATATTCATCTCCTTCGGAGTATGAATTGTGCTGCCAAACAATGTTTCCCGTACCATCTACTAGAAAAGTGTGAGGAACATTATTTACTCCCATGGCTCTTTTAAGATCTCCATTTGGATCTAGTAACACTTCATATTCCCAAGATTTTCCATTTACATAAGGTGCTACTTTACCCATATTTCTAGAATCATCGATAGAAACGGCTATTATCTTTACACCTGTTTCATCTACCCAATCCTCGTACATTTCTGCAATATTATTTAGCTCTCTTTTACAAGGGCTGCACCAAGTAGCCCAAAAGTTGATCACTACTGGCTTTCCATTATTACTAATGTTAGCAGTATTGAATGTTTCATAATCCATTGTTTTTACATCTACAGCCGGCACTTTTCCTTGATTTTGTGCAATTACTGTAAATGAAAAAGCAATTAATAGAGTAGTTAGTAAATTTTTCATATAAAATATTGTTTTAAAAAAATCAATCAGCACTCAATCTAAGGAAGATCGAAGTGCTGATTGACAATTATGTTTAGAAAGTATTCAGTTATTTAATAACGCTTACTCTCTGAGTTGATACTTCATTTCCTGCAATTACTTTTACAAAGTAGATGCCAGAATTCATATTTTCAACATTTAATTTCATATTCTGCTCTCCTGCAACTAAAGTACCACGATTAATGGAAGAAACTATTTCTCCTAAAACGTTTACGATCTCAACAGTTACATTTTCTGATTTTTTCAAACCAAACTTTACATTTACTTCGCCATTTTGAGTTGGGTTAGGATAAACAGTAAAGTCAGTTACGTTAATGTTGTTTTTGGCAACACCAACAACAACATCTGAAAAATTCATCTTATTAACATTTATAATCTCTCTAGCATTTTCTCCCGTTGCTGCATCATAATAATTAACAAAAGCAATAAATTCCATTTGACTTTGGTCCCATGCTGGGTTTAAGTTAACAGTGTATGTTTTGTTAAAGTTTGAATTAATAGCAGGAGCAGATGTGAAGAAAGTATCATCACCCCATGCACTTGAGCTAGAAGCAACTTGTCTTACTACATGTCTATGAGGATATCCTATTATTGGGTTTCCTGCATTTGCATAAGGATGTCCCGCTTGGCCTTGATATGCATTTACTTGATTGTATCCTGATCCTGTTCCTATCACGCTGTCTTCAACAACAAATAAGGTAACATTTGCATCTTGCCAGTTTGCTAAGAAATCTACAAAGTCAACATTTACAGTAATGTCTACTGTATTCGCTGCAACTAAGTTTCCTGACATAGAAATGTTTAACGGAGTAAGAGCATTTGCTTGCGTTGAAGTATTTGCAACCCATGCCCCTCTACTGTGACCTACTCTAGTTTCACCTGAAAATATTTTTCTGTCAATTGCTGCTGTTGGAGCACCTGTGGTAAACGCAGCTGCATAAGCTGAGTGAGCAGGAATTGTCATGGCATCCGTGCCAAATCCTGCGTGAATTCCAACGGTTATAGCTTCAGGAATAGTAGTTCTAATCTGGTTTACTACAACCTCTCCATCTGGACAAAATTGGCAAGGTGCAGTTGTAAACTCTTCAACTAATACACGTTTAGTTCCTGACCCACCTGCATTGACTGTAGCTGAAGTACTGATAGTATCATTGAATGCTCTAGCATCTCCTGTAGATTCAATCCAGAAAACAAAGTTTTTATTCCCCGGTGTTCCGATAAATGGATTTGTTAAGCTAAAAGATCCTTTAGAACCGGCTGTAATAGACTGGCCTGTAAAAGACTCAGAAATTACTGCTCCTCCATTTACTGTATATTTAACATCAAATGCTGTTAATGACGAAGAACCTGCATTGATTACTTCTCCTGAAATAGTTGTTGAAGATGCATTAGCCAATATTGCCGGCAAGTTAACACTCATGAATTCTGCATCAACTGTTGGTTGGGTTCCAAAACCAAACTCATAGTAGGTGTTATCATCCGGCCCATCTGCTGATCCACCGTTTAAGTTTACAGCTGCTAAGTTAGGAGAACCTGCAACTGATGTAGCAGTTGTACCATTTACTTGTACTCCTACAGTTAAGGTAAGTGGAGTGTTATAATTACGCATGTCAACCACAAATATTCTATTAGTAGTTTCTTCTAAAACAATACTCCAATACACCCAACCTGTTCCGCCTGTAGCAGAAAAAGAAGAGAACATTACCCAATGTTGACGATATGGTGCTGTTCCAAATGTTTTAGAAAGAATGGCATCATTTCCTCCATTTCCTTCCATTCCCCAAACAGTTACTGACTTGTCTGGAATTAATGCTGAAGGTAA
>JAOKVV010000049.1 GCA_028336925.1 Vicingaceae bacterium | reverse complement strand
TGTGGAATGTTGGAGTTACTCCTTATAACGATTTGTCACAAATTAATTGGGCTCCACAGCCTAATAAATCAACTTACCAAGCTGACCCATTTATGGATAAGCACGGTAATGTGTACTTTGAATTATATGATTATCGAACTGGAAAGGGCAGTATAGCAGCTAGAACCTTTAAAAATAACGCATGGAGCGATTTAAATACTATTTTATCAACAGAAGTGCATTACTCATATCCATTTGTGCTAGAGATTGGCGAAAAGCAGTATTTGTTGCCTGAGCAATACCAAGCGAATGAGGTGGTTATTTATGAATTAAACCAAGGTCAATTACTTCATAAAAAGCACTTATTAAAAGGAGATTGGGTAGATGCTACCATTCATGAGTATGATGGGTTATTTTGGCTGTTTTGTTCGCCTCAGCAGCATTCTAATGAGGAATTGTATTTGTTTTATGCCGATTCGATAACAGATAATTATCAACCGCACCCATTGAATCCTATTAAGGTAGATATTTCAGGTTCACGGCCCGGAGGAAAATTATTTACCGATGATCAAGGTCGATTAATTCGCCCAAGTCAGAACTCTACACATACTTACGGAGGCTCTATTACTTTAAATCACATTACATCGTTATCACCAACTAATTACCGTGAAGAAAGAGTAGGAGCAGTTAATCCTGAAAAAGATAGCCGATACAACAAAGCACTTCATACCTTTAGTTATGAAGGTAACTATGCAATTATTGATGGAAAAACCTATCGGTTTATCTGGTCAGCATTTATAAAAGAGTTGAAAAGAAAGTTTAAACGATTAGTTTAAGCCCTCTTTGTAAATCCCGCTACAATTAACGAAGTCATAATTCCCATAATTGGAGCTCCAATAGTTGCTTGAATGATATAACTATTGGTGTTAAAATATTCTGCTGCTTGCTCTGCACTCATCATACCCTGAGATACGGCATATTCAGAAGCATTTTGAAAATACTCAGGAGTAATAAAGGTAGAAGTTACAAACTGAAGTGCTGGCGTAATTACAGTCACAATAGCGGTGATTATTAGACCTGAAAACAATCCTTGTGTGTAGGTCATTTTGCCTTTATAAAATCTTTCACGCTTATCGCGCAAGGCGAAGAAGTAAATCAAAATGGCAGGAATAGCTACGAAGTTAGTGTAAACCGCATGCTGATCAATATATACATCGTGCAAGCCCATGAGTTTTTCCATCACCATCCACAAAAGCATCATCATGATGAAAAAGAAAGCCCATTTCATTTCTATTGTTCTGTTTCGAAGGATCATTATTTTTCAGTGATAGATTCGTAAAGAGCTATAAATTGTTTTCCTGTCATTCGTTTGATCAATTCTCCAATCAAATCTAATGGAATTTGATCAATTTTCTTAAACCGAATACAACTTTTACCCATATCCAGTTTGGTTTTACAATGTTTTGGATATTCGGCTACAAACCATTTCATTAATTCATCATTCATGTATATGCCGCTGTGATAAAGCGCTATAAAATTTTTCTGAGAAGCTAAGTGAATGAAAGGCAGCGGCAGCGAAGGGTTTACATGATAACCTTTTGGATAAATAGAATGAGGAATTACATAACCAATCATGTTATAATTCATGCATTCCTGAACCTCATCTGTTAGATTGTTCTTAATTACTTCGCGTAACTGCTGCATTGTCGCTTGCCGATTTTCAGGGATTTGAGCTATGTAATGATCAAGAGAATCGGCTTTTATTTGCATGAGTTAAATTTTGAACAAATGTAATAAAACCATAAAAGACACCAACGCCCAACCTATTGGTTGTTTGTTAGTGTCTTTTGATAATTTAAATCTTTAACTTATTTTTTATTCTAGTAGGTAGGAGCAGGCTTCATTGGACGTTCGCCTTCACGCATTCCTTTTCCTTCGCCCATATTTTGTATCAACTTATCCAATAAATCCTTCTTAAATCCTCTTTCTACTTTTTATAGTTGAGTATCTTTTTTCCAAGCTTTTATAAACGTTTATTGCAGCACATCATCCGCATCGTCATGGAGTAAAACCATCTTATGAATATGAAAATACAAGCGTTCTTGGTATTTTCTAACCAATAAGTTAAAGCCATAAGAATGGCCCTCTTCGCTTTTACAAAGTGTTAGAATTTCCTGATCGCTTAAATGCTTTTCCATAATTAGTTCAAAAAAATAGCCATTAACTCGTCTGAATTAATGGCTCTGAATTTTATAAAGTGATTTTTTTATTTTCGTTTGATCACTTTCTCTGTTGCTTTCACAATGTGAGCAGCATCTAATCCGTATTTCTTCATTAATTCTTCTGGTGTACCACTTTCGCCAAATGAATCATTTACTGCTACATATTCCATCGGAGTTGGATTTTCTCTTGACAATAATTGAGCAATTGAATCTCCTAATCCACCATGGCGCATATGCTCTTCTGCTGTAACAACACATTTCGTTTTAGCCACTGATGCTAAGACTGCCTGATCATCCAAAGGTTTAATGGTATGAATGTTTATTACTTCAGCTGAAATGCCTTTCGCTGCTAATTCTTCAGCTGCTTGTAGTGCTTCCCAAACTAAATGGCCTGTTGCAAAAATACTTACGTCAGTTCCTTCGATTAAAGTGATGGCTTTACCGATTTCAAATTTCTCATTCTCTGGCATAAATACAGGCACTTTAGGACGACCAAATCTTAAGTAAACAGGTCCGTGGTGCTCTGCTACAGCTAAAGTAGCTGCTTTGGTTTGGTTATAATCACATGGATTAATAACCGTCATTCCAGGTAGCATTTTCATCAACCCAATATCTTCAAGAATTTGATGCGTAGCACCATCTTCACCCAATGTTAACCCTGCGTGTGAAGCTGCAATCTTTACATTTTTATCACTGTAAGCTACTGACTGACGTATTTGATCATAAACACGACCTGTAGAAAAGTTAGCAAACCTTCCTGTAAATGGAATTTTACCACCAATGGTCAAGCCTGCAGCCACACCGATCATATTAGCCTCAGCAATTCCTGCTTGTATAAATCGGTCAGGGAACTCATTTTTAAATGCGTCCATCTTTAATGATCCTGTAAGGTCAGCACATAAAGCGACTACGTTTTCATTTTTCTTACCTGCTTCTAATAATCCGTCTCCAAATCCTGAGCGGGTGTCTTTGTTTCCTGTAGAAGTATACTTTTTCATCGTTTGATTAAAATTTTACTTGGGTTGTTTGTCCTGAGGTGATTGTAAATGGTATTTCTTTGGTATAAATAGATTGCTTTGCATTTACAGGGCGAAATACCAATCGGTAGTTCCCTGGTTGTAAAACAATGGATTCTCTTACTGAGCTTATGTTTAGTGTGGTTACCAACTCCAATTTATCTGCTTTTTCGACAAAAACACTTCCGTAACCTTTCACACCCATTCCTATAGATGCTACTCCTGGTTGTGGAATCATTACTTTGGTTTGATTGCTTTGCGCTATGTTTACGTCGGTCAATAAAATACGTGGTAATGTCATGATTTCTAAATCATATTTACCTACGAGGTAATTTTTTTCTTCGTCAAATGAATGTGCATATAGAGTTGTCATATCTCCTTTTTTACGCACAATGGCTTGCAGTTTTTGGTATTCATTGAACCCATTCATCTGCAATACTAGACTGCCTTGAGCAGCATCAACGGCTATGTAATTATGAGTACCTGCCGTTAACTCGATGTTCTTCTTTTCTACCGATGGAGTGGTATGAACCACTAAATCATATTTCCCTAATGGATCAATAGGAATAGTATCTGGATTTCCTCTACTGTCTATCGTATGAACGAAATTGTATCGAGGTACACCTGAAAATGCATCATAAAAAGTCATGGCTACATTCGTTTCAGTTGGCTTATTATAAATATCTAATAAATTTACCTGAGCAGTAGTATTATTTAATGCTTGAGAAATTACGATATTCAATACCTGCTTAAAAGTAGATTCATTTCTAGCATCGTAAAAATTACCAATACATTTGAAAGCATCCATGATACTTGGATCTAATCCTAATCCGATTACAAACGGTTTTAAAACAATTCCTTTACGCTGAAGGGCTAATGAAACTGCACAAGGATCGCCATCACATTCTTCAATTCCATCTGTTATTAAAACAATGATATTTCTACAATCGGCGCAGGTAGGAAAGTCATTCGCAGCTTGCTCAAGAGAATAGGCGATAAGAGTGGTTCCCATTGGCCTGATTTCACGTAATCTGCTGATAATTTTATCGTGATTGTTTTTGCCAAAAGGCACTTCTAATTTAGTATCTGTACAACTTCTATCCCCTTGTACTACTCGATAAGTGTGACCAAAAGCCCGCAATGCAACTTCTACATTTTTAATGCTTTTAAGGCTATCAACCATTTCACCTAAAAGGCGAGTGGCCACTTGCATCTTTTGACCGTTCTCCCATCTAGCATACATGCTTTGTGAGCCATCTAATACAAAAAGGATACGTGTTTTTTTAGGAGCCTGAGCAGTGACATTTGCGGACAACAAGAAAGCCAAACCTATTAGGAATGTGCTTAAAATACGTTGCATACTTTTCTTAAAACTACTTTTCATGTGTTTTTGAAATTCGGTTCACTGCGGTAAATCAACAACTGTGCCCTAACTAAAATTTAGTAATCTCCAAGGGCTTCAGGAAGCTGACCTAAAGCATTCGCTAATTGCTCATCATTAGGCGCTACACCGTGCCATTTGTGCGATCCCATCATAAAATCAACACCTGCACCCATTTCAGTTTTCATAATAATCATCACAGGCTTTCCTTTGCCAGTCAATGTTTTAGCATGTGCTAATCCGTCAACAACAGCTTTCATATCATTTCCATCCATTTCGGTTACTGTCCATCCAAAGCTTTCCCACTTATCTCTCAGGTTACCTAAATCCATTACATCTTCTACATCACCATCTATTTGGCGCCCATTAAAATCAATAGCAGAAATGATATTATCTACTTTATTGTGAGAAGCAAATAATGCAGCTTCCCAAATCTGACCTTCTTGTAACTCTCCATCACCGTGAAGGGTGTAAACAATACGATCATCATTATTATACTTTTTAGACATTGCTGCACCAACCGCTACAGATAGTCCTTGACCTAAAGATCCACTTGCTACTCGAACGCCCGGTAAGGCTTCGTGCGTAGTTGGGTGACCTTGTAAACGGGTATTTAGTTTTCTGAATGTAGCTAATTCACTTACTTCAAAAAATCCTGCTCTAGCTAAAGCGCTGTACCAAACCGGTGAGATATGACCATTTGAAAGGAAGAATAAATCTTCTCCATTCCCATCCATGGTAAAGTCGGTAGAGTAATGCATTACTTCATTATAAAGTGCAGTAAAATAATCTGCACAACCCAATGATCCACCCGGGTGTCCTGAGTTTACAGCGTGTACCATTCTTAAAATGTCTCTACGAACTTGAGAAGCGATTTGTTCTAACTTTGCTATTTCAGCCATCTTTTTTGATTTATTCGTGGTTGTTTAAGCTATAAAAGTAACTGAATTCGGTAACAAAGCCCGATTTCTGTTAATAACTTTCGAAATTCGTTGAAAACGAAATTAACCGCTAAATAATAAATATATTTGCGCCCGTTTTTAAATTAATCAAAATACAAGTATAATGGCTTTGAAGTGTGGAATTGTCGGATTACCGAAC
>JAOKVV010000048.1 GCA_028336925.1 Vicingaceae bacterium | reverse complement strand
GATTTTTCAGAGGAGGATGAATTAGAGGAGGCTAAAATGCTTTGGGAGTCTCAAGTGTCTGAATTATTAAGTGTTATAGGAGGTTAAATACTCTTATTAATCCTCTTTTTATCTGATTTGATTGGGTACCTTTGTGAACCAACAATTAGTATACACTTTCATTGAAAACATTAAGCAAATTTATTCTTGGAACCTTCGCAGGTCCATTTGTTGCCACTTTCTTTATAGCTGTTTTTATCTTACTAATGCAGTTTATTTGGAAGCATATTGATGATATGGTTGGTAAGGGGCTAGAGTGGTATGTTATTGTAGAATTATTGGCCTACATTTCTGCAAGTTTGGTTCCTTTGGCTTTGCCTTTAGCAATTCTATTATCATCATTGATGGCCTTTGGAAACCTTGGTGAGAACTATGAACTGATAGCGTTTAAATCAGCAGGAATTTCTTTAAAGCGTGTTTTAAGACCACTTACTGCATTTGTAATTCTTTTATCTATTGCAGCATTTCTTTTCGCGAACTATCTGTTACCCATTGCAAACTTAAAAAGTAGATCCTTACTCTATGATGTTAGAGAGCAGAAACCTGCAATGGACTTACAACCAGGTATTTTTTCATCTGAATTAAATGATTTAACCATTCGCGTTGGAGATAAAAAACAAACGGAAGAGGGCGAACGCTTGTATGATATCATGATTTATGACCATTCAAACGACCGGGGAAATAGAACAGTAACCTTAGCCAAAGAAGGGATCATGAATCTATCCGATAATAAACAATTTCTAGAACTGAGATTGTTTGATGGGAAAAGTTATGATGAACAAATGAATTCGGGCGATGAGGAAAAATTTGTGTTAACAAGGGTTTCATTTAAAGAAGATTTAATTAGAACTGATTTGTCTGAATTTCAATTAAATAGAACTGATGAAGATTTGTTTAAGACAAATTATAAGATGCTTAATATCGATCAATTAACCATTGCAATAGATTCATTAGAAAAGAGATTACAGGTATCGCTTACTGCCTTTGAAGAAAATTTAGATTTTACTTACTCGAATTATAATAAGCCTAAAGAAGAGGAAATAAAGGTTCAGTCAACCGAAATGCTAGTTTTTGATTCCATTTTTAATCACTTAAATGGGTTTGAGAAAGAAAGATTGTATAAAACTGCGGCTAATTTAGCGCGAAGTGCCAAATCAAAATCTGATGCGATTGTTAGAGAAAAAGAAATAAGAATGGAGTCTATTCATAGGCATGAAATTGAATGGCATAGAAAATATACATTATCTTTTGCATGTATTATTCTTTTTTCAATAGGTGCCCCATTAGGCGCTATAATTAGAAAAGGTGGATTAGGAATGCCTATGGTGATTTCCGTTATTTTCTTTTTGATCTATCACATGGTTAGTATTACGGGTGAAAAAATGGCGAAAGAAGGTGCATTATCATCTTTTGAAGGAATGTGGTTATCAGCTTTTGTATTACTTCCAATAGGAGTGTATCTTACTTACAAAGCTACAACTGATTCTGCACTTTTAAGTGCCGATGCATATAATTCATTTTTTGCCAAACTTTTTAAGAAAAAATTAAAAGAGAATAACCATACTGATGAAGGTATTACAGATTTGTCATAAGCCACCATTTCCACCTATTGATGGCGGATGCCTAGCCATGGACGATATTAGTAATGGATTAATTAGGAAGGGATGTAAAGTTAAAATTCTAACTTTATCAACTCAAAAACATCCTTTTTTAAAAAATAGGCTAACAGATAATTATCTAAGAACAACAAAAATTGAAGCTGTTGATATTTCAACTGATATTAATCCCAAAGATGCACTTGTAAACCTTTTTACTAAAAAATCTTATAATATTACTCGCTTTTTTTCTTTAGAATTTGAAAATAAAATCAGAACAACTCTTCAACAGAATGTATTTGATATCATACAATTAGAAAGCCTGTTTGTTGTTCCATACCTGTCTGTAGTACGAAAGTACTCAAATTCAAAAATCGTTTATCGAGCACATAATATTGAACAACAAATTTGGCTAGAAAAGTATAATCAAGAGTCTAATTTACTTAAAAAGAGTTATTTAAAATTACTTTACAATCGTTTAAAGAATTTTGAAGATGTTCATTTGAGTCAATTTGACGGGATAGCGGCAATAAGTGAGAAAGATATTGATTCAATGTCAGTATTAGGTAATAAGAAACCGACTGTTCATATTCCATTTTCGATTAATCCAACTCGATATTACCCTTTATCTGCTGCTGATAATTCTAATTTATTTTTTATTGGATCATTAGATTGGAAACCTAATGTAGATGGTTTAGATTGGTTTTTAGATAAATGTTGGCCTCAACTAAAAGCAAATAATAATTCAATCACTTTTCACATAGCAGGTAAATCGACACCTGAAAAATATAATCTATTAAATGATCCACAGATAAAAATTCATGGCGAAGTTGATAATGCGATGGATTTTATTCGCGAGCAGGGAATTATGATAGTTCCGCTTTTTTCTGGGAGTGGTATTCGTATTAAAGTTGTTGAAGGTCTTGCACTCGGAAAGGCTATTGTAGCAACTACAAAAGCTATAGAAGGTATACCTGTTACGCCAAAAGAATTAATTGTGGCGGATACTGCGGAATCGTTTATAAAAAATGTGGAATTATTGATTGGTGATGAGAATAAAAGAAAATTAGTCGGTATAAATGCTCGTAAGTTTGTTAAAGAGAACTTTGATAATGATGTAATTACTCAAAATTTAATCAACTTCTACCACACGTTATAACATGGAAATATTTGTTTTACTTTCTCGCTTTCCATATCCTTTAGAAAAGGGAGATAAACTACGTGCCTTTTATCAGATTAAGGAGTTGAGCAAGACACATTCCATTCATTTGTGCGCCTTATCAGATAAGAAGGTAAATCAATCCTCGATTGATAAATTATTGCCATACTGTTCAAGCATTGATGTCATTCAAATTTCTAAGATTCAGATTTATTATAACATATTAAAAGGTTTAATATTTTCAAAGTTACCTCTTCAAGTATCATACTTTTTTAATAAATCAGCTAAATCGCAAATTTTTAGCCTAGTAAAGAAGTATCAGATTGACCATATTTATGCACAATTGATTAGAACTGCAGAATATGTGAAGGATATCGATAATGTACCAAAGACCCTTGATTATATGGATGCACTTTCAAGAGGAATGGAAAGAAGAATAGAAAATAGTTCGTTTTATTTGCGCCCTTTTGTGCGATTAGAAGCATATCGATTAAAGCGTTATGAGCATTTTATATTTTCCTATTTTAATAAAACGACCATTATATCTGAGCAGGATAAAGAGTTAATCGTGAATGCTAATAATGACCTAATTCAAATCATACCAAATGGAGTTCAGCATGATTTTTTTAAGTCAAAAAAATCGGAAAAAAAGTATGATTTAATTTTTACAGGAAATATGAGCTATGAACCCAATGTTCTAAGCGCAGAATACCTTGTGAGAGAAATTATTCCTTTGATTAAAAAGCAGTTGCCATTAATACAAGTAGCTATTGTTGGGGCATCTCCATCTAGCAGAGTTAAAGCTCTAGCCAATAAATCAGTATTGGTAACAGGTTGGGTAGATGATATTAGAACATACTATAATGCTGCACGAATATTTATTGCACCCATGCAAATAGGTACGGGTTTACAGAATAAATTACTTGAAGCCATGGCGATGGAATTACCATGCATTACCTCAGAATTGGCAAACAACGCATTAGGAGCTATCGAAGGTGAAAGTATTTTAATAGGTAGAAGTCCTGAGGAATATGCTAATTTTGTAGTTCATTTATTACATAACGAAGAAGAAAGAAATCGCCTCGCTATTGATGGAAATGATTATGTAAAAAAGCAATATAGTTGGGAAACTAGCACTAAAAAGTTAGCAGAAACATTTATTACAGAATAAGAGATGCAAGAATTAAGAGAAAAAATAGAAAGAATCTGGAACAATAGAAATATCCTTCATACTGAAGAAAGTAAGTTAGTAATTCGCGAGGTTATTGAGCATATAGATAAAGGAAGATTAAGAACCGCAGAACCCATAGAGAGCGGATGGGTTGTAAATGAATGGGTGAAAAAAGCAGTAGTTCTATACTTTCCGATTCAAGAAATGGAAACAATTGAGGTTGGTCCATTTGAATTTCATGACAAGATGAAATTAAAAACCAACTACAAGGAACTTGGAGTTCGTGTAGTTCCTCATGCAGTAGCGCGCTATGGTGCATATATTAGCAAAGGTGTTATTATGATGCCTTCTTATGTAAATATTGGTGCATATGTAGATGAAGGAACCATGGTAGACACTTGGGCGACTGTTGGCTCTTGTGCTCAGATTGGAAAGAATGTACACTTAAGCGGTGGTGTAGGTATAGGTGGTGTTTTAGAGCCATTACAAGCATCACCTGTTATTATAGAAGATGATTGTTTCATTGGTTCTAGATGTATAGTAGTGGAAGGCGTGCATGTGAAGAAAGAAGCTGTATTAGGTGCAAATGTAGTACTTACAATGTCCACAAAAATAATTGATGTAAGTGGAGACGTTCCAGTTGAAATGAAAGGAGTTGTTCCTGAAAGATCAGTAGTTATACCCGGGTCATACACTAAGAAGTTTCCAGCAGGAGAATTTCAAGTACCTTGTGCTTTAATAATTGGAACTAGGAAAGCAAGTACCGATTTGAAAACATCATTGAATGATGCTCTAAGAGATTTTAACGTAGCTGTATAATATTGAATAAAATACTAATCATACAAACTGCTTTTATTGGTGATGTAATTTTAGCAACACCGCTAATAGAAAAGCTTCACGAGTTTTATCCTGAATCAAAAATTGATTTTTTATTAAGGAAGGGAAATGAAGGCCTCTTTAATGAGCATCCCAAACTTAATAACGTTATAATTTGGGATAAGAAGAAGGAAAAGTATGTCGGTTTGATAAAATTAATTAAGCAAATTCGAACAGAACAGTACGATTTAGTTGTAAATCTTCAACGCTTTGCAGCTAGTGGTCTATTGACAATTTTATCAAATGGTAAGCAGAGAATCGGCTTTGATAAAAATCCTTTTTCTTTCGGTTTTACCGATAAGGTGAAACATGAAATTGGGAATGGATTACACGAAACCGTAAGAAACTTAAAGTTGATTCGTCAGCTTACTGGACAAAAGTATTATCGCCCAAAGCTTTACCCAACCCTTGAGGATGAGGAAAAAGTGAAATCACTAAAAGTGGATGATTATATTTGTATAGCACCTACATCAGTTTGGTTTACAAAACAATATCCTGAAAATAAATGGCTGGAGTTAATTGAAAGGATTGACAGTTCTACAACTATATACCTTTTAGGAGCTCCTTCAGATTTATCTGCTGCAGAGCAGTTGAAAGAGAAATCGGGAAGGAGTAATGCGATAAACTTATGCGGAGAATTAGGTTTTTTAGCTTCTGCTGCTTTAATGAAAGGTGCAAAAATGAATTATGTCAATGATTCTGCTCCTATGCACATGGCTTCTGCAGTAAATGCTCCAACTACAGCAATTTATTGCTCTACAATGCCCTCTTTTGGTTTTGGTCCATTATCATCAGTTTCCTATGTTGTAGAAGTTGCAGATATATTGCCATGTCGGCCATGTGGTTTGCATGGCCTGAAGAGTTGTCCTTTGAAGCATTATAAATGTGCTCAAAATATAGATACTTCTGCTATTCCTTTGCCTAAAAATTAGTCTATTTTAATTACCATATTTTGAGATTTTAATTGGTCTAATTGATCCTCCATTTTAAACTCATTCTCATCAAAACTTTCGTTTCTTTTCCTGGTTTGTTCTTGTCTTCTCATGCTTCTGTCAAATCTCCTCACGCTATCAACGGTATCTAAAATAAGCTTATCCACCTAAGCTCCTTTATTTTGCTACTATGGTAAAATAAGATGAATTACAGTGTTTGATGATGCCTGTTTTTATGTTTTCTGACTCCACTCTTAAGCCGACTACCATTGAAGTTCTTCCCGAGTAGTTTATTGAAGCCTTTAAGGTTAATAAATCTCCTACTTCAATTGGATTTAAAAAATTAACAGTGTTTACAGAAGCGGTAACGCATTAATTACCAGAATGCTTAGATGCGCATACAAAAGCCACCTAATCCATCAGGTTCAAAACATAACCACCGTGAATAAATCCACTAAAGTTAAAGTGGGAAGGCAGCATTAATAGATTCATAGTGAGTTGAGAATCTTTTATCCTTCTGTAATTCATTTTGTATTTTTATTCAAGAATACCTTCAAAAAGTTTGAATAATAGCGTTCTTTTTTATCTGAATTAGATAAATTAATAAATTACAGAATTGATTTTAAATCCAATTAGAACAAATGTTTCCAATCGATGTTTAGCTATGGTATGAACATAACATTGAAGTCCAAAGTAGAGAATAGTCTAGAAAATGTACACAATGGTTTTGATGGTGAGTTATTTAAATACCTGCTCCCTCCAGGAGCTAAACTAATCGCTTTCGGCGGATCTACAAAAGGAGACATAGTACATTTAAACTTGCCAATAGCCGGGGAGTGGATCAGTGAAATTACGGAACACGGAGAAACTGAAAACACTAGATACTTTATTGATGAAGGTATAAAATTACCCTTTCCTCTTAAAACGTGGAAACACAAACATCTTCTTCATCGTGAGGGAAACACCACTGTTATTGAGGATAATATGACATTTTCTATAGGAAATTTTATCATGGATTGCCTATTTTATCCTGTATTATTGCTCTCATTTTTACCAAGGGTGTGGCAGTATAAAAGCTATTTTAAACAGTAGTCAATCAAAGCGTTCTTCCATCTACAATTTTGTCATACTCTTCATCTACAGGCTCCCATAATTCTATTTTGTTATTTTCAGGATCTAGAATATGTACAAATTTTCCATACTCAAAGCTTTCAATCTCATCTATAACAGTTACTCCTTCAGACTTTAATTGTTCTACTAAGTCTTCTATATTTTCAACT
>JAOKVV010000046.1 GCA_028336925.1 Vicingaceae bacterium | reverse complement strand
CAAATTGTGGAAGCTTACAATCATCAATTCAATAAACAAATCAGTTTGAAAATGAAGAAAAGTGGCCGAATTGCCAACTTACTAACCAAAATCCTAAACGCATAATGAAGAAGAAATTACAACGAGTAGGATTAGCGCTTTTTGCCATTGGTTTTATTGCTTTCATTGGCAGTTTATTTACGAGTACCTATACCTTATCAAATGAAATTATAATTGATAGCGCCAGTAATTCAAAGCAGTCAACGCTGCTACAAGAAATTTTAGCTGAGGTAGTGGATCAAGAATATTCCTCTAAATGGGATTTTAGTCATGCGATTAGTTCAGAAATTGAAGCCATTAATGAAACCTACCGATCAAAAGAAGAATGGAATAAGGTAATTTATGGACAAAAGGAGTTACTGTTTTATTTTACCAAAAAATCAGCTAACGGACCCATTAATCAGTATGGTTCGCTTTGGTTTTTGCTCACGTTTGGTGTTGGTATTTTAGGTGCTGTGTTGACCAATGTTTTTAGTTATCTCGGGCATCCTGGAATTAAAAATAATGGGGGTTTTAGAAGTACATGGAAGAGTAGAGGAGCAGTAGGAGTTTTATTAGGCGCTTTTCTGATTGTGTTTTATATTTTGTTATATTGGTTTCCGCAATACATTGCAGAATGGGCATTAATGCTCGATCCACTGAGTAAATCATTAAGTGGAAATCCTGCTAGTCAGTGGTTTTTATATGGCTTTTTGTACACCTTAGCAATTCTTACCATGGGGATTCGGTTTATCAAAAAGTACCGCCATAATAAATACCAAATGGTGCGAACGGTCTCTGTGATGTTTTTCCAAACGTCTTTCGCTTTTGTGATTCCTGATATTTTAGTACGCTTAAATTTACCGGCTTATGATTTAAAGAATATCTTTCCGTTGGATTATTCCTTGTTTTTTGAATGGAGATTGGATGAATATTTGGCCAATGGATTTATCGGCTATTTCATGTTGTTTTGGTCGATTAGTTTATTTGTGATAGGCGTGCCGGTGATTACTTACTTTTATGGTAAACGATGGTATTGCTCATGGGTTTGCGGATGTGGAGGATTAGCAGAAACTGCCGGTGATGAATTCCGACATTTATCTAACAAATCATTAAACGCTTGGAAGTTGGAGCGTATTTCCATTCATGCGGTAATGCTGTTTGCTATTATTATGACTGTTGCTGTAGTCTATGCCTACATTACTGGCGATTATAATTTGTATGGTATTGATGCATATAAAATTAGAGAGTGGTATGGATTTGGAATTGGGTCTGTGTTTGCCGGAGTGATTGGAACAGGTTTTTATCCATTATTAGGTAACAGGGCTTGGTGCAGATTTGGATGTCCGTTGGCTGCTTACCTAGGATTTGTTCAGCGGTTTAAGTCAAGATTTAGAATTACCACCAATGGCGGACAATGCATCTCTTGCGGAAATTGCTCTACCTATTGTGAAATGGGAATTGATGTAAAATGGTACGCTCAGCGCGGACAAAATATTGTGCGTTCATCATGCGTAGGTTGCGGAGTTTGCTCTGCGGTATGCCCAAGGGGAGTGTTAAAATTAGAAAATGGTACAGAGGAAGCTCGATTAAATGACGAAAGTATATTTACTTTTGGCAACGATGGCGTATTAAAGTTGAGAGACGATTTATAATGCGCATAAATAAAGTTGGTTTGCAAAAAAATATCAAGGTAATCATTCCTGCCTTCAATGAGGAAAATGCAGTTGGTAGAGTAGTCAATGAATTGCCAAAAGAGTGGATTTCTGAGGTAATTGTTGTTAATAATAATTCTACCGATGCTACATCAGAAAAAGCAGCATCAGCCGGTGCTACAGTGCTTGAAGAACCGATACAAGGATATGGGAGAGCTTGTTTAAAAGGCATTGAGTATATAAAAGGTCTAGCAGAAAAGCCAGATATTATTGTGTTTATTGATGCTGATTATTCCGATTTTCCGGCCGAACTCCCACTTTTAATTGCGCCTATCTTGGAGCAAAATATGGACCTGGTGATTGGTTCTCGTGAATTGGGTAACCGTGAAAATGGTTCCATGACTGTTCCTCAGATTTTTGGAAATTGGTTGGCCACTACTTTGATTCGAATGATTTACGGTGTTCAGTATACCGACTTAGGGCCTTTTCGAGCAATTAAATATAATTCGTTGATTGCAATAGATATGCAAGACAAAACTTACGGTTGGACGGTAGAAATGCAAGTTAAGGCAGCCAAACGTAAAATGAAAACCACTGAAGTAGCCGTAAATTATAAAAAACGAATTGGTCACTCTAAGATTTCTGGAACCATTAAGGGAACATTCTTAGCAGGCTATAAAATTATTGCCACCATTTTTAAATATGCTTAAGCAAATATGAGAGGGCTAGAAATAGGATTGTTGGTTTTATATGGTTTAGGATTGCTGTTTATTCTGTCTTATAGTGTTATTCAGATATATCTGGTAATCAAGTATAATAAGCGTAAAAAGTTGGGGCCAAAAGAATGGTCTCCAATGCATGAATTGCCAAAGGTTACAGTTCAATTACCGCTTTATAATGAGCTTTATGTGGTAGAACGATTAATTGAATCCATCTTAAAATTTGATTATCCAAAGGAGTTATTAGAAGTTCAGATATTAGACGATAGCACGGATGAAACCACTCAGATTGTAGTGGGCTCCATTGCTCCGTATTTGGCTCAAGGATTTCAAATCGAGCATATACGAAGGGAAGACAGAAGTGGGTTTAAGGCCGGCGCTTTAGCGGTAGGAATGCAAAAAGCCCATGGAGAGTTCATCGCTATTTTTGATGCCGATTTTTTACCTCACCCTGATTTCTTGCAGAAAATGATTCTTCCATTTCGGGATGAAAAAGTGGGCTGTGTGCAAAGTAAATGGCAACATATCAATGCTGATTTCTCACTACTGACTAAATTGCAAGCTTTTGGTCTGGATGCACACTTCTCGGTAGAGCAAGGTGGGAGAAATGAGGCCGGTCACTTTATTAATTTTAATGGTACAGCAGGAGTTTGGCGAAAAACCACCATTGAAGATGCTGGAGGTTGGCAGTCGGATACATTAACAGAAGATTTAGATTTAAGTTACCGCGCTCAGTTAAAAGGATGGCAGTTTGTGTACCGTGAAGATGTGGGAGCTCCTGCAGAATTGCCTGCAGAAATGAATGCGTTAAAAACCCAACAATTCCGATGGACAAAAGGAGCTGCAGAGTGCGCTCGTAAGAATTTAGGTAAAGTGCTAGTTGCCAAAAATCTTAGCTTAGGAACAAAGTTAAATGCCATTTTTCATTTAATGAATAGTGCTGTTTTTATTAGTATTGTTCTTATTTCTGTTTTGTCGGTCCCGATACTGTTTATTAAACAAGCCAACGAATCTTACGCATGGATTTTTAAAGTAGGGAGTATTTTTATTCTCACTTTACCCATTTTAGGAACCTTTTATTGGACGTCCATCATTAATCAATATGCTAAAAAGACCATTGCTTTCAAGCATTTTATGGTGCTTTTTCCATTTTTTTTGTCGGTAAGTATGGGGCTTTCTTTGCACAATGCATTGGCAGTAATAGAAGGTTATATCGGTAAAAAAACACCCTTTATTCGAACTCCTAAATTTAATTTGACCAATAATAAAAATCAATCGTGGAGGGCGAATGTATATTTAACGAGGTCCATCGGTCTATTAACTGTTATTGAACTAGCGCTAGCTATTTATTTTCTAGCAGCTATTTACGTGGGGTTTCGTTTTGAAGATTATGGGTTGTTGCCTTTTCACTTACTCTTAGTATTCGGGTTTGGATTTGTATCTTTGAAATCAATCATCCATTTATTTAAAATTAACCAATTGGCATGAAATTAGATTGGAGAACTTACTCCATTATTTTTCTTTCAGGGCTGCTTTATTTTTTTCTCGGATATTATAGTAATCGCTCTAATTGGGAGTTACTGCTTCCGACAGTTGCTTTATTGTTCACAGGCTATTGGTATTTGGTTACTGCTAAAACGAGTTCCTTATTTAAACCTGATCATAAGTTATTTAATGACTATCCCATTTTATGGATGGCAATTGCATTTAGAGCAATATTCTTCTTTAGTATGCCTACCTTATCAGATGATTATTACCGCTTTATTTGGGACGGGTGGTTGAGCGTAAATGGAATCAATCCTTTCTTGTATATACCCTCTGAAGTGTCAGCTGTTGGAGATTATGTAGTAAAAGGATTTACCTACGATTGGTTATCTAAGTTGAATTCCCCTGCTTATTACTCTGTATATCCCTCTGTGGCACAATATGTTTTTAGCTTTTCAGCTTATGTAGGCGGTGGGAATATATTTGCAAGTGTATTAACGATGCGTGCTATTATCTTGCTAGCTGAAATTGGTATAATTATTCTCTTACCACGATTATTATATAGTTTAAATATATCGCGAAAAGCAAGTATAATCTATGCGTTTAATCCATTAGTTATTATAGAGCTTACAGGTAATTTACACCTAGAGAGCGTCATGCTCTTTTTTGTGCTTTTGGCACTTTATCAATTGCAAAAAGGAAAGTGGATTATTTCAGGAGTTGCCATGGCATTTGCGATTTCCACTAAGTTGATTCCGCTCATTTTTCTCCCTGCTCTGATTCCATTAATGGGCTTTCAAAAAGCGATAAAATATTTTGCTGTCATTGGATTAGGGTGTTTATTGCTATTCTATCCATTTTATACTTCCACATTGTTCACTCACTTTATGTCGAGTTTAGAATTGTACTTCCAACACTTTGAGTTTAATGCGAGTATCTATTACATTATCCGTAAGGTAGGTTATTTTTTTACAGGATACAATCAAATCGGAATGATTGCGCCTGTACTTTCAATACTCGCCTTTTTGATTATACTCTACATCTCGATAAGAGGTAGGAGCATACGAATGAAGCATTTTTTGATACGTTTGTTATTAATTGTTACGTTCTATTTTTTGTTGGCTACCGTGGTGCATCCGTGGTATTTGAGTAGTGTGGTATTGTTGGCTGTTTTCTTTAATGGAAATCGCTATGCCATTATTTGGTCAGGAGTAGCTTACCTTAGTTATGTAACCTATAAAGATACCACCTATACCGAGCAGCTATGGCTTACTTTTTTGGCTTATTTACCAGTTTACTATTTCTTGATAAAAGATGTTTTTATTGATCGAAAATTGAAACCACGCTCGACCAAAAAGCTAGTAAGGGGTTTAGATTTAGCGTAATGTTTTAATCGCCAAGGTTGGGAAATCAGTAATAATTCCATCTACCCCCATATTAGAAAGTCGAATCATCTTGTTGGGTTTGTTTACCGTCCACACACTTACCTTTTTACCCATCTGGTGAATTTTGCTTACCACTTTTCGGTTGACATAGCCTTGCTTTAAGCCTACTTCATCAACAAAATCATAGCGTTTAAACTTTTTGTAGTGCAGGTTACTTCCTGCATAATAAGGTCTTATCGGCACAAAAGTGGCAAATAATTTATGAATAGGTGAGCTGATATTCATATCTCGAAGAGCGAACAAGGAATTATCATCAAACGATTGAAAAATGGCGTCGTTTTCGGCTTGTGCGTTTTTTACTATTTCCCATGTTCTGCGTTCTAGCCCCGGGTGAGACTCTCTTCTGTTTTTAATTTCAATTAACAAGGTGTTTTTACCTTTTGTTAAATCAATAACTTCTTCTAAAAGAGGTAAATGTTCTCCATGAAAATTAGAGGAGTAGTGCGCTCCAAAATCTATTTTCAAGAGTTCGGCATACGACATGTTTTTGATACGAGTAGCATCTCCATTAATTCTACGCAAAGAGCTATCGTGAACCACCACCACTTTTTTATCGGCAGTTAAGCGCACGTCTATTTCTATGCGGTCTACGCCAATTTCAATACTTCTCTTGATTCCTGCAAGCGTATTTTCAGGAGCTTCTCCGCCCGCTCCACGATGTCCTATGATTAATGTTTTTCCCATTTAGATTGTAAAAGTGCATTATTTTCGGATTAATTCAAATACTCCTGCTACTCTTTGCACCTTAAGAAGACGTTTTTTTCGCGATGATATTAAAAAAATGAAGTTTAAAACATTTTAATTAGAAACTTAATTAAGTGAATAGTTTAGATATTTTTGCTTAGAAACTACATTCAATTAGATTACCATGAAACAAGTTATTACAACTCTTTTGTTTTTAGCAACTACGCTAACCTCATTTTCTCAAACCGATACTACCACCTATTATTGGAGTAATTCCAAAGTAAAGGCAAAAGGGATAATGAAACAAGGGGGAATTGAAGAAGGAGAATGGAAATTTTATGATCAAGATGGTGTATTAAAGCAGGTAGTTAATTATCGTAACGGTATTTTTAACGGACCATTTAAAAATTATTATTTCTCTGCAGGCGTGAGTGAAGAGGGTAACTTTTATAAAGCCAAAAGAGATGGGGCATTTAATTCTTACTACCCAAATGGAGAATTGAAACAGTCTGGGTATTATAATATGGGTTTCTTAGACAGCACTTGGACTTGGTTTTATGAAAATGGGAAAGTGAAACAAAGCGGCCAGTATAAACTAGATAAGGCTGTTGGCGAGTGGAAATTGTTTTTTGCAAACGAGAAACCGAAAGCAACCTATAACTACAAGGACGGTAAAGAAATCCTAGTGGATGCATGTGATCAATCAGGAAGGCAAATAGCCAAAAATGGTACAGGCGAATGGGTGGACTATCACGAAAACAATCAAATAAAAGAAAAAGGGAGCTATACAGATGGCCTAAAATATGGGGACTGGATTTACTTTGATGAGAATGGTAAAAAGATAGAAGAAGGTAGCTATTTGGCTGGAATGAAAGATGGAGAATGGAAAGAGTTTCATGGTTACAACGGTATTATAAAACTAGTTTCAAACTATCAAAAGGGTAAGCGTGAAGGAAAGTGGAGTCATTTTTATCAAGAAGGACAGCTTTTCAAAGAAATTACCTATTCAAATGATTTAGAAAATGGCTTTTACCGTGAGTTTTTTATGGATGGGCAATTGAGCAGTAGTGGATTATATAATGCTGGAGAGAAGAATGGTAGTTGGGAATGGTATTTACAAAATGGACAGTTAGATATGAGGGGTGCTTTTCAGGCTGGTAAAATGCATGGAGAGTGGATTTATCATTTTAATACCAATGCAGCAGTATTGAGTAAAGGAATGTATGACAATGATGAGCGAAATGGCAATTGGAAATTTTATTATGTAGATGGAGTTTTATGGAAAGATGGTGACTTTAAGAATGACTTAAAAGATGGCAACTGGAAATATTGGTATGAGAATAAAACGCTATTAATGGAAGGTTCATTTACTGATGGCAAAGAGGAAGGCGAGTGGATTTCTTATTTTGAAAATGGGAAAGTGAAAGATCAAGGGTCTTATACAAAAGGATTAATGACAGGTGCGTGGAAAGGATTTTATTCTAATGGAAAGGAGCGC
>JAOKVV010000047.1 GCA_028336925.1 Vicingaceae bacterium | reverse complement strand
AAAGTAAGGCAATTACTGACCGAAAACTTTACTGGAGTTTGGAACATGGAATACACTATTTTACCATGGAATTTAAAAATTAATTACACCGGTAATCTTTATAGTCCTATGCGCCTGCCATTATTAGGACAATTGGATGATAGAAGCGAATATTCTCCTTGGTTTAGTATTCAAAATATTCAGTTGACCAAGCTCATAAACAATCAGTGGGAAATATACGGAGGTGTGAAAAATCTCTTAAATTTTACACCTGCTAGAAATAGCATCGCTCGCTCATTTGATCCATTTGATCGTAATGTGCAGTTCGATAGCAATAATGAAGTGGTAGCAACACCTAATAATCCAAATGCATTATCATTTGATCCAACCTATGTATATGCATCGAATCAAGGAATTAGAGGTTTTATAGGAATAAAATATCATTTAAAGTAATGCCATACAAACTATATACATTCGCCTTTTCATTACTTTTTTCGCTATGCGCAATGAGCCAAGTAAAATGGATGGATTTTAACAATTTACCAATTGAGTTCAAAGCATCGAAGAAACCACTGCTCTTATTCATTCATACCGATTGGTGTAAAATCTGCAAAATGCAAGAGGGTACTGTATTTGCCGATGATAGTATTTCAAAACAACTCAACGAACAGTTTAATACGCTGAAATTAAACGCTGAAGATGTAAATGATATTTCATTTTTTGGAAGAACATATCAAGGAGCAACTTCCAACAGCTACCATGAGTTTGCTGAATACATCGGAAAGGAAGGGAATGTATTAAACTTCCCTACCCTATTGATTCTTAATGAACGATTAGAAATTGTCTATAAAAAAGCAGGATTTGTATCAAAGGAGGAGCTATTAATACAGATAAGTTGTGTTAAATAAAATGCTATTCTACCTATCCAGATGCTTGAAAAGCAAAAAAGGTACACCTCTTAACTGCACGGTTAAATTGATATATTAATTGATTAACCATTATACATAGGAGCAAATAGATAAACATTGTCACATTGAGCGGAGTCGAAATGAACAATTTACCACTAATAAAAGTAAGCTCTTAATTCTTCTTCCGCATCCGCTGATTTAAAAACTCCACCAATAAGCTAAACACCAACGAGAAGTAGATATATCCTTTTGGTACATGTACATGGAAACCATCTAAGATTAATAAAGTACCAATCATAATTAAGAAAGACAACGCCAACATTTGAATAGTTGGCTGCTCATTTATAAAAGCAGCAATCTTACCTGCAAAAGCTAACATTACCCCGAGTGAAATTACAACCGCAGCTATCATTACCGGTAAATGATCCGATAATCCAACTGCTGTTAATATAGAATCAAACGAAAATACCATATCCAATATAACAATCTGAAATATAGCATTTTTAATAGTTAGTTTAGCTCCCGCTTTTACACCCACTTCTGCCTCATCACCATTTACCTTATGGTGAATTTCTGTAGTACTTTTTGCCAATAAGAAAACACCTCCGGCGATTAAGATGAGATCGCGAACACTAATATCTATATCAAAAATAGTAAACAGAGGATTGGTTAAATGAACGATGTAGGAAATACCCATTAATAAGAAAATCCGAATTACAATAGCTAGGATTAATCCTATGTTTCTAGCTTTTGCCTGCTGCTCTTTCGGTAATTTATCAGCTACAATTGAGATAAATATGATGTTATCAATACCGAGTACTATCTCTAAAAATGTTAACGTCAATAAACTAATCCACGTTTCAGGCAATAAAAAAATTTCCATATCTGTTTCCTTAAGGTTCTTCAAATTTATAAAAGTGAAGTGATTATACGCTACCTAAGAGCAATTTTATTTTACCACTCATCTAACAAAAAAGACCATCAGTCAAATTATTTTAAAAAATATGGTACTATGCGTTGCATAATACCTTTTAAAAGATATATCTTTGTTAAACATTCAAAACACTCTAATATGAAATATTTCAGCCTTGCAGTTTTTACAACCTTATTTAGCATATCCGTTTTAGCAGAAAGTGGAGATAAGTCAGACAAAATATACAGTGAACTAAAAGCCAACCATGACTGCTTCAGCATGAGTTTGTCAAAAGAAATGATAGATGCATTTGATATCGACATTGACTTAGACGGAAAGCAAAAATGGATCACAGGAGATTTTCTAGAAGGCAGATTTTTAGTAATCAGTGATATCAAGAAAGCGAGTGATATCAAAAAGTCATTTCTTAAAGAAGGCTATCAGGAAGTAGATATAGACGAAGAAGTAGACGAATTTGAATCATCAAACGAGGAAACCTATCTAATGATTACCAAAAGTGGAAATGTGGTAAAAGAAGCCCACTTTATCGTTTGTACCGATGACAATACAATACTACTTTCCATTTATGGGAATTTGAATGTAAAAAAACAAAAATAATAAACGTCCTAAGGAGTCATTATGAAAATTGAAAATACACAAGCTCAAATGCGGAAAGGGGTTTTAGAATATTGTATTCTATCCATTCTATCGTCAGGAGAAGCTTATCCTTCAGAGATTATTAACCAACTAAAAGAAGGGAAATTAATTGTTGTAGAAGGGACATTATACCCACTACTAACTCGGCTAAAAAATGCTGAACTACTCTCCTATCGTTGGGAAGAATCAAAATCAGGTCCACCACGGAAATACTACCAATTAACAGACAAAGGGAGTAACTTTTTAAAAGAGCTAGACGTCACATGGAGTGACCTAATGAAAGCAGTGGAATTAACCAGAAAGAATAACGCATAACCAGACCACCATAAACCGCAAAAAGATGAACAAAACAGTAACTGCCAACATAAGTGGAATCGTATTTTACCTAGAAGTTGATGCCTACGACAAGCTAAACAATTACTTAGCCACCATCAAGAACTACCTTAAAGAGACCGATAGCCGAGAAGAAATAATGGCTGATATAGAGTCGAGAATTGCCGAATTATTTAAAGAGCGTTTTAATAATGAGCGATCTGTAGTAATTATGAGTGATGTGGATCATGTAATAGTAATAATGGGTGAACCAGAGCAGTATTTTGATGGCGAAGATTCCCCAGAAAATAACGCTTCATGGTCTAGCTCAAATAACAACACAAACAAATCAAAACGAATCTATCGAGATGAAGACGACAAAGTAATTGGTGGAGTCTGCGCAGGTATTGGCCATTATTTTGGGGTAGACCGTATATGGATTAGAATTTTATTCCTTGTGGCCTTTTTTGCCTGGGGATTTGGATTCATTCCATACATCATTTTATGGATCGTGATCCCAAAGGCTAAAACAACTGCCGAAAAGTTAGAAATGAAAGGGGAAGCGGTAAACGTAGATAATATCAAAAAAACAGTTGAGGATAAATTTAACGACTTAAAAGACTCTTTTAATGGCGAGGGTGCAACCAAGGCTGCCAATGGACTAAGCAATGTACTCTCAAAGTTATTCACCTTTATTGGCATGGTGATTTTGTTTATTCTTAAGTTTTTCGTGAAGTTTATCGGTGTTATTTTACTCATAATTGGTATCTCTTTTCTGATATTACTTTTAGCGACCACCTTCAATTCTGATGTAATAACTGTAGTAAGTGATAGCAGTATATTTCAAATAAAGTCTTACGATATTATTCATGCCCTTATTGGAACGGGTACAAACTCTACTCTAACCATCGCTGCATTAATAATGGTATTGGGAGTACCTGTAATTGCATTTATCTACGCCGCAATAAAGCTTTTGTTTAACTTAAAAACCAACAACAAGGCTATAGGAATTGGCTTATTTTCAATATGGATAGTAGGAATTGTATTAAGCTTTTATATCGGTTCCAATACGGTAAGTCAGTTCGCTAATAATCAAAAAACTAAAAATACAATTGAATGGACAAGCAATTCAAACACCATATACTTAAATGCATTAACTGAAGAAGACGACCTTTTTAATGACTTTACTTTCCCTCCTGAGGTCGGTAATTTATGGATAGAAGAAGGCAAAGTATATTATGATAATTTAGAGGTAGATGTTCTTGCTTCAAGAGGTAATAAAATAGAAATTATCGTTGAACAGCTTGCGCATGGCAAAACGAGGAAACTGGCCAAAGAAAGAGCAGAAAAAATCAGCTATTCTTACCTTCTTCAAGATTCTTCATTAAAAATAAGTCCATATTTAAACTTTGATTTAAATGACCGACTAAGAGGCCAAGAAATAAAGATTCACATCCTATTACCGATTGGCTCCAAAATAGTACTTGAGGAAGGAAGTGAGCAAATAATCTATGATATAAAAAATGTAACCAACGAATATGATGGAGACATGATAGGTGAAACATGGATTATGTTAGAAAATGGACTAAACTGCCTTGATTGCGCATTACTACCTAGCGTTTCTAGTCAACAAATAGACACCATTAAAATAAGTATAAAATAGTATGAAACCGTTAAACATTCAGAGAGTCTTTACCGTTTTAAGTTTTTTCTTGCTAATAACAGCATCTACGCTTGGGGAGTCGCCCATTCTGAGATTATACAACAGCAACAAGAATTGGTAAAACCAATACGTGTTGATAATAAGCAAACTACATATGTATTTTCCTTAAACATTTTTGAAATAAACCAATAAACAATGAAAAAGTTAACGTTCTAGAATTTCTTAAATTCACAAAAAAATATTAATTTTCCTTGTGCCTTTCAGCTGATTAATAAAACTACAGTTAAACAATTTTTAATCATTCTTTTCAAAATTTCAGGCACAATTAAGCAGGAGGGATTCCCCTCCTGCTTTCTTTTTGTCTACAACTTTTAACTCAAAAAAAGGCTAAAGTTTGGTAATTTCGCAAAGCAAAAATTTTTAATACTACATTCGATGAGCAAAGAAGCGACCCTAGATATTTCAAGTAAAAAGAAATTAAGCAAAGAAGAATTCATTCAAGATATATTATCTGACTACTCTTTAGCTGTTTTAAGCAGAGAAACTTCATTGCTAGGCCGCAGGGAAGTGCTTACTGGTAAAGCCAAGTTTGGGATTTTTGGTGATGGAAAAGAGGTACCTCAATTGGCTATGGCAAAGTTCTTTCAAAATGGAGATTTCAGATCAGGTTATTATCGTGACCAGACCTTTATGATGGCGATCGATCAATTAACGGTTCGTCAGTTTTTTGCGCAACTTTACGCTAACCCTAATGTAGAACTAGAGCCAGCTTCCGGAGGTAGATCTATGAATGGCCACTTTGCTACCCGCAGCTTAAACGAAGATGGCTCATGGAAAAACTTAACGGAACAAAAAAACTCATCTGCTGACATCTCTCCTACTGCAGGACAAATGCCTCGCCTTTTGGGTCTCGCTCAAGCTTCTAAAATCTATAGAAATGTAAAAGAATTAAAAGGAGAAAATAATTTTTCGATCGATGGAAATGAAGTTGCTTTTGGAACCATTGGTGATGCTTCTACTTCAGAAGGCTTATTTTGGGAATCTATAAATGCTGCAGGAGTATTACAAATTCCAATGGTCATGTCTGTTTGGGATGATGGACACGGAATTTCCGTTCCAAAAAAATACCAAACTACTAAAGAGAGTATATCTGAAGTACTAAAAGGTTTTCAGCGTGATGGGAAAGGTAGTAATGGCTATGAAATCCTTAAAACCAAAGGATGGGATTATGCTCATTTAATGGAAACCTATGAAAAAGCAACTGCAATAGCAAGAGAACAACATATACCTGTATTGATTCATGTGGAAGAAGTTACACAGCCACAAGGCCACTCAACTTCAGGGTCTCATGAGCGCTATAAATCAAAAGAGCGATTAGAGTGGGAAGCTGAATACGATTGCATTAACCAGTTTGGGAAATGGATTATCAAATCAGGAATCGCTTCACAAGAGCAATTAGACGAAATAAGAGAAGTAGCTAAAAAACAAGTAAGAGACGAAAAGAAAATGGCATGGGAAGATTTTATCAACCCTATAAAAGCAGATAGAGATGAAGCTGTTGCTTTAATGCAAGCAATCGCAGATGAATCGACTAATGCAACCAAAATTAATGAACTGATTAATCCATTAAAATCAGCATCCGAGCCAATTAGAAAAGATATTATTTCAGCAGGTAAACGAATTTTACGCATCATAAAACAAGAGAATTTATCTACTAAGCAGGCTTTAATTAATTGGTTAGGCTACAATGCCACTATAAATGGCGAGCGATACAGTTCACATTTATATTCTGAGTCGGCTGAGAGCCCAATGCACATCAAGGAAATCAAACCAACTTACGATGATAATGCAGAACAAGTAGATGGCCGATTAGTGGTAAGAGATAACTTTGATGCTTTATTTGCAAAATATCCAAACACACTCATCTTCGGAGAAGATTCAGGTAAAATTGGAGATGTAAACCAAGGCTTAGAGGGAATGCAAGAGAAATACGGAGAGCTAAGAGTAAGCGATACCGGTATTCGTGAAGCAACGATTTTAGGACAAGGAATTGGAATGGCCATGAGAGGCCTACGCCCAATTGCGGAGATACAGTACTTGGATTATCTATTATACGCACTTCAGATTATGAGTGATGATTTGGCTACACTTCATTACCGATCAAAAGGTGGACAAAAAGCACCTTTAATTGTGCGTACTAGAGGCCACCGATTAGAAGGTATATGGCATTCAGGTTCACCAATGGGAACGATAATCAACAGCATAAAAGGTATACATGTTTGCGTGCCGAGAAACTTAACATCAGCTGCAGGAATGTACAATACCTTATTAAAAGGTGATGACCCAGGTTTAATTATAGAGCCGCTAAATGCTTATAGATCTAAAGAAAAATTACCAACTAACTTAGGCGAGTTTCAAGTAGAATTAGGCGTGCCTGAGATCGTAAAAGAAGGTACAGATGTCACGGTTGTTTCTTATGGCTCTACATGTAATTTAGCAGAAGAAGCGGTTGCACAATTAGCCAAAGAAGGCATTTCAGTAGAACTGATTGATGTAAGAACCTTAATGCCTTTTGATAAAAACGGCATGATTGGACAATCGATAAAAAAGACCAACCGCGTTGTCTTTTTAGATGAAGATGTAGATGGAGGAGCTTCAGCTTACATGATGCAACAAGTATTGGAGGGACAGAAAGCGTATTTCGATTTAGATGCGGAGCCTGTAACACTTGCAGCTAAAAATCACCGACCTGCTTATGGTACCGATGGAGATTATTTCTCTAAGCCAAGTATTGAAGATATGGTAGAAACGGTTTACAACTTAATGCATGAAGCAAATCCTCAGCAGTTTCCTGCGATTTACTAAATCCAACAATAAATAGAAATAAATAGAAGCCGTCTCATTATCTAATGTTGCGGCTTCTAAGTTTTGTACTTTAAAATAGTCATCCTATTTTAGGATTAGGAATCATCAATCCTACAGATCAAGTGATCATTTCATGATAAAA
>JAOKVV010000045.1 GCA_028336925.1 Vicingaceae bacterium | reverse complement strand
CCGATTGTGGATATGCTATCAGCAGGTTCATTAGCTCTTTTAGTTTGGTGGGGAACAGGCGAAGTAGCAAAAGAAGGTAGCACGGTTACTTTAGGCGTGCTGTTTCAGTTTATATTATACATTTATATGTTGTATCGACCTATACGTCAATTAGCTGATAGGTTTAATACTTTGCAGATGGGGATGGTTAGTTCTGAGCGAGTTTTTAAAGTATTGGATACTGAATCTAACATTGAAGATAACGGAATGCTATCGGCAGATGCTATAAAAGGAGCTATTGAATTCAAAAAGGTATGGTTTGCCTATATAGAAGAAGATTATGTATTAAAAGAAGTGTCTTTTAGCGTTAAGGAGGGAGAAACAGTTGCCTTTGTCGGGGCTACTGGGTCGGGAAAAACTTCTACTATAAATTTATTAGGCCGATTTTATGAATTTCAAAAAGGTGAAATCCTCATCGATGGAAATGAAGTAAGAACCTACCAATTAGATGATTTACGTAAAAGCATGTCGGTCGTGTTGCAAGATGTATTTTTATTTTCTGATACGATTTATAATAATATCACTTTAAATAATTCAGATATCCCGATGGATGAAGTCGTAGAAGCGGCTAAAATAGTTGGGGCCCATGAATTTATAGCTAAGTTACCGGGAGGGTATAATTACAATGTAAAAGAACGAGGTGGGATGCTCTCTGTGGGTCAGCGTCAATTGATTTCATTTATTAGAGCTTACGTGCACAAACCAAAAATTTTGATTCTGGATGAAGCGACTTCTTCCATAGACACAGAATCAGAATTATTAATACAAAAGGCCACAGATGTTTTAACTGCCGGCAGAACCTCTATTGTAATAGCGCACCGATTGTCGACAATTCAAAAAGCAGATAAAATTATCGTTTTAGAAAAAGGTAGAATTATAGAACAAGGCAGCCATCAAGAGTTAATCACTCAGGATGGACATTATAGAAAACTGTTCGAATTACAATTTAAGGAGGCCTCCATTCCTATGGACTAAAAGCTACTTTTTAGGACAAGAATTTACACCAATTATGGAATAAAGTGGGCAAAAATTAACTAAAACTGTAACCAGTAATATTCCTCCAGCAATTAATAATACTAAACCTAAAGTGCCGGAGATAACTCCTGTTATGTAAAGGGTAGAGATTAATGCGGCTAAAATTATTCTGATTACTCGATCAAACTTTCCTATATTGATTTTCATGGCAAAGGAGGGGATTAATTAAAAGACTAAGTTAATTTATTTTAAAAAAACGAAAGCCAATTTAATTCACTTTTTATTCTTGCATAGAATCAGTAAATTGTGAAAAGTGTTAAAATTCTAGTGAACGAATCAAGGCAATATAAGATACGCTTTTGTAAGTCATATTTAAAATCTACTTATTCTGCTTATGGTTACTGTAAGAATTTAACGCTATTATTAATATTTGCTAATAACTACCAAACGATTGAACAAATTTATGGATCCCGACCAGCAGGAACCCGAAAAACACACACATTTAAAGACCTTTGCAAAAGAAATAAACGAAGGTCTGTCACAATCACCTAAGAGGATAAGCTCTAAATACTTTTATAATAAGCGGGGAGATGAACTTTTTCAATCTATTATGCGGATGGAAGAGTACTATTTAACCGATGCTGAGTTCGAAATTCTATCACTTCAAAAAGAAGAAATTGCAGAGGCAATTAAGTATTCTGATGGAAAGTTTCAATTAGTTGAGTTTGGCGCAGGCGACGGCTACAAAACTAAAATTTTACTGAACTATTTATTAGAAATGGGAGCTAATTTTGAGTATGTCCCTATCGATATTTCAGCAAATGCATTAACGCAACTCTGCGAAGATTTGGCGAGTGAAATGCCTGATTTAAAAGTAAATCCTTTAGGTAAGGAATATTTTAAGGCTTTAGATGATTTAAAAGCGAATGAATTAAGAAAAGTAGTGTTGTTTTTAGGATCTAATATTGGAAACTTTTCGCTTCAAGTTGCTCAGGATTTTCTAAAAGAAATTTCAAGCCGATTGAATTCTAATGATTTATTGTTAATGGGTGTAGATTTGAAGAAAGACCCACATGTTATATTGGCTGCTTATAATGATTCTGATGGAATAACGAAGGCATTTAATATAAATGTGTTAAATCGAATAAATGAAGAGCTAGGAGGAGATTTTGATATTTTCAATTTTGAGCATTTTCCTGTTTATGATCCTGTAACTGGTTCAACTAAAAGCTACTTAATAAGCAAGCGACCACAAACAGTTAGTATTGCCGAATTAGATAAGCAATTCTACTTTGACCAAGGAGAACCGATCGATATGGAGGTTTCCCAAAAGTATAGTACTAAAGATTTAAATAGCCTAGCCGAAAATTCAGGTTATGAGGTGATTAAATATTACTACGATTGCAAGAATTACTTTACTGATACTTTATGGAAGATAAAATCATAGTTCAATCATATTCGCTAATGCGTGCAATCGTATTTCAAAAATTCGATTAAAATTTGACCACCGCGCCTAAAGAAATACGTAAAGTCTGTCCGATATTTCTGCCATCTATGGTGTATGCCGTGCCAATAACACCACCTATCCTTGGAGTAAAAGGTTTGTAAAAATTTCCGCCTATTCGCAAAAAGCTAACGCCTAACTCCTGAAATGGTCCACGCTCTTCTTTTGGTAAGTAATTGCCGCCGCCATTAGCACCCAAGTAATCCACAAATAAATCTACATAATATTTTTCTTTAGCAATACCTACTTTAGCTACCAACGGAAGTGCATCTGTGTTGGGATTATTTCTAAAGCTATATCCTCCCTTCAACATTAAAAAGAAACTTCCTTTTTCTAATTGAACTATTCCTCGTATTTCTTTCGACTCTCCCTGTTGACCAATAGCAAAAGAGTTTTCAGTTTTGTATTCTGTAACAGGGAGTTGGTAACCTCCACCTAACATAAATCGTACTTTTACTCCTTTAATCATTGCCTCGATAAGCTGTAATCGTAAAAATAGGCTGGCGTCTTGTAATCCTGATTCTTTTCCATCATTAGAAATGTATGGCAGTGATGCAACAACATCTAGGTTCTCAGTAATTCCATGCGCAGCAAAAAGATTTATACTTGATATAGTTCTTGAAATATTAGTAGTACCGTTTTTTATGAAAAATTTAGAACCCGATTCCAACGAAGCTGAGAGAGCTACATCCGTATTCCCCTTACCTTTCATGTAACCATCTAAAAGGCCTTGGGCCACGATTGGTGACGAGATTATTAAATGAAGCGTTAGTGTGACAATTATTTTATTCATTCTTTTTAATTTAATGGATAGTAAACAGGATAAAATTCCCAACAAATCTAATTGATATCCGTTTGTTCAAATAGTATCTTTACCACGTAAAATTAGAATAATATGAGCAAACATTTTCGTCAGCTAGAAGTCAAAGAAGTAATAAAGGAAACAAACGACGCAGTATCAATTGTTTTTGATATCCCAACAGACTTAGCAGCAGAGTTTAAGTATAAAGCAGGTCAGTATTTAACTATAAAGGCTGATATAAACGGAGAATCTATTCGTCGTTCCTATTCGTTATCATCTTCACCATCCGTAGACTCTTATTTAAAAATTACGTCTAAAAAAGTTGAAAATGGTAGAATGTCACATTATCTATATGACCATGTAAAAGCCGGTGATGTTTTAGATGTAATGCCTCCTGAAGGTAATTTTATCATTGAAACAGATGCAATCAGAGCTAATAAGTATGTTTTGTTTGCTGCAGGAAGCGGAATTACACCAATTATGTCCATTTTAAAAACAGTTTTAGAGGAAGAGCCTAGGAGCACAGTAAAATTGATTTACGGAAACCGGTCAGCAGGTGAAATTATCTTTTATGAAGAGCTAAAAGGATTAACCCATCAGTTTAGTGGTCGATTAGAAGTTATGCATGTTTTAAGTCAAGGCAGCCTGGAAGGAAGTGCAAACAATACACGAATTAACTCATCCATAGTTGATGCTGCTGTAAAAGAGCATGGCACTGATGCGGTATATTATATATGTGGTCCTGAGGGAATGATTAAATCTACAGAGGAGTCATTAAAGTCTGCAAACGTTGGTAAAGATCAAATAAACATAGAGTACTTTACTAGTTCTGCAGTAGATACAGGTAAGGATACGGTTTATGAAGGGAATGAAAATGAAGTAACCGTTATTTTGGATGGAGAAGAGTTTAAAATAGAATTGAATGATGGCGAGACCATTCTTATTGCAGCAGATAGAGCTGGAATAGATCCTCCATATTCTTGTCAATCAGGTGTATGTACAACTTGTAAGGCATTTGTGAAACAGGGTCAAATTGAAATGGGCGAAAGCTTTGCTTTAGATGAAGAAGAGATTGCAGAAGGATTTATCCTTACTTGTTGCTCACGTCCTGCCTCAGGAGGTGTTGTTGTTTCTTACGATGATATTTAAGAGTACATAAAGAGTTTTATTCCCCGAGTTGAAGTATAAATTCAACTCGGCGATTTTCTTTTCTGAAAGTTTCAGAGGTGTTAGCAAATAAAGGTTCTGTTTCTCCTTTTCCACTGAAGGTTAACCTTTTTGGATGGATGCCGTTTGAGATGAGGTAATTGTAAATTCCTTCTGCCCTGTTTCTTGAAAGCGTTAAATTATAATCTGGTGGGGCTTGATTATCAGTATGGCCGATGATAGTTAAATTCAATCGTTCATCAGCGTTTAGTAATTCGGCTAATTGATTCAAACTTGAACGCATATCAGTTCTTAAAGCATATTTATCAGTATCGTAGTTTATTTTGAGGCTAAAAGCATAGCTATTAACTGTTTTTTGTTCAAACGTAGGAGGTAATTTCCAATTGATGTGCTCCGTTAAGAGTTTTAAAAAATTGATGCTTGTTGGTTTTTTCCCTCGCGCTGAAAATGTGCCAGATTTTAAGAAAACACCTGAATCATAAAAAGGGTCGCCAATGTCTGCAATTCCAATCTTTAGTTGATATCGCTCCCCTGGAATAACTACTGTTTCGGCATTTAATAGTTTAGTAAATCCATCAAATTGATACTGTAGTGATCGCTCTCCAGCCGCTTTGTTATTTTCAAATCGTTTTACGTTGCTATAGCTCCAAATAGAGTTAGCGATATAGAGGTGATTATTTTTCTTCCCATTAATATTATCTACAGATATGGGGATCGCTGCATTTGCAAAGACCGCTAGATTTTTACCCGCTAAGTCACCTTCCTTTTTTAAGATAAAGGCAAAAACATCATTCACTCCTTTATTAACATATTCAGGATATTCTTCCGAAGCAAAAAAGTAATCAAATGAAAGCGTATCTGCTATCGGCATAAAATCAATAATAATGATAGCGGCATCATAGCTTTTTCCATTACCTAAAAACTCCAAATCTGAATCTGCAGGTCCAAAAGTTTTTAGCCCTACATTCTCTTGATTGTTTGGTCCAATTGCATCAAAAATATTTCCGGTACTCACTGCAACTCCTCTGTTGATTACAGCATATTTACTTGGATCATTGAATCCTGCAAAAGATTGCCGCGCGCCTTTGAAGGTAACAGAGTTGATGAAAATACCCGAATTTCCTTCGGTTAGGTATTTTTTAATAGTCGACAGAGCTGAAAGGGAGGTATCGAATGTCAATTGTGCTGAAGCAGAAGTAATAATGAAATAAGTTAAAATAGAACTTAGGAACTTCAATAGCATAATTTTATATTAGGATGAACTTAAGAATTATTGCGAATAAACTAAAAAGTGATGGAGAATACAAAAAATAGATGTGTTGCATTTATGGGTTGAACACAGCGATCATTAAATATGTACAATATAAAATTACAATTTAGTTCACAAAAAAAGAGTTAGTTATTTTTACTCTTAAATCTTCATTGAAGATATAGGTTAAATGGAATTTTAAGTTTAAAACTTAACCTGCAATGTAGCGTAGAAATTTCGAGGTTCCGCAGGTATAATTCCCGGTCCTGGGTATCCGGATGCTCTTCGTGTAAAATACCGACTATCGAGTAAGTTATTAACTCCTGTAAAAATACTGAGATACTTCTTAAAGGCATAGCTCGCAGATAAATCCATGATTGAATATGCTGGAATCAATCCGTTTACGGCGGTTGGAGTACTCACTGAATTAGTGGCATCTGTAAAATGCTCTGCAGTATAGGAGTATTGATAGTTTAGTTTGAAATCTTCGTAGCTATATGAAACGCCACCTTTAAAAATGATCGGAGCAACTAATTCTACTTCATTGCCATCTACTGCGCTGCTTTCGCTATTGATGTACCGCGCATCCATAATGGATAGATTAGAGAAAATACTCAACCCATGTTTAGATTTGATACCTGCCAACTTTAATACTTCCACTTCTACAAATGACTCTATTCCATAACTTCTAGAATCCGAAACGTTCGTTCTGAACTGATACACATTAAATAATCGATCGTCTTTCTTTGCGATTAAGCCAATACGATCATTGTAGGCGAGTAAAAAAGCACTCACATCATAATTGATAATGTCTTTATAATTTCCTCTAATTCCAATATCTGCACTATACCCAGTTTCATCTTGTAAACTCGAATCTACTCTAAAATTAGGATTAACGATTCGCATATCGTTAAAATTAATCGATCTATAATTTTGTGAGAAATTCGCATAATACTCCACATTACCTTTGGCTTTATAGGCTAATCCAATACCTCCTAGAAGAAAGCTTCTACTGCTTGATCTGTTGTCTTGAATATTAATATCTGATAGAATGTTACCAGAAAGGTCAAAGGTTCTTACTTTATACTTTCCCTCTGATTGGGTATTGATGTATTCAAATCGAACTCCAGGTGTAAGGGTCAATCGTTCTGTTAGGTAAATGATGTTTTCACTGAATATGGCCAAATTCTGACTTGGGAAATCATAATTGGAATGTTCCAAATCATTTGGGCGTAAGTAATTGAAATTGGCATCGGATCCATCAGATCCATTTCCTTGTTTCCGATCGGTAAACCCGCTGTAATATCGAGCTCCTAGTAATACGATGTTATTCTTATTCAATAATTTATAACGATGCAATAGACGAGATTCCACGCCGAAGTTCATAAAATCATCCACTAATAAATCTCGCTCTTGCAAAGGATCAGTTCGGGTAATATTTCCTAAAAAGCCTAATGCATCTCTACCTGCTATTAATCCAAAAGCACGGGTATTGAACGTTGTTTTATCTGAAATTCGAAAATCAAAGTCAACAGCTGCCAAATTCCAATCCACTTGAAACCAGTTTCGTTCTCTGATAGATTGTTGCGCATCTTGATTGAACAATTGATCTGTTAAACCGCCAGGCTGCTGAGCCAAGTAGTGCATAAAGGTGTATTCAAGTCCAATATCTATTTTAGGAGAAATGGCGTATCGTATATTGGCATGAGCGGTATGTACGTTAAATTGAGAATGATTTCTCCAACCATTACCATTTTTATATTGATAAAAACCGTAATATTTTAGTCTATTAACTTTTCCACCTACACTAACAAAGGAGTTTGAAAATCCAAAAGACCCAAACGTTTGGCGTGCTACAATTTCCAATTTTTTATCATCAGGCCCATCTTTTAATTTGAAGTTAAT
>JAOKVV010000043.1 GCA_028336925.1 Vicingaceae bacterium | reverse complement strand
AATCTTCTTCTAGCTTTTTCTTCACCTCTTCTACTGTCCAAACAGACTCTTCCATCTTACGGCAGTTTACGCATGCCCAACCAGTAAAATCAATCAATAACGGCTTATTTACACGCTTAGATTCTGCCAACGCTTCTTCGAAATCATCAAATTCTGCATGGAACGTTTCTTTTTCATACCAACTATAAAATGTAGGAGGTGGGAAACCACTCAATAAATTATGATTCCAAGGGGTGGTTTTTAAAACTCCTGGAGCTATGTAAACGGTAAATGCTAAAACAATCATGGCTAACCCAATTCTAAATGGAGATAACTTCTTAATTGGCGAATCATGTGGAAATTTAATCCATCCGAATAAGTAAGCAGTTAAACCAATTCCGATAAGCGTCCACGTTAAAAAGAAGGTTTCACGCTTCAACAACCCCCATTGCTCTACTAAGTCAGCATTTGATAAGAATTTGATCGCTAGTGCCACTTCTATGAATCCTAAAACTACTTTCACGGAATTTAACCATCCACCAGATTTAGGTAGTTTGCTCATCATGCTTGGGAAGGCTGCGAAGATGGCAAAAGGCAATCCCAATGCGATACCGAAACCACTCATGGCTGCGGTAATTGGCCACGGTCCATTTTTCAGTGCGTTTCCTAAAACGGTTCCTAAAATTGGTCCTGTACACGAGAATGAAACTAATGCTAAGGTTAACGCCATAAAGAATATTCCTAAAATTCCACCAACTTCTGATGCGTTATCGGCTTTGTTCGTTAGCTTACTTGGTAAGGTAATTTCAAAATATCCAAAAAACGAAATCGCGAAGACGATAAAAACAATAAAAAATATAATATTTAACGTTACACTCGTAGCAACTTCATTCAATATTGCAGGATCAGTATTGAAGTGAAAAGGAATACTTAAAATAGCGTAAATTAAAAAGATAAAAAATCCGTAAAGAACGGCTTTACCTAAACCTTTTCCTCCGCCATCACCTTTAGTAAAGAAACTTACCGTTAATGGTATCATTGGAAAAACGCATGGCGTTAGCAAGGCAATTAATCCACCAATAAATCCAAACAGAAACACCATCCACACATTGCCTACTTCTTGCTTTTCTTCTCCACAATCGCCTTGAGGATTCTCTAAATCAACGTTTGGTAAGGCAGGAATTACGGTTTCTATATCCAAAGAGGCATCAACATCAGCTTTATCCAGAACATTTATTCCTTTTCCTGAAGCTAAATCGAATTCTACCTCAATCAATTCAGGAGGTAAACACATGGATTCATTGCAAACAATACACTCAAATTCAATACTGTATAACTTATCCTTTAATCCGTCAATGGTACTAATGAAGGTAACCTCTTCTTCATAATAATTCAGGTATAAATCAGCCGTTGGATCAAAAGCGGCAATCATTTTACCTTCTTCAGAAAAATCTGCATTCGGCTCTAACGATTTATTTAAATAAAACTTCGTCGCCATTACTTGCTCCTCTTCCGACTTTTGCGTCTGAGAATATAAATGCCATCCTTCGCCTATGTTTCCTTTAAAACTAAACGCATAAGTACCGGTAGCTTCATCCACTACTTTAGAACTATACTCCCAAGTTACCGCATCCAAGAAATCATCAGACACCTCTGTAGAAATAGGATTAGAAGGTGCTTCAGATTTTACACCACCGCCTATAATAAACTCAAATTCTATCGCTTCAGGTGGCAAACACATTTCATCGTTGCACACCATAGAATAGCTCTTTGCAAGAACTGTAAACCCATCTAGATTCAACACCTTAATTCGCTGCTTGAACGATACCTCTTTCGAGAAATAATTCAACACCATATCGAAATTCTTATCGAACTCTGATATCGCTTCTGGCTCTTCGACTTTACCGATCAATTCATAATCTGCGGATTCTGTAAACGTAAATTCTGTGGCGATGGGACCATCATCATTAGGTAAAGTTTGAGAATACAAATGCCATCCTTTATCTATTTTGGCCGAAAAAACAAGCTCAGCTTCTGTTTCACTTATCGTATTTACAGTGGAGCTCCATTTTATTGGATCTTGAATCTGACCAATCAATAGGGTACTAAAAATCAACCCAATCGTTAAGAAGAGTGATTTAATTTTAAGGGAGTATCGAATCATTTTATTGTAGTTTTCCTGTGAACGAGTCCCAAATTTAACATTAATGAAACAATAGATGCGTCCTTTTTTTTAAAATTGTTCGACAGTAGTAGAAAAACTCACCGACTTTAAAATTATTCCTCTTCTCCTTCGAATGAAATTTCCTTATTATTAGCCAACCCAAATTTCCGTTTAGCTAAATACACCAAAAGATATAAAATAGGTGTATCGATGAGAGTAATAAACAATTTATACAAAAAGCCATTGGCCAGTAAATCTCCAAAACGGGCCCATTCGATACTTCCAAAGGCGCAGAGCAACAGTAAAACACTTGCCGTATCCACTAATTGGGACGTAATGGTACTGAAGTTATTTCTTAACCAAAGATACTTGCCATTGGTTTTCCTTTTCCAATAATGATAGATTCGAATATCTACAAACTGCGCTAGAAGATAGGCCACCATTGAGGCAGTGACGGCTGCACCAGTCAATCCGAAAACGGAAGAAAAAGTTTCATCATTTACAGGAGACCAGTCGGTGGCGGGCACTGCATCGGCTAACAAAACCAGCAGAAAGATGAAAAAAGTAGCCACTAATCCCGACACAACTACAAAATTGGCTCGCTTTCGTCCATAAATCTCCGAAATTAAATCAGTAATTAAGAAAGTAAGCGGATACGGTAAAATACCAACTGATAACTCAAAGGTGTAAGAATTGAAAAAATCCCAGCTAAAAAACTTTTGGAAAATTAAATTTCCACTGACTAAGCAGGCGATAAAAATACCGCCGAGTATAAAGTAAAATTTTTCTGCTTGTACTTTTTGCTTTAGATTCATTTGTTATATACCATCCAAACGTTGGTCGTTTTATCAGTAACTCGATATCGATTATCTGCTCGGTAACCAACAACCCAAACTATTTCATTGTTTGCTCTCAATACTTGAACTTGCTCTTTTTGGAACAATGATAACTTTTCATCGATAAAGAAATCGCTTAACTTTTTAAAAGTCTTCATCCCGAAAGGTTGGAAGGCATCTCCATTTTGCCAACCATTTACAACTATTGGCTTATCAATTAAATCAGCGTCGAAAGCTGCTGCTGAAATTCCGTCGGGATACTCTTTCAACTCTTCTCTAGCAATAATATCACCTCGCAGCCACTTATTCTCAAAAACAAGTCCGCCTATTTTCTCTTCACGCACACCATTATTCACTTTTTTAGGTGAAATAATCAACTCGCCTCTATTGACTAATAGAACATAGTTTTCTGATTCAATAATAGCTCCAGTTTCCAATTTATCTCCGTTTACAATTTGATCTACCTGAGTAGAATTAAATCCAAACCCTTTCAACAATTCAAAGGCTACCAACTGCGGCGTAACTGATTTTTTTAAGGCTTCCCAATTGATAACCAATGTATCTTCCTTTTCACCCACTGCATTCATTTTAAATCGCTTCACCTCATCCTCCACGAGTATCTGAGCCTCTGCCAGCAACTCCATGCTCTTTTTAGCATTGTGGATAAATGAAGGATTCAATTCTTCCAACAGCGGAATTATTTCCAAACGGATTTTATTTCGAACATACTTATTTTCAGTATTGGATTCGTCCTCTCTATATTTAAGATTTTTGCTTGTTGCGTAGACCTTAACTTCTTGCTTCGTAGCAAAAATTAACGGACGAGCCAAACGATTTGCTTTAATTGGTATTCCAGACAACCCATTCACACCACTACCCCTTAATAGATTGACGAAAAAGGTCTCTACCTGGTCGTTGATGTGATGTGCTGTAACCAATTTATCTAACTCATATCGTTCTATCAAATCCTCAAACCATTCATATCGAAGATCTCGAGCAGCCATTTGCGTGGAAATTTTTCGCTCTGTTGCAATTTCTTTGGTTTGAAATGAAATGGTATAAAAGGGAATTTCATACTTTTCGCAATATTCCTTTACGAACTCTTGATCCAAATCACTTTCTCGAGCTCGTAATTTAAAATTACAATGAGCCACAGCAATCGGATTATCTAACTGTCGTAAAAGATCCACTAACACCATAGAGTCCACCCCTCCGCTTACCGCAATGAGCAACTTATCGGTAGGTGTAAACAATTCATTCTCTCGATTATAATCTCTTAATCTATCTAGCATTAATCGTTTATTTTTTTGTTGTCAAGTTAAACACGGACTTGGCCTTTAACAAACATTCGGCGTACTCTTTCTCTGGTATGGATTGATCAGTAATGGCACCACCAACTATCAAAGAACAATATTGATTTTCAGCATTGTATTGTAATGATCGAATAATTACATTAAAATCAAAATCTCCATCAGCATCGAAGTAACCAACTGCACCTGAGTACCACCCTCTCCTAGACTCTTCGTGATTATCAATTAATTTCATGGCACTTACTTTGGGCGCACCTGTCATCGAACCCATCGGAAAAGCTTGTTTGATAGCTTCCACCGATGAAATTTCGGGTTTTAATTTAGCAGAAATGGTACTAATCATCTGATGAACTTTTGGAAAAGAATATACCCCAAAAAGTTCCTCTACCTGCACAGAACCTCTTTGCGCCACTTTCGATAAGTCGTTTCGCATCAAATCGACAATCATCACATTTTCATTCTGCTCTTTAGGGTCATTTTTAAGTTGCTCTACCTCTATTTCCAAGTGATTTGCTCTTTTGAGCGTGCCTTTAATAGGTTGCGCTATCAACGTTTCTCCACGTTTGCACAAAAATCGCTCAGGTGTAGCGCCCATCAGATAAGATGCATTGCACTTAAAAAAAGTTGAAAAAGGCATTGGCGCGCTACTATTGAGTGCTATCATTACCGCAGCCGGATTAATAACACTATTTCTAGCATAAAACTCTTGGCAAAAATTAACTTCATAAATATCACCTCGCTGTATATGCTTTTTTAATGCGCCTATTTTCTCTAAATAATCTCTTTCGGATATTCTAGGCTGTAATAATGGAACTTGGCTTTCATTAATTTGCACTTCTTCATAGAGTAGTTCTAAAACAGATTCTATCACCTCATTACTAACGCCGTTGGCTATAAACAACTCTACTTTTTGTACATTTCTTCGCTGAAGAAACAAAAATTGTGGCGCAAAAAAATAAAGCATCGGAAAACCAATTGGATTATCAGTTCTAGAATTTAATTTCTCTAATTCATTTTTAAGATCGTAGGAAAATCCGCCAAACACCCACCGATTTTCATGTTGGAATTTTTCTAGTGCTGCAAAAGATGAATTGCTTGGCGCAATAAATTCATCAGCTCCACAAGCGGCTATCCATTCATATTTCCCATATTTATCTTCGTAATGGTTGGAGTTTAAAACTGTCGCAACAGTAAAACGCTCCGTTAATTGGATTAACTGCTCATAGCTTGGTTTAGAAATATCTTTGGAATACAATTGCATATTCAAAGGTAAAAAACCCAAACGAATTGAAATAATTTAGACACTGTTATTGATAATAAAATATTGAAAATTGGAATATTATTTTAGCTTTGTTTTAAACATTTGACCATTTATGCTCAGCAAACTATTATATCACCTCATTATTAAACCAATTTCATTACTACCATTTTGGTTGATTTACAGAATATCTGATGTGGTATTTTTTATTCTTTACTACTTTGTTGGCTACCGAAAAAAGGTAGTTTATGGTAATATTCAACGATCGTTTCCTGAAAAAACACCAAAGGAAATAAAATCCATCATGTTTAAATTCTATCGGCACTTCTGCGATTTAATTTTAGAAAGTATCAAAGGATTTAGCATCTCATCCGCTGAGGCTCAAAAAAGAATGGGGTCTATTAATGTGGATATTATCAACCAATTCGGCCAAGAAGGAAAAGATGTAGTGCTAATTGGCGGCCATTATGGCAATTGGGAACTTTTTGCGGTGGCTGTGGGGCCTACTATTAATATAAAACCAATCGCATTATTTACACCTTTAGCAAATAAATTTTTCGATCAAAAGGTGAAAGCCAGTCGCTCTCGATTTGGACTAAATTTATTACCTAGCGTAAAAGTTCGGGAGCTAATGGCTGAAAAAACGGAGGAGAAACGAATGATTATATTCGGTTCAGACCAATCGCCAAGAAAAGGTCAAAGGGCCTATTGGATGAAATTTTTGAACCAAGAAACGGGTGTGCAATTTGGCGCCGAGAAGTTTGCCAAAGAACATAACTGCGCCGTTGTTTATGGCCATATTAGGCGATTAAAACGCGGACATTTTCAGATAGAATACCAAGCTATTTGTGAAGATGCTAGCCAGACCGCTTATGGTGAAATCACTCAAAAACATACCCTCTTATTAGAGAAAGAAATCATAAAAGAGCCGGCTTATTGGCTTTGGAGTCATAAAAGATGGAAACATACCAGACCTGAAGGCGAAGTTTTGAATGATTGATTTTTCAGCAGATCTCCAAGGTTTTGAAAACAGACCTCCAAGGTTTTGAAAACCTTGGAGGTCTAGAGTTTGATGCAGCTAATGAAACACCATGCAGTACTCTTCGAGGGTTCGCAATCAATAAAATACTAACCCTCAGAAAGTTCATCAAATAACGAATGTTGATTATCGAAACGGATTTGCGTTAGGGATAGTAGCGGCATCCTTTTATGTAATAAAAGATATAGCGGATAGCCCGACCTCTAGGTAACGCCCAAAAAGAGAAACGTTTAAAGAAACCTCCAAGGTTTCGAAAAAATTGGAGGGTTAAAAAGCGAGTATTAAACTCGCTCTAAAATCATGTCCTTAATAGCGTCTACCCAAACTGGGTGAGCATTTAAACTCTCGACCAATTGAATTTTTTCACCACCGTGTTCTTCCCATATTTCTTGGTATTCTATGCCAATCTCTACAGTTGTTTCTAAGCAGTCAGCTACAAATGCAGGGCTAAATGCCAACATCTTTTTCATGCCGCCTTTCGCTTTTTCTTCTACTACTTTATCAGAAAATGGCGTCAACCATTTATTGTCTAGTCGTGATTGGAATGCTACGGTATATTTATCTTCAGGAATACCCAAACGCTCCACTATTAATCGAGTAGTAGCAAAACAAGTAGCTTTATAGCAGTATTTATTCGTATCGGTCAATTCCGTTTCACAATCGTGATCTTTACATGGAGAGCCATCTAAATATACCTTATCTACATGCCGCTCTGGCACTCCGTGATAAGAAAATAAGAAGTGCTCATATTCATCTAAATTGTATTGCTTAGCGCGCTCGATGCAGGCATCTATAAATCCTGGATGATCCCAATATTGGCTAATAAAAGTAACTTCAGGAATTACCCACCACTTACTCATAATCTTCATCGCTTTTTCTATCGCAGATCCTGTGCTTGCAGATGCATAATGTGGAAACATTGGGAATACAATGATCTTAGTATAATTCTGCATGCGCATTTCTGCCATTACATGATCCATACTTGGATTTTTATAGCGCATGGCTAAGTGAACACCAAATTTATCACCCAATTTATCTTGAAGCATATCTCTAACTTCTTCTCCATAAATTAATAAAGGTGATCCTTTTTCGGTCCATAGCTCCTTGTATATCTTAGAAGAACTAAATGACCTAAATGGAACGATGATTAAATTCACCAAAATTTTACGCAACAACCAAGGAATATCTATTACCCTAGGATCATTTAAAAATTCTCGTAAATACGGTCGTACATCTTTTACTTTAGGACTATCTGGGGTTCCCAAATTCACCACCAACACACCTGTTTTATCCATCTTATTTCTTTTATAAATTGAAAGCGTTGTAAGTATAACCTACAACGCTTTTCAAACATTCTTTTTTAAAAATAGTTTTCTTAAATATGAATTGCGCGGTTATCTGTAGCGGCTAATGCTGCTTCTTTTAACGCCTCCGTAAATGTA
>JAOKVV010000044.1 GCA_028336925.1 Vicingaceae bacterium | reverse complement strand
TAATATACTTCGAAGCAATCATCATTAGTATACGCTGAAGGTTTGATAAGTACACAACTTCATCTTCCGCTTTTCTGTGTGCTAAAAGCTCCTTTTCATGTTCTTGTTTTAGTTCTTGAAGCTCCTTTATTAAATCCTCTTTTGAATGATCGATGTCAGACATTATGTAAATGGATAATTGTGTGATGTAAAAGTAAGTGTTTCGTTTTTTTAATCAATCTATTTTTAAACAAACAAGCTTCCATGTTGCCTGCTAATTAACAAACACTTGTATAAATAGTTAAAAAATAGATTTACGCTAAATCAATTACGTGACTTTATTTTTAAGTAAAATACCTACGTATTTAACACCATCTTATAATGTAAAATATCACATTCAGAAAATTGCTCACCAACCTTTTGAAATCCTTGACGCTCGTAAAAAGGAATCGCTTTGAGTTGTGCATGTAAATAAATGATATTACTTTTTTCCTTTACATCATCGATTACTTGCTTCAACAAATTACTACCGTATCCATTATTTCTATATGCTTTCAATAAGGCAAATCGCTCACACTTTATTTTAGAGTCAATGTATCGCCATCTTGCTGTAGCTATTGACTCTCCATCTACTAAAAGTAAGTAGTGTTTTGATACTTCTTCAAATTCATCAAACTCTTCCTCGGGTGATACGTTCTGCTCCTCTACAAATACCGTTTTCCTTATCTGAACTATTTGATTAAATAAGTGTGTATCTGTAGTGTTAACTTTTCTGATTTCTATGGAGTCGTTCATGGATAGGTCTAAGTTTAAAATATGTTAAGTTCTAAATTTGGTTAACAAATATTAACAGCCCAAATTCAGTGATTTGTGAGCTGTATTTATAATTTAGTCCGTTTCAAAAATAGTACGATAAAATGGAAGAATCAAATACTACAGAAGCAACAACAGTTGTAACCAATCAAGCAGTGGATATAAAAGCCATTAATGAGAAAATTCAGAAAGAAAGTTCTTTTGTAGACTTACTTACCATGGAAATGGATAAAGTAATTGTTGGCCAAAAACACATGGTTGAGCGATTATTAATAGGTCTTCTTTCAGATGGTCACATTCTTTTAGAAGGTGTACCAGGTTTAGCAAAAACTTTAGCGATTAACACCTTGGCAACTTGCGTAGATGCACAGTTTAGTAGAATCCAATTTACGCCTGACTTATTGCCTGCCGATTTGATTGGTACAATGATTTACAGTCAAAAAAGAGAAGAGTTTAATATAAAGAAAGGACCAATTTTCGCCAATTTTGTTCTAGCAGATGAAATCAATAGAGCTCCTGCAAAAGTACAAAGTGCATTGCTTGAAGCCATGCAAGAGAAACAAATTACCATTGGGGAGGAAACATTCAAATTACCCAAGCCATTCTTAGTAATGGCTACTCAGAATCCTGTTGAGCAAGAAGGTACTTACCCCCTTCCTGAAGCACAAGTCGATAGATTTATGCTTAAAGTGGTTTTAGATTACCCAAAAAAGGAAGAAGAAAAGCGCATCATTCGAAGTAACTTAGCTAAAGGCGGTATGCCCAAAGCAAATAAGATCATTTCTCCTGATGATATTTTAAGAGCTCGTGAAGTAGTTCGTGAAGTATACATGGATGAAAAAATAGAGCAATACATTGTAGATATAGTATTTGCCACAAGATATCCTGCTGATTATGGCTTAGACCGATTCAAAGACATGATCAGTTTTGGAGGTTCACCAAGAGCTAGTATCAATTTGGCTATTGCAGCAAAAGCGTACGCATTTATCAAAAGAAGAGGTTATGTAATTCCTGAGGACGTAAGAGCTATCTGTAAAGACGTGTTATGCCACAGAATTGGTTTGACTTATGAGGCAGAAGCCGAAGAAGTAACTCGAGAAGATATTGTAAATGAGATTCTAAACGCAGTTGAAGTGCCTTAATAAATTGATTCAATTTAATCAGTTTTTAATTCAATTGTTTCCATTACATGACAGATACTAAAGCATTATTAAAAAGAGTTCGTAAAATCGAGATAAAGACACGAGGCCTATCAACTCAAGTTTTCTCTGGCGAATACCATTCGGCATTTAAAGGGAGAGGTATGGCTTTTAGTGAGGTTAGAGAGTATCAACCCGGCGATGAAATTAGAACCATTGATTGGAATGTGACCGCACGTTTCAATAAACCATACATTAAGGTTTTTGAGGAAGAACGAGAAATGACCGTGATGCTGATTGTTGATGTAAGCGGTTCTGAAAATTTCGGAAGTCAAGAGAAAACAAAAAAAGAACAAATCATTGAGATTTGCGCCGTTTTAGCCTTTTCAGCGATTAACAATAATGATAAAGTCGGTGTTTTATTCTTTAGCGATCAAGTTGAAAAGTTTATTCCACCAAAAAAGGGGAAGAGTCATATTTTAATGATTATTAGAGAATTATTAGAATTTACTCCTCAAAGTAAAGGAACCAATATTAGAGAGGCTTTAAACTATTTCAATCGAGTAGTAAAGAAAAAATGTACAGCGTTTATTATCTCCGACTTTATGGATAATGCTTTCGAAGATGCACTAAAAATGACTAACAATAAGCATGATTTAGTGGCTTTAAATATTTACGACCAATTAGAAGACGAATTGCCAAATGTTGGTCTCATTCAATTGAGAGATGCCGAAACGGGTGAGCAAAGATGGATAAATACATCGGACAGCGAAGTGAGAGTTGGTTATAAAAAGGAAGTTTTGAAACGTAAAAAATTATTGGAGCAATCGTTTAGAAAAAGTGGGATAGATGTCGCAAATATATCTGCACATAAATCATACGTAGGTCCATTAATGAATTTATTTAAACGAAGAGAACACAGCAGATAATGAAAAAGTATTTATTCCTTTTCCTTACCCTTTTATTTAGTGCTGCCGCTTCTTTTGGTCAAGAATCTAAGGCAGAAGTATTAGCGCTGATTGATAGTAATAAAATAAAAGTGGGCGATCAGGCGCATTTATTATTAGAAATTAGTTTTTCTGCAGGTAGCAATGTTATCTTTCCTGTATTAAAAGATACACTAAAAGGCGGAATTACCATTGTAGAGATTGGAGAAATTGACACTTCCTATGATGCTGACGATGTGAAGGTGAAAGTGCTCTCTCAGCAACTTACCATTACCGCCTGGGACAGTGGCTTCTACCCTATCGAACCATTCGTTTTTGACGTTAATGGAGTAGCTTTTGAAACCAAGCCGCTTTTATTAGAAGTAATGGATGTTCCACTAAACCCGGAAGCCGATATAAAAGACATTAAGGGAATTGTGGAAACACCCTTTTCTATTCTAGAGTTTTTGAAAGAATATTGGTATTATTTTGTTGGTGCATTGATTACTCTTTTAATTCTTGCATTTATTGCTAAATATTTAAGAAATAGACCAAAAGCATCTACTGAGCAGAAGATAATTATTCCAACTGTACCTGCGCATGAAGAAGCTTTAGCAGCATTAGCTACTCTGGAGCAACAAAAATTATGGCAACAAGATAAAGTGAAAGAATATTATTCTGAATTGACTCACATTCTTCGTGTTTATTTAGAGCGCAGGTTTGATATTCATGCATTGGAACAAACCTCTGATGAAATTATTTTAGGCATGCGATCAGCCGATATTCCTGAGGTAGAAAAGAAAAAAGTTATGCATGTTTTGATGGTAGCTGATATGGTAAAGTTTGCAAAAGAACAACCACTGGGATCAGAAAATGAGGCGGCAATTGCTGAAATTAAAAAGGTAATTGAATTGACCAAAATCATTGAGAAAGAAGAAAAAGAAGCAAAGGAGGATGAAGCATGATTACATGGTTCAACGACATACAATTTGCTAATCCTGGCTTCTTTTTGCTTTTTGCACTTTTACCTTTATTGGTGCTTTGGTATTATTTGCTATTGAAAAAGAAGAATTCAGATGTTCGATTTTCGAGCTTAGCTCAATTCTCTAAAAAGGCTTCTTTAAAAGTAAATTTGCGTCACTTGCCGTTTTTCTTAAAAATAGTTGCGCTAGCGGCCATCATATCAGTTTTAGCACGGCCACAATCTTCATTAAGTTATCAAAATGTGGTTACTGAAGGAATCGACATAATGATTGCTTTTGATATATCAGGATCAATGTTAGCAGAAGATTTAAAGCCAAATAGATTAGAAGCTTCTAAAGAAGTAGCGATAGAATTTATTAAAGATCGGCCTAGAGATCGGATCGGTTTGGTGGTTTATAGTGGTGAAAGCTTCACGCAATGTCCACTTACGACTGATCATTCTGTTTTGGTAAACCTATTCAATGATGTAAAAAATGGCATGATTGAAGATGGAACTGCTATCGGTTTAGGATTAGCAACAGCAGTAAACAGATTGCGCGAAAGCGATGCAAAAAGCCGTGTAATTATTTTATTGACGGATGGTAGTAACACTGCCGGAAGTATTCCGCCCTTAACAGCTGCGGAAATAGCTCGGGAGTTTGATGTGCGCGTCTATACCATTGGTGTTGGAACCAATGGTAAATCCCCATTTCCGGTTACCGATGCATTTGGTAGAAGATCTTATGAAATGGTGGATGTAAAGATTGATGAAAAGACGTTAACTAAAATTGCACAGACCACAGGAGGAAAATACTTTAGAGCTAATAATAACCGAAAATTAGAAGATATTTACCAAGAAATTGATCAATTAGAGAAATCTAAAATTGAGGTAACGGAATACCGCCGAAAGAAAGAAGAATTTTTACCTTTTGGGTTAATTGCCGGAATAGCACTTTTGGTCGCTTATTTATTAAAAACAACTGTATTTAAATCAATTACGTAGTATGTTTAGATTTGAACATAGCTTATTTTTATGGTTACTCGTTTTAGTACCTGTGTTATTGGTAATCAATTACCTGTATAATAGATGGCAACTAAATGCAAAAAAGCGGCTAGGAGCAATTTCTTCAGTAGAAGCATTGATGCCTAATCAGTCTAAAATAAAACGAAAAGCGAAGTTTCTTTTATTTTTATTCGCTTTCATTTTTATGGTGATTGGCCTAGCTAATCCACAAATAGGAACCAAGCAAGAAGATGTAAAAATGGAAGGATTAGAGCTGATGATAGCGATGGATGTTTCCAACTCTATGCTAGCAGAAGATTTATCACCTAATAGATTAACGGCGGCCAAACTTGCCATGGAGCGCTTAATCTCTCGATTAAAAAATGATAAGATTGGAATGATTGTATTTGCAGGTGAGGCTTTTATTCAACTACCACTTACATCTGATTATTCGGCTGCTAAATTATTTCTGAATACCATCAATACCAATATTGTCCCTACACAAGGAACAGCAATTGGTGCAGCAATTAATTTGGCAGCAGAATCATTTCCTGAAGAAGAATCTACTAACAGAGCTTTGATTATTTTAACAGATGGTGAAAACCATGAAGATGATGCCATTGCAGCTGCTGAAGCAGCTCGAAAAAAAGGTATAAAAGTATTTACTGTTGGTATGGGAAGCCCTGCAGGTGCTCCAATTCCTGTAATGCGTGGTGGTCAGCAAAACGGATACCGACAAGATAATAATGGGAATACCGTAGTTAGTAGCTTAAATGAGGAGATGCTTAAAGAAATCGCTATAGCAGGAAATGGATCTTATGTAAGAGCCACAAATTCAGGAGCCGGAATTCCACAAATCATACAAGAACTGAGTAGTTTGGAGAAAAAAGAATTTGATAGTAAAATATTTACCGATTTTGAAGATCGATACCAGTTGTTCTTTGGTTTAGCTTTTTTGTTGTTATTAATTGAATTAATACTATCGGAGCGTAAACCGAAATGGATTGAAAAAGTAAACCTTTTTGAAGATTAATAAGCATGAATAAAGTCATACATATTATATTGATTGGTTGTTTATTGCCATTAATGGGAATAGCGCAAAGCGGCTATGCTTTAAAAAGAAATGGTGACGAACTATTTAAGCAGAATAAATACGAAGAAGCGGAAAAGCAATATAGAAAAGCATTAGAGGTAAATCCTAATGCAACTGATGCTATTTATAACTTAGGTAATTCGCTCTACAGAGAAGGAAAATTTGAAGAATCGGCTACTTATTTTGATCGAGCAGCACAGGCCGCTACTGATAAGAATGAAAAAGCACAGGCTTACCATAATTTGGGTAATGCTTTTATGAAAACAGAGAAATATCAAGAAAGTGTAGAAGCTTATAAGCGGGCATTAATCAATCAACCTAAGGACGAAGAATCTCGTTATAACTACGCTTACGCAAAACAAAAGCTACAAGAACAACAGCAGCAAGAGCAAGAAGATAAACAAGACGAAAACAAAGAAGACGAGAATAAAGAAGAAGAGAATAAAGAGAACCAAGAAAATAAAGATCAAGAACATGAGGAACAAGAAGAAAAAGAGCAGGAACAGCAAGAGCAGCAGAAAGAGGAGCAAGAACAACAAGAACAGAAAAAGCCTCAGCCAAATGAATTATCAAAAGAAGATGCCGAGCGAATGCTAGAAAACTTGAATAATAGAGAACAACAAGTACAAGAAGAGTTACAGAAAAAGAAGAAAAAAGCAGTAAAAATAACCATCGAGAAAGATTGGTAAAACTATGGGAAAACAGTTAATCTACTTATTCATCTTTAGTTTGGGGTTTCTAAATTCAAGTATAGGAAGTTCAATAACTTTTAAAGCAACAGCAAGTAAAACAGAAATATCTGTTGGTGAGCGCATACAGGTTACTTTTACAACCAACACTTCATTAGAAAGCTTTGAAAAGCCAAGTTTTGAAGGATTTCAGTTAATTCAAGGTCCAATGCAATCATACCGCCAGCAAAATGTAAATGGCCGTATTAGTACAGTGGTAACTCTAACCTATATTATTCAATCAGTTAGCGAAGGAACTTTTGAAATAGGTTCAGCCACTGGATACGCAGGAAGCGAGGTTTTTACGACTTTACCCATCACTATAAAAGTAATCCAAAAAAGCGCAGAACAAGAAAGAAAAGAAAGAGAAGAAGCTCAGCTAAAAGCTGCCAATCAGATGGCTGAGGACTTATTTATTGCTGCAAGAGTGGATAAAAGTAATGTAAGCGTTGGCGATAGAATATCAGTTACTTATGTTTTATACACTAGGTATAACTTAGCCAACCTTTCGGTGAATAAAACACCTGATTTAAATGGATTTTGGAGTAAAGACATCAAATCTCTTTATGATAATAATTTAGAGCAACAGCGCACAACCTACAATGGGAAACAATACACTACATTTGATTTAAAGACGACAATTTTATATCCACAACGATCAGGAAAATTAACTATCGACCCGATAGAATTGAATGCATTATATCAGGTACAAAGCGGAAGATCTAGAAGCATGATCGACCAAATGTTTGGCCGAGGCTATGAGAATAAAGAGGTGCTACTGAAAAGTAAGCCAATTCAGATAAATGTGAATCCTTTACCTTCAAATCAACCTGAAGATTTTAATGGTGCAGTTGGAAGTTTTACTGCGAGCATGCAAGCGAATAAAACAGCTATAAAAGCAAATGAGGCGATCAACCTAAAAATTATCATATCAGGAAAGGGTAACTTACATCTTTTACCTGCGCCAGTGATTACCAAACAGCCAGACTTAGAGATTTATGATCCTAAAGTAAACGATCAGTTTACGACAAATTTAAATGGTATTTCCGGGAAGCGTGAGTTTGACTTCTTAATCATACCGCGTCATGAAGGTACATTTACCATACCTGCTTTTACGTTTAGCTATTTTGATTTAGCCTCTAAATCTTATAAAACTGCTGCTACCGAACCTATTTTGCTTAATGTGGCAAAAGGAGATAGGGAAGCTGCAGTTGCGTACTCTTCTGCAAGTAAGGAAGAGATAGAAGTATTGAATGATGATATTATTCATATCAAACTCTCTTCAGAAGGATTAGCCAATGAAAATGAAA
>JAOKVV010000041.1 GCA_028336925.1 Vicingaceae bacterium | reverse complement strand
CGACAACTCAGAATGTAACGATTTTTGGAAGCAATGATGGAAGTGCAACGGTAAACGAATCTGGAGGAACACCGAACTACACGTACAATTGGAGTAACGGTGGAACGGCTGCAACAATCACCAACTTGTTCTCTGGCACCTATTCGGTAACCATCACAGACGGAAACGGATGTACAGCAGTTGACCAAGTAACAATTAACGAACCAAATTCAATCGAGTTAAGCATGCGTTTGGATTCAAATGTGAGCTGTACCGGAGGTACAAACGGTGGAGCAAGTGTTTCGATTACTGGAGGTGTAAAACCATACAGTGTTTTATGGTCGAACAGCCTAACCGACTCTACCATTACAGGCTTGGCAGCAGGAACGTATAGCGTAACCGTAACAGATGCTAACGGAGGAACAGCAGTAAATGACACCACGATTACAGAGCCTGCCCAATTAGTAGCAACGGCGAACCTAGTAAATAGCGCAAGTTGTGCAGCAACTAATGACGGTGCGGCGCAAGTTTCAATTACAGGAGGTTCATTGCCTTATTCAATTATATGGAGTAATTCAGCAACAACAGCAGCAATTAATTCCCTCTTTGCAGGAACTTATACGGTAACTGTAACCGATGGAAACAATTGTACAACTGTATCAACCGTAACAGTACTTAATAATGATACCGTAGCTCCTGTAATATCGACAAGTCCATTAACAGTTTATTTAGATGTGAATGGATTAGCATCAATTACAGCTAATGATTTAGACAATGGAACAGCAGACAACTGTCAATTGAATACGATTTCAATTGATAGTAGCAACTTTGACTGTTCTAATATTGGACTGAACAGCATCAAATTCACAGCTATTGATGTAAGTGGTAACCGAGATAGCGTAAATGTTAATGTTACGGTATTAGATACCTTGAAACCAATCATTTCAACACAACCATTGACAGTTTACTTGGATGCGAATGGACAAGCTACCATTAATGCGACTGACTTGGACAATGGAACATCTGACAACTGCCAAGTAGCAAGTATCGCTATTGATAGTGCCAACTTTGATTGTAGCGAAGTAGGAGCGAATACGGTAGTCTTTACAGCGATTGATGTAAATGGAAATATATCAACAAGCACAGAAACAGTAACAGTGATTGACAGTATTAAGCCAATTATATTAACTCAGCCGTTGACAGTCTATATAGATGCAAGCGGTCAAGCTACGATTACAGCAGCTGATTTAGATAATGGAACTAATGATAATTGTTTTGTTGCAACTATTGCTATTGACAGCAGCAACTTTGATTGCAGTGAAGTAGGAGTAAACACAGTCAACTTCAAAGCAATAGATGCAAGCGGTAACCGGGACAGTGTGAATGTATTGGTAACAGTAATAGATAGTCTTAAACCACTTATTGTCACACAACCAATTACGGTTTATTTAGGAACAAACGGATTGGCAACAATCACCGCTAATGATCTAGACAATGGAACGTCTGACAATTGTCAAGTTGCAAGCATAAGCATAGATTCAACCACTTTTGATGTAACCGAGTTGGGACCAAATAATGTATGGTTTACCGCATTAGATGTGAATGCGAATAGAGACAGTGTTATAGAAGTAGTAACTGTATTAGACACGATAGCTCCAATGGTATCGAATTGCCCATCTAACATAAGTGTAACTACCGCCTTGAATAGCTGTGATGCAGTAGTAACGTGGACAGCCCCAATAGCGAGTGACAATGGACAATTGGATTCATTAATTGGATCACATGTGATAGGAAGCACGTTCCCATTAGGAACAACCACAATTACCTATATCGCTTATGATCAATCGATGAACACGGATACGTGTAGCTTTACGATTACAGTAATCGATAGTGTAGCGCCAATAATTGCGAATGTTCCAAGTCCTATAACTGTAAACAATGATGCAGGACAGTGTGGAGCGGTAGTGAGCTGGACGCTACCAACAGCTACCGATAATTGTCAATTAGACTCATTAGTAAGTAGCCATAGTGTAGGAACACTATTTACAGTAGGAACTACCACCGTTACCTACATCGCTTATGATGCATCGATGAATACGGATACGGTTAGCTTTACGGTAACGGTAAATGATACGGAGAAACCAACGATTGCGTGCATCGCCGATACAACGATATGTGATGCGGTATTTACGTATGCTACACCAACAACAACAGATAACTGTGGAGTAGCAAGTGTAGTTCGCACGGCAGGGTTAGCTTCAGGATCTTCGTTCCTTATAGGCAGTACATTAATTACTTACTTAGTAACGGATATACATGGAAATGTAGATTCATGCAGCTTTACAGTAACACGAGATGAACAGCCAACGCAAGCATCAGCAGGAGCAGATTACAATGTATGTTCAGACACAGTTATATTGACAGGAAACAATCCTATAATTGGAATAGGTGTATGGAGCAGTATAACAAGTGGAACGGCGATACTATCGCCAAGTGACTCTGCAAGTAGAGCAGTATTACAGCGAGGAGTTAACACCTTAGTATGGACGATAAGCAATGGCGTATGCGCATCGAGTAGCGATACCATTACCATTACCTATGACAGCGAGCCAACAATTGCAAATGCAGGAACAGATCAGACACTATGTGACGAGCGAAGTACAATGATGCAAGCAAATGTTCCACAAACAGGAACAGGAGTGTGGAGCTTTATTGGAGGCACAGGAATACCAAGCAATGTCAACGATGCAAAAGCAACAGTTAGTGGCATAGGCAACGGAGATAATGTATTGGTATGGACAATCAGCAATGGTGTATGCCGAACTAGTAGTGATACAGTTAGACTAATTGGAGCAGATATTCCAATAGTGGATGCAGGTCAAGATACTACGATATTTGAGGATAATGGATATCAATTAAGTGTGAGTACAGATATTCCTGTATCAGATTACCGATGGGATCCGGTGTTTAGTTTAGATAATGCTGCTATACAAAGACCTTTTGCTCGTCCAACAGAAACCACTACTTACACGGTGAAGGTTACAACTGATTTAGGATGTGAGGCTCAAGATGATGTTACCTTAACGGTAATAAAAGACCTAGTAATACCATCAGCATTTACACCAAACGGTGATGGATCGAATGATACCTGGGAAATTAAAAATCTTGACCAATATGAAAGTCATTCTGTTGTAGTGTATGACGGATATGGAAGTGAAGTTCTTAGAACGACTACTTATGAAAATTGGGATGGGAAATACAAAGGAAATATGCTATCTGTAGGGTCATATTACTATGTAATTGAGTTAAAGTTAGGATCAAACAATACATATAAATCAGGAGCAATCTCCATTTTAAGATAAGCAACAGATGAAAAAACGTTATATTCTATTAGCATTTACATTGTTAGTGACTGTGGTAGTGCAATCACAGACTGTTCAACAGTACACAATGTATAATCAGAATCATTATCTGATTAATCCTGCAGCAGCAGGAAACGAGAACTTTGCAGATATCCGGTCAGGCCATCGTCAACAGTGGTCAGGTTTAAAAGAAGCCCCTAAGACTTATTACTTAAGTGGTCATACGGTTTTAAATCGTCCTAAAAATTATGAGCGATCAGCGATTAGAATTAGTGAAACTTGGCGCAAACCCGTGAGACGACCAATGGTAAAACATGCAGTAGGAGGCCTTGTTAATACAAAAACTTTTGGAGCATTTAACCGAATAGATGCATTAGCTTCTTATGCGCTTCATTTGCCGATTAATGATAAGATATCTATATCGTTGGGTGTGAGTGCAGGTATCAATAGCTTTAGTTTTGATGAAAGTAAAGCAAAAGTACTTTATGCTAATGACCCAATTTATGATGAATATGCTAGGAGCGACAGAAGCACAAAGTTCAATGCAAATTCTGGTGTTTACATTTATTCGGATAAGTTTTTTGCAGGGTATTCTGCACAGCAATTGATCCGCAATGAGATTGGCCTATCCAATATTAAATTAGTTACAGGAGGAGAACGATTTGATTTACACCATATGCTAATGGGTGGTTACAACTTTGATTTGACAAATAATTTTAGACTAACGCCGAGTGTATTATTAAAGCAAGTAGGAGATAATCCTTTAAGCTATGATATTAATACGTTTGTAACCTACAAGCAATTCCTATCATTAGGTGCAGGTTACCGAAGTACTGATGCAGTATCAGCAATGTTTTCATTGCAAATCAATAACTTGATAAAAATAGGGTATTCATACGACTACATTACATCAGATATCCGCGAAGTATCAAGTGGAAGTAATGAATTATTTATAGGATTTACAATTTACTAACGAGATGATGAAATTAAACCACTATACTATCCTTTCATTTATAGCAACTGTTCTATTTTTTCAGGCTACTCAGTTAGCTGCACAAACAGTAAGCTCAACTCAGCTAGAAACTGAAGAGCAATTTAATCAACTTTTCCCAAAGAAAGTAGAGCAAGTTCAAAGTGATGCAGAAGAGAGCATGCCTTTAGTAACTTCAGCTGATGATCAGTTTTATTTTATCAGGACCCAAGTATCGGGTAGAAAGAAATTGAATAAATATGGTCAGGAGATTTGGGTTGCAGAAAGAGAGGGAGATTCTTGGGGAAGCCCTAAAAAAGAGAATTTGAAGATAAATGATTTATCTAATAACGCCGTAATAGGAACATCAGCGGATGGATCTACTATTTATGTATTTAACTCGCTGCAAACTAGACACAAATTAGCAAGGGGGTTAGGTTATATGACCAAAGATTCATTAGGAAATTGGGGAGAAATACAAAAGATAACCATCCCTGGATTTGAGATAGGAGATGGGTATTACGCTTTTTATGTGACCCCTGATGAGCGCACACTACTGGTATCAGCTGCTTTAGACACTATGGCTTATGAGGATATTTATGTTTCTGAGAAGATTGATGGCAAATGGTCAGCATTGAAGAGCTTGGGAACAACAGTAAATACCTCAGAAATAGAAACATCTCCATTTATCACAGCGGACAAAAACACACTTTATTTTTCAAGCGCAGGTCATGGAGGTTATGGGGAAACAGATCTGTTTAAGTCGACTCGAATGGGTGAAGGATGGGATCAGTGGAGCACACCTGTTAATTTAGGAGATAAAATAAATTCCTCAGCATTTGATGCTTATCTAGTTGTTTCCTCAGATGAAAGGACAGCTTACTTTTCAAGTAATCGAGATGGGAATTATAGTGATATCTATGAAGTATCCTTAGTAAATGAAGAGGGTAGTCAAGAAATCAATGACACAGAATTTACAATCGTTAAGTTATCTTTAGAAGGGACAGTATTGTCAAACCAAGAGATACAAGTCTATGATGCCAATGGCGAATTAATAGAGACTGTGTTAACGGGTCAAAACGGAGAGTTTTCCTACAAACCATTAGCTGCTTCATATTATGTTATCGATGGAATGAAAGTACCGTCAGATGATATGGTTGCATTTATAGCGTCAGGCGATAAGCGTGAGATTAGCAATGACAACTTAGAAGTTTTAGTTGACCTGAATACCTACAGAGCAGCGGACACAGAATTTACAATCGTTAAGTTATCTTTAGAAGGGACAGTATTGTCAAACCAAGAGATACAAGTCTATGATGCCAATGGCGAATTAATAGAGACTGTGTTAACGGGTAAAAGCGGAGAGTTTTCTTACAAACCAACAGCAGGTGCATATTATGTTATTGATGAAATGAAGGTTGTATCAGAAGATATGGCAGAATTTATTAAAAATGCAAATAATGATATCGCAAATATCTTGGGAACTAAAAAAAGAGAAGAGGAATCAATGTCTGATAATGAACAAGAATTCATCATCTATTTTGATTTTGATAAGTCGATAATTAAGCCTGAAGAAAAGATTAAGTTAGATGAACTAATAGCGTTATCAAAAAATAGAGGACAGTTGCAAGTCAAGCTAATCGGTCATACAGATTATAAAGGACCTCAAACGTATAACCTAACTTTATCGAATAAACGAGTAAAGGCGGTAAACGATTATTTGATTGATAAGGGTTTAGATAAATCACGAATTATTAGTAAAGAAGCTAAAGGAGAATTAATTCCTATAGCGGAAAATTCTACGATTATTGGTCGAGCAATGAACAGAAGAGTGGAGATTAAAATAAAGATATAAGTAAATGAAATAGCAATTATTTACAATAGACAATAAATAAATTATGAAAGAAAAAGTGATACAAATTATCCATTTATAAGATTTGTATCACTTTTTTTTTGATTTGGGTTGATATTAGCTACTATAAAATTAAACCTAAACCTACGCCTCATTGCTACCCCACTTTAGTAGATAAGGCTCAACTTTCTACTATGGAATTGAATACTTTTGAAATCCAATTACTAAAGAATAAGACACGAGTTTTATTATTAAAAAAAGCATTTTTAGCCTTAATTTTTCTAGCAAATAACTTCGGTACTTTTTCACAAAGTAATTTCGTTTATTTCAATTATCCGCAGAATGCATATTGCACGTATAGCAATGATCCTACTCCTACAATATCGGCCTCAGGCGGTACTTTTTCTTCCACATCAGGTCTGTCCTTAAATCCATCTACAGGGGTGATTGATTTAGATGCGTCTAGTCCTGGAATATACACAGTTTCTTATATTTTAAATGGGATTTCTTTTTCAAATAAGGTTACGATTAGCTCGACCAACGTTCCTGACTTTTCATACGGTGCTACTACTTTTTGCATCAATGATACCAATCCGAAAGCTGTAATAACAGGGGTTCAAGGAGGAAAATTTTCTTCTACTACAGGGTTAGTAGTTGATTCGATAACAGGGACAGTAAATATATCAGCTTCTATACCGGGAAATTATAACGTTACCTACACTCCTCCAACTAATTTTTTCCAATTAGGTATAGACATTGATGGAACAAACAGTGACGATCGATTTGGTTATTCTGTTGACTTAAACAAGGCAGGTGATATAATGGCTGTGGGTGCACCTTTAGATGATTCAAATGGAAGTAATTCAGGACAAGTAGATATTTTTAGATGGAATGGAACTGCTTGGGTTAGACACGGAAACGCAGTAGTTGGTGAGTCAGGTGACGATCGATTTGGAACAGACGTTGCTTTAAATGCTAAAGGTGATCGACTGGTTGTTGGTGCTCAATTAAATGATGGGGGGGGCAGTAATTCAGGTCACGTTCGGGTATATACCTATAATAATGGGTCTTGGAATCAACTTGGACAAGACATAGATGGAGAAGGAAATGACGATCGTTTTGGTTGGTCAGTAGATATAAATTCTCAAGGAAATAGAATAGTTGTAGGGGCTAGACACAATGATGGAAACGGCAGCAATTCAGGACATATAAGGATATTTGGATTAATTAATGGGTTATGGACTCAGCTCGGTTCTGATATCGATGGTGAGATTCCTGGAGATCAATTTGGTTTTTCTGTTGCAATGAATGACCTTGGGGATAGAGTTGTTGCAGGAGGTAGATTTAACGACGGGCTTGCTAATGACGCAGGTCACGTAAGAGTGTATAAGTTCAATTCAGGAAGTTGGAGTCAAATTGGAGCAGATATTAATGGGAAAACTGCCAATACCTATTTTGGCTGGTCTGTTGATATGAATGCCTCAGGGGATATGATTGTTGCATCTGCTCCAAATGAAGATAATCAAAAAGGGTTGGTAAGGATTTACAGTAATATAGGAAATACATGGACTCAAGTAGGGCAAGATATTTTTGGTGAGGAAAATCAAGATTACTCAGGAGGTGCTGATGGAAATTCAGTTGCTATAAATGATGCAGGAGATAAAGTAGTAATAGGAGCTTGGCAAAATGATGCAGGTGGAAGCAATTCGGGTCATGTAAGAGTCTATGGATTAGGAAATGGCTTTTGGAGTAAATTAGGATTTGATTTAGATGGAGAGAATAGAGATGACTATTTAGGTTGGTCAGTTGCTATGAATGCTGCAGGAGATATAGTAACATCTGGTGCTCAATTAAATGATGATGGTGGAAGCAATGCAGGACATGTTCGTGCTTATCAGTCTATTG
>JAOKVV010000040.1 GCA_028336925.1 Vicingaceae bacterium | reverse complement strand
TGGATTGAAGCTCACTCCAATAATAAAACCCTTTTTATTCCTGACGTTTTGAATTGCCAAAAGATGATGGCGTGCGTCAAATATTAGAGCCTCAAGAAGTAAAAAGTTTAATGACCTTGCCTATGATGAATGAAGGTAAATTAATTGGTTTCTTAGGATTTGATTCAGTAAAGGCTCATCATTACTACACTGAAAAAGAAGAGTTACTGTTGAAAGTATTTTCTGATATGCTGGTGAATGTTACGAATAGAAAGTTGATGGAGAAAGAACTTGTAGCAGCAAAAATAAAGGCAGAAGAAAGTGATAAGTTGAAAACTTCCTTCCTCGCAAATATGAGCCACGAAATTAGAACACCTATGAATGGAATAATTGGTTTTGCCGGCTTATTAAAGGAAACATCTTTTAATGATCAAGAACACAATGAGTATGTTGGTATAATTGAGAAAAGTGGTCAACGGATGTTAAACATTATAAATGATATCGTAGATATTTCTAAAATTGAGTCAGGTCAAATGGAGTTAGAAATGAACGAGGTCGATGTAAATAATAAACTATCCTCATTGTATTCAAAATTCAAGGACGAGGCATTTAGTAAGGATTTAGAATTGATATGTAATGCAGATTTAAGGATAAAAGAAAACATCGTTACAGATGAAGATAAATTAGTTTCTGTATTTAATAATTTGTTAGGTAATGCTTTAAAGTTCACTCATTCAGGTGCGATAACTTTTGGTTATGATAAAGTTAATGATTTCATCCAATTTTATGTAAAAGATACCGGTGAAGGTATTACTCCAATGCAACGGGAGTTGATTTTTGAGCGTTTTAGACAAGGAAATGAATCTTTAACCAGAAAATACGAAGGTTCTGGTTTAGGGTTGTCCATTTCTAAAGCTTATATACAGCTATTAGGAGGTGAAATTTGGGTAGAAAGTGAGGTCGGTAAAGGTTCTAATTTTTACTTTACCGTTCCTATCCAAGTAGAAACGGTTTAATCCATCATCGATTTAATCATTAATAGCACCAATAATTAGTGCCATTTATACTTCACCACATACAAATCATTCATGTTGTCATTGAATGAATTGGTATGACCTATAATGTAATAATATCCATTATGTTCTAGGATGTCTTGCCCAAGATCGTCTCGTTCTCCTCCTATAATATCTCTAGATAATTCCACACCATCGGTGTTGGTTGTAACCATAAATATATTTCGGTCACCATTTCCAAAACTCATACTGCGACCAATTAATACGTAATTACCCACCTCGTTAATTAAAATTGCTTGTCCGCCATCATGCATTGCTCCTCCAAAATTCTTTTCCCAGATTACACTCCCATCTTCTGCTACTTTCACAGTGAACATATTATGGATAGGGTCAGTGCTTGCAGAATGCCCGTGTAATAAATATCCACCACCTGGAGTTCTTACTATGTCTTGGCTTTCTTCATAGTCATTCCCTCCATATCGTTGTGACCAGAGAGAGTCGCCAGTAGAGCTTAGTTTCATCAAGTACAAATCTCGACTTGTGGTTCCAAAATTAGCAGTGTAGGCATAAAGCATTAGTTCATTATTCTCAATTTCAAGTAGCTCAGTGCTGCCATCAATGTCAGAACCTCCATAATATTTCTCTCGAATAGTACTTCCATTCTGATCGATCCAAATCAAATATATATCCCGTGATCCTGCTCCAAAACTCTCGGTAGTTCCTGATATACAAAATTCATTAGCTGCAGTTTCAATAATTGAAATTGGAGCGTCATCCAAAGCACCTCCAAGTGTTTTTTCCCATAGAACATCACCGTTGGGATTCACTTTAATAATATGAATATCTTTCATGCCGTTACCTTTACTTTGAGTAGACCCAATTAAAACAAAATTTCCATCATTTGTAGCAATCAAATTGAAACCCTCTTCTGCTGCAGCTCCGCCATACGTTTTCTCCCAAATTACATTACCTTCCAAATCCATCTTTACCAAGTAATAATCTCCATTCGGTTCGCCAAAACTGCCGGTTGTGCCTATTATATATAGCTCTTCGTTATAAATAATAGCTTCATAGCCAATGTCATCCAGTTGGCCGCCAATACTTTTTTCGAAAATAATTCCGCTGTATGGTTCAGGTTCTATTAGATTGAAAGGCTCTTCACAAGAGTAAAACACGGTAAATAAAAAACCGAAAAAGATCAATAGAAGAGGTTTCATAATGGTTATAACGAATTATTTTAAAGCTTACTATGTAATGATTATAATTAATACCAACTTAGCTTTATCTCACCATCTTCTAACAAATCACATCTAGGGAAGCAGGAATAACCTTAATTACTAAATCTTCTTCCACATTAATTGGTTCGCCATCAATATGAGCAATGTCTCTGTGGTGATGTATTTTAATTTCTTTCCCTTTATGCACTTTGTAGTATTTCGATTTTTCCAATCGCTTACTAAACAACTTAAAAATCATATCAGGTGCCATTACAGCAGGAAATTTTTCTAGCACACACACTGAAATTAATCCATTATCAATCTCTGCAGATGGCGCAATCCAAGCATTGTTACCAAATTGGGAGGAGTTGGCAAAATTGACCAAAAATGCATTTGATTCAATTCGTTCTCCATCAATTTCCACCTGATACTGATCGGGTGTAAATTTAAAAAATTCATTGGCCGTAACCTGCATATAAGAGAAAAAACCTCGTTTACCAAATTCAGCAAATTTCCAACCTACATGTGCATCAAATCCTAAGCCGGCAGTTCCTAAAAAAGGTTCGTTATTAATGGTTGCAGTGTCGATTCGTTTGCGTTCAAACCGATTAATTCGTTTAATTGCATCAGCAGTATCCATTGGAATTTTTAAATGCCTGGCTAAACCATTCCCTGATCCCATCGGGATAATTCCTAGGGCTGTTTTTGAATGAATTAATGCTTGTCCTACCTCGTTGACTGAACCATCCCCACCAACTGCAATAATCGCATCAAGCTTGTTATGTACTCCATGCTTGCTAAGCGAAATGGCATGCTTAGGGCCTTCTGTATAGATTACTTGATAATCAAAATGTTGTTTATCTAAGTGCTGATCTATTAATGCTTTTATACTATCCTTTGAATCTACTCCTGAATAAGGATTTACTATAAAAAGAAGTTGGTATTTTGGAGTAGTAGCCATAAAGGGTAATTAATGGCTCAAAAGTAGTGACTATTTCTTAATGGTTAGCTCATTATTAATCATTCTATTGGTGTACTGCTGAATTATTGCTTTTAATTTACTGTTTAATAAAGGTAAATTAACATTAGCTGAATCCTTAAGATTGTTTATTTGGAAAGGATCTTTTGGCAAAAAATACAAACCTACTGTCTCATTTCCATCATAGAGGTAACTGTAGTCATTCATAATTAACTGATAGACCCCATTGATATAATTTACTGCAAAATGTTCATTATCTTCAAAAGGGTGATTGCCAAAAAACAACACGTCATCCTCATAATTTGCTAACCCAAGTATTAATGGAAATACATCTGACTGTTGAACAGTTGTTGAAATAATAGCTGAAGAGTCTGTATAATTAACCAGCACCAGCGGAATTCTAAAAAAACCAGCGCGGTTCATATATTCTGCGGTTGAAATTTGAGCCGTGTGATCGGCTGTTATGATGAAAACAGTGTTGTCGTATCGTTCCCATTTAGTAGCTGCTTTAAAAAATTGTTTTAGAGCATAATCTGTGTAACCAATACTTTCATGAATTTCTAACGTGCCCTTTGGAAACAAGTTTTTATGACTCTCAGGAATGGTGTAGGGGTGGTGTGATGATAAGGTGAAGATTGCAGAAAAGAAGGGAGCATTCTTTTTGGATAACTCATTGGCCGTATATCTTAAGTAAGGTTCATCGAATATACCCCAATTTCCATCATAATCTCCTTTAAAGGTATATTCATTTCTTCCATTATAGTCATCAAAACCAGCAATTTTAGTGAAGGAATCAAAATTCATCGTTCCATTTGCACCACCATGGTAAAAACTACTAGTATATCCTTTTTTCTTGAGTAATGTACCTAATCCATTAATTTTATTATTGTTATAAATAGATGTAGCATAAGGTGATTCCATTAAATTAGGAATCCCTGCAAGTAAAGATGGTAGCGCTTCAATTGATTTTTTTCCATTTGCAAAAGCATTTTCAAAAACCACACTTTGTTCCATTAAAGAATCCATAAATGGCGTGTACCCTTTTCCATTATTGTAAAATCCTATGTACTCCTTGGAGAAGCTTTCTAGAATAAGTAAAACAACGTTCTTTTTCGAAGGATTTGATACTTTAACAGATTGAATGGGGTTGTAAATAAGCTCTAAATCCTGTTCCTCAAAATAATTAACCTCAGTAAGGCCATTTTTGAAGAGAGTCCTACTGATTGTAAAAGGCGTATTCAAAACCAATGGAAGTCGTTCAATAGAAGTGAAGTTACTTGCTTCCATTGCAGAGATTGGCCGTAATTGAATTCCACCTCTGCTTGCAATGATGAAAAAGACCAGCCAAAATACAAAATAGAGAATAGACTTCCACCAAACTAATTTCTCAAGCTGCAGTTGTTGGGTTTTTCGATATAAATATTCTATCAGTATAAAAAATATAACTGACAAAACACCAATATAGTAATAGTCCTTTATAAATTGAGGTATTAGTCTCGCGGTATCATTTCCTACTGTTACAAAATCGAAAATATCAGCGGTAGATCGTTTAAAAGTAAAACGATAATAAATTAAATCAATAAGGGAAACAAGGACAGAAACGATAGTAGATATATAAAATAACACCTTTAAAACTAATTGATACCATAATTTACTTCTAAGGTCAACAGGTAATATAGATGCCAATATGAAAGGAAAGTAAACGTAAGAAATGGCAGCTAAATCAAAAACAAAACCACCAACATAAACCATTAGATTAACCGGTGGAAAAAAATCAGCATTCAAAACAATGAACGCGATTCTTAAGAGCGTAAAGGTCAACAGCGCAATACAAATACGAGATAAAAATACAATTGAATGAGAATTAATAAATTGGTTCAATTGAAGCGGTTTAATTAATTAATAATTAGTAAATTAAAAGACCTAATAATGCCCTTGAATTTCTTTATTTCATTCTACTTTTTAAGGGGTACTTATTTTTAACATTATTTGATTTAGCCTCCTTGTGCATTTCCATTAATCCACAATCGTCGCAGTTGTGAGATTTCATTTGTTTACGAATGGCATATACCAAGTAAAAAACAGCTGCAGCCAATACAAATGTGAGCAATAGAGTTTCCACGATAAGATTGTTAAAAAGACCTTTAATATTAAGCCAAAGTTAGCTAAAATCATATAACTTTGAGTGCTTAAATAATTACAATATAACAAGGATGAGTTTACATTTCGATCATAAAAATATCGACCAAAATATATTAAAAGAAATCTATAAGAATATATTGAAGCCACGCATGATAGAGGAAAAGATGCTCGTATTGTTGCGTCAGGGAAAAATTTCAAAGTGGTTTTCCGGAATTGGGCAAGAAGCTATTTCTGTAGGCACAACAATGGCCTTAAAATCAGAAGAGTATATTCTACCTATGCATCGAAACTTAGGTGTTTTTACTTCTAGAGGAATTCCATTAAACCGTTTATTTGCTCAATTTCAAGGTAAAATGAGTGGATTTACCAAAGGTAGAGATCGTTCATTCCATTTTGGAACCAATGATTATAATATTGTTGGAATGATTTCCCATTTAGGCCCACAATTAGGGGTTGCTGATGGCATTGGATTAGCTAGTTTACTAGAAAAAAAGAAAGAAGTAACTGCTGTATTCACAGGAGATGGAGGAGCAAGTCAAGGCGATTTTCATGAATCGTTGAACGTCGCTGCCGTTTGGAACTTGCCGGTTTTATTTATTGTGGAAAATAACGGTTACGGACTTTCAACACCATCATCAGAGCAGTTTAAGTGTGCTCAGTTTATTGACAAAGGCATTGGCTATGGCATGGAAGCTGTAAAAGTTGAAGGCAATAATGTTTTGAATGTTTACTCGACTATTAAAGACCTAGCAGAATCGATGAGAGAAAACCCGCGGCCGGTATTGGTAGAATGTATGACGTTTAGAATGAGAGGACACGAAGAAGCTTCAGGTACTAAATATGTTCCAAACGAATTGTTTGAAGAGTGGGAAACAAGAAACCCTGTCGACCGTTATCGAGAATACTTAGAATCTATTGGTGTTTGGGATAGCGATCAAGAAGCATTATTGCGTTTGGAGATTAAATCTGAGATTGAAAAAGGATTAGAACTCGCTTATGCAGAACCAGATGTAGTTGCCAATACGGCAACAGAAATGACGGATATGTATGCACCTTTCTCATTTAGCCCGACAGCGCCTTCTGATCAACTAGAAGATAAACGAATGATTGATGCCATTTCAGACGGACTAAGAGAAGCCATGGTAAAACATGAAAATTTAGTTTTGATGGGACAAGATATTGCCGAGTATGGAGGTGTTTTTAAGATCACAGACGGTTTTGTTGAGCAGTTTGGAAAGGAGAGAGTTCGGAATACGCCTTTATGTGAATCAGCCATTATAGGAACCGCTTTAGGCTTATCCATCAAAGGAAAGAAAGCCATGATGGAAATGCAGTTTGCTGATTTTGTGACCGAAGGATTTAACCAAATTGTGAATAATTTAGCAAAAATCCATTACCGATGGGGACAAAATGCAGATGTGGTGGTAAGAATGCCAACAGGGGCAGGAGTAGCAGCAGGGCCGTATCATTCGCAAAGCAATGAGGCATGGTTTACGCACACACCTGGCTTGAAAGTGTTTTATCCGGCCTTCCCCGAAGATGCCAAAGGATTGTTATTAACTGCTTTTGAAGATCCGAATCCGGTCTTATTTTTTGAACACAAAGCATTATACCGAAGCCTAAGTGGAAATGTGCCTGCAGGCTATTACACCATTCCATTTGGAAAGGCGAGAGCAGTAAAAGAGGGAACACAAGTTTCTATTATTACTTATGGAATGGGCGTACATTGGGCATTGGCGGTGTTAGAAAAGCATCCAGAAATTTCTGCAGATTTAATTGATTTAAGAACATTAAGTCCGTTGGATACAGAAACAATATATGCATCTGTCAATAAAACAGGAAGAGCCATTGTATTGCAGGAGGATGTTATTAGCGGAGGTATTGCTTCGGATATATCAGCACTAATTATGGAAAACTGCTTTATGGCATTAGATGCACCAGTAAAACGATGCGCTAGTTTAGATACGGCAATACCGTTTAATCCTATTTTAGAGAAGAATTTCCTAGCTTCTAATCAGTTTGAGGATGATTTAAAAGCATTGTTAGATTTTTAAGAAAAGGCTTTTCAGATAGACTAAACACGACTCTTCCGATGAAAGGGTCGTTTTTTGTATCAATTAAAAATAGGATTAATTGGCATTAAACAGTTTGGGAAACATCCTTATTGTTGATTTTTAGTCCATTAATTAATTGAAAAATAAAGAAAAAAGCTTTACATTTGCAGTCTAAAAAATCGGCGTATTGGTATAGTCGGTTAACTATTAATTTCTTTCACTTAAATACCAACTAGTAAGTGGAATACAAGTAATTATTCAGAATGTCTGAAAACAAAGAAAAAGACACGAATCCTGAAGAGGAAATCGTAAACAAAGCAAAAGAAGTAGCAACTGATGCAGTAGAAGCTGTAAAAGATGCTGTTGAAACAGTTGTAGAAAAAGTAGAAGAAGTAACTTCTAACGATGATTCAGCTGAAGAAACAAATGAGCCACAAGCAGATAATAGCATCAATGCTTCTGTAGCGGCAGACTCTAAAGATTTTGATTGGGATTCTATCGGTAAATACGATGAATTATATTCTAAATCAGAAAGAGAAAAAATGGAGGAAATGTATGGAGATACATTAACTTCTATTAATGAGCAAGAAGTTTTAGACGGTATTATCGTTTCAAAAAACTTACGTGAAGCTGTAGTTAATATCGGTTACAAGTCTGACGGTGTTATCCCAATGAACGAATTGAGATACAAAGAAGAAGTAAATATCGGTGACTCAGTAGAAGTGTTTATTGAAAGTCAAGAAGACAAAAATGGTC
>JAOKVV010000042.1 GCA_028336925.1 Vicingaceae bacterium | reverse complement strand
AATTATGGGAATAGGTGGTTATAAAATTATGACAGGAGATTTAACAGTCGGAGATTTTTTATCGTTTACGCTATTACTAGGATTTATGATTGCTCCAATTGTACAAATGAGTAACATCGGTAGTCAGTTGACTGAAGCGATGGCAGGCCTAGACCGCACAGAGGAATTAATGAACATGGAAGCTGAAGAAGATGCAGGAAACAGAACCGAAGAGTTGCCAAGTATGGTTGGAGACATCGTTTTTAACGATGTGTCTTTTGCGTATAAAAAGGGCAAGAAAGTCATCCACAATATCAGTTTTGAAGCAGCTTCAGGTACCGTGACTGCATTAGTGGGTAGTTCTGGTTCAGGTAAATCGACCATTGCAGGTTTATCTGCCACTTTTTTAAATCCAAAATCAGGTTTGATTACCATCGATGGAAAGGATTTATCAAAAGTAAAATTGAACCATTATCGAAGAAATTTAGGCGTGGTGTTGCAAGATGAATTCTTATTTGAAGGAACAATTCGAGAGAATATCTTATTTCCACGACCAAATGCTACTGAGCAACAATTACAAAATGCGGTAAATGCAGCTTATGTCAATGAATTTACCGACCGTTTTGATGAAGGATTAGATACGTTGATTGGTGAAAGAGGTGTGAAGCTTTCAGGTGGTCAGCGCCAACGAATTGCCATTGCTAGAGCTATTTTAGCCGATCCTAAGATTATAATTTTAGATGAAGCAACTTCTAACTTAGACAATGAAAGTGAGGCATTGATTCAGAAAAGTTTGAATGAATTGATGAAAGGTAGAACTACTTTCGTGATCGCCCACCGATTAAGTACTATTAAAAAAGCTGATCAAATTCTAGTAATTGAAGAAGGTCGAATAGCAGAGCGTGGTAACCATGAAGAATTGATTCAGTCTGAAGGGCGTTACTTCGATTTATACACGTATCAGGCGAGGATTTAATTGCGAAGCAATTAAATTAATGTATCAATTTACTAATGTACCAATGTAACAACTTTGAAAAGTAACAATAGGTCAATGAATCAATTTAATAATGACTTGATGTGTTAATAGGTTATTATATCAATAAGTTAGTTTAAAATTACTTTGTAATTTCTTTGTGACGTTTGCGAAAAACCTCTGCAAGTAGTCGGACAGGTTTGTGATCTTGTTGGTAAAAGTTGTGATATGAAAATAATGAATCATTAAGTCAATTCATTAATTATTTTGAATCCTTTTGCGGTAAAAAACAAAAAAGGGAAGACTAGCCTGCCTTCCCTTTTTAATGTAAAAGTTTCTTTTTATTCAGGACGATCTACGTTTAAGTAGATCGTTGTTTTTTGGATAATCTTCGTAATTAAATACCAAACAATTGCTCCTGCAATTCCCATAAACCACCAAGACGTTGGATCAAATTCTTGACCCTTTGCAATATATGCACCTATCGACTTGAAGATAAATATTAATAGAAATAAGTTTAAAATACCTGTTCGTTCTTGACGAATAATTTTAGGCCAGCTAAATTTAAATTCAGGTTTTTTCCATTTGGTAAATGCAGGAATAAAAGCAGGAACTGTCTTTGCCCAGTTAATGTAGCGTTGTCCATACTTTTCAGTTAAGAAAGCTTCTTCAGCATACATGATACGCTCATAATAAATCCAATATAAACCGGTAAAGGCAACTAAAAACCAAACATCTGCTGTAAGCATTGCAACACCTAACCACATAAAATAATTACCTAAATATAATGGGTGACGGCAAATAGAGTAGAATCCCGTAGTGTTAATGTGCTCTGCCACTTGACCTACAGAAGTATTTCTACCCGAGGTATGATCAGCAGAGTATCCAACAGCAATCGATCTAATTACTAATCCTAGTAATCCAATCAATAAACAGATTTTGTCATAGTCATTATTTAAATCGATCGTAGGATTTACTGTTTGATTAAAAACGTAAACAGCCATACCTGCTAAAATGATTAATACTGGTAAGTAGCTTCGGTGTTTAAAAAGGAAATCGCCTTGGGTTCTGAATTCTTCTTTTAATGGCATAAGTCGGTTAAATAACTGGAATGAAAAATAGTGTTTGTAACGTCAAACTTTTTGTAATAATAGTCAAATCTTTTTTTAATTACCTCCTCTATTGTTTTGCTGATTGGTGTTTCATCAATTATTTCCAACTATCATTATTAACAAAGGAATAGTCTGTAAGCGTGTATAAAAAATGGATTAACTCATTCTTTTCTATTTCAGTAAGGTGGAGCGGTTGTATTCGTTCATTTTTATAGGTATGGTTTATTCCACCTTTATTGTATCGCTCAATCACTTCTTTTAAAGTTGAGACTTCTCCATTATGCATATAAGGGGCTGTTACTTCTACATTTCTTAGAGATGGCACTTTAAATTTTGCATAATCGGCTGAATCCAAGGAGAACCTAAACCTACCTGGATCTTTATAATCCGCTAGAGCCCCGTTGTTTTCAATTGCATAATTGGTAAAATTAAAACCACCATGACAACTTCCGCATTGTAATCGATCGCTAAAAAATAACTTCATGCCATTCTTCTCGGTTGGAGATAAGGCTTTCTTTTTTCCCTGAAAGGCGTATTGGTCGTAACGGCTGTTTCCACTGATAAACGTTCGTTCGTAATTAGCTAAAGCTCTTGTCATCACGAATGGGTCGGGCTGGCGGTTGTAAGCTGCTAAGCTCATGGCCACATAAGTGGAATCTTTCTGTAACAGTTTTGCTATTTCTACAATGTTATGATTGAATTCATTGTGCTCTTGTATGGGAACGAGAACTTGCATTTCTAATGTAGGAACTCCACCTTCTCTTAGAAAATAAGGATGATAACCAATGTTAGCTAATGAGGGTGCATTTCTTGTACCTGCTCGATTGAAAACTCCAGGGCTTAAAGCTACAGAGTCTGAAAAGGCTAAATGCGGGTGATGGCAATTTCCACAGCTAATCGACCGGTCAATGGAAAGTATTCGGTCATTAAAAAGCTTTTTACCCAATTGCCACCTTTCTAAAGAAAATTCATTGTCTTCAGGGATTTCCATTGGCGGGAAACCTTGAGGAAGTTGATTTAAAGAACTACTTTTTTCAACCTCGGAAACAACTTTAAAACCAACAACAAGAAATACGATTATCGCCATTGGCAATATTCGTTTAAATAGCGTAATGTGATTTGTTTTTTTCATTAGAATGGATCTGAGTACGCCGAGTTTGTCATTAAATCATCATCTGTTAACGTTTTCAGAAATGCTACCAACGCTTTTTTATCATCACCTGAAAGTTGTAACCCTCCATTATTTAATGGATAAATCAAAGTAGGATCGATAGTAGAGGAGTTCTTCATTCCCGAATTATAATGCTCTACAACCTCTTCTAATGTTTTAAATCGGCCGTCATGCATATACGGAGGAGTTAAAGCTATATTTCGCAACGAGGTTACTTTAAATTTACCTTTGTCATTTGGATTGTTGGTAACATCCATTCTTCCCATATCGGTCATATCAGCATCGGTATCCAATGCATTATTAAGGTATCGATTATTAGAAAAATTGATTGATGAATGACAGTGAGCGCAATCTGCACCGGATAAGTTCGGAAATCCGGGGTTAAATTCAGCAAAGAACAAAAAACGACCTCGTTCTTCTATGCTATCGAGCTGAACTAAGCCAAGCTCCGCTTTGTCAAATCTACTATTAACAGAGACAATCGAGTTCATAAATTGCTCCAATGCAAGACTAATCTTTTCGGCATTAATCTCCTCTGAGCCAAAAGCCCGTGTAAACTGATCGCGGTAAGCCTTTTCTCCCTTTAGTTTACGAATTACATTGGGTAAATTCTCATCCATTTCTAAGGGGTCTTGAATTGGCATCAAAGATTGGTGTCTAAGTAAATAAGCTCTACCATCCCAAAAGAAATTATTTGTATTCCAAGCCATATTAAAGATGGCCATTGCGTTTCGCTTTCCTGTTAATCCTCTAATTCCTTTTGAAAATTGAGCAGTATCCGTAAACGCATCTGCTTGTCGGTGGCAGCTTGCACAAGATTGTGTTTGGTTGGCCGATAATTTCTTTTCATAAAAAAGCATTCTTCCCAAATTTACACCCTGAACTGTTGGTTGATTATCAGAAGAAAAAACAGGATAGTCAAAACGACCAACATTCAACTGATAGGGAGTAAAGTCTGCGGACAATTCTGCAGATTCAACATCTTTTTGGCAACCTTGGATTAATACAAAAAGTGCAGTAAAAGAAAGCAAACCTATAAAAAGATTTGTTTGTTTCATTGTGTGTTACTTAATTATCACTCGTTGTGATCCGATTAATTTTCCTTGGTCGTAAACGTTGGCTAAATATGTTCCTTTTGACTCGATTGATAAACTAACTTGATTACCTGAAGTAATTATTTCTCTAGAAACGACTTGTCCATTTAGAGATGTCACAATTAGTTCATTGCCATTTTGGTTATCTTCAAATTGAATAGTAATTTCTTTTGAACTTGGATTGGGAGAAACTTTAAATTGTTTTAGTTTGTTTTTTGTAATTCCGACAGTACCTGCACTAAATACACTAGTATTGAAGTTGTTTAATAAAGTAGCAGACTCTCCGGTTTCTCCGTGGTTAAATAAGCTTCCATTTACAGTAATATTATTTAAAGCTTGAGTGTAATCTGCATTGAGCTCAACTGTTGTATTTGTTCCGTTAGTATAACCAGAAGTTTGTATAGTTTGAATTTGATAATTTCTGTTTCCTAATGCGTGTATTTGCCAACCGGTAGTCATATTAGCTCCAGACATTCCTTCAAATGCGGCGAAACGATATCCTGCTGCCCAACCCCAATGCATTGATGGCGATTTGGGTGCTAATGGGTGAGTCATTGGCCAAAGGTCTGGATCGTCATTATTAACAGGAGCTTGTACACCAACACCAAAAGAAATACTTTCCAAAGTGTTTATGTTGAAATTGCCAAGTAAAATGTTCGTGGTTGCTCCTGCGTCAACAAGTATATAGACGTCTAGCGTTGTATCCTGACCACCATCATATCTCAATGTAATTTGCGATAGATAATATTCTAATCGCTGTAAATTAAATGAATTGGATAGATTATTCGTTGCATTTTGATTGTAAGTAAAATTTGCAGAACCTAATTGGTGATTCACTTTTAAGTAAATGTCTTGTTGTGCAAATACACTAAATCCTAATAGTACAAGTGCTGAAAGTAGATATTTCTTCATAATGCTATATTAAAATGTTTTGTTTTCTAGTAGTAATTAGATTGAATTTTATTAATTCAATTTAAATCAAATTTAGCTAAAAAAACATTCGTTTTACAAAACTAAAAAAGCGCCCCTTTTGAGGGCGCCCTTTTGAGAGTTTTGGCCGATATTTTCGACTAGAATTTAATATTAAACTCTACTCGTCTATTTTTGGCTCTACCTGCGGCAGTTTTATTATCTGCTACAGGTTTTGCAATTCCATAACCATTTGATGTTAATCTGTTTTCAGCAATACCTTTAGAAACAAGGTAGTCTTTAGCGGCCTTTGCTCTATCTTTAGAAAGCGCCAAATTTTTAGCTTCATCTCCTGAGGAGTCTGTATATCCTTCTATTATTAGATTATACGTTTTGTTCGTTGTCATCACATCAGCTATATTGTCTAATTCGTTGAATGAAGAAGTTTTAATTTTTGTAGAACCTGACTCAAAAAATAATCCTTTCATAGCCATTTCCATTACTTTTGCATCTTCTTTCTTTATTTCAGGGCATCCTTTGTTGGCAGCAATTCCTGCTACTGTAGGACACTTATCTAAGTTGTCCGCAATTCCATCGTTATCTGTATCAGGGCATCCATTCATTTCTTTAGAGCCTACTTTGTTAGGACATATATCTTCGTTATCAGCTATTCCGTCTTTGTCTGTATCAATGCATCCGTTAAATTCTGCCACTCCTGCAACCTCAGGGCAAGTATCATCTTTATCTGCAATGCCATCGCCATCAGAAACAGGACATCCATCTAGCGCTTCTATACCTTTCACTTTTGGACAGGTATCGTCTTTGTCCGCAATTCCATCGCCATCCGTATCAGGACATCCGCCTAAAGCAGCAGAACCAATAGCGTTAGGGCAAGCATCTAATTTATCTACAACACCATCACCATCTGTGTCGGGGCAACCACCGTTTTCAAGTGTTCCTTTTGTTTCTGGACATTCGTCCTCCTTATCTAAGATTCCATCACCATCCGTATCTTTTCCTTTACTAAAATTATAATGCGCTCCAATTGAGCTAAAAAGAAAACGGTCTGTGAAATTTTCTGATTGATCACTATTATCTACTGCATCCATATTGTCATCAACCATAAAGGTGTGCACGCTACTTAGTGAAACGGCAAATCGCTCGTTAATATTCAACATAGTACCCCAACCTACAGGAAATCCAAACTTTAGCACTGTGCCGTCAACGTGATCACCTGAATAAAAAGAATTTCCTATTCCTGCGGAAACGAAGGGAGCAAAAAAGCATCTTCTTTTAAAATATATCCGTTATTAAACTTGTATTTTGCTTGTAGTTTGAAATCTCCTAAGTTGGTTTTGAAACTTCTAATATCTTTAGCATAATCTATTTGTCCATAAGAAAATCCAAGAGTAGCATCAAAAGATCGATTGATATATCTACCATAATTTACACCAAATGCGGCATGTATATCTTCAAAATTGTACATTTCATATCCTAGGTCTCCTGCGTACTCCTTCGTTCCAAATTGAAGGCCTATACTATTTTTATGGTTTTTGTTTTGCGCAAATGCTCCCATACATAGCAGCGCTGCTGATACTGTAATTAGTAATTGTTTAGTCATCTGGTTTTGGTTAAAATTTATTTTACAAAACTATATCGACTTTAGATTATTACAGTAAAATCTTCGTTGGGAGTAGATTTCTTATTGTTGAAAGATGGGTGGTGTAGATAAGTGGTTGTTTTATTAATTAATCGATAAAACTATTCTCTTATTTACTAAAATATTGGTAATAGAAAGAGGTATTCGGTCTCCCAATCCATAAATTTTAATTCTTGAAGCCTCTGCTACTATTTGAAGTTCTTTATCAGATATTTGATTGTCTTTAATTGATTTTAAGCGAATAGAATCTCACTTCCTATTAAGTGAAAACCCAAAGGCGATGGATATAAAAAACAACAGACGGGTAATGAATCCTTTCACTACAATTCTTTCTGTTCAAAAGTAAAAAATAGGATTCGTTATTTTTTACTTTTCGAAGAATAGTGCAAGGGATCGTTAAGTAGATCGATCTATTTATGAATTAAATTAGAGGTTTAACAAAATCAGATCAGACAAATTTATTTACTTTAATTTTTTTTGAGACTTGCTGGGAGTTAAGTAGGTTGCGATTTAGTTCGACTTACCACCAACTCCTATAAATGGAATAGCTCCTGAACCGGTAACACCTGGCAAAACGCCATTCCATTTTTCAATGGCTTTTAGTTCCGCTTCAATCCTTCTTAATTCAATCAAGTCAGGCGATATATTCATTTTTTGAAGACGAAGAGCTTCTGCTTCTGCGGTTGCTGCTGCTATCGTTTGTTCAGCTTCTACTTTAATTCGGTCTAAGTCTCTTTTTGCTTTTAGCGCATTTTGCTCTGCAGTTTGCTTTGCCTCAATTGCATCAGTAAAGGTTTGAGAAAAACTAAAGTTAATAATAGAGAATGCAACAACAGAAATATTTGCTTCTAGCAATCGCTCTTTTAAAGCTTCTCTCATTTCACTGCTTACTACAGGGCGTTTTGTAATTAGTTCTTCAGCTGTATATCGTGCAGAAACTGCCTTCATTACCTCTTGGATGGCAGGATCGATTATTCTTGATTTATAGTCTGTACCAATAGTTTGGTATACAATGTTAGCATTCTCAGGAATAATATTATAATTAAGTGCAACCGCCATATCTACATCTTGTAAATCTGATGATGATGATTTAGCATCGGTAACCACTTTTTGAATTTTTACGTCTATTATTACA
>JAOKVV010000004.1 GCA_028336925.1 Vicingaceae bacterium | reverse complement strand
CAATTCATCATTGTTCGCCTGAATAAACCCTTTTTCATCCACAGGAGATTCAATAGAGAAATTACGAATTACGTCCATTTTGAAATTGTCAAAATCGCGCATCTCTAAGTTTTCACCTACCAATGAATTTGATGTGTCGTACATCATATTTGCGATATCTACACTAATTCTCTCACCGAATAAAGCATTTCTTCTTCGCTTGTAAATTACTTCACGCTGAGAATTCATGATATCATCATACTCCAGTAATCGCTTACGCACACCAAAGTTGTTTTCTTCTACTTTCTTTTGAGCTCTTTCTATCGACTTGGAAATCATTGAATGCTGAATTACTTCACCTTCCTCAATTCCCATTCTATCCATTAATTTGGCAATTCTATCAGAACCAAATAAACGCATTAAGTTATCTTCCAGAGAAACATAAAACTGAGAACTACCAGGATCTCCTTGACGACCTGCACGACCTCTTAATTGTCTATCCACTCGTCTAGATTCATGACGCTCTGTACCTACAATCGCAAGTCCACCGGCATCTTTTACCTCTTGGCTCAGCTTAATATCCGTACCTCTACCTGCCATGTTGGTTGCAATAGTTACAGCGCCAGTTTTACCAGCTTCTGCTACTACGTCTGCTTCCTTTTGGTGAAGCTTTGCATTCAATACTTGGTGTTTAATTCCTTTCATTTTAAGCATTCTGCTCAATAATTCAGAAATTTCAACTGAAGTAGTACCTACCAATACCGGTCGGCCTTCAGCTACTAAGCGAACCACTTCTTCACTTACTGCGTTGTACTTTTCACGAGTTGTTTTGTACACTAAATCTTCTCGGTCATCTCTTGCAATTGGGCGATTAGTAGGAATTACCACTACATCTAATTCATAGATATCCCAGAATTCTCCAGCTTCCGTTTCCGCTGTACCTGTCATTCCCGACAGTTTGTTGTACATTCTAAAATAATTCTGAAGGGTTACGGTCGCATAAGTTTGAGTAGCTGCTTCTACTTTTGCATTTTCTTTTGCTTCTATCGCTTGGTGAAGTCCGTCAGAATATCTTCGGCCATCCATGATACGACCTGTCTGCTCATCTACGATTTTAACCTTATTATCCATTACCACATATTCCGTATCTTTTTCAAATAAAGTATAGGCTTTCAGTAATTGGTTAATGGTATGAATTCGCTCAGCTTTTACCGAGTAATCTTGAATAATCACTTCCTTTTTAGCCAATTTCTCTTCATCAGAAATGGCTTGCTTTTCTAAGTCTGTTATGGATAAGTTAATATCTGGTAGAATGAAAAACTCTTTATCATCGCCTGATTCTGATGAAATAAGATCTAATCCTTTTTCAGATAACTCGATGGTATTATTTTTCTCATCAATCGTAAAAAATAATTCAGAATCAACAATGTGCATCTCCTTACCTTGATCTTGCAAATAATAGTTCTCTACTTTTTGCAGTTTAGCTCGAATTCCCGGTTCAGATAAAAATTTAATTAATGCCTTATTCTTTGGTAAACCTCTAAATGCACGAAGCAAAGCCATACTCGCTTCTTCTTCCTTTTTCTTGCCTTCTTTTCCTTCAAAATTGGCATCACTTTGAAAAGCTTTCTTTGCGTCGGCTAATAAAGTGGTGATTAATTTTTTCTGTGCAGCATGTAATTTTTCAATACGCGGTTTTAATTCATAAAACTCATGAATATCTCCTTTTGGAGTAGGTCCAGAAATAATCAATGGCGTTCTTGCATCATCAATTAATACCGAATCGACTTCATCCACGATAGCGTAATGGTGCTTTCTCTGAACTAAATCATCTGCAGTTCTTGCCATGTTATCACGCAAGTAATCAAAACCAAACTCATTATTTGTTCCGTAGGTAATATCGGCTAAGTAGGCTTTTCTTCTTTCGTCCGAATTTGGCTGATGCTTATCAATACAATCGATAGTCATTCCGTGGAACTCAAATAATGGTCCCATCCATTCGCTATCTCGTTTTGCTAAGTAGTCGTTTACCGTAACTAAGTGAACACCTCTTTCTGCTAATGCATTTAAGTAAACAGGAAGCGTTGCAACCAACGTTTTACCTTCACCTGTTGCCATTTCAGCAATTTTACCTTGGTGAAGTGTAATACCTCCAATTAGCTGCACATCGTAGTGGATCATGTTCCAAACTACTTCAGTACCCGCTGCATCCCATTTGTTATGCCAAAGAGCTTTGTCGCCTATTATTTCTATGCTGTCTCGCTTTGCAGCAAAATTACGGTCCATATCATTCGCCTTAACTTCTACTTTTACATTCTCTGTAAATCGTCGAGCGGTTTCCTTTACCACAGCAAATGCTTGTGGCAAAATCTCTAAAAGAGTCGCTTCTATTTGGTCGACTACTTTTTTCTCTAACTCGTCTATTTCTTTATAGAGATTTTCTTTTTTGTCAACATCCTCTAAGTGGTCTATTTCTGCCTTAAGCTGATTGATTTTATCTTGCTCTACTTGATAAGCTGCTCTGATGGTTGATTTAAAATCGACCGTCATTTGTCTTAGTTGATCATTTGATATGCTACTAAGTTTTGCATACTCAGCCTTAATCTTTTCAACTAATGGCGCTAATGATTTAATATCTCTATCGGATTTATTTCCTAGTATTTTTCCGAATAACTTATTGATTGAACCTAACATATATATATTCTCTTCTTCTTAAAAAATCTACCTCCAAAAGTAGTTAAATTAATGCGCTTTTTGTTTGTTATCAGTGGTTAATGTAACCAGAAAAAAACCCCGTTTCAAGTATATTAAAACGGGGTTATAGATGTTCTTAATTTATCAATATTCATCCTCATTAAAGAAGAAATCTTCTTTAGTCGGATAATCAGGCCAAATATCTTCAATGGTTTCATAAGACTCACCTTCATCTTCCAATACTTGTAAGTTCTCTACCACTTCTAGTGGAGCACCAGTTCTAATGGCAAAGTCAATTAACTCATCCTTGGTTGCAGGCCATGGAGCATCTTCTAAATTCGAAGCAAGTTCAAGCGTCCAGTACATAATCTTCTAATTTTTGATTTTTGCAAATGTAATTTTTTAGTTCTTAAAAATTACATTTTTTTAAAATCATTACTATTTATTTAATTTCAATAAAATAAGGCGGTTATAAGCCATTTTTTACTGTCGAGGAACCCAAGGAGTTTCTGGCGCACCCATTTTTTTCGTCAGATATCGTGACAAAACAAAGAGATAATCAGAAAGTCGATTTAGGTATTGCATAATGGTTTTATCTACAGGAGATTCTTCGCTCAAATGGACCGTAATTCGTTCTGCTCTTCTGCAAACACATCGTGCTACATGGCAAAAGCTAATGGCTTGGTTTCCTCCAGGCAAAACAAAGTTTCGCATGGGTGGAAGCTCTTCATCCATTTTGTCGATTTCATTTTCTAAAAACTCAATGTCTGATGCAGATAATTCAGGTAATTTCATTTTTGAACCTTCTGGATCAGCCGCTAACAAGGAGCCTATGGTAAATAATCGATCTTGAATTTCTATTAAAATGGCTGTTGGGTGTTCCCCAATTTTATGATCGCGGATTACCCCAATGTAGGAGTTTAATTCGTCAACAGTACCGTATGATTCTATGCGTAAATGGTGTTTTGGAACACGTGTGCCTCCGATTAGTGAGGTCATTCCTTTATCACCTTTTTTCGTGTAAACTTTCATTTTATTAATCTTTAGTACTTCAAACAACCTTTTTGTTGGCTTTGTTTAATGGCTCGCTAAAGTAATGTTTTCGTTTTTGATATCCGACTCTATTTCTCCATCTCTTAATCGAATAATTCGATGAGCATGTTGTGCAATATCCTCTTCATGTGTTACCAAAATAATGGTGTTCCCTTTTTTGTGAATATCATCAAATAAGGCCATTATTTCATAAGATGTTTTAGTATCCAAATTCCCTGTTGGCTCATCGGCCAATATAATAGAAGGTGAATTAACCATGGCTCTAGCCACTGCCACACGCTGCCGCTGACCTCCCGATAGTTCGTTGGGCTTGTGGTCTAATCGGTCGCTTAGCCCAACTTGTGTCAGCATATTTGTGGCGATCTCTTTTCGATCTTTAGTGTTTTTGCCAGCATAAATTAGCGGTAATGCTACATTTTCTAAAGCGGTAGATCGTGGAAGTAGATTAAATGTTTGAAATACAAAACCAATTTCTTTGTTTCTAATCTCAGCCAATTCATTGTCGGTGAGCTTGCTTACATTTTTGTTGTTTAAGATATAATCACCACCAGTAGGAGTATCCAAGCACCCAATAATGTTCATTAAAGTAGACTTTCCGGAACCCGATGGACCCATTAATGCTACATATTCATTTTTTTGTACCTCAAAAGTTAGCCCTTTAAGAACTTTAATCAGCTCTGTACCTAATTTGAAGTTTCTGGTGAGATTATTTATCTGAATAATTGGATCCATAGCGTGGTATTTGATTCAAATTTATTGAAATCTAATCGATCTCAATCAACTTAATGATAAACGGTAAAATCTTCTTTTGGTTGTTCTTTTCTGAAAAATACCAGTCCAATGTAATAAGTATCGATGGTTAAAGTTACCCGTGAATCAGCTTTTATCTTTTTCCAAGCATTAGTCATCCCTTTACTCCAATAAATATCATCAAAGATAAATACGCTATTGTTATGAGAGAATGGAACGCATGTCTCAAAATAGTTTAGCGTAGCTTCTTCCTTATGGTTCCCATCAAAGTAGACTAAATCAACGGTCTTCAATTGCTTGAGAAGAGTAGGGAGGTGGTGGTTAAAATCACCAACCAAAGAAGTAATATTTTTTACATTGAGTTTATCAAAATTGAGCTGTGCCACTTTTGCGATATTGGGACAGCCCTCTATGGTAGTGAGTTGATTTTTAGCACTCCATTGAGATAAATACAGTGAGCTTAAGCCAAATGAGGTTCCTAATTCAATGCTATTTTTTGGGCGAAAGTAATTAGCTATGCGGAATAATAGCTGTGCTTGTTTTTTGGGCTTTAGCGCACTTTTGGCAATCGCATTAATTTTACGTTTGCTTTTTTTGGTGGTTCTTGAGGCAGCACCTAAATCCGTTACCGCGATTTCTTGATCGGTTAATAATAATTTGGCACGTAATGATTCAATGTCTTGAAAAATATAATATTGCGCTTGGTTATCAATTACGTTTTTCACAAATTGATACACAAAAGGGGAGTGCACACCGTGTCCTCGTTTATTAGAAACTATTAAATGGCGGATAAAATGATAAATAGCATGCAGCTGATTCATTTGGCGAATTTACTTTTTTGATAGATATAGTCTGTAATTAAAAGGTGGGTTTGTCATCATTAAGTTATTCTGTAATCAAAAAAAACTCCTTTCCGAAGAATCGAAAAGGAGTTGATAATTATAATCAATTGCTTGGGTTACCAAATAACTGCTTTAGTAGAATCTGGCGCTACCATTGGGCTGTTAGCTTCACAACCAAATGCCTCACTAAATTCAGTAAGATTCGCTAATGGACCTCTTACTCTGTACTCGCCTGGAGAATGAGGATCAGTAATAATTCTGTTTCTTAACTCTTCTTCCGTCATGTTCATGTGCCATACTTGAGCCCATCCTAAAAAGAAACGTTGTTGTTGCGTAAAACCATCTATTTTACCTGGAGCTTCTTTGCCTTCAAATGATTTCTCCATAGCGTGATAAGCTAAAATTAAACCACCCAAATCAGCAATATTTTCACCTAGAGTCAATTTACCATTCACAAATACGCTATCTAACGCTTCAAAGTTATTAAACTGCTCTACTACTTTGTTCGCGCGCTCATCAAAAGCAACTCGATCTGCTTCTGTCCACCAGTTTTTCAAGTTTCCTTCTGAGTCATACTTGCTACCTTGGTCATCAAAACCATGTGTAAATTCATGTCCGATTACAGCGCCAATTCCACCATAATTAATCGCTGCATCTGCATCTTTATCATAAAAAGGAGGCTGTAAAATTCCTGCTGGGAATACAATTTCATTTTGAGAAGAACTGTAGTAAGCATTTACCGTTTGAGGGCTCATGTACCATTCGCCTTTATCTACTGGCTTTCCTAATTTGCTTATCATATCCTGAAAGTTAAACTTTCGTGCATTGATGATATTTTGCGCAAAGTTATCAGTGATTTCTACGCTACTGTAGTCTGTCCATTTATCTGGGTAACCAATTTTCTTATTAAAAGAAGCTAGTTTTTCTAATGCTTTCTCTTTTGTAGAATCTCCCATCCAGGTCAGGTTTTCAATTCTAACTTTAAAAGCAGCTCTTAAATTCTCTACCATTTGGCTTACTTCAGCTTTGCTTTTTTCCGGGAAATGACGCTCTACAAAAGCCTTTCCTAATAATTCACCTAAGCTACCGTTTACAGTACCTAAAGCTCTTTTCCATCTTGGCTTCATTTCTTTAGTACCTCTTAAAGTAGTCGCGAAGAAGCTAAAGTTTTGCTGCTCAAAATTATCACCTAAATAAGAAGCCATGTTATCCACTAAATGCCATTGCATGTATGTTTTCCACTCTTCAATGGAGAATTCGTCTAAAAATGATATGGCTCCTTTTATAAATTCAGGTTGTCCCACAATGATATCTTCTACATTCGATAAGCCCATCGTTCCGATATAGCCATCCCAATCAATACCCTTGAATTCGGTTTTGAAATCAGCAAAAGTAAACTTGTTGTATGTTTTGTCAGGATCTCTTCTTTCCACTCGGCTCATCGAAATTTCAGCCAAAGCAGATTCAATTTTCATTACCGTTTCAGCCTTCTTTGTAGTTGTTGCTTCATCATCACCTAAAAGTGTAAACATCTTTTGAATATGCTCATCGTAAGCTGCTTTTATACTTTTTGACTTTTCGTCTGTTTTTAAGTAATAATCTCTATCAGGTAACGTAAGTCCATTTTGGTAAATGTGGGTAATGTAGGCTGCACTGTTTTTGTCATCTTGCCCGATGTACATTCCAAACATTGAACCTACACCCATTGTGCTAAAATTAGCAGCCAAATGAATTAATTCTTCTTTTGATGTTACCGCAGCAATTTGCTCCATGTATGGAGTGATTGGAGTTGCACCGAGCTCAGTAAGCTTAGTGGTATCCATTGCACTTTTGTAGAAATCACCAATTTGTTGCTCTTTGGTTCCTTTTTTTGTGTCAGTTAACGCTGAGTATTCGTCTAAGATAGCTCTTAGTCGAGTGTTGTTGCCTTCAGTAACTACGTTAAAACTGCTCCACCGGCTTTCAGTCGAAGGGATTGGGTTATCCTTTAACCATCCGCCTATTGCATATTGGTAAAAGTTATCGCAAGGAGCTGCGGTAGTATCTAAGTTTGAAAGTTCAAAGCCATTTGGTATAGCAGCCTCTATTGCGCTCTCTTCTTTTGGAGCTTGCCCACACGCCATTAAAAAAGCTGCAGGAAGTAGTAAGTATATTTTCTTCATGGTGATTTAAATTTGAGAACAAACTTAACTTTTTGATAGAAGAAAATGATGTTTTTTACCTAAAAGGTGATCGAAGGTTGAAAAAAGAGGATTTTACATAAAATAGAAAAAGCGAATCTACGATCCGCTTTTCCCATTCCCTAAAAAACTACTACTGAATTATGAACCTCTAGAAAGGCTGTAACCATTCCTGATTACAATTCAAATGTAAAACATTTTTTTTGATTATGTATAAATACGTACGTAATTTTTTAATTTTAATTTTAAAGAGCTGATAAATAATGCATTTTTTATATTACCTTAACGAATGTAGTCTTACTTTTGTACTTAAATAAATTAATTAAGGTTTGAGCAAACTACTTTTATCTTTTCTACTATTCTTTTCAGTAACGCTGAAAGCCCAATTAAATGATTTAATAATCACCGAATTTGTCGACTGGAGTTCTGGTTCAGGATTTGCGATTAAAGTTTATAATCCGACCTCTCGCTCCATTAACCTCTCGAATTATTATTTTCATTATTTTACAAATGGGACATCAACCTTTGTTGCGAGTGAGCAGCTATCAGGCAGTTTGGCTTCCAATCAAACCATAACCATAGCCAATAATCCTTCTGATTTTACCATGCCTTGCTCAAATACAATTGTTTTGACAAATATTACTGCTGGAACTAATGATAATGACGGTGTTGCAATTACTATAGGGCCGGCCGCGACTAATCATATGAGCTCGCAGTTTGTAGATATGATTAATTGTTTTGGAATTGATGTAGCTCCTAAAATAGATGGTACCTCTAAGGGGTTATTTAAAAATAAAATAACTAGGAATAGTGATAACTGTATTCGTTATACATCTACTAATGGGTTTTCTAATAACTCATGGCCATCGTCTTCTTCGGTAAACGTGCTGGGATGGACCGTTAGCTCAGTTAGTTGTTTGAGCGGAGGGAATAGTTTTAATCCTTTTAATACACAACAAACTATTAATTTGTCATTTTGCCAAGGTGATAGTGTGCTCATAAATGGAAGGTATGTAAAACAATCGGGAACTTATAGGGATACACTTCCTGCATTTAATAAGTGTGATAGCATTGTTGTATATACTGTTAATGTCGATAACTTTAAACAAAAAAGTGCTGCGATTTCTATTTGTCAGGGTGATTCAGTTTTTTTACAGGGCGCATATCAGTTTGTTGCAGGAACCTATTTGGATACGATCAGCAGCACTACAGGTGGCTGTGATACCTTACTAACCACTATTCTTACTATTAATGGAGCCATAAATACGGCAGCAAACATTGATTTATGCCAAGGGGAGACTTATAATTTTAACGGACAAATAATTTCTACTTCGGGTGTTTATGCAGACACTACCGTTTTATCCGGTGGATGTGACAGTATTCATACTATTACTATAGCTGTAAATAGTCCGATTATAATTACAGAGTCGTATACTATCTGTGATGGAGAAGCTGTAATTGTAAATGGGCTTTCCATCTCAAATGCTACTACCATTAGATATATAAAGCCTAATCCGAGTGGTTGCGATACTATAGTAGACGCTACTGTAAATGTGATTAAGGTTAATGCTGATTTTACATTTACTAGCGATCCGATCAACAGTTTGAAATTTACTTTTACAGCCAATGGTAATGCAACCAATCAATATTCTTGGGACTTCGGAGATGGTAATACCTCTTCTCAACAGAATCCAATTCACACATTTTTACCTGGAACTTATCAAGTAACATTAAGAGTGATCGGAACTAATGGTTGTGAGAGCAAGGAAGTGAAATTAATTACAGTGTCAGCTGATGGTGGTGATCTATTTGTTCCTAATGTGTTTACACCAAACAGAGACGGCGTAAACGATGAATTTAAATTGACTTTTAATACACCATTTGACATAAAAATATTGATTTTCAATCGATGGGGCGAATTGCTATTTGAATCAAATGACTGTTATTTTGAGTGGAATGGAGAATATAAAGGAGCAGATGTTCAGTCGGGTACTTATGTGTACTTGATTTCCGGAAAATATAATCGAAAGGGAACTTTAACACTTCTTCGTTAAAGAGCATAAAAAAGCCACAAAAAACACATAATGAATGTTCCTTGCGGCTTATTTGTTATTTAGTTTTTATTACTCTACAATTACATTAATGGTAGCGCTCATTTGCTCACCATAACTTTGGTGGTATCCATCAGCAAATTGCATGGTTAATGTATGCTCACCCTCAGGTAAATCTAATTCAGTTTCTGTTTGGCCTTTTCCGTAGTGGATGTTTAGCGAATCAGCCGGAACCATTGTGCCTCTATCTATAGCAGTACCATTAATAATCACATGATGATGGCCTTTGCCTTCATTTAAATCGCCTGCAGGTTCAACTTCCATTCCTTCAATACCAAATTGCACGATAAAAGGAGAAGTTACTTTTTGTCCACCTTCTAAATTGGCGAAAAATACGCGCGCTCCTTCAGGAATAGCTGCTGGCTCAGCATCTGCGGCCTTCTCTGTCATTGCATCGTGGTCATGGTCATGTCCATCATGGTCATGCATTTCATCGTGTGTCATTTCATTTTCTTCCGTTGCTTTTGGAGCATCGCCGCAAGAAGCAGCAAATAAACCTAGAGCCATTGCTAAAATGTTGATTTTTTTCATAGTTGTTGATTTTTATTTGTGTTAAAATTAGGCATTAAAATAATGCCTAAAAAGTCTTGAAAAAGCATTACTTAAAAGCCCTTTCATCATACAACTCAATTGAAGTGTTAAATAGTTTATTAATGTCTTTTATTTTTAACAATTAACTTATGTGTAATCTTCTCAGTCGAAGTTTCTACAGTAATGAAGTATATGCTACCACGGGTTAAATCAGTGATATTCTTTTTGAATTCGTTCTCTCCTGAATTTGAATTGGGCAGAGCAATCTTATCAATCAATGATCCTTTTGCATCTAGGATAGAAATAGAAACGTCTTCTTTTCTTAATAAATTGAACTGAATGTTCAGTTCTCCATCGTTTGGATTTGGGTAGATGGTAAGGTTAAGCAGACTTACGCTTGATAGGTTTAAGTCATCAACAGACAACGGACTAGGCTTTTTTACATATACTTTAAAGAGCTGATTGCTAGCCGAGCTTTTAGTTCCATTATTGATGAAGAAAATGTTGGGTTGTGTACTGCTAATTCCTCCAAAAATATAACCGATCAACACACTATCAGTAGTCAGGCTGTCTAATTTTAATACTCCATTGTTATATTTGGGAAAGGTAGTGTTGGGAATAAATTCTGCCCCTGAACCTAATAAAGCTGGCATTACTATTGGTAATTTATATTCAGCCATATTCCCTGCAGAATCTCTCGTAACTCTTGCTATCGTGTTAACAAAAGGCACATTATTGTCTTGAACTAAAACACCTAAGCTGTCATAAAACTGCGCTATTCCGCCAAAGAATACGGTATGCATTTCGTTTTCAAGCTCAGAATAGAATGGTAGGGTAGGGCAGTGGTAATGATTATAGTACTGTTGGAATGCGCTGTCTACTGCATATGAATTAGCATCTACTGTTACAGAACTCAAGAATGGTAAGTTTGCTGATTGCTGAAAAACGCCTGAAAATAGGGTAATTCCTTCAGCTCTATTCGGTAGGATTTGTGCTTTAGCATTATAATCTCTTCGGTGCAGGTTTGCTGCATCTACAAATGGACTTAAATGACTGATCGTAATCGTTGTGCCATTGTCTGATATGTTAAATTTTCTAATCGAATTAGTGTATTCTTGAATAAATCCTGGTCCGTGTGAAGGTCCCATTGGGTTATACCTTCCTATAAATTTTTGACCTCCCAATAAATAATAGGTGCTGTCTATCTTCTTCAAACTTCCACCTGTTACTTGAAATTGCGCATCTGTAATTTGTCTAAAGAAATTGGTGAAGCTGGTATTATTAATGACCGCGTTGATAACATCAGAAACCTTTATGGCTGTTAAGTTGCTGTAGGTGGTGTGATCTCCTGCAGTCGAACTGTATCCATAACCTCCTATGCAATATAGATAATCGCCCTCTTGATAAAATTGCATATTGGTAGAGCTTAACTGCTCTTGAATGGCTACAGGAAGTGAAGTTAAAGGTGCAGACCATTTTTGTTGATTAACAGGGTCAACAATAATTATTTGGTTGTTATGACCTGCGATATCAAAAGCAGCGAAAGGCTGCCTCTGATGTAATCCGTCTAAGCGACCTCCAACTATGAGCCACTTGCCATTATGTTGTCCATATGCAAAGGATTGAATGCCTCCAAGGCCTGGAATTGTTATTGGCTCGATACTTATTTGAAATGGGGCTGTTTGCGAAAAACCTAAACTTGATAAAAAAAATACAGTAGAAATGGAAAGTAACTTAATGAAATTCATTTGTTGGGTGTTTTATTGTTGAGACGTAAAACTACTATCCAATCTTGGTTACTTGTGTAACAATTATTACAAATGAAAAAATGATAGTTTACTCGAAGTTCTATTATTAGTTCTGTATGTTTCTTTTATTCAAATCATTAATTCCCATAAACCACCTCACCACCGATAACTGTATACATCACCTTAGTCTTTAAAATGTCACTTTCTTCAATGGTCATGATATCTTTGTCCATTAAAATAAAGTCGGCGTACTTACCCACTTCCAAGCTACCTTTTTCATTTTCTTCAAAACTGGCAATTGCCGGCCAAATAGTCATTCCTTTTAAGGTTTCTAATCGGCTTAAGATTTCTTCAGGCAAAAATCCATTTTCAGGAAGTCCTTTTGTATTTTTTCGAGCAACTGCGGTGTAAAAGGTCAATAATGGGTCTATTTTTTCAATCGGAAAATCTGTTCCCAATGGCAATAATCCATTCTGTGAAAGCAAGGTTTTAAATGCATAAGAACTTTTCAATCGATCTGCTCCCAAGCGGTCTTCTACCCAATCCATATCCGAAACGGCATGTGTTGGTTGCACCGATGGAATAATGGTGTATTTGCGAAACAGTTCCACATCATCAGGATGAACGATTTGTGCATGCTCGATTCTCCATCGTCGGTCGTTTACTTGCTTTAAGGCATTTCCATAAATTTTCAACATCAATCGGTTGGCATCATCTCCAATGCAATGGGTGTTCATCTGCAATCCCGATTCGTAAATTTTATGCGCCATTTCTTGCAAATAGGTAGAATCGTTCAGGAATAAACCTGAGTTGGTAGAATCATCAGAATACGGCTCAATCAGTTTAGCACCTCGAGAACCCAATGCACCATCTGCAAAAAATTTGATCGCACCAATGTGTAAACGGTCTGTTTTGTAGGCAGAATCCAATAAATATTCGGCTAAATTTTCTTCAGAAGGAGTTGCCATGCCATAGATGCGCATTTTTAGTTTGCCTTCTTTCTGTAGGTCATCGATGAGGTGAATCATCTTGTTTTCTAGCATGGCATCGGCAACTGTCGTTAATCCTTTTTCAAAACATTTTTCCTGAGCAGTTAGCAATGATTTTTTATCCTCTTCATCCGAATAACGCGGTAATTTTTGCTCTACATAGGTAATCGCCATATCGACTAAAAGGCCTGTCAGTTTTCCATTTTCTTGCTTAAAGATTCCACCTTCTGTTTTGGTGCTTTCTGTTACTTCTGCCAAATCCAACGCAGCTTGATTAGCTATAGCCGCATGAGAATCTATCCGTTTTAATAATACTGGCGTATTCGGGAATAGACTGTCTAATTTATGTTTGCTTGGAAAAGTTTGTCCTTCCCATAAGTTTTGATCCCATCCGTTTCCACCAATGAATTTTAACTCTTTTCCTTTGGCGAAATCTGCTACTCGCTGTATGGCTTCATCCCAACTTTTAGCGCCTGTCAAATCTACTTCTTGAAAAGAACGGCCATACCAAAAAAAGTGGCAATGCGCATCGTTGAAACCTGGGTAAACCGGCCGAGTGCCGGCATCAATGGTCTTCTCGCCAAAGTATTTATTCATGATTTGATTCTCTGGTCCGATGGCAATAATTTTTCCATCTTTCACTGCCATTGCTTCCGCCATAGAATTAGCTTCGTCCATGGTGTAAATGGTGGCGTTATGAATAATTAAATCGACTGTTTCTGATTTATAGCAAGAAGTCATAAAAAGTAAAGTTGTTAGAACGATTATCAGATTCTTCATCGGATAGATAGGTTGAATTTGTGATTGATTTTATTGAAATCAATACATGAAAAAATGAGCGAAAATATAAAAGGCAAAAATGGGACTTTATATCGAACTACAGCGCCTAAAATTGGAGTTGTCCATCCAATTAAAGTTCCTAAAATAAGCGTGAAAAAAAGTGCAAAAAATGCAAAGTTGAGCTGCTTGCGAGTTGGGTGTTTGAAAAAGAAAATCATCAAGGTAATTAGGCCTAGAAGAAGTAAATTTTCAGCCGCAGCTAGTGCATAAAGGATGGAATTGATTTCTGTAATAAATGGCCGAAACAAAACGGTAGTAAGCACCTCCGGAATGGCAAAAATGGCCATTAATGGCGTTTGAATAGGAGGAGCAGAAATTACGCTTCCCGCCTCATTCATCATGGCTACATTATAAAATGCCGTTTGTTTTTGCTGCAATAAATCAAATAAATCAAAAATGCCCAATAGCTGAACAACAACAATAATCGCAAATCCGATTAGTACAACTCCTAAGTAAGCCAATAGCGGTTTTACGCTAAGTCGTTTGGTGATTGCAGCAGCAATGGCAAAAGGAATTATTGATAGGAAAACGTAGGGTTTGATGATGAGCATTAAGCCAGTTCCAATGAATAATAGAAGGTTATTTTTAGTTGAAAATTCATCGAGCCAATTAAAGAAGCCATAAACGAATATGCCCAATGAAAAGAGCAGGAATCCTTCTTTTAAAATTCCCGAGCCCCATAAAAGTGCAGATGGGATGAGAAAAAGAGCAAACAGTAAAGCTGATTTTGGCAAGGTCAATTGTTTATTGACAACTTTATACAGCGCGATAAGCCCCACGAATGAAAGAAAATTGATGAAAAGGGTGTGCAAGTGAATAAAACCAAAAGAAAGATAGTTGACTAAAAAATTAAATCGAATCATGGTTCGGTTATCATTCAATACGCCAAAATTATACTCCCGTGACCAGTTCATGGTTCCTTTTAAGATTTCTGTTATTTCTTGGTTTTCAAAACCGAAAAACCACTTAGCAGCCAATAGGGGCTTTCCTTTTAACTGATTAAATAGATGGAGGCCATCATCGAAGTATTTATAAATATCAGCATTAGCCCGATCGGTGTAGTGGTAGGTGTAAAGTGCCCAAAGTCCTGTTCCAATGATAACTTTAAGCAGGAATGCGAATACCAGATAAATTGACCTGATGCCTTCTAACTGAAAGAATTTAAGCCGTTTGATGAGGTAAATGAACCAAACTAGAAACGCTAAAAATACACTAATTTGTATTGCTAAAGTCATGATTCAAAAGTAGTACTAAATGAATGTTTAAAATAGTAAACGATTGGTGAAAAATATGCATTAATTAGGTTGGTAGATGGGAATCAAAATTTTACTTTTGCAGCTTACTAACCACATCTTCAAAAAATGGAAGACAATACATTGAACGAAGCAACCGTAGAAACGGCAATTGAATTAGGGTTACTACCTGAAGAATTTGAACAAATCAAGCAAATATTGGGACGCACGCCCAACTTTACAGAAGTAAGTATTTACTCTGTAATGTGGTCGGAGCACTGTTCTTACAAGAACTCCATTACTTGGTTAAAGAAATTACCAAAGGAAGGTCCGCATATGTTGGCCGAAGCTGGTGAAGAAAACGCAGGTTTAGTAGATATAGGCGATGGATTAGCGTGTGCATTCAAAATTGAGTCACATAACCACCCTTCAGCATTGGAGCCTTTTCAAGGAGCGGCGACTGGTGTAGGTGGTATCAACCGTGATATCTTTACCATGGGAGCTCGTCCGATTGCTCAATTAAATTCATTGCGTTTTGGTTCTATTGATTCTGATCGAACTAAATGGTTGATGAAAGGTGTGGTAAAAGGAATTGGAAGTTATGGTAATGCATTTGGTATTCCGGTAGTAGGTGGTGAAGTATTCTTTGATGAGTGCTACAATACAAACCCATTGGTAAATGCAATGTCTGCGGGAATTATGAAAGCAGATAAAATGATTTCTGCGACTTCTTACGGAGTTGGTAACCCAGTTTATATAGTTGGTTCTGCTACCGGTAAAGATGGAATTCACGGAGCAGCATTTGCTTCTAAAGATATTACTGAAGAGTCAGCAAATGATTTGCCAGCGGTACAAGTTGGTGATCCATTCCAAGAGAAATTATTGTTGGAAGCTTCTTTAGAATTAGCTGAAACCGATGCAATTATCGGAATGCAAGATATGGGTGCAGCCGGAATTACGTGTTCTACATCAGAAATGAGTGGAAAAGAAGGATTCGGGATGACCATTGACTTAGATAAAGTACCTACACGCCAAGAAGGGATGAAGCCATTTGAGATTTTATTGTCAGAGTCTCAAGAGCGTATGTTGGTAGTAGTGAAGAAAGGAAGAGAAGCTGAGGTAGAAGCCATTTTTGATAAATGGGATTTGAATTGTGAGCAAATCGGTGAAGTAACCGAAGGCGGACAATTAGAGTACTATATGGGTGGTAAATTAGTTGCTCATGTGCCTGCTGAGTCTTTAGTATTGGGCGGTGGAGCTCCAATTTATGAAAGAGAATACAAGGAGCCTGCTTATTTTGCAGAATCTCAAAAGTTTAAGATAGAATCAGTGGAGGAGGCAAAAGACTTAAAAGAAGTGGCTTACTTCTTAATTAATCATCCGAACATCGCTTCTAAAAAGTGGGTAATTGAGCAATACGACTCAATGGTAGGAACGATTAATATGAGTACCAATAAACCGACTGATGCAGGTATCGTAAACATCAAAGGATTGAATAAAGCGTTGGCTTTCACCGTAGATTGTAATGCGCGATACGTAAATGCCAACCCTGAAGAAGGTTGTGCTATTGCAGTAGCAGAGGCAGCTAGAAACATTGTTTGTTCAGGTGGTGAGCCATCAGCAATTACCAACTGTTTGAATTTTGGTAACCCATACAACCCAGAAGTTTACTGGCAGTTTGTAGGAGCTATCAAAGGAATGAAAAAGAGTTGCGAGAAATTCAAAACTCCTGTAACTGGCGGAAACGTGAGTTTCTACAACCAGAGTATGCAGAATGGAAAAGATGTGCCAGTATTCCCAACTCCTACCATAGGTATGATGGGGATTGTTACGGATAAGAAATTCATTACTTCTTTGGCTTTTCAAAATGAAGGAGATTTAATTTATATGATTGGTGGAGCTCAAAACGACATCAACTCATCTGAATATTTATATTCTTACCATAAAGTAAAGCAATCACCTTCTCCATACTTTAATTTGGATGAGGAGCACGCATTGCAGAATCAGGTAAATACGTTGATTCAAGCAGGTATGTTAAACTCAGCGCATGATGTTGCAGATGGTGGTTTATTCATTACTTTATTAGAGGCAGGTATGCCAAATGGATTTGGATTCTCTGTTGAAACAGATAGCGACTTTAGAAAAGATGCTTACTTATTCGGCGAAGCTCAGAGTAGAGTCGTGGCGTCTATCAACCCCGACAATCAAGATGAGTTTGTAGAGCATATGGTAGCTTCAGGTTTAGAGTATACCTTCCTTGGTACAGTAGTAGGAAAAGAAATGCTAATCGATGGAGATTCATTTGGTACTGTAGCGGATGCGAAACACCAATTTGAAACAGCTTTAGAGAATAGATTGAATAGCTAATTCGGCTAAATAGATAAAAAAGTAAAAGCATTCTTCCGAAAGGAGGGATGCTTTTTTTGCTCTATTTTCTTTAAATAATTTATTCCCTTATCTTTAACCTATATGGAGGACATCGATAAGCATTTAGGAATAAAAGCTTGGGCAGAAGAAGATCGCCCAAGAGAGAAATTACTAATAAAAGGTAAAACTACTTTGAGTGATGCAGAATTAATAGCCATATTGATTGGTTCCGGGAGTAGGGATGAGTCTGCTGTTGATTTATCTAAACGGATTCTATCATCTGCCTCAAACAATCTGAATCAGTTGGGAAAGGTAAGTGTCGTTGAACTTCAAAAATTTAATGGAATAGGAGAAGCCAAAGCTATTTCCATAGCGGCTGCATTAGAATTAGGGAAAAGAAGAAAAGAAAGCGACCCCATAAAACGAGTGAAAATAACTCACAGCAGTGTAGTGTTTGACTATATGCGAGAAGTAATGGATGATTTACCTCACGAAGAGTTTTGGGTATTGCTATTAAATCGGGGTAACCAGATACTTGAAAAAGTAAACATCAGCAAAGGTGGTGTGAGTCAAACAGTAGTGGATGCCAAGATTGTATTTAAAATGGCCATTGATAAATTAGCGTCTTCAATTATTCTTTGTCATAATCATCCATCGGGCAACCTAAAACCAAGTGAAGCTGATAAGCAATTGACCAAAAAGATAAAAGAAGCTGGGATAATTCTCGATCTTCCCATATTAGACCACTTAATTTTTGCCGACAATAAGTACCTTAGCTTCGCAGATGAAGGCTTACTCTAAATGATATTAATTTACACCCATAAAATTACCAATCGAGTGAAGTATACACTCGATTTGGTCTTGTCGAATATCCTTGGCTTAAAGGTCATTATTACTGATGATAAAGATCAGTTTAGGTTATATGAAGGACCAAAAATGTCGTATTGCTTTCGCCCATTGGATGATGAGGTTCATCTCACTTCAGTCGATTTTCTTTTTCAAACTGGTATAGAGGAACAGGAGCTAAAAGTGATCGAAGTAGATGGTTTGCCCGCTTTCTTTAAAACAAAAGAGACGTCATTATTTCCTTTTGATTTGTTTGCTTTATCCTTTTATCTAGTTTCTAGATACGAAGAGTATTTGCCACACATTCGTGATTTATATGATCGATTTGATCCAAAAGAAAGTATAGCGGTAAAGAACCGATTTATTAAACGGCCACTCGTTAATTTATGGGCAAAAAGATTGAAAGGTAAATTGTTATTAGTTTATCCAGATTTGAAATTTGATAAAAGGAGTTATCATTTTATTCCCACCTTGGATGTAGATAATGCGTATGCTTATCGCCAGAAGGGAATAGTTAGAACTTTGGGAGCCGCGGCTAAATTGGGAATGAAGTTTCAGTTTAAGAAACTGGCGCAGCAACAAAAAGTAGTTTTTGGTTTAAAGCACGACCCGTATGATACGTTTGATCATTTGAATCATGTTCACGAGCAGTTTAATGTTCGTCCTATCTACTTTTTCTTAGTGGCTGATTATGGATTGAACGATAAGAATGTGCCTTTTGAAAGTCGGAAATTTCAATATTTAATTAAATCTACTGCAGATGTAGCCGATATAGGAATTCATCCAGGCTTTATTTCTAATCAAAATGTAGATAAATTAGAAAAAGAGATTAAGCGATTGGCCGGAGTATTAAAGCGTGACGTAACCAAAAGTCGGCAGCACTTTTTAAAGCTTACCCTGCCAGATACCTACAGAAATTTAATCCATTTTGATATTCAGGAGGATTATTCTATGGGATATGCAGCAACTATCGGCTTTAGAGCAAGTATTTGTGTACCCCATTTATTTTATGATTTAGACCTAGAAACGGCTACTGAATTAAAGGTTTTTCCGTTTGCAATTATGGATGCGAGTCTTAAATTTTATTATGATTACACCTTAGAAGAAGCTAAGGAAGCGATAGATGAAATGGTGAATGAGGTTAAGGCGGTAGATGGAACATTTATTAGTTTATGGCACAATGAGAGCCTTTCTGATGAGGATATTTGGGTAGGATGGAAAGCGATTTATAGTTATCTACTCGAAACAGCAACAAAGTAAATAAAACCGTCATTTATCTTATAATCATAGGGTATCCAATAAATAAAATAGGCATATTTGTAAAAAATAATTTCACATGGCAAAGGTTAAACTATTAGATAAGGAATTGTCTATCGCAAGCCAATTTATGGCTGAGATCAGAGATGTAAATATTCAAAAAGATAGCATGCGTTTTAGAAGAAATTTGGAGCGAGTGGGAGAGATATTTGCCTATGAAATTAGTAAGACTATGTCTTATGAAAAGAAGGAAGTACAAACCGCCCTGGGTGTTTCAAATGAGTTTGTTTTTAAACAGCAGCCTATAATTGCTACTATTTTAAGAGCAGGTTTGCCTTTGCATCAAGGTTTGTTAAACTATTTTGATGCAGCTCAAAACGGGTTTATCTCTGCTTATAGGAAGCATCATAAAGATGGTAGTTTTGATATTGAATTAGAATATTTGGCGTGTCCTTCTATCGAGAAAAAGACATTGATTCTTTCAGATCCTATGTTGGCAACAGGAGCTTCAATGGTTTTAGCCTATAAATCATTATTAGCTAAAGGTAAGCCATCACACGTTCATATTGTTGCTGTTATTGGAAGTACAGAAGGCTTAGAATATGCTAAAAGAAACCTACCTAATAACGTGACTATCTGGTTAGCTGCTTTGGATGAAGAGTTAACTGCTCAATCGTATATCGTTCCTGGTTTGGGAGATGCAGGTGATTTAGCATTTGGCGAAAAGGAGTAAGATGGCAAACTACGATCACGTTTTCTTTGATTTAGATCGAACACTTTGGGATTTTGAGCGAAACTCTTTAGAAACCATTCACGATTTGTACCACGAATTTGAGTTGGCACATAAAAATGTACCAAGTTTTGATGAGTTTATTGGAGTTTACAGAGTGGTAAACCATGATTTATGGGCACGTTATCGTGTAGGAAAAGTGACTAAGGACGAATTGCGTCAATTGCGTTTTCATTTAGCCTTGCAGCACTTTCATATTGATGATGAAAAAATGGCCTTAAAGTTTAATGATCGTTATGTAGAAACATGCAGCGTAAAACCTCATTTATTACCAGATGCGCTTACTACATTAGAATACTTGAATGATCGTTATCATTTACATATCATTACCAACGGATTTAAGGAAGCTCAATTCGTCAAGTTAAAAAACTCAGGAATTGAACAGTTTTTTAAAGAAGTGATCATCTCAGAATTGTATGGAAAAGCGAAACCACATCAAGATATTTTTACGCATGCATTTGATCGAAGTGGGGCAGTAGCAAAACATAGCATTATGATCGGCGATGATTTTGAAGCCGATATTGTTGGCGCTCAAAAAGCAGGAATGGACAGTGTTTACTTAGCTGATTTTCCAAAGAAATCGATTATAAAACCAACTCATCATATCAAAGGTCTGATAGAGCTGAAAGGGATATTATAGTAGTTCTTTAAAGTTGATTTAAATCCCCAAGCTCATTTGTATTATTCTTTGTCATCCTGAGCGGAGTCGTTGGATAGGCAAAGTTTTTGGAGTATTACTTATTATAGCGAGAGCTTTTATGTGTTTAATTTTTAGGGTTTTGTTGTGTTTCGACTCCGCTTAACACGACAAAAGCAAGCAGGAGAGGTAAATTTGAAATCGCTCATCAAGGCAAGTGAAATTTTCCATTTCGCCCTTTGTGAAAACTTCCGCCAGAGGTCGGACAGGTTTGCGCCCTTTGCGGTTAAAAATAGTAGCAAAAGAAAAAAGGCTTCGGTTTTCCAAAGCCCTTTCAAATAAACTATATTCTGTGACTACTGAAATTCACCAATTACATCAATTCCTCCTGTTACTTTCTGCTCTAATGCTACATTAATTTTGGTGCCAATCGGTAAAAATAAATCTACTCTAGAGCCGAATTTAATAAATCCACATTCAGATCCTTGTTCTACTTTATCTCCTTCTTTACCGTAGAATACAATTCTTCTAGCCAATGCACCTGCAATCTGACGAAACAATACGCTTCTTCCTTTAGAATCTTCAACCAAGGCTGAGGTTCGCTCATTTTCTGTAGAAGATTTTGGATGCCAAGCTACCAAAAACTTACCAGGGTGATATTTAAAATTCTTTAATGTTCCTGCTATTGGGTATCTGTTGTTATGCACATTAATCGGCGACATAAAAATAGAAACCTGAATTCTTTTTTCATTGATAAATTCTGTTTCTTGAACCTCTTCAATTACCACCACTTTTCCATCGCAAGGAGAAATAATGTGATTATCGTTTGGTGTAACCTTAATGTTTGGGCTTCTAAAAAACTGAAGAATTACGATAATTAGAAAAGTAGAAACTGTGTATCCTAAATAAGTTGCCCATGGATAGTCACTTAAGAAAGTATGCGTTAAATAATTAATTATCGCAGATACAATAAGTACCAATATAATGCTTGGGTAACCTTCTTTATGAAATGTCATGATTTATTATAAAATATTCGGTTGTGAAGATACTAAATTGCAAATATAAATCGCAGGTAGGTATAAACTATTGGAGCGGCTATAAATATGCCATCAAATCGATCTAATAAGCCACCATGGCCCGGAAGTAGTTTCCCTGAATCCTTGATGTTTAAACTTCTTTTAAACATCGATTCTACTAAATCGCCCAATGAGCCAAAAATTAATACTATTAGAGCAACAACTAACCAATTTATTAATGACAAATCGGGGAATAGCAGTGCATTCATGTAGCCTATTCCTAAACCCATTAGTCCTCCGCCAATAGAGCCTTCCCATGTTTTCTTTGGAGAGATTCGCTCGAATAATTTAGTTCTGCCCAATTTTCTGCCGACTAGATACGCTCCTGTATCATTTGCCCAAAGTAAAAAGAAGAAACCCAATACAATTTGATAATTGTACTCTCCACCAAATTGATTGTCGTTTATAAATGATAACTCATATAGCAATGTCATCGGCAGTGCCACGTATATAATGCCTAGCAATGTGTAAGATATGTTTGCTATTGGTGTGGGCTTATTTCTATACAGTTCTTTTAGAAAGATGAAGAATGTGATTGGAACAAGCGCAAAAAGTGCTGTGCTCCCAAGTTGCCCTTGATTGATAAAAACGGTAAGAATAAAGTAAATTAATGCACTTACAATACCTGTTGTTTTTTGAGGCGCGACATCTTCTGTTTGAAAAAAACTATAGAATTCTCTAGTTCCAAGTAATATAATGAAGAAGAAAAGAATTGCAGATGCGTATTCACTTAAGGCAATTGCTCCTAAAAGAACCAATACAAAGATGATTCCTGTTAATGCACGTTGGGTAAAATTATTCAAACTGATTTTTTTCGATTAGTCGTTTCGCCTTTAAAACATCTTCTTTCTGAACATATAACTCTACATCTGCATTGTTTAAATGCAGATGCATCGAGTCAGTTTTATTGACAAGAACCGATTTAATTGAATTTTCTTCGAGCATGCCTTTGTACATTTCCACAATGAACGCCTGCGCTGCTCCGAAGATTTTAATCCAATTATCAGTCATAGTGATGTTTTAATTAACTTTTCTTTGATGCCTCAGCAGTTTCTTCTTCCTTTTTCTTCTCTTCTGCTTCCTTTTTCTCCTCTGCCTCTTGCGCTAATTGTCTTGAAGTTTCTTTATCAGCAATTATTTGCTCTAGCTTTAATTTTTCTACTCGCTCCACATCAAATTCTACCGGGCGCTTTCCAAAAATATTTTCGACATCTTCCTTAAAAATAACTTCTTTTTCTAGTAGTAATTCAGCTAATTTAGTCAATTCTTCTTTACGCTCCAGTAAGATACCTTTGGTTCTCACATAAGCAGCCTCAATCATTTTACTTACTTCTTCGTCGATTAATTGACCAGTTTTTTCACTGTAAGGTTTGCTAAAGCTGTATTCATTTTGGCCTGTAGAATCATAATAACTGATGTTTCCTACTTTATCATTTAAGCCATAAATAGAAACCATCGCATAGGCTTGCTTGGTAATTTTCTCCAAATCACTCAATGCACCTGTTGAAATTTTACCAAAGATTATCTCCTCAGCTGCTCTACCACCTAATGCAGCGCACATTTCATCCATTAACTGTTCTGTAGTCGTAATCTGTCTTTCTTCTGGCAAATACCATGCTGCTCCTAAAGATCTTCCTCTAGGCACTATGGTTACTTTTACTAAAGGATTGGCAAATTTTACTAACCAACTTACAGCTGCGTGACCTGCCTCATGGAATGCAATAACCTTTTTCTCATCGCTGGTGATGATCTTATTTTTCTTCTCTAATCCACCTATTACTCGGTCTATCGCATCTAAGAAATCTTGCTGATCAATTGCTTTCTTATCTCTTCTCGCTGCTATTAAAGCTGCCTCGTTACAAATGTTAGCGATATCAGCTCCTGAAAAACCTGGAGTTTGCTTAGATAAAAACTCAATATCAACTGTATTATCAATCTTAAGAGTCTTTACATGAACTTTAAAAATTTGCTTTCGCTCATTTAATTCAGGTAAGTCTACAGAAATCTGACGGTCAAATCGACCCGGACGAAGCAATGCTCGATCCAATATTTCTGCGCGGTTAGTAGCACCCAAAATAATAATTCCAGAATTACTTCCAAAACCATCCATTTCTGTTAGTAATTGATTCAACGTATTCTCACGTTCATCATTACCACCTTGAGCTGCACCTTTTCCTCTTGCACGACCTATTGCATCGATTTCATCAATAAAGATAATTGCAGGGGCTTTTTCTTTGGCTTGCTTAAATAAATCTCTAACTCTAGATGCTCCAACTCCTACAAACATTTCTACAAAGTCTGAACCTGAGAGACTAAAGAATGGCACTTGAGCTTCACCTGCTACTGCTTTTGCTAATAAAGTTTTACCTGTTCCCGGAGGGCCTACCAATAATGCTCCTTTTGGAATTTTTGCACCTAATTCGGTGTATTTCTTTGGATTTTTTAAGAATTCAACGATTTCTTGAATTTCTACTTTCGCTTCATCTAATCCTGCTACATCGTTAAAAGAAACTTTTACATTCTTTTCCTTATCAAATAGCGTTGCTTTCGATTTTCCAATGTTAAATATTTGTCCACCTGGGCCACCTGTTCCGCCTGACATTCTTTTCATGATGAACACCCAAAGTCCAATCATAATAACGATTGGAAGGACCCAGCTCAAAATTTCACCTGTCCAGTTTTTACGTTGATCATACTCAGGATTCACTTGAGCTGTTTCAGGCAAATCTTCTTGCACTCTGTTTAAGTCGCGGCTAAATTGGTCTACTGAACCGATTGATAGATAGAATTGTGGAGAACCAGAATTGCTAAACGTTCCCTTTTTTAAATCTTTGTATTTCTCAGCTTCTAAAGCTTCTTTCGTTAAAAATATTTCTACAATAAGTTCATTATTTACTACTACTAAGCGGCTAACTTCTTGCTCCCTTAGCATTTCATTCACAAACTTATCCCAAGTTACTTTTTGTGAACCTGAGCTGTAGCTAAATAGATTTAATGCAATCAATAGAACACCTATAGTGACATAAATCCAGTAAAAATTAAATTGTTTTTTAGATTGTTTTCCTTTCGGAGTTTTATTATTCGCCATTTCGCTAGAAATAAATATTGAAATTGAAAAGTCTTCTTAGTTAATCGATGGGATGTTAGTTGTTTCTGCATCCGCCCACAAGCCTTCAATGTTAAAGAAGCCTCTTGTTTCTTTTTGGAAAATATGTACTACTACGTTTACGTAATCCATCAAAATCCATTCTGCATTATCCGTTCCTTCTACATGCCACGCTTTTTCGCCTAACGCTTCACGTACTTCTTTTTCTATAGAATCTTTGATTGCTGAGACTTGAGTATTTGAAGTTCCGTCACAAATTACAAAGAAGTCAGTTACTGCAGCATCTATGTTTTTAAGGTTCAAACATACTATGTTATCACCCTTTTTTTCTTGTATTGCTCTTACTATGTTGTCAGTCAATAATTGCGATTCGTCTATGATCGTTTTTTTAGCCATTCTTGTGTTTAAATTAATGGAACAAAAGTAACGAATTAATGTTGAGAAACGCTTAATATTGCTCATTACAAATCCTTTGTTTTATGATAGATAGACAATTCTTTGGACGCCAACTAATAGAAATTGACGAAGTTGATTCAACTAATATCCATGCTCAAGACTTGTTAAAAAATCAAAAAGTACTTGAGGGTGCTATAATTACTGCAAACTTTCAAACCAAAGGTCGCGGGCAAATGGGCACTTCTTGGTATTCTGAAAAGGGACAGAATTTACTCTTTAGCCTTATTCTTACACCCACAGCTTTACCTTTAGAAATGCAATTTTACTTGAGTAAAGTGGTGGCGTTAGGCATTGTTTCTTTTCTGAATGAAATCACAATTACAAATGCAAAAATTAAATGGCCAAACGATATCTATGTAGGGGATAAAAAAGTATGTGGCATTTTAATTGAAAATAACTTAAGAGGTTACTGTTTGGAATCATCCATAGTAGGAATCGGATTAAATGTAAATCAGTTAGATTTTGGTGTTTACGATGATTCTGCCACTTCCTTAAGGCTTCTCTTTGGAAAGGTAATGGAAACATCTTTAATACTCAATAAATTGCTCAATAATTTAGAGTTTTGGTATATGAAGTTAAAGGAAGGTGCTTACCAAATTATTGACGAAGAATACTATCGAAAACTACTATTTTACAATAAATGGACACATTTTGAAGTAAAAGAAAAGCGAATTCTCCGAAAAATAATTCAAGTGAATTCGCTTGGAAATCTTTGTCTTGAGAATGGTGATGGGCAGACAGAAGTTTATGGAATGAAGGAGCTTAAGTTTATAATTTAAGCTCGCCAACCTTAGCTGTTAGCATATTAAAGAAGTTAGTCAATGGCTTTTCTACCATCATTTTCATAAATGGATTTACATCTCCATCAAAAATCATTTTAGCTTGCGCATTATTCGCATCCACTTCTTCTATGTGTATGTTTAGTTTGAATTTAAAAGGCGCTTTACCAAATGATTCAATGTTGATTTCATTCGTCTGCTTACGATCAATTACTTTTAAACCAATAGTTGCCATTCCTTTAATTCCAAATTGACAACTGTCTACATCTGATTTCCAATTTTCGATTTTACCTTCAGGCATTAACTGCTCTAAATTATTTAAATCGGCTAAAAAGGTGTAAACTGCATCTTGGCTATTTGCAGTATTTACTGTCGTTGTTTCTATAATCATAGTTTCTTATTGTTTCCAAACGGATGGATTTGCTCTCCATTCTTTTAATGATTCTACGTCTTCTTTTTTGATGTAAGTTGTGCTTACCGCAATTTCTAATAAATGTTCATAGTCAGTGAGAGTTTCTAATTGACATTTATAATCTTCAAAATTTTTCTTTGCTACATCAAAACCATAGGTAAAAATTGCAACCATACCAACTACTTCTGCTCCAAATTCTCTTAAAGCATCAACTGCTTTAAGGCTGCTCATACCTGAAGAAATAAGATCTTCTATTACTACAACTTTTTGTCCTTTTTCTATAGCACCTTCTATTTGGTTTTGTAGTCCGTGTCCTTTTGATGATGAGCGAACATAAATCATTGGAAGGTCCATTTCTTGAGCGATAAGAGCAGCTTGGGCTATTCCACCTGTGGCTACTCCTGCTATTATATCTGGTGAACCAAAAGCTTCTCTAATCTTATCAACATATTGTTGACGTATGTAGGTTCTGATTGGTGGGTAGGATAGTGTTTTTCTATTATCGCAGTAGATTGGCGATTTCCAGCCTGAAGCCCATGTAAACGGCTCGGCATTATTTAACTTAATTGCTTTTATTTGCAATAGAAATTCAGCCACTTTTAAGGCTGTGTTATTCGTAACATTCATACTGCAAATGTATCAAGTTTTTATCAATCAGTCTTCTATTACTTTTCAACAAAAATCAAAAGTTGATAATTTTTTTCTTCCGTATAATAATTTATATATAAGTGATTTGAGTCAAGTGTTGTCGATTGTCGATCGACTTAAAGATGTGCATAATTCAGAGCATTTTATCTTGTTAGTAGCCGATTTAGATTTAATCTGGAATGAGTTGCATGCCACCTTAAAAGTAGTACCGGCTGCAGGGGGAATTGTAGAAAACCAAATAGGGGAATGGCTTTTTATTTTCAGAAATGGTAAATGGGATTTACCTAAAGGAAAAGTAGAAAAGGATGAAGAAATTCAGGAAGCTGCAGTGCGTGAAGTAGAGGAGGAGTGTGGCTTGTTAAACGCAAGGTTAGGTCAAGGATTGCCGACTACCTATCACATCTATTGGATGAATGATGAGGTGGTTTTAAAACCGACCTATTGGTATAAAATGTCTGGTGTTGATGGACAAAAATTAGTTCCACAAACTGAAGAAGGAATAGAAAAAGTAGAATGGATTAATCCTAAAAAGTTAGAAAAGGTAACAGCAAATACTTATGCCTCAATTCAAAAATTACTCGAAAGTCTTATTTAGTGAGGTTGTGAAGAAATAACTCTGCCCCTGAGTCGTCAGGTCTTATAGCTTCATTACTGATGATAGTTCCATCCGGACCAATAAGAACATAAGAAGGAATTGTTTTTACTTGATAATTTTCTTTTACCGTAAAGTCGTTTCCATAATGTAGCGTCGTCCAGTTGAATTTAAATCGATCTACAGCTGCTTTATAATCAGCTTTATTATCGTCTAAATTAATGCTAATAAAGGCGATTTTTTCTCCATGTCGCTGCTGCAATACACGAATAATTTGCATTTGCTTTACAGAAATAATGTTCCAAGAAGCCCAAAAGTTCAAATAAACATATTTTCCGTTATATTCTGATAAACTGATCAGTTCATCTTTATGGTTGTAAAGTTCAAAAGTAGGAGCTTTTATTTCCTTTCCATAAAAACTTAGCATAGTAAGAATATTACTTGCTATATGCTTGTTTTCCTTTGATTTTCCGTTTTTGCTAACTTCTGTCAATATTTTTAACGCACTTTTTTGATTGAAAATACCCTCAAAATAAACGTCGTAAATCCCTTTTATTAAAAATAATTCAGCAAAGATGGTACTTTCATTTTTTAGCTCACTTTGAATTAACTTGATGGCTTGTGGGGTATTATTCTCAAGTGTAAGAAGTTTTAAAAACTCAGAACCTTTACTTCCTAAAATTAATCGCTTAAACTTATTGTCATAAAACTGATTAAAGAAATAGACATATTCTTTATTGTCGTAGTTTATTTTGCGATTATTTAAGTATTGCGCATTAAGTTTACTTTTACTAAAGTATGCAGCATCTTTAAGCCCTGCACAGGTATATTCTACATAAGTTTTTACAAATTGGTTGGAATTATAAACTGTTTTATTGGTAACTGCTGCTACAAATTCTTCTACAGATTTCTCCCCTTGTTTTCTTGCTAAAAGCACTGCATTTTTCTCAAAAAAATCAGAATATTCACCATTAAACTTTTTGATTAATTGGTTTACATCATCCGTTTGAGGAAAGCTAAAAGCAATACTTAATTCTTTGTCGTAAATTTTATTTCTATTCCACTCTTCGTCAAAGCTTAAGCTGATGTTATATACTTTTCCTTCTTCAATGTATAGTTGGGTAGATTTATCCTCGATTGTTAGCTTTACTTGCACTACACCTTCGACAGTTGTTGAAAACTGAAAAGTTCCATTTTTAATTGTTTTCGTTGCAAGCTTTACTTCAGTATTGGTAAAGTAGTCGCTAATAGCTGTAAGTCTAATCGTTTTGTCTTCAAAATTTTTAATGTTACCTTTTATGATTGTTTCATTAGCATAGCTAGTTACAAAAATAAGTGAAGTGATTAGTAAAAGTAATAATCGCATAATAGAAAAATCAAAGTTCAAACGGGAGAAACTGATTTGCATCTCCACCATTTCGAATTATATCACGCACAATTGATGAATTTATTGCCGCTAGTTTTTGATCGGTAAATAGAAACAGGGTCTCAATTTCTGGAGCTAAATTTTTATTCATTTGAGCTATTGACTTTTCAAACTCGAAATCTACCGTGTTTCTCAGTCCTCTAATAATGGTTGTTGCCTTGTTTTTCTTACAAAAATCGATGGTAAGCCCTTCGTAAGAAACCACAGTGATGTTGGATAAGTGCTTGGTAGCAGCCGAAATTTGCTTTAATCGATTTTCTACAGAGAAGAGACCACTAGTTTTAGTACTATTAAATCCAACAGCTATAATAACTTGATCGAAATAAGGTAACGATCGTTCAATGACATCAATGTGCCCTAATGTGATTGGGTCAAATGAACCTGGAAATACTGCTATTTTCATAGTCGTTATTTTTTAATGTTGGAATAAACTAAAGTGAACATTCCCAAATTTACGAGTTAAAACAAGATTTTCATGTTGTTCGTAATTGATGTCTTTTGGGTGTTCCATTATAAAGATTCCATCTTGCTTTAATAGGGTGCTTTTTATAATTTCATCAGGCAGCTCTTTACTTCCTTTTATACCAAAAGGAGGATCAGCAAAAATAACATCGTATTCTCCGAGTGATTTTTTAACTACGCTAAAAATATCTCCTCGAATAACTCTAATTTGATTGAAATTTAATTCCTCAGCAGTTTTTCTAATAAAGTTTATACAGCCTCTATCTTGGTCAACAGAGGTAACTAAACTAGCCTCTCTCGAAGCAAATTCCAATGAAATATTTCCTGTACCTGCACAAAGATCTAAAACAGAAATGCCTTCAAAGTCTATTCGGCTATTTAGAATGTTAAATAATCCCTCTTTAGCAAAGTCCGTTGTTGGCCTTACAGGTAAATTCTTTGGGGCAGAAAGCCTTTTTCCCTTATAAATTCCACTTATTATGCGCACAGATATTGTTGTATTAAAAGGTAGTATTGATGTGGTTCGACTAGTCGGAGCGGTTGAGAATAGTCAACATGAGTCGGTAGCTCTACTAACTTAATTTCTTTGATATATTTATATAGTAATTGATAAACATTACTGTCTTTAACGATATTCCCTGAGATGGATAGTAGTGTTTCTTCTTGACTCATGCTTAATTGTTCCATCACATATAGTAAGTAATAGATAACATCTTCAGAGGTTTTGTAATTGAATCTATTTTGAAGTTGCAGCTTCCCTTCTTTAAATGCAGTTAAATCTATACTTGTGCGGTTAAACTGAAGGTGGATAGTTGAACCTTTGTAAGCTGTCTGTGCTGCAGATTCAATTGATACAGAAGTTTGATGACTGAAAGAAGCTGCTGGGTGGTATCTAGAAATCAGTTTGCAAAGATCTTTATCTGCTTCATAGCAGTTGACTGTTTCCGTTTGCAATAACAAATCAAATGTGGCTCCTTCTATTTGATGCTTTCCTGTATTAATTGATAAGTAATTATTTAACTGATTCTCGTCAAAAAGAGCAGAAGGGATTAGGGTGTTCTTTGGTTGTTCAAGACTAACAGACACTGATTTAAAACTACCTTTCAACCATGTATCACTTTCGAGTATGGATTGAATGAGCTCTTCTAGTTTAATGGTAGAATTGTTTTTAATTGCGTATTCGCCAATGCCAATATACTTTCGCTCTTGTAAATGAAAGAGGGCAAAACAAAAACCATCTATGCCAATTTGTAGCGATAGATGGTAATTATTTTTTGATTCTTCAGTTCTTGACTGATCGAATTGATAAAATACAGGTTCGTGAATTCCTGTCATAATCTTACTATTCCCAGTTTCCACTAGTTGTTGGGTCCTCCATAGAACCCACTTTTAGGTCTTTATCTAAATCAACATTCTCATTTTTCGTATTCAACCCTTTTAAGAATTGACCGTATTTTGCTGAAACTTCAAATACGTTTACACTTACTTTATTCTTTTCAATTTTCGACGCATCAATTTTAAAAACTTCACCTTCTGAGAAAGGAATGAATTTCAATGAATCGATATTAATTCCTTTTAATACCGTGTCGATAACAGCAATCATTGTAGTGTCTCTGCTTACGATTCCCATTTCTACTGCTTGTGCTTCTGTTAATGAATCTGGCACAGTACCAATCGCTTTTATCAACGAAAGGGAATCATATTTTACAAAGTTGAATAATTCATCAAATGTTTTCGCATAACGTTTTTTCTCTGCTTTAAACTCAGTTTGTGCTGTTCTAATGTTGATTAGTTTTTCTACCACTACACTTTGGCGCTCTGCTAGTTTCTGTTCGAATACTATTCTGCTATTAACACTATCATAAACAAGGTATGCAAGGACAACTGCTGCCACTAAAAGTAATGCTTGAATCGCGATTTTCATTTCCTAAATGTATTTATCTGTTATAATGAATTTGACTGCTAAAGGTAGGCAGAAAGCTTTTTTCAAAGCTCTACAAAACTACAATTTTTTATGGTCAGTTAAAATTAATAAATCATTAATAGTTCTCTTACCTTTATCATCTCTTTAGCAAGTTAAAAGTTTTCATGTCTAACTCCTTTACCGACTTATTTATTTCACAGATGGGGCATGCGCCTACTAATGATCAAATGGTCTTAATTGATCGGATGAGTCGGTTTGTTACCAAACAAAATGGTCACTGGGTTTACATTATCCGAGGATACGCAGGAACAGGGAAGACCACCACTGTAGGTGCTTTGGTTAGATCATTACCTAAGATTGGATTGCAGTCTCAGTTGCTGGCACCTACCGGGCGGGCGGCTAAAGTACTTTCTAACTTCTCAGGTAAAAGAGCATTTACTATTCATAAAGCCATCTATCAAATAAAACCAGGTGCTGATGGTATCGCTAGATTTACATTAGCTGTGAATAAAAGTCAGAATACAATTTTTATAGTTGATGAGGCTTCTATGATTTCTGATGTTGGTGGTTTATCAGCCGGTAAATTTGTTGCTAGTCGCAGTTTGCTGGATGATTTGATGGAGTACGTTTTTAGTGGACATAACTGCAAGCTCATATTTATTGGGGATATCGCCCAATTGCCGCCTGTAGGAATGGATATAAGCCCCGCTCTGGAACCTAAACAGCTTAAGCTAAACTACCCAATTGATTTAAAAGGGGCAGAATTAAAGGAGGTAGTAAGGCAGAAAGAGGAATCTGGTATTCTTTATAATGCGACCAAATTAAGAGCTGCATTGATGGGTAATGTAATGGAAATTCTATTTGAAGTAGATCCATATGCCGATGTTATTAAAATTACGGGCGAAGATTTAGAAGATGTATTAAATACGGCTTATTCTAACGATGGTGAGGATGACACTATTGTTATCTGTCGGTCCAATAAACGAGCCAATTTGTTTAATGGAGAAATCCGCCAACGAATAAGATGGATGGAAGACGAGATTGCTACAGGTGAATACATCATGATCGTAAAGAATAATTATTTCTGGCTAGACGAAAAGTCAAAAGCTGGTTTTATTGCCAATGGAGATATAGCCGAGATACTGCGCTTAGGTAATACGGAAGAATTATATGGATTTCGATTTGTAGATGCCACTATTCGGTTAGTCGATTACCCGGATGAGCAGCCTGTAGAAGTAAAGTTACTTTTAGACTCTTTAGCTTCTGAAAGTCCTGCATTATTGCCTGAAGATTCTCAGCGATTGTTTGATACCATAATGGAAGATTATGCAGATGAGCCAAGTAGACAAAAAAAATACGAGCTCTTAAAAAAGAACCCGTATTTTAATGCACTTCAAATAAAATTCGCTTATGCCATCACTTGCCATAAATCTCAAGGTGGGCAGTGGAAAAACGTGATTGTAGATCAAGGATATTTAACAGAAGAAATGGTAGATGTAGGTTATATGCGTTGGTTATATACAGCTATGACCCGAGCTACTTCTAAGCTTTACCTGCTCAATTTTAATGATCGATTTTTTAGTTAAGTCCTAGAGCATTTTCATACGTTCCTTTCACCAAGTCTTGCATCAACAGACGCTTTCCTTTGTAAAATGGAGTAATCCATGCATCTTTTGTTCCTTTCGAGATAATTTGTTGCCTCAATACCTCTGCCTGTCCAAAGGGTTTAAAATCACCTTGTGTAAATCTGGTAATTTCATCTTGGTAGTTTCTAATCAACGGATCGCCGAAAGATAATAAGTGATCATATTTAAAATTATTTGGCTTTCTGTATGCACCAATTTGAACTTCAAAATGTAAATCGGGGTGACATATTGATCCTACTAATTCTAATAAACGATTGTAGTTCGCTTCGACTTTTATATCTTTTAAAATAAATGCTGTAAAAGCATCTAGGGTATAATTGTCACATGGGTCGGTTCTCAGCTCTATATTTTGTAATAAATTTCCATCTTCCTTTTGTGGTAGATTATCAATATTCTTAATAGGGGGGCTATTAATTTCTGATTTAGATAGAGCGTTCTCAATAGGTTCAAGTCCAAAAAGGGTATATTCCTCAGTAAACTCCTCAACTGTTTTTCTTTGACCAAAAACAAAAACTGTAATAAAAGCATCAGCTGTTTCAGGTTCTTTTTCTATTAGCATTTCTCGAAAGTTTTCAGCATCCTTTAGCGTTTCAAAAGGACCAAAAGTATATCGAAAAAATCCATCGGGATATAGAGTTCTTGAAATCTTACCATATTTGGTAAATTGCAACAAGTCAAATTCATTTGTGTCTTTAAAAGCGCCTAACTCTACTTTAAAAGAAAGACCGGCTATTGGTTTTGTATTCGCAGCTTCTAACCCACCACTTGATAATTTGTCTTTTTGTGATGCTTCCCTTACCTCTCTATTGTATTTTTCTAATTTAGAAATACGTTTGTTTAAATCAATTTTTGAATATTCTATACTATCACTTGCAAATTCCTTTACACGCATAATCTGCTCATTAAGTTTGTCTTGTAATGAACTGCCTTGTGATTTTTCGTTTTCTAAAATATTTTTCTCAGTTAAAGGTATTTCATCAGTGTATAAATCTATGTTGTGATTTACCTGCACGAATGTTTCTACAGATTCAACATCAATATATTCATAAGTAGTTTTTGCTCCCTCAATTTCGATAGCAATTCGATATTTTTTTCCTGGAATTAGAGAAATCATAAACTGGCCAGTTTTTTCATCTAAAACAGTACTATTTTCGTATTCATTTGTTTCTAAATTAGTTGCAATAATTTTTGCAGGAGCCTCTCTTCCGTCTACTTTTGTAACTCCTACTACTAATGCTAGGATTGGTCGTGTACCAAAGTGCCCTGGGCTCACTACATAAATATCATTTCCGCCATAAGAGTCATCTTTTCCTGCTGATGAATAATATCCCTTAGACCCATCTGCGGTTAATACATAATATCGGTCATCTTCGATGGTATTTACAGGATAGCCTACATTTGAGGGAGCGTCCCATTCATTTTCATCTAAGTAAGTGTAAAAGATGTCATAACCTCCAATACTATTATGACCTTTAGAGCTGAAATACAAGGTTCTTCCATCCGGATGAATGAATGGAGCATCTTCATCATATTTAGTATTAATTTTTGGTCCAAGATTCATTACATTTCCCCACTGGCCATTTGGTTTTAACACGGCTTTGTAAATATCTCTACCTCCATAACCCCCTGGTCGCTCACTTGTGAAGTACAATGTTCTCTCATCACTTGTTAAGCTTGCACTTCCTTCCCATGATTCAGAGTTTATTTCAGAGTTTAAGACTGATGGTGTAGTCCACATTCCTTTCTTAAGTTCACTGAGATATATATCACCTTCATTTTTATTGCTACTTCTATAGGTAAATAGCTTGTTTCCACTAGCTGATATAGCAATGCTAGCATCGTGTTTGCTCGAATTGATATTGCTGCCAATGCTTTTGGGATCAGTCCATTTATCTCCTAATTTATAAGAAATTAAAACGTCTTCATAATACTCACCTTTTGGATCAAAATTGCCGGAACGATCCATTTTTCCTCCTAAACTTTTTTCTCCGCGATCTGTAAAAATTAATATACGTTCATCAGGCGTAATAATTGGGACATATTCCTCATATTTTGTATTAATTGGAGGACCAATGTTCTCAATGACCAACGCTAAACTATCAGGTACAATTCCTTTCGCGTTATTACAATTGGCAATATGTAATCTTGCTTTATCTCTATCCTCTGGCAAAAGATCAGGATTGGAGAGGTACTTATTAAACCACGTGATCGCTTGATCAAATTGGTGATTTACTGCATAAGCCCTAGCTAAAAAGAAATTGACTTCGTTGTAATTAGGGTTTTTGCTTTTTACCGTTAGGAGAATATCTAGTGCGCTTTCCTTTTTGTTGTTTAGGAAGCTGTAACAGATTCCAACCATTAATTCATAATACAAATCTTTAGGATTTGACTTATTTAGCTGCTCAAATATTTTTGCAGCTTTTAGATAATATTCATCATTGTAATAAGCTTCTCCTTTTTGTGTTAGTAATTTTTCTTCTTTTTTACTGAACGTTTTTTGAGCATATAGATTGCTATTGAAGCAAAGGATAATTAATAGAGAGGATACTATTATTCTAAACATTGGTCTTGTATTAGGATTTCTTGAAGATAAAAATAGAATTAATTGATTAGTAACAAATACTTCTTAAGTGATACTTATCAACAAGAAGGACTTAATAGTCTTTTCATATTAAAGCAAAAGGTCGATTTAACTATCTAAGTAATCTCAGCGATAAATTGGTTCAATTAATAGACTTCTATGCAGTTATTTGATTGATTTATTTACCACAATCGGTTTTGAATTTAGCTAATATTCCTTGAAATTTTGTTTAAGGTAAAGGGAGATATGTTTAGACCAATTAAAAATGCAAGTTATTTTTCTTTCCTTATCAGCTACCATAAAAGTTTAATCATTGAATTGGGGCTCCTCCGACAGCCATTTCAATGTATTTTAAAACTTAAGATTTGTAACTTTAGGAGAGAATTAATACTTAAAGAAAATAGTTACAATTTTCGATGTAACATCAATCTTAAAAGGTCTTAATATTTATGTTTCTTCTCTTCTCTAAAATATAAAAGGAGGAATATAATCCCTCTTTATTTTTAGTTAGTGTTATTGCAATATTATTTTCTACGAGCTTAAATCGATCACCTAATATGCTTTCGTCTAATGTTAAAGTATAACGGCCAACAGGTAAATAAAATTCAAACTTTCCTTCAGAATCGGTTAAGGTATTGTATACGCTTCTGCCATTGGCGGTAATTTTGATTCTTTCAAGGTTAATTTGATCCTTTTCATCTGCGATACTTATCTTTTGTTGATCAATATTAACTTCTCCTATTACTTTTATTCCTTTTACGAAAGGCACATAAATAACTCTACTATTGAATATCTCTATACTATCTTCTATTTCAGGAAACCAACCTTTTATTTTATCTAAACTAATGATTCCTAGTTGATAAGTTCCAAACGACAAGTTAGTTAATCCCGCTTCACCATTTTCATCAGTAATTATTTCATATTCATTTATTCTAAGTACGGTGTTTTCAATTGAAATTTCATTTTCATCATATTGTCCATTACCATTTAAGTCATAAAATACTTTAAATTTTGCAGTTGATGAGGTGCTTTTTAAAAATGGTAGTGGGATACCAAAATCTTTTTTGATGTTTATTGAAAGGTTAAATGTAGATTGTGTTACATTTCCTAAGTCATTACTGCTTCCAATAGAGTTATTCTGGTAATTATCAAATAAAGAAGAATAATTATTAGATCTTAGATTATAGTTTACCATTAATCCAAATCTATATCCATTATTAGTAAAGTAAAAGATTTGCGGGAATAGACCAATGTTATGGCTATTAAAGCGATTTGTAAAATTATAGGATAAGGTATTCTCAAAAAGATATTTTGGGTTCTTAAATTGGTATTGATTGTTGGCTGAAAGTCTTAGTTTTTGAGCGGTATAATTTTGCTCTCTCATATTAAGTAATTCAGGTATAGACTGTGCCCCATAATGATATCTGGTAGTGATATTCCAAACTTTATATCTGAGTATACTCGTAAATTCAAAGTTGAAATAATTCGGGATGTCTATAAAATCAACCGGGTCATTATATCCGGCTTTAAATAAAAGGGATACTAGAGAATTTTTTTTAAAGTTATAGGTCGCATATCTAAATGAAACTCCTCTACTATGTGTTTTATTTAAGCGAACATTGTTTACGTTATAATATCCTCCTGGCTGCCAAGTACCATTTTTGCTTGTTGTTGAGAAAAAGAAATTATTGAAAAAATATTCTTGTAGAGGTACACTTGTGTTTAGTTGCTTTCTTGAATCTATTTTTTGATAGTTATTATTAATAAAAAAGTTCCATTTTTTATTAATAGTATACCTGGTTCTTTGATTAATAATCGTTCTAGAAAAACCGCCTGAGCTAAATTTTCTATCATTAAATCTAAACGTAATTGAAGAATTAGCTCTTTTTTCTAAGTAGTTAGTTGAATAGCTACCTCCAAAAAGGCTTCCAATTTCTGTGTTTCTTAATCCAATTTTCTGTCTATCTGTAATTGTTGCAAGTAAGTTAATTGAATGGTTTTTATTTATTGTAAAGGTTGGACTAATTGAATAGGCATTAATTTCATTGCCACTTATTCGATTTATATTTCTACCAAGTTTTGCAATTACTTTAAAGTTATTATTAATCCTAGATTCATGTTCTATACCAACAGACTCGTTTTGTGAAGGTCCAACTAATGTTGGGTTTCTTAAATAGTATACTGTTGATTTCTGATTTTCAAAATATTTGTAGGAAACTTTAAAGCCTTTTCCAAAATTATTAATACCATTAATATTTCCTGATATATTTCCGATTTCAATGGTTTTTCTTTCATCAAAATACCCAACATACCAAGGCGAATTCATAATTGATTGACTATTCCAATAAGATTCATTGTAGTTGAGCTGAGCAAAATAGGATAAGCTAGCATCTTTATTAAGTTGTTTAAAACCCCTTGCATTTATATTCATAAATGAGAATTCAGATAACACATTTTGAATATTTGCTTCAACTGTTAGCGGCAATTGATTGTCTCCAAATTGATTGACTTCTTTTTGGCTGTTTAAACGCAAAATATCTATTTTACTATTTCTAGAATATTGGTTTTCCCCCTTAAGTTTGGGTTCATTTGTTTGAAGGAATAATGTAAATTTTTCTATCTCAGTGAGTCTACTTGGTTGATAAGTAAGAGCGGATACTTTCTTAAAGTTTCTTTCCATAAAAGGAAGGACTTCGGCTGAAATGTCAAAGATGGTGTCTTCATATCTTTTTAGTTTTATTTGTTGCTTAGTTATGAGTCTACTTCCTGAACTATCCTTTAAAATAATATTATTTCTTAAAGCATTTGTGGAAAATATGATCTCCTGATCAAAATTTCCAGTATTCACGATCTGGTAGTTAATAGTGGTGTTTTTTTCACCATTCCTGAGGTATATTCTTTCTGATGATATTGATCTAGCGTCCCATGAAACTTCCTTCTTTGTATATAGGGAGAAGTAAGCATTTCCAATTTGTTGATTTTCCTCATCGAGTAAATATGCATTGATGAAGATATCAGTGTTTGTATTGCTTATTTGTTTTGGGATAAGTATGATTGGAATGAAAATTTCATCACCTTGTTCCAAGGAGTACCCTAATTTGTCATCTAGTCGAGTCCACTCTGAAGGGTGTAAAATATCATATACAAAAGTTTTTGTTTCATTAGTTTGATTGATGATATGGAGAACATTGGTAACTAATTGACCTTTTACTAATTCTTGTGTGCTGTCTCTAAAGTTTATAATTAACTTATTTTGATTGTTAATTAAGCTATCTTGCGCAACGCTATTCATAGCATTAACAGAAAGTAGCAAAGTTAAAACTAGCTTTAGTAAGTTAATTACAGGGGTATATTTACTAGAAGACATCTTTTGGATTATGGGTTTTCTTCTAAGATAAACTTAATGTTTAGTTCAAAAAGCCCGGGATTGAAGGTGAAATTTGGCTTTACTCTAATATCAATATTAAAATTAAATTCATTATAATTAGTTTGATAGCTCCCCGGTCCATTCACGTTGAGTGTGCAACTTCCCGCAGGTGTTATTGGTAGTAATGGGGCAATTATTTCAATAAGATCCTGATCGTTATTGAAATTAGTAAATACACCATCTATAGGGGATGTACTGCATTCATTTCTTACTCTAATTTCTAATGCATCAATTGTCGGATTTGAACTATTACCTAAACCATATAGGTATAACTCCTCCCATTCATCTATGGGAGTTCCACTTACAGAATTATTGTCCACTATCATTCTAAGGCTCCAAGAGCAAAGTGGATCAGGTGTACTTTTATCTTCAACTTTAACTCTAATTCTAGCTGCACTGTTGATGGTGTAGCCTCCTTGGTAACGCTGAAAACTATCAAACGTTATTGAATTATTTATACTTGTGTTTGGCTCAATTTCAACTAAACCACAATGTATTTGGCTGTAAAGTGAATTTGTAAAGAATAAAGATATAGAACAGAGGAGTAAATTTGCTCTCAAATATGTTAGATTAATAGATAAAAAAGGAATCACGTTTTAAGTGATTCCTTTTAACGATTCTTATTGATCTTCTAATAATATATATTGCACGTACATTGTATATACGCCTGGCTCTGCATAAGATCCACCGCCATTTACAGTTTCTAAATCCTCAAATGTTGCTCCATCTGCATCAGCTGCCATTGGGAAAATTGCAGGTAAGCCTGGTAGTATTCTGTAATCAATTGTATAGTAATAGTTTGAGTTTACCGTATTTTGTGTCATGTAGCTTCCGCCTGGCATAAAATCATCCCCTGCTACACCCGTTGTTCCTGCATGACCTGCGATGTATTTGTCGTTTGTTGTAGGAGGCGTATTTGTACCTGCATTTACATATAAGCTATTGCCTGCGCTTGGAGTATTTACATCAGATAACGCTTGAGAATAGTCAGAGAATGTACCTACTGCCGCTCCATCTCCTGTATTTGGTTGTGTTTGACGAAGCTCTAATAATGATAATGGCAAATCAGGAATAGCATTAGCATTATTATTTCCATAATCGATTTGTTGATCCCAAAATTCTGGGCCATTGCTCCCATTAGATCTCCCTACTGCGTATAAATCCCAACTTACTGTAGAACTAACTTTTAGAACTGTTGCTGCATATCTTGTAATACCTGCATAATAATCGTTAATATCATCAAATACAAATTCTATTTGGTCCGATGTAGTCATTTCTAACTGCAGTACCGGTTGAAGGTCCATAGTTATGGTTACATCTTTTTCATCAATAAGTTGTGCATTTGATACTCCAATACCTATCAAAAGAATATTGGCGAGAAGTAGATTTAGTTTTTTCATTTTAATCATTTTATTTAATAGGTTGGTTTATTGTGAATTGCATTTTTGCTGCTTGTATTTCTTCGGCATTTTCAAAATCCAGCACTCCTATCGCGGTGTAACTCCCATTTTGAAGTTCTGGTAATTGAAATTTAAAATCTCGGATTAAAGAAGGAACTATTGTAAAACGTTTTACTTCTAATCTTCTCTGTTCGCCTGTTTCATTATTAATAAGGTCAACATAGGAGTTACAATAAGCAATTCCATCACCGATATTCTTAGTTTCAATGTTGATAAAATTTGATCCTTGATCAGTTGTAAAAGCAAAGTCGGTAATCTCTACTTTATTAACTGAAACATTTGGTGGGTTTTGATAAATGTAAACACCAAAGGCATAAGTTGGGATAACACCTAGAGCTATAGTGCCTGCACTTTTCTTTATTGGTGATAGTTCTTTTTTAGGCTCCGCCTGTTCTATCATAATTACAGACCATGCGGCTCTATTTCCTTCATCTGAATCAGGTATTGAAACAGTGTATGAAAATTCTTTTTTTTCTCCTGACGCGACTTCAAAAAATGTTGGTGAGATGTTCATATACTTAGATAGTGAGTATTCTCCTTCTCCCTTAGGGATAAAACTACTTTTTCCTTTACCATTCATGTTAAAGTCATAAACTTTTACTTGGAATAATTGAGTTTTATCTGTGTTATTTGTTACTGCAATTTTTTTTGTTTTTTGGTCGCCTGGTTCAATTGAAAGGTGAAAGTGTGCAGGTGATACGGATATTCCCTGTGATTTCGAATCTCCTGAGGGTGAAGTGTCTGCAGTTTTTTGAGCCTTGGATAGGTGGGTAACTAAGGTAAGGCTTAGAAAAAATAATAAGAAATGCTTTTTCAATTGTGTTTGGGGTTTGTTTAAGTAGTTTGTTTATACAATATTAGATAATTTATTTTAATAAAATGGGTTTTATTTATTTTTCATTCTTACGGATTGAGTAATGTTATTTATTATTGGTTAAATTCGAGAACCACATTAGCATATAATTGTTAAGATAAAAAACATAACTATGGATCAAACAAATTTTAAAGGTAGTCCTGTAAATTTATCGGGAAACCTTCCAAAAGTAGGAGATAATGCTCCTGATTTCAAATATGTAAAATCTGATTTATCAGAAGGAACACTTTCCGAAATAGACAACAAGGTAAAAGTATTAATTGCGGTTCCTAGTTTAGACACAGGTATATGCCAGATGGAAACGCGTCAGTTTAATACACAGCTGAAAGATAGAACGGGTGTAGAGGGATTAATTATTTCTAAAGATTTACCTTTTGCAATGAATCGTTTTTGTGAGGCTGAAGGCATTAAGAATGTAACTAATGCATCTGATTTTAGATACCATGAATTTTCTAAAGCGTATGGTTTAGACATGACGGAAGGCCCACTAAAAGGATTGCATGCTAGAGCAGTATTCGTTGTCGATAAAAACAATAAAATTACCTTTTTGGAACTGGTAGGTGATATTACGCATGAGCCTAATTATGACAACGTAATGAAAGCAGTAGATGCTTTAAAATAACGGTATAAAACACTAAATGTTAGCCTTTCTTAGTTGCTTCATCGCAATCAAGAAAGGCTTTTTTCATTTACGCTTTTTAATTGTTCATTGATGATGGGGCTAATTTGGTCTGCTTTGTCGACCACCATAAAATGAGACCCACTCTTTATTTCCGTATAATTATTCACCCATTTCGTTGGAAAAACTAGGTCATAACTGCCATGGATGTGAATGTGGTCTGTTTCTATTGTTTCGTTTTTCCAATGAGAAACTGCACCAACTCCCCAGTTAATAAAATCATCAGGTGTTGCAATGAGCATAGACTTAAATAAATCCATCTCCTCCTTGTTTATTTTGTTGTAAAATGGTTTTAGTAACTCACCATAATTCTTAAACCATGCAGCTGTTTTAGAAATGTCGAAAGGCAGGTGGTCTAGTAATGAAAAATAGGGAGGAAGTTCATTTTTAGATTTTATGGTAGAAATCAAAATTAATTTTTGTACCGGAACTCGTTTACTTATTTCTATGGCTAGTATTCCACCAAGAGACACACCCATTAATATTGGATTGTCTTCTTTTATCTGATCGAGTAATTTCTCTGCGTAGGTTTCTGCAGTATCTGCTGTCTCAGCATTGATGTACTTGATTGGGATTAGGTTCGTACCTACTTTTAATTTGCTGAATAGTCTGTGATCCGCGCCTAGGCCTGGCAGGCAATATATATTTTGCATTTCAGTGTTGCTTTCAAACAAAGGTATTTATTCTCCGCAATCAAGAGGAATTAAAATACCTTAAATGTAGCGCTATAAAAAAAGGTCGATAATTCATTATTATTGATTTTTTTATAAAAGCTACAGTTTATTCAGCTACTATTTGGAGAGCATGATTTTTTTATAAATTCATTGATTTGTATGGATTTATGATGTGACGATGGGTTGAGAATATTTTATAAAAAAACGTCTACCAGAAAAAAAGAGGTTTAGTAAAAAAACTAAACCTCTCTTATGAATAAAACTAATTCTTAATTTATCCCTTTAGCTAATATAGCGTTTAATGTAGCACTAGGTTGCATTGCTTTTGCTACCAATTCTTTGTTTGGATGATAATATCCTTCCATGTTAATAGCTACCCCTTGCGCATTATTTAACTCACTTACTATTTTAACCTCATTTGCTTCAAGTTCTGCAGCTAAGTTGGTGAATTTTGTTGCAAAATCCTCATCAATAGCTTGATTTGCTAATGCCTGTGCCCAGTATAGTGCTAAATAAAAGTGGCTTCCTCTGTTGTCTAATTCACCTACCTTTCTAGATGGAGATTTACTATTCATTAAAAATTTACCTGTAGCTTCATCTAAGCAGTCTGCTAGAATTTGAGCCTGTTTATTGTTGTTATTCTCAGCTAAATGAGCTAATGAAACAATTAATGCCAAAAATTCACCTAATGAATCCCATCTTAAGTGGTTTTCTTCCAAAAATTGCTCTACGTGCTTAGGTGCTGATCCACCTGCTCCGGTTTCAAATAAACCACCGCCATTCATTAATGGAACGATAGATAACATCTTAGCACTAGTTCCTAATTCTAAGATTGGGAATAAATCAGTTAAATAATCTCTTAAAACGTTACCGGTAACTGAAATGGTATTTTCTCCACTCTTTACTCGAGCTAGCGTATATCTTGTGGCTTTTGCCGGAGACATTATTTGAATATCCAATCCGGTTGTGTCATGATTTTTTAAGTACTGATTTACTTTTAAAATCACTTGAGCATCATGTGCTCTATTTTCATCTAACCAAAAAATGGTTGGCCATCCAGTTGCTCTTGCTCTATTTACCGCTAGTTCTACCCAATTTTCAATTGGTGCATCTTTTACTTGGCACATTCTCCAGATATCTCCGGCTTCAACGGTATGCTCGAGTAAAGAACTACCATCTTTAGCAACAACTTTTACAACTCCATCAGAAGCTATTTCAAATGTTTTATCATGTGAGCCATATTCTTCTGCTTTTTGAGCCATTAATCCCACATTGGGAACTGTTCCCATAGTTGTAGGGTCAAAAGCACCATTTTCTTTACAAAACTGGATCGTTTCGTCATAAATACTAGCATAACTGCTATCAGGAATAATTGCCTTAGTATCTTGTTGTTCGCCAGCAGCATTCCACATTTGCCCTGAGCTTCGAATCATAGCAGGCATAGAAGCATCAATAATTACATCACTCGGCACATGTAAATTGGTAATTCCATTATCAGAATTAACCATAGCCATTGCTGGTCCATTACTCATTTCTACGTCGATTGCAGATAAGATTTCTGCTTTTTTAGACGTGTCTAATTGATTTAATTTATTGATGATAGAACCTAAACCATCATTTGCATTGGCTCCGATTGATTTAAAGTCTGCACTATACTTTTCAAATAAAGAAGGGAAGAAGCTCTCTACCGCATGCCCAAAAATAATGGGATCAGAAACCTTCATCATAGTAGCTTTCATGTGTAATGAGTATAAAACTCCTTGTGTTTTTGCATCTGCTTTTTGATCGGCTAAAAACTCAATTAATGCTTTTTTACTTAAAAAAGTAGTGTCAATAATTTCATTCTTTAAAACTGGTGTACTTGCTTTTAAAACAGTTTCTTTTCCATCATTTGCTACATGAATAATTTTTACATCATCATCTTGTGAAAGCGTTATTGATTTTTCATTGGTAGCAAAGTCATTTTTACCCATGGTTGCTACATGTGATTTAGAGTCTTTAGACCAAGCGCCCATTCTGTGTGGATTTCTTTTAGCAAACTCCTTTACTGCCTTAGGAGCTCGTCGATCTGAGTTTCCTTCACGCAAAACTGGATTTACAGCACTTCCTTTGATTTTATCATAAGTTGCTTTTATCTTTTTCTCTTCTTCAGTTGATGGAGTGTTTGGGTAGTTAGGAATGGTATATCCTTGCCCTTGAAGTTCTTTGATAGCCGCCATCAATTGAGGAACCGAGGCACTAATGTTGGGCAGTTTTATAATGTTTGCTTCGGGAGTTTTTGCCAATTCACCAAGCTCTGCTAACGCATCTCCAATTCTTTGTTCAGCTTTTAGGTATTCAGGGAAAACAGCTAAAATCCTGCCTGCTAAAGAAATGTCTCTAGTTTCTACTGAAACGTTTGCCGCTTTTGTAAATGTTTTTATTATAGGAAGAAATGAGTAGGTTGCTAAAGCCGGAGCTTCATCAGTCTCTGTATAGATAATCTTTTGTGACATTGAAATGATTTACTTTGGTAATTAATTGACTGTTCTTTAAACAGAGTTTAAAGCGCAAATTTACATTTTTAACACCTATTTATGAAATAGATTTATAGCTACTATAAGTAAAATTAATTTATACAATCACGGCAATAATCTACTTTGATTAATGAATCTTTTAAAAATAGGTAGTTTGCTTTCTGGTCTTTAAATATTTTGCAAAACCTCTCATGATCTGCTAGGTTTATAGCATGTAGTAATTCGCTGATTTCAGTAGGACTAATTTCTGAAGACGGGTAGGAAGCTAAACTTACTAATTGTTCAGCTACTTCAAGATCAAAGCCTCGTTTTAATTCTTTTTTTAATATCGTTGCAGCCCAGTTAATTTGAAGTTGAAACATGAAATATTGGGCATACATGATCGATTCTTTTAGGGTGCTTTTCGATGAAATTATATTGGCATAAGCAGATTCCAAACTCTTTTTCCTTTCTCGAATATTTCCCTTGTCGTAATAATAATCAGCTGATAATAAATGAAAATTAGTGCTTAATTTTTTCAATTTCTCAGAATCAATTACCCCATTTGCGCTAGCCGATTTATAGTATTCTTCCCATTCACTTGGGGTTACGGGTGCTTTTTTTCCTAATTCCCATGCGTATAAAATGGAAAGACATAGGTTATATGCAATTATTTGATTTGTTTTATCAATTAGGTAAAGCCCTAATAGTGTCTTTCGGACCATTTCTCTATTAATAAGATTGTCAGAATTAATTTCAAGGCTTGTAATTGTTGCATTTGAAATAAGGGTTAGGTTTTCTTTTGTTTGCTTTATATTATTTGTAGCTAATCCTGACTTTGCAGATTCATCGCCCGATTTGAGTCTTCTTATTTGCTCAGATTGAAGTGTTTTTGCTGTATTTAGTTTATTGTTTTCTAAAGCTGTTAGGTAGTTGGTCTTTAGTTCTTCTGATGTGTAGTTAGCCAACTCGGCTTCTGTTGTAACCGTTATGGTTGTATGGTGGTTCCTTCTTATGAACTCAATGAGTTCCTGGTCGTCTGTTTCTCTTATCGCTTGCCATTTTTCATCCTCATTTAAATCTTTGATTTCTAAGGCAATCATTCGGTTTGATATAAAGTCAGCTATTGTATTTTCGTTATTTATAAAAGTTAGTTTTACTTTATCTACGATTTCTTGGGTGGCTTTGTTTAGCGTAAGTTTAATAGAATCAATTGATGCAGTTAATACAGGGCTGCTTGCAATGTTGATATCGACGTTTTTTGTATTATTTGTTTTTAATGATTCAATGAAGGTTTTTATTTCGAAAATGTTTTCTGTCGGGTAACTGGTAACATCTACCATAAGCCCATTTGTTTGCTCTGAGATATCTAATTCCCATTCAGGTTCTATCCAATGTAAATTTTTGGCATCCATTTTATTGAATGGAATGTAGTTGCATACTACAGCATCCTTAAACAGTATTAAATTTATATTTGTTGTTTTTGTAGAGTAGGTTTGAGGTAATTCGCCTAGTTTTATACGATCTAAGTATTCGCCTTCAGGAGTTTTGTAGTTTAAAGTTGCTCCCTTTATAGGTCTTAAAAGTAGTCCCTCATGAAAGTTACTTGGAAATAGTCCGTTTCCTCCATTGCAATGAAACTGTTCAGCAGAAATTAAGTCTACTGCAAAGCCATCCCTTCCATCACTCAAAATTTCACTTAATACTTCCCGATCATTATTGATTAAATAGATAGTTTTATCTTCAATAATTATTTTATCTGAAAGTAGCTCAGGTAGAAACGAGTTTGTTCGTACGAAGCCATCACAAATAGTTTTATTGTATTCCTTTAACGCGTATTCATCAACTCGGTCTTTTTCTCCTTTTAACTCAAATGGTGGAGATGCTAGTATGGAAATGATAGAAATTTCATTGCGTTCTGTATTGAAACTAGCTGCTACGCCCAATGAATAATAGCTGCTGTCAAGTAAAATGGTTTTTGTATTTTCATTTTTTAACCAGACCTCAATAGCTATGGTAGCTGCCTGTTCGTAGCTGCTAATTGTTAACGGCGTTGCGCCAGATTTTACCTTTATAGGTATTCCGATTGATGCAGTGTAAATTAATTCACCCATTTCATAAAACATACCTCCAAAATGTCGCACTCTTTGAGTTACCTCTTTTTGGTCCTCATCATCTTGGTCGTGGCCTTCTTTATTGTTTTTCTGATTGTATTCGGCTTGGTCAAAAGCTGCAGCATCTAGTGATTCTATTCGTAAAACTTCAGAAAGTTTTTTAGCAATTCTAGCTTCATTAATAGCTTCTTGGAGTTCTACCTCCATTAATAGTTGGTCAAAATTATCGATATCTATTAATGTCTCATTCTGTGAAATGAGCATGTGAGAAAGAAGAAAAAATAGACTGAAGAGAGTGGTCGATTTCATTAGGTGGGTATAAAAAATGGTTGCAACCTATTGGTTACAACCATCAATAATACTGTGTTTTGTCTTAATCTACAAATTCGAAAGTAACCTTTCTATTGTTTGGGTTGTTGTCATCATGTAATTTAAAATCTAAAACGACTCTCTCGGTTAGTCCCTTCGTGTCGCAATATTTTTTAATTCCAAAGGCTCTTCCTTTAGCTAAATTTTCAGCGCTCGTTTCCGATTTATTAGCTTGTCCAATTGCTTTTATTTTTTGATTTGGATTCTTTTTCAAGTAATCTACGATAAGGTCTAGTGTAGCAACTTGCTCTGCAGTAGCCTCCTTAGAATTAGCCTCAAAGTTTATCTCTTGGTCAAGTAATGAAAAGCTGCTATTTTCATCCAATCTAGACTCATTTCCTTGATTGATGCCTTTTGTTCCATCAGAATTTAGGATGATGATATCTCCTTTGTTAGATGCCTTATCTTTCTCAGAGGTGGAGAATGATTTGAATTCTGTCTCTAATGAGCCTCCGGCAATTTTTTCGCAAACACAAGTACTTGCAGGCTGTCCTTCCATATCGATTACAGATACGTTATCTAAAAAATAGTAACCATCCATTTTTTGTGCTCCTGTAAATTCCCTTGATTGTTTTACTCGTTCTGTAGTTGTGTTTTCTTCACTAAAGAAGTTCCCAATTGTAATGTATTTTTCTCCTCCGGTAGCGGTATAATTTCCGCAAATTGGAGTCCAGTCAAATTGTTTAATTACTGGAGTGTTTCTTAGCTTCATAATTTGAGGCTTAAAATTTAAATCTCCTTCATCAGATGAATTTATAGCTTCAGTTGATAGATGTGCTCCAATATTATTAGAAGCATATTTTGAGCGGTCTGAAAAGCTAACAAAAAACTTTACGCAATAAGTTTTCCCTGCTACCAACTCTCCGTTGAGTTCAGTTTGTAGGTAGGATTTAGGAGATCTTCCGCGGTAACCATAGAAGTTTATTCCTACATAGTTACTACCATCTTGTGCTTTTTCTTCTCCGTATGCGTTCTCGGGAACTGAAAACTCATCGGCCTTAGCATTTGCGCTATATAGATCTACCGGTTTTATTGTAGCAGAAACCCATGGGTATGCTAATTCAATTTTTCCACCTTCTTTTATCTTTCCATCAACTTGCTCGAAGCTGGGATTTGGGACTAAATTTTCTTGTGCGAAGCTTCCAAAAGTTATTAAGGAAACGATGGAGTAGAGTATTTTCTTCATTTTATCTTTTTTGAATCTGTTATTTCAATAATTATACCAGTCCATAAAGATAACGTATTCGTCATTCTTAACAAATAAAAAATCCCCATTCTCTTGATGAAAATGGGGATTTAGAAAAATTTTAGCTCAATAATTAAGCATTATTCTGTTTTTTAATCAAATTCAATGCAGAACCTTCCTTAAACCATGCTATTTGCTGAGCATTGTAGGTGTGATTTAATTTAATTTGTTCTTTTGATCCATCAGCGTGAACTAACTCTAAAGTCAATTGCTTTTCAGGAGCAAAATCTGCTAAATCAATAAAGTTAAAGGTATCGTTTTCTTGAATTTTATCGTAGTCTGCTTCTGTCGCAAATGTTAATCCGAGCATACCTTGCTTCTTCAAGTTGGTTTCGTGGATACGAGCAAATGACTTAACAATTACCGCTACTACACCTAAATGACGTGGCTCCATAGCTGCATGCTCCCTAGAAGAGCCTTCACCATAGTTATGATCTCCAATAACTATTGAAGGAACACCTGCCGCTTTATAAGCTCTAGCAGTTGCAGGTACAGCACCTTTTTCTCCTGACAGTTGATTTACTACTTCATTAGTTGCTTTGCCAAATGCATTCACAGCACCAATCAAGCAGTTGTCTGAAATATTATCCAAATGACCTCTATATCTCAACCATGGTCCTGCCATAGAAATATGATCAGTTGTACATTTTCCAAAAGCTTTGATTAATAGCTTGGCACCATTAATATTTTTACCATCCCATGCTGGGAAAGGCTCTAATAATTGTAAGCGGTCTGAATCTGGTGCTACATTAATTACTACTGCACTGCCATCTGCTGAAGGAGCTTGGTAACCATTATCTTCTACTGCAAAGCCTAAGTCAGGTAATTCCATTCCCTTTGGCTCAGCCAACATTACTTTTTCGCCTTTTGTGTTCGTTAGCGAATCGGTAATTGGGTTAAATCCTAAATTTCCACTAATGGCAATAGCTGCAACCATTTCAGGAGAAGTTACAAAAGCATGAGTGTTTGGATTACCATCAGCACGCTTAGAGAAGTTTCTGTTAAAAGAGTGAACGATAGAGTTCTTTTCTCCTTTTTCAGCTCCTGCTCTGTCCCACTGACCAATGCATGGTCCGCAGGCATTGGTAAATATAGTTACTGAAGGAAATTTATTAAATGTATCCATTAATCCATCTCGCTCAGCTGTAAATCTTACTTGCTCAGATCCTGGGTTAATTCCTAATTTAGAAACTGGTTTTACGCCTTTGTTAAATGCATCTTCTACGATAGACGCTGCACGCGTTAAATCTTCATAGGAAGAGTTAGTACAAGAACCAATCAAAGCCCACTCAATATCAGTTGGCCAATCATTCTTAGCTGCTTTTTCTCTCATTTCAGCTACAGGTGTAGCTAAGTCAGGCGTAAACGGTCCGTTTACATGAGGACTTAATGTATCTAAGTTGATTTCGATTACCTGATCGAAATATTTTTCTGGATTTGCGTACACTTCGTTATCGCCGGTCAAATGATCAGCAACTTCATCAGCTAAAGCGACTACATCAGCTCTATCAGTAGCTTTCAAATATCGACGCATAGAATCGTCATAACCGAAAGTAGAAGTCGTAGCACCAATTTCAGCACCCATGTTACAGATGGTTCCTTTTCCTGTACAAGAAAGGTTTCTAGCACCTTCCCCAAAATATTCAACAATAGCACCTGTTCCACCCTTTACGGTAAGAATTCCTGCTACCTTTAAGATAACATCTTTAGCAGAAGTCCATCCGTTTAATCGGCCTGTTAATTTAACTCCAATTAATTTTGGAAACTTTAGTTCCCATGGCATACCGGCCATTACATCTACCGCATCAGCACCACCTACACCTACAGCAACCATTCCTAGTCCACCTGCATTTACTGTGTGCGAGTCAGTTCCAATCATCATTCCACCAGGGAATGCGTAATTTTCCAATACTACTTGGTGAATTATACCTGAACCTGGCTTCCAAAAACCAATACCATACTTTTCACAAACAGAACTTAAGAAGTTAAAAACCTCATTGTTTTTGTTTAGCGATTCTTGCAAATCTTTATCCGCACCAATTTTAGCTTGGATTAAGTGATCAGCATGAGCCGTAGAAGGAACAGCAACTTTCTTTTTTCCGGCTTGCATAAACTGCAACAAAGCCATTTGAGCAGTCGCATCTTGCATAGCTACTCTGTCTGGTTTGAAGTCCACGTAAGATTTTCCACGTTGAAATTCTTCCGTTGGAATACCTTGGTCCAAGTGGCTGTAAAGAATTTTTTCACTTAAAGTTAATGGACGGTTTACAATTTTGCGAGCCGCTTCAATGCGTTCTCCCATTACTTCATAAACCGCTTTAATCATTTCTATATCAAAAGCCATGTTTCTTCTGTTAATGCGTTATTAAAGTTAATTTAAAGGTTGCGAATTTAACGATTTTCAACCATTTTTAAAACCGTTCTTCACATTTAATATAGGTCTAGAATTGATATTTAGTAATATTGTTATTAAATCCATTTGGGACATGCAAGACGTCGTTTTAGAAAATATAAAGGAATCTTTTAAATCAGTAAAAACTCAATTGCTGCGAACTGTTCTTACTGTGTTAATTATAGCAATTGGAATATGTGCTTTAGTCGGGATTCTTACCTCAATAGATGCAATAAAAAGTTCCATTAGCAGTAATTTTAGTAGCATGGGGTCTAATACTTTCTCTATAAAGAATGAAGGAAGTAATATCAGAATGGGTAAGAGAGGGAAACGAGCTAAAGTTTATCCTATTATCGACTTTCAGAATGCAAAAGATTTTAAAGAGCAGTTTTCTTATCCGTCCACCGTTTCTATTAGCACTCGGGCTACTGCTACAGCAACGTTGAAATACAAATCGGAAAAAACGAATCCCAATATTTTCGTTTTTGGATGCGACGAAAACTATACCATTACTTCAGGTTATGAAATAGCTGAGGGTAGAAACTTTTCTTTGTCTGAAGTCAATTCCGGAGCTCATGCCGTAATTATCGGTCATGAAATACGAACCACTCTATTTGGTAGTAAGGAAGAAGCCATAGACAAAATTATTTCTATAGGTGCTAGTAAGTATAGAGTAGTTGGGGTCTTAAAAGAGAAAGGGAGTAGCATGGGTTTCAGTGCTGATAAAAATGCGCTAATTCCACTGCAAAACGCACGACAATATTTTTCCTCAGCAAGTACCTCTTACCTTATTAACACAATGGTAGAATCTCCCGAGGAATTAGATGGCGCTATTGGAGAAGCAAAAGGAACTTTTAGGGTGGTTCGTGGCGACGACATTAAGGAAGAAGAGTCTTTTGATGTGACACGATCAGACAGTGTTTCAAGTTTGCTGATTGAAAATTTATCAATGGTGAGCTTCTCAGCATATATAATTGGTTTTATTACTTTGCTTGGAGCGGCAATCGGATTGATGAACATTATGCTAGTAACCGTTACTGAGCGCACAAAAGAAATTGGGGTTCGAAAGGCGCTTGGGGCTAGTAGTCGGTTTATTCTTATGCAGTTTTTAGTGGAAGCCATTATTGTTTGCCAAATTGGAGGAGCAGTAGGGATTGTTATGGGTATCATTATTGGAAATGTTGTCGCTGGGTTTGTTGGTGCAGGCTTTATTATTCCGTGGGATTGGATGATTTTAGGAGTAATTCTTTGCGTAATTGTTGGAGTGGTAGCCGGTATTTATCCGGCAAAGAGAGCAGCAGATTTAGACCCAATAGAGTCGTTGCGATATGAATAGGATTCAGCTTTGAGATTTACTCTAGGGCTTTCTTGTTGAATAATATATAGCCGAAGTGCAATAGGAATTTATATTGGTTTACTGCGCTGTCGTAATAATTAAACGATGCCGCGATTGGTCCAATTCGGGTATTGTAGACAGCTGTTATGGTCCCAATAAAATCTCGAGTAGACAGAATTTCGCCATATCCTGCTTTTTTAGAATTATCAATAACTTCTTGATAGGGTTGAAAAATATACCCTTCTACTCTTAAATCTAGTTTTTTAGTAAATGAATAAATAGTTTTTAGACCAATAGCACTGTATGAATGAGTTCTATACTGATATTGGAATAGCGTGCTCATTTCAGGTAATGGTTGAAAGGAAGGAGCAATTAAAACTGTTGCGGTATAGTTATCAAAGAAAGGTTGGTTGGTAGAAATAAATTCTATTTGAGCGCCTAACTTAAATTTATTTTTGTTGAAGAAATAATTTTGATATTTAAATCGCAATTCGAACCAATCTCTCTTTTTTGTAATACTTTCTGTTTCTAAGGAGGTGGATCCTGGTATATTTTTTTCATCTCCATATACCCATCTAGCCTTCAGTTCCAATTGGCTGCCTGAGTTCGCAAACTGCTTTTGATTTAATGTATTTCTGCTATAACTAAAGTAAGGGCTAAATCCTCGAAATAAGTTAATATCAGCGGTATCTGTTCTTAAGAAACTATTGTTTTGGTAATATTCATTTTCTAATTCAAATAAGGTAGCCCCAAGTTCAAATTTTCCTTTAAATCTTATTGGAGTTCCAAACTTTAGATCAACAAAATTTTCATTATTAATCAAGTAGGAGGGGTTTACATCTTCTAATAAGGTGGTAGAACTATTAAAGAAGTCCCACTTTGTTGCTGTATAGCTAATTTCCGTATAGATTGGAAGCCTGTTTGGAAATTCAATTCTGCCTGCAATTTTAGCTGCACTGTGTAGTTTCCCAAAGTAGGTGTTGCCACTTAATGTCAAGTTTGTTTTTTTTAGTCTATTGTACCGAAGTCCAACATATCCTGTATTAATGGGTCGTGCAGCAATAATACCACCAAATTCTACTTGGAAGCTTTTTTCCTTTTTTATATCCAAATTGAGGTCATAATACCCTGACGCTGTATCAAATTTGGTATCGGGGTAAATAGACTTTATCCCTCTGTCTGATAAAAGTCGCATATAGGATTGCTCTAATTTATCAAATTCAAAATAAGGTTTCTTTCTGAGTGCTCTATTAAAGATATAGTTAGTCTGCTGTTCGTCAATACCTGAAATACTGACATTTCTAAATTTAAGAGCCTTGTTCTTGTTTAAAAATGCTTTTCTTTTGGTATCTAAATCCTCTAGTTTTCTAAAATCCTTTATTTTAAGTTTAATAGAGTCGATGCTAGCTAGAGCTGATTTATATCCTTCTTGAATAGCTTTATAGTTCTGATCGAAATCTAATAATGTTATTTCTTCTATTTCAGGTTTTATGATAATTCCGTCGGCGCATTCAAGAGTGTAGTTTGATTCTTTACTTAACATACTTTTTATTTGCGACACTAAATTATCTTCCATCGGTGTTGGATCCTTGCGAGAAACATTACTGCCAATGATGAAATCTGGCATAAAGTCATGATACATGATATCTGATGGAAAGTTATTATACAACCCTCCATCAAAGAGTAAACTGCCATTGTGCTTGATAGGCGATAAATAAAATGGATAAGCCATCGATGCTCTCACTGCAGTGGCTATATTACCGGAGTAAAATGGATATTCAGCTCCATTGGTTATGTCGGCTGCTATGCACCGAAATGGAATCATTAAGCTATCAAAATTATAGTTGGCAGCAGCCGATGGAGCTGCAAATAGTTGCATTAGGCCAAAGTCGATTGGTACCGAAGAGATAAAGCTAACTGGGAGGTTGGCTTCGAATAGTGTATCCAAATTAAAATCAACATTAACTACTTCGGCGCTTGGTTCTTCTTCCTTATAGAAAAAAGTATATTTTTCCAGTGTAACCCCATTAGACCATTTTATAAAATCATCGGATATAAAAAGCGCTTCAATTTCGTTAGGTGTTTTTCCTGATGCATACAACGCGCCCACCAATGCTCCTATTGAGGTTCCGGTGATATAATCTATTGGAATGTTGTTTTCCTCTAATGCTTTAAGTACTCCAATATGGGCTGCTCCGCTTGCTCCACCTCCGCTTAATACTACACCTACCTTTTGCCCGAAGCTAAAAAGCGGCAAGAAAATAAGGATTGCGATGTAATGAAAACGGTTGAACATTGGTCTAAATAATTCGAATAAAGTTATTAAAATTTTATGGGAAGAGTTGATTGCGTTTCATTAAAAAGAGGAGAGGTAATCTTTTAATTTAAAAATACGGCTGCCGTACCATGAAAATGCTTCTCCATCTACCAAGCGAACTGTAACATAGGGAAATATATTTTGTAACTCTTTTTGGTGAGCTTCTTTAAATGGAAATGGCTCAGACGAAAGCCAAATTTCGTCAGGAGAGATTTGTTGAATATCTTCAAAGGTAAGAGTCGGGTAACGGTCTATTTCTTTTAAGCAGTTTTCAAATCCAACTTGCTGCATAATGTGAGAAATAAACGTATCGCCACCGATACTCATGAATGGTTCATTCCAAATGAGATAAATGGCTTTTTTGTTTTTAGGTTTTGAAGGAATTGCTGCCATAGTTTCGGATACTTTTTTAGCTATTTCTTCTGCTTCTTTTTCACGATTACAAATCAATCCAATGTCATTGATGAACTGGAGCATTTGCTCTACCGTGTTAATATCGCTTATGTAAGTAGGGATAAGTTTAGAAATTATTTCGATTTCTTCTTTGGTGTTTTCTTCTAAGTTGGCTATTACAAAATCTGGGTTTAATGCCAACAAACGTTCTATCTTTACGTTTTTGGTGCCACCTACAATTGCTTTATCTTTTCGAAGATTTTCCGGGTGGATGCAAAACTTAGTTACACCTACCAACTCATCGTGTAAACCTAAATCCCAAATAAGCTCTGAGATAGAAGGAACCAACGACACAATACACAAAGGAGCCTGCTTAAAATTAAGCAAGCTCCCCATCTGATCTTTTAATTGAATCATCTTAAATGATTTTATTTCAATGAATCAATCACATCATGAATGGTAATAATGTGAGATATTCCTGCTGCATCCTTTATTAAAACTGCTCGTGAGTTTTTATCGATTAGTTTAGAAACATCTTCGATGGTTGCATTTGCTTCTACAAAGGGATAGGCTTTACCCATTACAGAGCTGACCTTATCTTCTCCCATTTTTGGGTTTTTGATTAGTGCAGCATATAACTCTGTATCGTTGATTGATCCAACAAAGTCTCCTTCTTCGTTTTTAACAGGTACTTGAGAAATATTATACTTCGTAAGCACTGCGATTACTTCCGAAATTGTGTGCTGATCGTTTACAGTAACTAATGTTTTGTTTTTATGATTTTTGATTAAATCTAGCGCTCTCGCTTTCTCTTTATCTAAGAAGCCCCTATCCCGCATCCAATCATCGTTAAAGATTTTTCCTACGTATCTGGTTCCGTGATCATGGAAAATAACTACGACTACATCATCAGGGGTGAGTTCATTTTTTAACTGAAGCAATCCTGCAACTGCACTACCTGCTGAGTTCCCCATAAATAGACCTTCTTCTCTGGCTAGTCTTCTAGTCATGAGCATGCCATCTTTATCGCTTACTTTTTCGAATTTATCAATTAATTTAAAATCTACGTTCTCAGGTAAAATATCTTCTCCAATACCTTCTGTTAAGTAAGAATAGATTTCATTTTCGTCAAACTCACCAGTTTCGTGATATTTCTTAAATACTGACCCATAAGTATCTATTCCCCATATTTTAACATTTGGATTTTGTTCTTTTAAGTATTTGGCAGTTCCGGAAATAGTTCCACCTGTTCCAACACCTACAACCAAGTGTGTGATTTTACCTTCAGTTTGTTCCCAAATTTCAGGACCAGTTTGCTCATAATGAGCAGTACGGTTTGATAAATTGTCGTATTGGTTGGGGTAAAAAGAATTAGGAATGTCTTCATTTAGTTTTCTAGCAACAGAATAGTAAGATCTAGGGTCATCTGAAGCTACATTAGTTGGTGTAACAATAACTTCAGCTCCCATTGCTCTTAAGATATCAATCTTTTCTTGTGATTGCTTATCGGCCATGGTGCAAATTAGTTTATACCCTTTAGCAATTGCTGCTAGGGCTAGTCCCATACCTGTGTTTCCTGAGGTTCCTTCAATAATGGTTCCACCTGGTTTTAAAACACCTGACTTTTCAGCATCTTCTACCATTTTTAAAGCCATTCGGTCTTTAATGGAATGACCTGGATTAAATGTTTCTACTTTGGCCAATACTAAAGCAGGCACACCTTCTACTGTTTTGTTCAATTTTACAAGTGGAGTATTTCCAATTGTTTCGATGATATTATTGAAGTATTTCATGATCTTTCTTTCGTTTTTACCGATTACAAAAGTATCATTTAATTAACCCAAATAGAAGCGAAATTCAAGCTATTTTTAACCTTATTAATCGAACTTAATCGCTTTAGCTGGCGTAATTTTAGAAATGATTAAAGAGGGGATTACCAAAATGGCCACACTTATTATTAATGTTCCCAAGTTGAGTGCAATTATTTCTATCACATTGATTTCGATTGGCACACGATCAATGTAATAGGCTTCTTCATCCAATTTGAAAAATTGAAATTGCTGTTGCAATACACAAAATGAAATCCCGATAAGGTTACCCCAAAATAGACCAACACCTATTAGATAGGTAGCGCTATACAAGAAAATACGACGGATGCTTGAATTATTAGCCCCAACGGTTTTTAAAATTCCAATCATGTTGGTGCGTTCAATAACCATAATTAAAAGCGCCGAGATAATATTAATTCCCGCTACGAGCAACATAAGTATAATAATGACTAAAACGTTGATGTCTTGCAAGTCAAGCCAGTTAAATATATCAGCTCTGGCCGTTTTAATGCTGGTGGAGGTGAAGTTGTATCCAATGTTGTGGTAGATAAACTCATCTACTTCATCTAGCTTTTCGAAATCATTTACGGAAACTTCAAAGCCTGTTACTAAGTTATCAGACCAATTATTTAATTTTTGGATGTGTTGAATGTCTCCAATCACATACAGTTCATCCATTTCACCAAAACCTGTATTGTAAATACCTGCAATTGAGAATTTTCGAACTCTAGGAGGTTCTTGTATAAAATACATCCGAATTTCATCTCCAACGGCTAAGTATAGTTTGTTTGCAATGTACTCAGAGATTAAGATACTATCATTTCTATTGGTATCAGATATAGTGATTTTATGCCCAGCAACAAGGTTTTGATTAAAGAAAGACCAGTCATAATCGCTCCCTACACCTTTCAGTACTACACCATAAATGTCTTTTTCAGTTTTTATAATGCCACCTTTCGAAGCAAATACTTGAATGTTATTGACTGCTTCATGGTTTTGAATTTTGGGCAGAAAATCTTGATTTCGGTCAATTGGTTTAGGGTCAAGTTGATTCTGGGTATTGTAAGAAGTAATGGAAGTGTGTGCTCCAAATCCGACAATTTTATTGCGAATTTCGGTTTGAAAACCATTTACAATCGCCATAGCAATAATCATTACAGCTACACCTAAAGCGATGGCTAAAATTGAAATACGTATAATAGGTGCCGAAAAACGATTACCTTCGTTGCTACCTTTGAGGATTTTTCTGGCTGTAAATAGTTCGAAATTCAATTGAAAGTGTTTGCTACAAATGTAATAATAAGATGAAACGATTTAAGAAACGACCATTTTTATACCTGATTTTTTTCTATAGTTTACTTTTTTTACAAGTGGCATGTGCTAATAACGAGGTTAATGTAGGTAAAAATGATGTTGTGAAAGCTTCTGAAAATAGTTCGGTTATATTTTCTTTAGGAGCTGAAAATTTAGCAAGTTATTTACCACAATTAGCGAATAAAAAAGTGGGATTAGTTGGTAACCATGCTACGTTAATAAAGAGCAGCCACTTAGTAGATGTTTTGCTTTCAAAGAAAGTAGAAATTATCAAGCTATTCAGTCCCGAGCACGGCTTTAGAGGCGATGCAGATGCAGGTGAAAAAGTAAGCTCTTCATTGGATGGAAAAACTGGATTGCCGATTTTTTCATTGTATGGAAAAGATAAGAAACCATCTAAAGACATGCTTTCAGGCGTTGAGGTGATGGTGTTTGACCTTCAGGATGTAGGTGCACGATTTTACACTTATATTTCTACGCTTCATTATGTAATGGAGGCGTGTGCTGAGAATAATATTCCGTTGATTGTGTTGGATCGGCCAAACCCGAATGGATATTATATTGATGGCCCAATATTGGAAAAAGAATTTACCTCTTTCGTTGGCTTACACCCTGTTCCTGTAGTTCATGGAATGACGATGGGTGAATATGCTTCAATGATTAACGGTGAAAAATGGCTAGAAAATGGAATTCAATGCGATTTGAACGTCGTAAAAATGACTGCTTACGATCATACAATGCGGTATGAGTTGCCTGAAAAGCCTTCTCCTAACTTACCGAATATGAATTCTATTTATCTATATCCTTCTTTATGCTTTTTTGAAGGCACGCCAGTTTCTGTGGGAAGAGGCACAGAGAAACCATTTCAGTTATTTGGGCATCCGTCTTTTGGATTATATTCCTATGCCTTCACGCCTAAGCCTATGTTTGGGGCTAAAGAGCCCAAGTTAAATGGAGAATTGTGTTTCGGTAGAGAGCTTTCTGCCCGATCTTTGGAGCTAAAAAACAACGGACAATTGGATTTGCAGTATTTAATTGATGCCTTTAATTTCTATCCGAATAAGAGTGAGTTTTTCACCAATTTTTTTGCATTATTGGCAGGAACCAAACAACTGCAACACCAAATAGAGGCAGGAATGACTGCCGAAGAAATTCGAGCTACTTGGCAAGCCGATTTGAGTCGCTTTCAAAAAGTTGTAAGGAGTAAGTATTTGTTGTATGGGGATTTTTAGAGAGACAATGGGCTTAAATGGAGTTCGTTATACTTCGTTTCTGCAGACTTTTAGTCCGTGTGTAATTATCCATAATACTTGCAGCTCGTTAAATAAGAAAAGAGAAAAGCCAACTTTAGGGTGGTTTTTTAATGATAATATTCGCTTTCCTTCTGAGACGCGATGCATCCCGTCTCAAATGGAAAGATGCCCCCGGCTTTTATAATATTTCCTTCTATAACTTTTCAACAACCTACCCACCCAAAAAAGAATAATGATATATTTGTTTTTCCAAATACAGAAGAAGGATTGAATGGAGAATTTTGTTGTTTCAGCACGTAAATATAGACCGGCTACTTTTGATACAGTGGTTGGTCAACAGTCCATTACCAATACTTTAAAAAATGCAATAAAAACAGGTCATCTGGCCCAAGCATTTTTGTTTTGTGGGCCACGAGGAGTTGGAAAAACTACTTGTGCGCGTATTTTGGCGAAAACCATCAATTGTTTTGATAGAACAGCATCTACAGAAGCTTGCGATAAGTGCGAGTCTTGCAAGTCATTCAACGAGGGGCAATCTCTAAACGTTTATGAGCTTGATGCGGCTTCCAATAACTCGGTTGACGATATTAGAAATTTAGTAGATCAAGTTCGTTTTGCTCCGCAGTTGGGATCTCATCGTGTTTACATCATTGATGAGGTTCACATGCTTTCAACCTCTGCATTTAATGCGTTTCTAAAAACATTAGAGGAGCCTCCAAAGCATGCTATTTTTATTTTAGCAACTACTGAGAAACATAAAATTATTCCAACAATCCTTTCCCGTTGTCAAATATTTGATTTTAATCGAATTCAGGTAGAAGATATTGCACATCATTTGGGCAGTATTGCTGAAAAAGAAGAGATAAAGGCCGAGCAAGATGCGTTGCATATTATTGCTCAAAAAGCAGATGGAGCATTGAGAGATGCTTTGTCTATGTTTGATCAAATTGTTTCTTTTTCCGGGAGCAACATGACCTATGCCCATGTGATTGATAATTTAAACATTCTTGATTACGACTATTATTTTAAAGTAACTGAAATGCTACTTGGAAATAAAATTCCAGATGTTTTAATGGTCTACAACGATGTATTAAACAAAGGTTTTGATGGGCATAATTTTATTGTCGGATTAGCCGAACATTTGAGAAACCTGATGGTGAGTAAAGATCCAATTACAGTTCAGTTGCTCGAAGTAGGGGCATCGATCAAAGAAAAATATCTAGAACAGTCTAAGGCGGCAGATGGTCATTTTTTGATGCAGGCAATTCAGCTAGCAAACCAAGCCGACTTGCAGTATAAAGCAGCCAAGAATCAACGGCTGCTCATTGAGCTCTGCCTAATGCAGCTTTGTTCGATTACAAACGGTGGTTTAGATACTACGGTTCAAAAAAAAAATGATGGATTCAAAGTAGTTGAGAATTTAAAACCCTCTAAATCAGTAATTAGTGGCAATTCTACTCAAGCTACATCTGTAACTCCTCAAAACGCAGTAGCTCCACCTTTAAAAGTAAATAATTCAATTGTTCCGCCGGAAAGTCAAATTCCAACAGAACCTATCAATACCCATAATGCTCCTCCTGCACCGGTTAAAATAGGTACTAAATTTGGAGGGAAACGCAAAATTCCATCGGTTTCGGCCTCGTTGGGCGCTATGCTCAATGATAAGCCAAAAGTTGAAGAATCTCAAGAGAAAGCGCAAAAGGCGTCTGGCCCCAAAATGTCTACTGAATTTTCTGATGAAGAGTTAAAGGCGGTTTGGGCTGAATTGATGGCTGAAATAGAGAAAGAAGGAAAGGAAGGTAGCTCACTAGTTACTTCTGCAATGCGAGAGAGAATGCCTAAGCGAGAAGGTAATTTGTTGCAGATGCTAGTTGAAAATAAAAGTCAAGAAGAGGAAGTAATGATTTTTAGACCTGATATGCATGAGATGATGCGTCAACGTTTAAAAAATTCAGAAGTAACTATTGTGGTTTCTATCAATAGAGATTTAACTGAACGAAAGGCTTATACAGATGCTGAAAAGTTTCAGAAAATGATTGATCGTAATCCTAATTTGTTAGATTTGAAAAAGAAATTGGATTTAGATTTTATCTAAGTGCCAAAGTAAATAGACCATTATGAAAGGAGATAAAAGAATAATTAATGCTTGGGCCTTTTATGATTGGGCCAATTCAGCTTATCCATTAGTAATTACAACGGCTATATTTCCGATGTTTTACGAAGCGGTTACCACCACAACTACTCCCGACGGAACTTCTGATTTGGTTACTTTTTTGGGATACCAATTTAAGAACACAGAGCTGTATGCTTACGTAAGTGCTATGGCTTTTTTGATAGTAGCTTTTATCTCACCAATTTTATCTGGTGTTGCTGATTATATCGATAACAAAAAAGCATTTTTAAAATTCTTTTGCTATTTGGGGGCAATTTCTTGTGCTTCACTTTTTTTCTTTGATGTAAATAATTTAGAGTGGAGTATGTTACCGGTAATGACCGCAAGTGTTGGTTTTTGGGGCAGCATTGTTTTCTATAATTCTTATTTGCCCATTATTGCTGATCCAAAGGACCATGATTGGATCTCTGCAAAAGGTTATTCTTTAGGCTATTTGGGTAGTTCTATATTGTTAATTGGTAATTTGGTTGGGATAATGGTGTTTGGTATGCCTGCTAAGTATGCATTTGTTTCGGTTGCTATTTGGTGGATAGGGTTTAGTCAGATTACCTATGCGCGTTTGCCCAAGCATGTGGGAACACCTCCTGAAAAAGAAGATCATTTAATATGGAGAGGTTGGAGAGAACTTAAAAAGGTAGCCAATGAAATCAAGCAACAAACTTCAATCAGCAGATACTTGGCGGCATTTTTTGTTTACAGTATGGGAGTGCAAACAGTGATGCTTATGGCAACTTTGTTTGCAGCAAAAGAAATTAATTGGGGAGCTGATGGTGCTGCTAAAACGGGTTTAATCGTGTCAGTACTAATTATACAGTTTATCGCTATAGGCGGGTCATATTTTTTCTCTTTTCTATCCCGAAAAGTTGGAAATTTAAAAGCTTTGATGGTGTCGTTAGTTATTTGGGTAGGTGTTTGCGTAGGAGCTTATTTTATCCATTTGCCAATGGAGTTTTACATTATTGCAGCTATAGTTGGTTTTGTAATGGGCGGCATTCAATCACTATCACGATCTACTTATGCAAAATTGCTGCCTGAAACAAAAGACCATGCATCCTATTTTAGCTTTTATGATGTACTAGAAAAAGTTGGAATTGTTATAGGTACATTCTCTTTTGGGCTTATTGAATGGATGACAGGAGGAATGCGCAACTCGATTTTTGCATTGGGTGCTTATTTTATAATTGGCGTCTTTTTATTATTGAGAGTTCCAAAACAAAAAAATATTCAAGCGGTTTAGAATTTAAACATTAGAGTCCTAATTTTGGGATTCAAAATAGAACACATTGAGCAACGAGAAAATTTACGATATAGCCATCATAGGCGGAGGAATAGTAGGAGCAGCAACTTTGTATCAGTTACAAAGAAAATACCCCAATCTGCAAATCTTACTCATTGAAAAAGAAGATCGATTAGCCGGTCATCAAACTGGTCATAATTCTGGAGTAATTCATTCAGGTTTATACTATAAGCCTGGTTCTAAAAAGGCAGTAAATTGTGTTAAGGGACGCCACGAGTTGGTTCGTTTTTCTAAAGAATTTAATGTACATCATGATGTTTGTGGTAAGGTAGTAGTTGCCACTGACGAAACAGAAATGCCTTTTTTAGATAAAATTTACAATACAGGTTTAAAGAATGAAATCGAAGGAATCGTAAGAATTAACAGCGCTGAAATAAAAGATTTAGAGCCATTTTGCGAAGGAGTTGCAGGTATTCATGTGCCTTGCACAGGTATTATAGACTTTGTAGGAGCTACAAATCGTTTAGCTGAAGTAGCTTTAGCTCAGCAATCAGGATCTAGTGTGCTTTTAGGAGAGGAGTTTAAGCAGGCAGAACACGAAGGTGGAATGACAACTGTAACTACATCAAAAGGAGTTTATAAAGCAAAGCACACCATTTATTGTGGAGGTCTACAAGCAGACAGATTGGCGAAGAAAGATAATGTTGATTTAGATTTACAGATAGTAGGCTTTAGAGGGGATTATTATGATTTGTCTGAGCAAGGGATGCATAAGGTTAAAAACTTAATATATCCGGTACCTAATCCAGCCTTCCCATTTTTGGGCGTTCATTTTACAAGAATGATTGAAGGTGGAGTAGAATGTGGTCCAAATGCCGTTTTTACTTTTAAGCGAGAGGGGTATGCTAAAACCGATTTCGATTTGAAAGATACGGCTGATGCGCTAACTTATATTGGGACTTGGAAGTTATTTGCCAAGCATTGGAAGTTCGGTTTAGATGAATATCGAAGAGCATTCTCAAAAGCGCTTTTCCTGAAAACCCTACAAAAATTAATCCCATCACTTACTATGGAAGATTTAGTTCCAGGAAGAGCAGGAGTGAGGGCAATGGCACTAGGTCCTGATGGAGAAATGATTGACGACTTTAAAATTGAGTATAAAGACAATGCAATACACGTGTTGAACGCTCCTTCCCCTGCAGCCACCGCTTGCATGGCTATTGGTATGGATATAACTGAAATGGCAGAAAAACAATTTGGATTAAATTAATTCTTCGATTTTTTGATTAACGAGTAAAATACAAGTCAACTTGGAGTTAAGCAGCCGCGACTAGTTACTTTTCTACTAATTGGTATTTATCAGTAATTTTTTTCCAATCAAACAAGAAGATGGGCATCACTTCGTCTAGTCTTTTTAAGAAAAGAGGGTTTGGAGCTTTCATATTCCTGAAATATTCCTCTTGAAAATCAGCTAAGCCAAACTTATGAAAGACGCCTTTGCTCATAGAGTATAGTGTGTTGTTTGACGGGTGGTTTACTTTCTTTAAAAAACTCTTATACTCATTAATAACTCGTTCAAATTCATTTGGGTCTACATCAAATACAAGAGCCAATTTTTCAATTATTTTATTGGTTACTCGGCTATCTTGGTGTGATTCTAAATGTTGGGGTAAAATTTGAAGATTCGCAGCGATGATAATAAGCAAGAATACATCTTGATGCGAGTCGTTTATTTCAACTTCTGCTATTAGCTCAGGTGAGTTTTTAATGATTTCAGCTACTTCAGGAAAGCCTTGGTCTACCGTGTCAAGAATAGAATTCACTGCAATGTTACTCAGCTTATTCTCATTTAATCTCTTTTTTCCAAAAATGGCGAACATAGGTTGGGGTGTTTTAATTTCCTTAAAACAAATTTAGATACTTAGCAGTTGGCTCATTCCTGTGTTAAGAAATCCTTATCAACAAAGTTATTAACGAATCAATTAAAATTGTTAATAATTTCGAAGTCTTTGTATTTTGGTTTTATTTGCCGCTTTTCTATTATGTGGCTTCATCTGCTTTTGGAATCTGTTAGTCGCACTTAATTTATATTTGAACGAATAATTCATTTTGATAGATTAATTATTGATGTATATTTGACGCATTATTAACCACAATACAAACCACCATGTTTAAAGAATTTCAAGATTTTATTAAGAAAGGAAATGTGCTGCAAATGGCAGTAGGATTAATTATGGCATTGTACTTCGGTGTAATCACCAAATCATTCGTAGACGATATTTTGATGCCCCCACTAGGTTTAATTATAGGAGGTGTTGATTTTTCAACCCTAAAGATTGTTTTGCAAGATGGTGTTGCTGCAGTTATGGAAGGTGATACGGTAGTCGTTGAGGCTGTCAAAGAAGTGAGCATTAATTACGGTACCTTTATCAATACTATTATAACATTTGTAATCGTTGCTTTTGCTGTTTTTATGTTAGTTAAGGCATACAACAAAATGGAAAAGAAAGAAGAAGCCGCTCCAGCTGCGCCTCCTGCTCCATCAAAAGAAGAGGTATTGTTAGCTGAAATTCGTGATGAGCTTAGAAAAAGGAATTAGGGTTTCAATCAAGATATAATTTGACCAAAAGGAAGTGGCTTTAGATGTTCTAAAGCCACTTTTTTCGTTTAAAGTAAATGATCATGATTATAGTAAGGCTGATCATTACTACCCAAGCGACAGGATAGGCATAATGGAATCCTAGTTCGGGCATATACTCAAAGTTCATCCCATAAATACCTGCGATAAACGTTAAAGGGATGAAAATTGTAGAAATGATGGTCAATACTTTCATGACTTCATTCATCTTGTTACTAAGCGCATTGATGTGCAAATCCTTTATGCTTGTTAGTAAGTCTCTGCAGGAATCTAATGATTCGGCTACGTGGATGGTATGATCATAGACATCTTGAAGATAGGGGCCTGTGTCTTTTTTGATTAATAGGCTTTCAGATCTAATAAGACTACTTAGTGATTCTCTTACCGGTAGAACTGATCTTCTGAGATATACAAGGTCTTTTTTTAGGTGCTGAAGTTTTACAAGAGATTGGTCGTCTGCGTTGGCCATTACCTCCTCTTCCAATACTTCTAATTCATCAGCAAAATGTTCGATTGCAAAAAAATAGTGATCTACTATTGTGTCTATCAAGCGATAAAACAAATAGTCAGCCCCTTTTTGTCTCATTCTTCCTACACCGGTTGTTAGGCGGTCTCTAATGATGTTGAATATATCTTGTGGTTTTTCTTGAAATGAAATAACATAGTTCTCACCCAAAACAAAACTTACTTGTTCATAGTCAAGTGTGCCATCTTTAACGCCATTAAACATTCTAATAGTAAAGAAAATATGATCTCCATAATCTTCAAATTTTGGCCGATGATTTAGGTTCATTACATCTTCCAATAATAAAGTGTGCAGGTTGAATTGTTTGCCAATTTTCTCGAGTAATGGGATATTGCTTAAGCCATCAATGTTTATCCAGTTCACTTTAGAATCATCAAATAAATGAAATAGAGTGTCTATGTTTTCTGATTCTATAAAATTTATATCTTTAGAATCGTAGGTGTATTGCTGGCCTTTAACTAGGTCTACTTTTTTTTCGCCTGAAAAAATAAGTAGGCCAGGAGCCTGGCCTGCTTTCTGCTTGTTCAGTTCCCTATTTCGTCCTCTTATATTAGAATTATTAAAGCGTTTTAAGTTTATCTTTTTCATTTCTATTACTTGATTGACCTTTAATACCTATTTATGGATAAGTTGGAGTTTTTTAATATAAATCTTCTTTGGTTATTATTCCTTGTCGTAGTAGTTCCTTTACCACACGTTCTGTAACATCGCTCATAAAAATAAATTCATTTCTTGTATCAGAAACGTAAGCTTTTACGCGCATTTTTAGGTAGCTTCTGCGTTCTTTTACTTCATTAATAAAAAGAACTACAATTGGTTTGTTTAGGTATACATAAGGTGAAACTTGAGCCGATTCTATTGCAATAGCTCTTGCTTTTGCAGTGTTAAGGTCGATTGGTAACCAAATTTCGGCTACTACTTGGCAGTTGGATTCTCCAGTGTTTGAGTTTGAAACGGCATTATTTACAGCTTCTGAGTTGGGAACAGAAACCAAAGAGTCGTCTTTAGTAATAATTCGTGTAGATCGTAAACCTATCTCAACAACTTCACCGTAATAGTTGCCAATCTCGATTTTATCACCAACTTGAAACGGTCGATCAAATACAATCATAATTCCACCAAAAATATTTTTTAAAATATCCTGCGCTGCAAATCCAATTGCGATACCAACAGATGCTGTTACAGCTATTACTGTTTCAAATGGGGGTTGAATTACACCTGCTATTACTGTTATGGTAACCAGTGCCCAACCTATGATTTTTATGATGGGTATAAGGCCTTTGAAAGTAAATCGGTATTCAGTATTTTTTTCGGCTAATGAATCAACTATCTTAATTAAAAAATTAATGGTAAAAAAACCAATAACTATAATGATGATTGACCAGAATATTTTGCCAAAAGAAATAATCTCATTTATTTGGGAAATAGGAGTTTCTTTTTGCTCCTCTTTTTTTTCCTGAATAATGGTATCAGGTTTTGTAATTAAAGGCAGAGTTACCTTTTTGATAATGGTGTCCGAACTTGCACTATCTATCATAGTTGTAGCTTCAGAGTCTTTGTTAGTAGAATTTGACACTATAGTCGAATCTATTAATGCAGTCGAACCTGTTGATTTTTCAACTATGAATAAATCGCTCTTAAAGCCTTCAATTTGGCAAAACCCTAAAAAATGAACTCCAAATAGCGCAACGGAAAGAATAAAGTGATAAATCGTTTTCATAGTTAATGGATAATATTTTTATTCTTTAATAGGTTTACTACTTGTCTAAATAGTAATTGGTTAATATAGAAGGAGTCTTTTTCGTCTCGATTAATAATTCCCCTATCTTCAAGTGTGGTTAAATCTAATCGACTTTGATCAATCGATTGATTGAATAGTGTTGAATGCTCTTCTAAATTTAAGCGTTCATGTATTATTAAGGAGTGAAGTGTTAAAATATTATCACTTTCAATGTTTTTTAAAAATGAGAAATCGAATCCTGACAATCTACCGATATAAATGGTGTTATTCTTTACTTCTCTAGTAGATCTAAGCCAGTAAAGTAAGGCTATGCTAATGTTGCTGTCCGAAAATCGGTTGAGTTCTTTAAAGAAGGCGACTTTTAAGTATTCTTGTTTTTCCAATTCAGTTAGTCGATTATACTTGCTTTGCGAATTTACTAGCTCGCTCTCTTCAAATAAAATATTGTAACCACTCACCCTATGTCTATTTATGATGACTTTATTTATTTGATTTTCATCAAGCTTATTAAGCACAATTATATTTCTATAAAAGGATTGAATTCGGATTGACTTTGATAAATATTGCCATGCATAAAGTTTACATGTATTTATCCAATAGATAAGTTTTCCTGTTTTTGATAATATTTCGAAATAGGTTTTCATGGCCTCAAATCCATTTACCTTTTTTAAGAATAAGAAATTGATATCCTCTAAAATAATTATCTGATTAGTATATTTTTCTTTCAGTTGGTCTATTAATTCTATTTCAGATTTCGCATTAAGGTCTAAGAATGAATTGAAAAAATCAAATAATTCGGAATTGGTTGAAATCTTTTGAGTTAGTTTATACCTTTTTACTTTGTTGTGTACATTGTTTTGTTTTACAAAAAAGTTAAGAATTGTGCTAGCACCGCTTCCTTTTTCACCTGTTAGTATTGTTGCCGAAAATTTCCCACTGACCCAGTTTTTAAAATGAGAATTTAAGTTATCAAGTTCATTCTGCCTTCCAACAAAGAAGCTGTCGTCTTCAATAGGTTCTACGCGGTATAATCGCTGATAAACATAAGGTAATTGCTGTATTGCTTTCTCTGTTTCACTTAAAAAGTCTGCAAGTTCAGGTGTTATCAATATTTCCTTTTCATTTAAACCGAAGCGTTTCATGAGCTGATTATACACTTCTGAAGCTTTACTAAAATAAATAATAGCTAATGCTTTCAATCTTATGTATGCATTTGACGCAAAATCGAAAACAAAGTCTCGGTAATTCTGAGTATGCTTTAATGCCTTTGCCTTAGCTAATTGAATTCTCAGATTTAAAATATTTTCGTTTTTAGTAAGGCGATCTAGTTCCTCATTAAGATCTCTAGTTGATTTTTTTAACTCATTAATAATGAGTTTGCTGATTTCTGTTAACGACTCATTTATCTCAGAAGTTTTAGAAATACTTCTTTCCATTCCTTCAAGCGCTAGCTTTTTAACCTCATCGAAAACTTTTCCGTCATTCGAATAGGTAATGGCAGAGTCTAGATTATATGAAACAATGCTGCTTATATCGCTTATGGAAGTTCTTACTGCCTCTAATCTTTTTACGAGGTTAGTTTTTAGATTCTTATTACTATCTACAAAGTGTGGGTAAGTTTCTAACTGTACCAACTCTTTCGGATCAAAATGTTCTAATTCCGACTTCTTAAATGCTCTGTTGTATTGAGCAGATGCAGAAATAATCCTTGGTGATTTGATCTTATCGACTTCTGTTTTAATTTTTGTTTCTAATCGCTCTATTAAATAGGGGATGTTTTGGCCGTATAGTTGTTCTACACTTTCAGGAATTATTTGGTCATTCAACAATTGACTTAAGGCTGCTTTTTCAGTCACCAAAAAATCAGCAATAGGAACTGTTTCTTTTTCGCTGTAGTCTGCAATTGATTGATTGAGAGATTTTAGTCGATCTTGTATCTGGTTTATTTGGCTAATAATGCTGTTTTCTATTCTAGTGGCGCAACTATTACTCAGTAATTCATGCTGTTGTAAAGCATTGTATATTATGTTAAATAATTCCAAGTCTAGTTGAAAGTCATCCAGCATAGCAAATAGAGTATTTTTCCAACCATTACTAAGTTTAAGGTAATTAGCATGTAAGCTATTACTTGTCGTTGCAATTTGAGTAACTGAGAATTGATTGAATGAAATTTCCATCGTTCCAACTCGATCGTAAGTAAACCGAAATTCTCTTATTTGAAATTGCAGTTTATGTCTAATGTCACGCTCAAGAATGTCTAGCGTGCTGTTTAATTCAGCATAAATTTCTTCAAAATGCTCAGGTTGTAATCTTTCTGCTACACTGATTTTTAATTCATCTAAGGTAATTTCGCCTGAGTTAAATTTGGATATTTGATGGTTAATAAATTGATCGATTTTCCAAACTTTATCAATAGTATTCGTTCTAGAAGATAAAAGCTTTATATACTCTTCAATCAGTGAATAAGGAAATTGAAATTCAAAAAAGTGAGCGTATAAGCTTCTTACAGGTACTTTGTGGGTCCAATTATATTCTCCTTTTTTTTCTTTTCTAAATAAATCAACTGTTTTTACCGGTATTTGTGAGAAGTGATAGAATGCCTTTTTAAATGGCTTTTTTAACTTTAGATTAAATGAATCATTCTCTAAAATGGTAAACCGATCAGAGTGTTGATTAGCGATAACCACTTCCGGAATCGATTTCAATTCTTCCGCGCAGAATGAAATATAGTTTTTAAAATCATCTTTAAAGCCATTTTCTCTTTTCTCAGGATAATAGGAAGATAGAAGTTTATATAAATGATTATTTGTGTTGTTAATTTCTTTAATTACCCGCAATTCTTCTTTACGCTTTATATCCCCTTTTAAACGACTAGAGAAATTAGTATAAATGTCCGCGGCTTCACTAATGAAACTGTGCTGTGCAAAAATCTCTTCTTTAAAAAATGAAAATAAAGCCGGAAAAAATTTTTCTTCAATCTGCTCGTCTGTAATGTCAAAGTTTTCTTGCATGTTCGGATGAATTCAGTGCGTTAAATTATGATTTTTTGAGAATCTTGAAGAAATTATTAATTGGTTGCAAAAAACAAGGAGAACTAAAATTAGCTCTCCTTGTTATTGATAACATAATTGAATTAAATTCCTGTGTAGTTGTATGGACTAATGAGTTTTAATTCATTCTTGATTTCTTCCGACACCGCTAATGTTTCAATAAATCGTCGAATAGAATCTTCTGAAATTCGTTCGTTGGTTCTTGTCAATTCTTTTAAAGCTTCATAAGGTTTTGGAAAACCTTCTCTTCTTAGCACCGTTTGTATTGCTTCTGCAACTACTGCCCAGTTATTTTCAAGATCAGCTTTAATTTTCTCCTCATTGATTATCAGCTTACCCAAGCCTTTCTGTAAAGATTTTAGTGCAATTAATTGATGTCCGAATGGAACGCCTACATTTCTTAAAACAGTGGAGTCTGTTAAATCTCTTTGTAGTCTACTAATAGGTAGTTTTCCTGCTAAATGTTCAAATAGTGCATTTGTAATTCCTAAATTTCCTTCTGAATTTTCAAAATCGATTGGGTTTACTTTGTGTGGCATTGCTGAAGATCCTATTTCTCCTTCTTTAATGACTTGCTTAAAATAATCCATGGAGATGTATGTCCAAATGTCTCTATCTAGGTCGATTAGTATTGTGTTAATTCGTTTGTTCGCGTCAAAAAGCGCTGCTAAATTATCATAATGCTCAATTTGGGTAGTGGTTTGTGATCTACTTAACGTCAGTGAATTAGTGACAAAATTGTTAGCGAAGTCAGTCCAATTAACTTCAGGATATGCTACATGGTGAGCATTTAAATTTCCTGTAGCACCTCCAAACTTTGCAGAGTAAGGAATGCTTTTTAGTTGTGCTAATTGAATGTTAAGTCGTTCTACGAATACGTTAATTTCTTTTCCCATTCTAGTTGGAGATGCAGGTTGTCCATGGGTTCGAGCCAAAAGTGGAATGTTTTTCCAATCGTTTGCTAAGTCAGAAAGTTGCTTAATTGTCGATTCTAATTCTGGTAATAGTACTTCTTCCATCGCATTCTTAATTGACAATGGAATAGCAGTGTTGTTAATATCTTGAGAAGTAAGGCCAAAATGAATAAATTCAATGCTTTCACCTAGGCCTACGTCAGCAATTTTTTCTTTTATGAAATACTCAACAGCCTTTACATCATGGTTAGTTACTTTTTCTATTTCTTTTACTCTAGCTGCGTCCTCGTTTTTGAAGTTAAGGTATAAACCCCTTAATGTTGGATACATCGATGGGTCTACATCTTTCAGTTGAGGGAGTGGTAGCTCGCATAAAGCAATAAAATATTCAACTTCTACTTTAATCCTATATTGAATTAAAGCTGCTTCAGAAAAATATTTCTCGATTGATTCTGTATGTCTTCTATATCTCCCATCTATTGGGGAAATGGCATTTAGATTATTAAAATCCATTAGTAAAAAAATAAAGGTAGTCGTTTGTAAATTATTTTAGTTTTGCTAGTTCGCTCCATACGAAGTCAATCAGCTCTTTTACGTATTCAGGTGAAAAATCAAATTTAATTCCTGCGGTTTCATAAATATCTCCGATTGATTTAGTGTAACCTAATTTTAACGAAGATTTAAAGTCGGCAATAGCTTTGCTTGGATTCATTTTGTAATTTCTCCAAACAGCTATGGCTCCCAATTGTGCCATTCCATATTCAATATAATAAAATGGAACTTCGTATAGATGTAATTGACGCTGCCAAGTATTGCTTTTGGCTTCTTCCCATCCATTCCAATCAGTCAATGTACCTGAGAATTTTGAATTAATACGACCCCATGCATCATAACGATCCTTTAAGGTGTGTGTTGGGTTTTGGTAAATCCAGTGTTGAAAATTGTCAATTGTAGCAACCCAAGGCAACGTTTGTAACACTCCTTCTAGCTGTTCAATTTTCGCACGATTTAAATCCCCTTCTGATTCAAAAAATACATTCCAATAATCCATACTGATTAGTTCCATGCTCATTGAAGCTAGTTCGGCAACTTCTGATGGAGTGCTTTGTAAATCAACTAATGGTAAATTATGCATTAAGAAGGAGTGAACAGCATGTCCACCTTCATGCATCATGGTTACCATGTCTCTAAAAGTGCCTACAGCATTCATATAAATAAAAGGTATGCCGCTCTCGTATAATGGGTAGTTAAACCCACCTGGTGCTTTTCCATCTTTAGATTCTAAGTCGAGGTATTTTCTATCACGCATGGTAATTAAACAATCTCCAAAGTAAGGATCGATTTGATTAAATACCCTAATTGACTTGTCCAATAACTCATCTCCCGAATCAAAAGGTTTTAAGGGTTGCTTTCCCGTTAAATCTACACTCTTATCCCAAGGTCTAAGGAATGTTAAGTTAAGCGCTTTTTTTCGTTCAAGTTCCAATTGGTGTATATAAGGCATTAACACTTGCTCAATGCTTTTATGAAAGTCAAAGCAATCTTGAGGGGAATAATCAAATCTTCCCATTGCATCAAACATGTAGTCGCGATAGTTTTTGTAATCAGCATTAAACGCAACCTGATTTCTATCTGCAATTAGTTCTGTGTACAAACTGTTTAATGTATCCTTGTCTTCTAGTCGGCGAGTGTTTATTTTCTCAAACGCTTCTTGGCGCAAAGATCTGTTTGTATTTTCATAAAATTTGGCAGCACGTTGAAGCGTCATTTTTACGCCCTGTATTTCTACCGACATGTTTGCTGCTATAGCCCCATATTCTTGCGATTTTTGTTCTAGCCGTGTTTGAATTGGAATATTTTCATCTCTAAAGAGTTCTACACTTTTTTTGATTCCACGAATCATGATAAAGTAAGTGTCTTTCTCTAATTGGTTGATGAATTGAGAGTCCAGAAGTTTTTTTTCAAGCTTATTGTTAAGGGGCGACACTTTTGGACTAATTTCTGTTACAAAAAAATTGAAGGATTGTTGTAATCCTTCGTCCTTTGTATTGATATTCATCTTGATGTAGCGCCAAGCCATATCTTCTTCCAAAAAGGCGTCTAACTCACTTTTGTCTTCTAGCCACTTTTTTAAATCAGTTACTGAGTTTATTTCTCGTATTAAGAGTTGATCGAAGTACGGTTGTAGCTGGTCCCAAGCAGTTAGTGTGAAAAGTTGAGGTAGGAAAGATCTTGTAATTGTTGGGGGAATGTGCATGCTATATTTTCGTAAAGTTTATGAAGTCAATTTACTTGTCTTCATCTTTCTTTGGTGTTTTCTTCTTTGGTGCAGCTTTTTTTGCAGCTGGCTTCTTTTCAGTTTTTTTCTTTTCTTCTGAACTTGCCTTCTTTAGTTTAGTCTCCTTAGGAGCTACTTCCTTGCTTTCAGGTTTTAATAAATCGTTTTTTATTAACAAATTATACCACTGAATTATTTTTTTTACATCTGACGCATAAACTCTTTCTTTGTCGCAGTTAGGAAGTGCTTCTTCCACCTTTGCCGATAATTCTGCAGCAGAAGATTTGTGATTGATAGACTCTTTCCCTTTCTCGATTTCAAATAACTTCGAGAAAACTTCAGATAATAATACATCATCTTCATAAGTGTAAATGCTTATGTCTTCTAAAGCAGATATTTGCTGATTAGAGTATACTGGAAAACGCTTATTGTCAATTAATGATTCAGCTATTAATCCATTTTTAGTTTGAGAGATTACTTTGTGTAATCCTGGTTTTCCTGCGATTGAAATTATCCCTTTAATATCCATACGTAAATTTGATTTTATGCAAATATACATATTTGTCTATTTGTCTTTCAATGATTTTGTTTACTAATCAAGCAACGTATGATAATAGAAATACGTCTTTGAACAGTATATTTTTGTATTTTTAACTTTTATTTAGTTATCCAATTTTTAGTTTGATGAAAAACTTCTGTAAATCCCTAATAGTTACACTTTGTGTATTTTTTTCCTTTAACGTTTCTGCTACCCATTATATGGGTGGAGAAATTACCTGGGAGTGTAATAATCAAGGTAGGTATATATTTACTGTAAAAATATATAGAGATTGCAATGGAGTTCCCTTAACAGGTAATTTATCATTAATTGCTCATAATTACCCTACTGTAGGTCAGTCTAACACAAGCTTTCAATTGACGCGGCAGTCAATTAATGATATTTCTGCTACTTGTGGTGGTTCCCCTTGCAGTCCAACAAATACTAGAATTACAACAAATGTTGCAGGAGCAGTTGAGGAGCATGTATTTACTACCGCACCTCAGTTATTAAATGGAGTGCCCGGAGTTAATGGATGGATTTTTACATTTACCGGACCCACAAGAAATAACGCCGTAGATAATTTGACTAACCCTGGAGGTACAAATTTACTTTTAAGGGCTAAAATGTTTTCTTTTAACGGACAAAATGCTTCTACATGTTATGATAATTCACCTAATTTTGCTGAAGTTCCTTCATCAATTTTGTGCACAGGTGATGCATTTACTTATAATCATAACGCCCAAGATGAAGAGTTAGATTCATTGGTCTATTCTTGGGCAGAGCCTTTGGCAGGAGTTAGCGGGGGTTTATATATTGAAGCGAGTAATGTAAGGGCTTCATTCGTTAATGGATATACTTTTACTTCTCCATTTCCTAGTACTTTCCAAAATCCTAACAATGTGCCCGCTTCATTGAATACTGAAAATGGTGAAATATCTTATACTTCATTCACTGATGGAGAGTTTGTTTCATGCGTTAGGGTAGAAGCGTATCGTTGTGGTCAAAAAATTGCTGAAGTTTATCGAGATATCCAAACAGTGTTGCTGAGCAGCGCAATTTGTACTCCTAACGATCCGCCATTTATAAGAGCTCCGTTTGAATCATCTCCTGGAGTTTTTAATGTATATAGAGATACTGTAAAGGCGGGAGATTTAGTAACATTTAATTTGCAAGTAGCTGACTTCCCATCAGCGACAAATCCAAGTGCTGACTCGGTTAGGGTATTTGCTAGTGGTTCTCAATTCGGAGCTAATTTTTCAAATCCAAACGCTGGATGTTTAAATCCTCCTTGTGCGACCTTAAGTACTTCTCTCCCTGGTACAGGTTTTTTAGCTTATCAAAGTGTTTTTAATTGGCAAACTTCCTGTAATCACATATCATTTAATGATGGTTGTGTAAGTTTAAATAACACTTATAACTTTGTAATTCGAGCAACCGATAACGCTTGCCCTGCTCCTGGTCAAACGGTGACTACTATTTCTATTACTGTTTTAGCTGACGATGTAATAGAGTCTCCTGATATTTATTGTTTAGATGTTCAGCCTAACGGCAATGTAGATCTTACCTGGAATCAGCCGATTGATACAACTAGCTCCTTTAATGCATGGATGGTTTATTCAGGAACTAATCAAGCAGGTCCTTTTACACTGATAGATAGTATATTTAATTACAATACATTAAGTTATACTCATGTTGGTGCAGGTGCAGATGTTGCTCCAAGGTTTTATTATGTTCGCAGTAGGTCTGGTTGTAATGATGCAGTATTGAATGTTGCGAAAGACACTTTGTCAACGATTTTCGTTAATGCAACTTTAGATGCAACTAATGCATGTGCAGATGTTAATTGGAATCCGTTTAATTCTTTAGGTTCTTCAGGAAATTATCGAGTTTTTAGAAATGGGGTTCAAATTACTACAACTAATTCTACTACAACCAATGTTTGCGATGCACTGACAAATTGCAGTGGTAATATCACTTATCGAGTAGAAAGGGATAATAGCTTAAACGCATGTTCTTCTTCCTCAAATACATTCCAGCTTAATTATAACGGTCCTGTACCTGTGGTAGATTATTCGTTTGTTTCTGGCTGCATAGTAGACCCGGTTAACTTCACTGATTTGTCCACTGTTGCCGCTGGCACAATTACAGATTGGTCTTGGGATTTTGGAGATGCTTCTGGGACTTCAATACTACAAAATCCTACATATACTTACTCTGCATCTGGAACATATGCAGTTCAGTTAACAGTTACAACTAATTTAAATTGCGTAGCTACTATTTCAAAAAATATTACACTTAACCCCGGACCTCCTGCGGATGCAGGAGTGAATCAGTCTATTTGTGTCGGCCAAAGCGCTACTATTGGTGGTGCACCCACAACTTCAGCTGGCAATACGGTGTCTTGGTCTCCTTCTGCAGGCTTAAGTAGTATTACGGCTTTTAATCCAATAGCAAATCCTGCTGTTACTACTGTTTATACGGTAACAGTAACCGATGGGACTGCCTGTTCAAGTACCGATCAGGTAACTGTAACTGTATCGCCTATACCTTTGGCAGATGCGGGCTCAAATCAAATTATCTGCTTGGGAGAAAGTGTTGCTATAGGAGGTGCTCCAACAGGTCCTCCAACATCAACTTTTTTATGGAGTCCAACTACACAATTATCTAGCCCAACTGCTGCTAATCCAATTGCTAATCCATCTATAACCACCACTTATACAGTAACAGTTACGACAGGTCCGAATTGTACGGCAACTGATCAAATAACGGTTACCGTAAATCCAACACCGAATGCGAATGCTGGAAATGATCAAACAATTTGTAATGGAGGAAGTGTAGTTATAGGAGGTGCGCCTACAGGACCTCCTGCGGCTAATTTTTCATGGTCTCCCGCGGCTGGTTTATCTAGCACAACTGCTGCGAATCCGACAGCAAGTCCTACGGTAACAACTACCTATAGTGTTACTGTTTTAGATGCTAATGGCTGTACTTCAGTTGATCAAGTTGAGGTTACGCTTAATCCAAGCCCTATTGTAGATGCAGGTCCTGATCAATCCATTTGCCCAGGAGGAAGTATCGCAATTGGAGGAAGTCCAACTGCTGCTGCCGGGGCTACGTTTTCGTGGAGTCCTGCTACCTCTTTAAGTAGCTCAACGGCAGCAAATCCTATAGCAACTCCTGCGGTAAACACGATCTATTCTGTTACCGTAACAGATGTTAATGGATGTACGAGTACTGATGATGTAACTGTAACTATTAATGCGATACCAACAGCAGATGCTGGATTAGATCAAACAATTTGTAACGGAAGTTCTGTTACGATTGGAGGGGCACCTACAGGTCCTACAGGAGCTACTTATTTATGGAGCCCTGCAACAGGTTTGTCGAATGCCTCAATAGCCAATCCAATAGCCAATCCAACAATTACTACTCAGTACACTGTTTTGGTGACAAGCGGTGTAGGTTGTACCTCAACAGACATCGTGGATGTGATTGTGAATCAAAACCCAATAGCTGATGCAGGAGCAGACCAAACAATTTGCGATGGTTTCTCAGCAACAATAGGCGGCTCACCAACAGGCCCTACAGGAGTTACTTTTTCTTGGTCTCCAATTGCAAGCCTTTCTAGTGCGACCATTGGTAACCCAATAGCAACACCGACAGCTACTACGACTTATACAGTTACAATAACTGATGGAAATGGATGTGCGTCGACGGATCAAGTTGAGGTTACGGTTAATCCAAGCCCAATTTTAGATGCAGGTACTGATATAGCTCTTTGTATTGGCGGATCAACTGCAATTGGTGGAAGCCCTACAGGTCCAACAGGATCAACCTACTCTTGGTCTCCTTCAGTTAGTCTTAATGATCCAACATTAGCAAATCCAATAGCGAGTCCTGCAACAACAACGACTTACACTGTAGTTGTAACTGACGCAAACGGCTGTACTAATACTGATGATATTATTGTTAGCATAAATCTATTGCCTATTGCAGATGCTGGTTTAGATACCGCAATTTGTTTAGGTAGTTCTACTCCAATTGGAGGATCGCCAACAGGTCCGGCAGGTTCAACATATTTGTGGACTCCAAATATAGGCTTGAGTAATTCTGTTCTTTCCAATCCGATCGCTAGCCCAACAGTAACTACCACTTATTCTGTTTTGGTAACAGATGCAAACGGTTGCACGGCTTCAGATGACGTAGTCGTAAATGTTAATCCGCTTCCATTTGTTGATGCAGGGATTGACGGTGTTGTGTGTTTAAATGATACCCTTCAAGTTGGTGGAGCTCCTACAGGGCCAAGTGGATCAGTATACCTATGGAGTCCTGCTGCCACTATAGTAGATCCTACAGTTGCAAACCCTCTTGTATTCCCAACAGTGAATACAACTTATACAGTTATTGTTACAGATATTAATGGTTGTGTGAATACAGATGATGTGCTTGTTTCTGTTAACCCATTGCCAATTATAGACGCAGGAGATTCTGCTTATGTATGTCCTGGTTTCTCAGAACAACTTTTAGCAACAGGTGGAGTGTCTTATGTTTGGGATGCAGATCCAACCTTGAGTAACTTAAATATTTCTAACCCTGTAGCTAATCCTCTAATTTCTACTACTTATTATGTGGAAGGTACTGATGCAAATGGCTGTAGAAACAGAGATTCTATCTTTATTCTAGTAGCTCCTGATGTTCCTACTGATGCCGGATTAGATCAAACAATTTGTACAAATGATAGTGTTTTACTAGGAGGAAGTTCTTCTTCACCAATTAATACGATATATTCTTGGTCGCCTACAAATGGTCTAAGCGATCCAACAATTGCTAATCCAATCGCATCTCCTAGCTCAACGACAAAGTATTTCTTGTTTACAACAAATGACACATGCACAGGAGTTGACTCAGTAATTGTAACTGTAAACCCTGTGATTGTTGCAGATTTTTCTGCTTCTACAATTTGCCAAAACGATTCAACTACTTTTACTGATTTGTCTTCAGTTGCATCGGGTAGTATTACTAACTGGTCTTGGGATTTTGGTGATGGATCTCCATTGTCAGCTTTACAAAGCCCAAAGCATCTATACTTAACATCTGGAACATTCAATGTAAAGTTAATTATAACTTCTGATTTTGGTTGTTTGGATTCTATTACGAAGCAGGTTATTGTAAATTCTAATCCTTCAAGTGATGCAGGTTCTGATTTAACAATATGTATTGGGGATACTATATCGATTGGTGGAAGTCCAACAGGTGATCCATTAAATGTGTTTTCATGGAGTCCAGCTATAGGTTTAAGCGACCCCGCTATCGCAAATCCTAGAGCATTTCCACAGACAACCACCAAATACTTTATTACCGTAACTGATTCAAATGGATGTACCGGTTTAGACTCGATGACAGTAACTGTTAATCCACTTCCATTAGTTGATGCAGGTGCAGATATAACAATATGCAACCAGGCATCAGCTCAATTACAAGCTAGTGGCGCGGTAACTTATCTGTGGTCTCCAGGAGCTACACTTTCGGATCCTACCATAGCTAACCCAATAGCCACACCAACCGATACTATTCAGTACTTTGTGATTGGAATTGATGCTAATGGTTGTCAGAATATTGATTCAATGACTGTTTTTGTTAGCCCTCGACCTTCAGCACTGTTTGTTGCTGATACTGTATGCGAAGGCAACTTAACTACATTTACTGATTTATCTTCAATTAGCAGTGGTGCTGTAACAAGTTGGTCATGGGATTTTGGAGATGGAGTTGGTACTTCAACTTTACAAAACCCAACTTATACCTATGGCTCGGATGGTGATTATACTGTTCAATTAATCGCAACTTCAGGGTTAGCATGCAGTGATACCTTTAGTTTTTCGGTAAAAGTGGATTCATTACCACTATTAGACGCAGGTATAGATCAAGCATATTGTATTGGAGATACTGCTCAATTACAAGCTACAGGTGCAGTTACATATACATGGTCACCTGTCATCGGATTGAGTGATCCAACAATCGCTAATCCACAAGTGTTTGTTACCCCAACCACTACCTACACAGTAACTGGAACTGGAGCAAATGGATGTTTTACTACAGATGATATAACAATTACCGTAAATCCACTTCCTGTAATAGATGCGGGTAATGACTTGGCAATATGTATCGGGGATACAATAGTTCTCGGAGGTTCTCTAAGTGGTCCGATAACCGCAACTTATTTATGGACACCGTCTACAGGGTTGAATTTTGATAATGTTCCTAATCCAATTGCAGCTCCTCAGGTAACCACTAAGTATTTCTTAGAAGTAGTTGATAGTAATTCATGTATTTCTATTGATTCTATAGAAGTTATTGTAAATCCACTACCTGTAATAGATGCCGGAGTCGATACATCAGTTTGTAAAGGTGCAACTATACAATTGAATGCTACTGGTGCTGTTAGTTATTTGTGGAGTCCCATTACTGGTCTGTCTGATCCATTTATTGGAAACCCTATAGCTAGTATAGACACAACTACGCGTTACATAGTTACAGGGACTGATGCTAATGGTTGCGTAAGCACAGATACCTTATTGGTAGAAGTTCTAGATGTTGACTTTTTAGCTGACTTGGAGCTTTGTGAAGGCGAATCATTACGTCTGAATCCAATGATTACAGGAGATACAGCAGGAGTAACTTATTTATGGACACCTACAAGATCAATTAGTGCTTCAACTATTAGAAATCCTATAGTAGATCCTTTAGCAACAACTAAATATTACTTAGAGGTTACTAATGCAAATGGGTGTAAGGCAGTAGACAGTGTAATTATAAAATTAAATTTGACACCTATACCTGAGTTTATTGTTGATTTTACAGTTGAGTGTGACGGATTGACTTCTCAAATTAAAAATTACACTATTAATGGGATTGTTCATTTATGGAATGTAAATGGAAGTAGTGATACACTAATTTCTGTTGAACCGAATTTAGATTTGGAGTTTAATTCTACAAATGAAATTACTTTAATAGCGATAAATAATACTTGTGCTGATACCTTGACAAAATTAATAGAAGTAGGAGAGGTAGAAAATTATTTAGAGTTAATACAGACGAATATTTTTACGCCAAATGGTGATGGAATAAACGATGCCTTTAGAGTGGAGTTTAAAGGCGATCTTGTAAATTGCGCTGAGATATTAATATTTAACCGTTGGGGAGACGTTGTCTTTACTTCTAATGTAGAGCGAAGTGGATGGGATGGTAGAACGCAAAGTGGAGATAAAGCGCCTCCTGGAACATACTTTTACGTGATTAAATTGTCAGATGCAGAAATTAAGGGTAGTGTAATGCTTAGCCGATAATTTATTGAATGATATGGTTTATGACCGCTCTTTGATTTATTCATTGAGCGGTTTTTTTATTGAATTAAGCCTCTAATTCTATCTGTTCTACTAACTTTGATAAAATACCTAATCGATATGAATTTTCATCAGTTAAATCAACAAGATATAGCTCATTTAACAGCTTTTTGTCCTTCTTATCACTTAGCAGAAGAAACAGAGATTATGTTTTCTTATTCGAAAGACTATACAGAAGATTTATCATTTGTACCTGAGATTGTGCTAAAGCCGGCAAACTCTTCAGAGATAAGTCAAGTTTTAAAATACTGTGACCTGCATAATATATCCGTAACACCTAGAGGCGCGGGAACGGGTTTAAGTGGCGGAGCTTTGCCGGTAAAGGGCGGAGTGTTGCTTTCTACCGAACGATTGAATGCAATTATTGAAATTGATGAAGATAATTTGCAAGTAACTACAGAACCTGGTGTAATTACTGAGGTGCTACAAAATGCAGTCAAAGAGAAGGGCTTGTTTTATCCACCAGACCCTGCAAGTAAAGGAAGTTGTTTTATAGGAGGTAATATAGCTGAAAATTCAGGTGGTCCTAAAGCTGTTAAGTATGGAGTGGTGAAAGATTATGTACTTAACTTGGAAATGGTCTTGCCTTCAGGAGAAATTATTTGGACAGGGGCCAATGTTTTAAAAAATGCAACAGGCTATAATTTAACACAGTTAATTGTCGGTAGCGAGGGCACTTTGGGGATTGTAACGAAGATTGTACTACGATTAATTCCGCATCCTAAGTTTGATGCGTTGTTATTAGTCCCATTCAATAAGTTTAGTGATGCTGCAAAAGCAGTATCGGCTATTTTTAAAGCCGGAATTACCCCTTCTGCAATGGAGTTAATGGAAAGAGATGCCATTATCATGGCGCAGCAATTTATTGAAGATTATTCGCTGGAGCTGTCAGATACTACAGAAGCACATTTACTCATAGAAGTTGATGGGAATAACGATTCGGTGCTCATGGACGATATGGAAACCATTTTTAAAACGTTAGAAAAATTCGATTGTAGAGAAGTACTAATGGCAGATAGTGAAGCTCAAAAAACAAATTTATGGCGACTGAGAAGAGTTGTGGGAGAGGCGGTGAAGAAACAGTCCATCTATAAAGAAGAAGATACCGTGGTGCCAAGAGCAGCGCTTCCTGAGTTATTAGAAGCAGTTAAAAGGATTGGGGAAGAGTATGGTTTTCGATCAGTTTGTTATGGGCACGCTGGTGATGGAAATCTTCATATTAATATTTTAAAAGATAACTTATCTGATGAGTTTTGGAATACAGAATTATCGAAGGCAATTCGCCTGTTGTTTCAGGAGGTAAAACGATTAGGTGGAACGATATCAGGCGAGCATGGTATTGGCTTAGTTCAGAAAGAATACATGGATATTATGTTTAATAAGACTCAAATTGATTTAATGAAAGGAATCAAAAATGCGTTTGATCCGAATGGTATTATGAACCCAGGGAAGATTTGGGTGTGAAACAAAAAAGCAGCAAGAAGAATCTTACTGCTTTGTGCCCCGAACGGGACTCGAACCTGCACATCCATACGGATACATGGCCCTCAACCATGCCTGTCTACCAGTTTCAGCACCGGGGCAATTATCATTTAAATTAGACGATTTTGCTTAAATCAAAAAAAGGACGAATAAAATTCGTCCTTTTTTTAATCGTGACTTGTCTGGGGTTCGAACCCAGGACCCCATCCTTAAAAGGGATGTGCTCTACCAGCTGAGCTAACAAGTCCTGATTTGATAAGCGGTTGCAAATATAAAACGATTATTCAGATTGACAAAGCGAAATTGGATGATTTTTTTATTTTTTTTACTATTTTGTTTATTTTTCTAATATTCATATTACTACTGTATGATTTTGGTTCGTTCAAAGGGCTTACTTTGGTCAAATAGGTAGCGATATGTGCAAAGTGTTCGCAGTTTATGAGCCCCTAAATTTTCAATTACATGAATCATCTTCGGATTAAAGTCACCAATCCAGGTAATCACCACATCTTGGTACTTGTTTTTAATCGCTACTTGCTCTTTAATTTTATTGAAAAGAGCTCCTTCTAGACCCTTGCTTTGGTGATCGGGATCAATCCCAAAAGCTAAACCAAAAAAAGTATCACAAACGCCCATTTTTTGATAAAGTAGAAATTTTAGTTTTCCCCACCAGTTGAAATTATCACCAACACGTTTAAATATTTGGTTTATCTCAGGTAGAGCGATGAAAAATCCAACCGGCACCTCATTGAAATATGCGAAATGGATTAAATCTTCATCTAAAATTGGTTTGATCGTTTTCATAATCGTTATCGCTTGTTTTTGCTCCATTGCCTTAAAAGCTTCATGTTTTACCCATGCTCTATTATATATTGTTCTAAAATCTTCAGCGTATTTATCAAGGTTGGATTTTTCAATAATTTTAAATGTATAGCCTGGAGTTTTTGCTATTCTGTTAGCTTTATCAATTATCACCTCTGCTAACGGATCAGTTACATTTCTGGTAAAGATAAATTGCTCATAATAGACCTTAAAACCATAATTCTGAAAAAAGGAGATATAGTATTCTGGATTGTAATTTTGGCAATAATAGGGTGGAGCAGTAAAATTTTCAGTGACTAATCCCCAATATTTGTCTTTTTCTCCAAAATTGATCGGTCCATCCATGGCTTCCATGCCTCTTTCTTCTAGCCACTTTTTACCTGTATCAAAAAGTAAAAAGGCCGCATCTTGATTTTCGATACATTCAAAAAAGCCTAAGCCTCCTGTTGGCTGCTTAAAGCTTTTAGCCATTCTTTTATTAATGAATGCGGATATTCGTCCGATAGTTTTTCCATTTTTGTCAATTACTATCCAACGGATTGCCTCTCCATGTCGAAAATACTTATTGGCCTTTTTATCAAAGACTTTTTCAATATCCTGACGCAAATGTGGTACCCAGTTTGGATCATTTTTATAGAGCTTATTTGGAAAATCTAAAAATGCCTTCACATTTTTTTTATCGTTAACTTCAAGAATCTTCATTGGAAGTGTACATTTACGTTATTATTTCAAATAGCAAAGAAATACACTTTATCTTTATTATCAAATAAAGTACTACTATGAAAGGTAAGGTCGTCATTATTACAGGCGCAACATCAGGGATTGGAAAGGCTACAGCTGCTCACTTTGGCAACAAAGGAAGTAAGGTGGTGGTCGTGGCAAGGAGTCAGGAAAATGTTTCTACAACTATTGATGCATTTAAAAATCAAGATATTGAATGTTTTGGTATTGTTGCCGATGTGAGTATAAAGGATGAATGCAAACGGATAGTAGATGAAACTGTAGATGCTTTTGGTACTGTAGATATTTTAATAAATAATGCAGGAATTTCTATGCGAGCGCTATTTGTTGATACGGATATTAGCGTTATCGAGCGTTTAATGCAAGTTAATTTTTGGGGAACAGTTTATACCACAAAATTTGCCTTACCATATATTTTAAAAAATAGAGGTTCTGTGGTTGGTATTTCCTCCATAGGTGGGTTAATCGGTTTGCCTGCAAGAACCGGCTATTCTGCTTCAAAATATGCTATGCAAGGTTTCTTAAATTCATTGCGAACAGAAAATAAGAAAACTGGCCTACATGTTATGGTAGCTTGTCCGGGATTTACTTCTTCCAATATTAGAAATACGGCACTTACTGCAGATGGCTCTCCTCAAGGAAAGTCACCAAGAGAAGAAGGTAAAATGATGAGTGCCGAAAAAGTGGCTGATTATATTTACAAAGGTGTAACAAAAAGAAAAAGAACTGTTACAATGACTTTAGATGGTCTTTTGGTGAGAGGTATCGGACGAATTTTTCCAAAATTATTCGAACGTGTCGTATACAATACCCTAGCAAAAGAACCGGATTCTCCTTTCGAAAAATTGGATTGATGAAATTGTTTTTGCTCGGTTTTATGGGGTCCGGTAAATCAAAATTGGGCAAAAAAGTAGCAAGTCAACTTATTGTACCTTTTTTTGATTTAGATGATGAGGTTGAAAAAAGCGCTGGTAAATCAATCACCGAATTATTTCAAGAGAGTGGAGAGGAAGCTTTTCGTTTATTAGAATCTGAAGTGATGGCAAATATTATTTCTAAAAATGAAGCTTTCGTTTTATCTACAGGAGGTGGCACTCCTTGCTTTAATGATAATATGGAGCTGATGAACCAATCTGGTAAAACAATTTACCTAAATGTTGATTCCACTATTTTATATGGAAGATTGAGGACTGCAAAAAAAAAGCGACCACTAATAGCCAACCTCTCTGATGAAGAATTAAAGGACTTTATAGAAGTTAGTTTAAGTAAAAGAAACACTTTTTATTTTCATGCTGCCGTGATCGCTTCAGAATCAAATATGACAGCTAAGAAAATCTTAGATCTTATTTAAGGTAGACACTATGCTTGCCGCGAACATTAAATTTTACCTCTACGTGATCTTGTAATGTGGTAGAAAGAGATGTGCCGACATAATCAGCGTGAATTGGAAAACGGTGGTGATTTCTATTTACAAGAACCGCGGTAGATAGCTTTCTAATCGGTCCATTTAAGAAATAATTGATTCCATAAATTAAAGTGCTGCCTGAGTTCAAGACATCATCAACTACGATAATAACCTTGTCGGATAAATCTTTTTCATGAAGAGTTAGCTCTATATTGCTATCAATCGGTCGCTCTTTGTTAATCTTTAACTCAACTAACTTGATTTTTATTTTTGAGATCTTTTGCAGCGTTTCTGAAATTAACTCAGCAAATTCATATCCCCGTGAAGCTATACCTGCTATAATGATTTCTTTCTCCGTATAATTGTCTTCAAATATTTGATAAGCAATACGATTCACTTTTTGAATAATGTTGTCGTGGTCAAGAATAAGTGTTTTTGTTGTCGTAGCCATATCAATTGTTTGAATTCAAATTTAATCTATTTCTTTAAAATTATAAATAATTCTCTACCTGCTCTTGGTTTTATGCTATTGTGGCTTTTACTCATGGTCTGAATAGTGTAAAGAGAATCAAAATAACCTAAATACTCTTCTTTAGTTCCACCAAAAGGAGGAGCATCTAATCCAAAATCATCACTCCAGAGCAAGCCAACAAGTTTGCCACTAGGCTTAAGAAGTTGATGTGTTTGATCTGCATATTTCGCTCTTAGAGTTCTATCAATTGCGCAAAAGAATGTCTGTTCGATAATTAAATCATATTGACCTGAATGCTCAAAATAATCACCCTCGATTAAGAACTTCTCATCTATGGATGGGTTTTTCTTCTTGAAATTAGCTAAAGCAGTCGGCGATAAATCAATTAAGTAAGAATTAGTAAATCCTTGCTGATGCAAGTATGCTAATTCATAAGCATTTCCACCACCTGGAATTAAGATTTTCAAATCTTTATTTTCCAACTGATCGATATAGGCTCTTAAAGCAGGACTAACTCCACCCAAATCCCAACCCGTAGAGCCATCTTGGTATCGACTATCCCAATAGTTTTTATTTAAAGCTGCTTTCATTTTCTTTCTAATAATACCACATTCTCAATGTGATGAGTGTGAGGGAACATATCCACTGCCTGAACTTTTAGTACTTTATATTTTACATCTAATGCTTGTAAATCTCTAGCCTGTGTAGCAGGATTACAACTTACATAAACAATTCGCTCAGGATTCATTTCTAGCATTCGTTCGATTACCGAAGGGTGCATTCCTGCTCTCGGTGGATCGGTGATGATAACATCTGCCTTACCATTTTCAGCAACAAAATCTGCTGTCAAGACATCTTTCATATCACCAGCATAAAACGATGTATTGGTTATGCCATTCAATTCAGAATTATGCTTGGCATCCTCAATAGCTTCCGGTACATATTCTACACCTACTACCTTTTTAGCTGACTTTGCAACATAATTGGCAATTGTTCCTGTCCCTGTATAGAGGTCATATACCGTTTGATCAGCTTGAATTTTGGCGAATTTGGCGGTAATTTGATACAGATTTTCTGCTTGTTCAGAATTGGTTTGGTAAAATGATTTGGGTCCTACCTTAAACTGTATTTTCTTCGATGGGTTTTGAAAATCAGTCATGGCTTCCAGCATATGATCATTTCCTTTAAAGGTGATGACATCTTGGTCAAAAATGGTATCATTTGCCTTTCCATTGATTACATATAGTAAACTAGTAATCTGTGGAAACTCATCTGCCAAATGCTGCATTAAGCCGATTCTATTTTCTTCTTCTTCCTGAAAGAATACCACAATAACCATAACTTCACCTGTAGACGATGTGCGGATAATCAAATTACGTAATAATCCATGCTGATCACGGATATCAAAAAAGGTTAAACCATGCTTTTTAGCATAAGTTCCTACCGCTAATCGAATCTGATTTGAAGGATCCGCTTGTAAATAGCAATGATTAATATCTAATACTTTATCAAATCGGCCTGGAACGTGAAAACCTAATCCCTCTTGATCTAAGTCTTCTTCTTTTGCTATTTCTTCCTCGGTAAACCAACGTTTGTTAGAGAAAGTATACTCTAATTTATTCCTATAATACGTTGTTTTTGGGGCGCCTAAAATGGGTTCGAATTCTGGCAACTCTATCTTAGCTAAACGTTCTAGATTATCTTTTACTTGCTTCGCTTTGTAGCCTAACTGATCTTCATAGGAAAGGAATTGCCATTTACAGCCACCGCATGTACCAAAGTGCTCGCAGAAAGGTTCAACTCTTTTTTCAGAATACTTATGAAACTTAATGGCTTTGCCTTCTACGTAGTTTCTTTTCTTTTTATATACTTGAATATCTACCACATCACCGGGTACAGCATTGTTTAAAAAGATAACTAAGTCATCTACTTTGGCTAATGTTTTTCCTTCTGCAACAGCATCTAAAACCGTTACATTTTCCATAATCGGAATACGTTTCCTAATTCTTCTTCCCATGTGTGTAAAATTAGTTTTTTAAGAGGGGTTTTGATAATTGGATTGGTAGTTTCTTTTGATCAAAATCCATTTATAGAAATATTCGAAATTAAATGGACATTGGAAGGTAGGTACAACCAAAAGTGGATAAATTAGGAATTGAACTCCTAATTTATCCACTTTTAAAAGTTAACTAGCTAATATTTAGATGTAAATTATTTGAGGCTTAAATTAATTTCCCAATTCTCTTAATCTAGAAATAGCTTGCTGATTTCCTGGTGCTAGTTTTAACACTGCTGATAAGGCTGCTTTTTCTTTTTCTACATTTCCCGTCTGGCTATATGATATTGCCATATTAAAATAAGCTTCTGCATTTCTAGGGTCTAGTTGAGTTGCTTTCTGAAAATATTTAATCGCTTCAGCAGGACGTCCAAGAAAACCTTCAGCCGTGCCCAAGTAATTATAAGCACTCACATTATTTGGCTCTAATTCAATTACTTTTAAGAAATAGGTTCTGGCTGATTTAAAATCATTTAATGTGCCTGCTATTGTCCCCATACTACTGTAAACTTGAGCAGAAGGGTTTGCTTTGCTGTAAATGATAAAGTTTTCTAAAGCGGCCTTTCCCTTTTCTGCCGCTAGCTGCACTGTGGCCTGATTGTAATATCCTTTGGTATAATTGGGGTTTTTCTTTAAAAGTAAATCAAAAACATTTTCAGCTAAATCTAACTGATTATTATTTTTATACACCAATCCCAAGTTGTTATACGCATCCCAATATTCAGGATAGATTTCTATCGCCTTTTGCAGATAAATAGCACTCTCGCGATAATAGGCTTGTTTTTTCACTTTATCTCGAACGGAGTTACCTAACTGTGTTAGTGTGCTGCCATAGTTGTAATTAATTCTTGCACTAGCACCACCTGCTACAATATCTGCTGCGTAGAGTGTTTGGTTATTTTTCCAGTCTCCATTTCTATCTACCGTCTTTATTCCAAAGAGAAATAGAATTACGGCCAAGGTTATGTTTAACACGATTTGTTTTTTAGCTAAAAGAAGATTCAAGATAAATGCGATCACCACACAAAAAGCCATGGAAGGAACAAAAAGAAATCGCTCTGCGAATAATGCTCCAATAGGAATGATTAACTGAGAAACCACTGCAATTCCCAAAAGATAGAAAGCAGCCATAATTCCTAATAAATTACGTTTGATTACTCCATAAATTGCGCTACCCACTAAACCAATAATAATGAGTAATCCACTTATTCCTTTGGCTGTTCCTAAGGAGATAGTTGGAATAAGGTTATACGAATAATCATGTAATAGCTCTACAGGGAAAAGTAGTTTAGTTAAGTATAATACTTGAAGATAAAAGGCTGTTCCATATCTTATAGAAGGATCATTAACTCCTACGATTGGGTTATTTAGTAATTCAAACAAGCCTGCATCTACGGGCCTATCCATGGAAGAAATGATATAACTGTGCAACCCATAAAATGAGATAGAAAGAAGCAGCATAGCTGCAGATGGCATTAAAAGCTGTTTAATTTTAACAGATGGATGAATCCACAATAAAAGTGGAATCACTGCAAAGTAAGTAATGGCCGATTCTTTAGAGAAAAGTGCAAAAACATAGAGCAAGAATACAAAAAGATAAGCTCCTTTTTTGCGGTTGATAAGAGCCTGAATGAAATACCATAAGCTACCTAAAAGAAAGATGGAGGCGAACAATTCATCTCTGCTTTTGATGTTGGCAACAACCTCAGTATGTATGGGATGAAAAACATAAATTGCGGTAGCAAAGAAAGCAACAGACAATAAGTTTTCGGGTAAGATTTCTTTTAAATTTTTGAATAGAAGTAAACTAATTCCTCCAAAAAGTAAAATGTTAATCAAATGGCTTATGGTTGGGTTTTCTCCAAACAAACCAACCTCAATGGCAAAAGTAAGCGTAGCCACAGGTCGGTATAAACCATCATTAAAACCAGAAATGCCATGAAGCATATTGGTCGTCAGGATGTCTTTGATTCCTTCAAACCCTCTGTTTACATTACTATTGTCGAATATTACGGCAAAATCGTCTAAGGCGTATTGGTTATTTAGCGTATTGCCGTAAAGCAAAACTGCAAGAACAAAAAATATCCAATGAGCAGATTTATGACGAATTAGTTGTTGGATCATATTGATGGTTACTTAGAATTCCGTTCAAATATAGATATATTTGTACTTCAATTTTTGAAGAATTAAAGCAGACGACAAATGAGTTTATTGAAGGAAAAGATTACCGCTTCTGAGCAAGCGATAAAAATGGAAGACCGATACGGAGCCCATAATTACCATCCATTACCTGTGGTATTGGCTAAAGGTGAAGGAGTTCATGTTTGGGATGTAGAAGGAAAGAAATATTATGATTTTTTGTCGGCTTATTCTGCTGTAAATCAAGGTCACTGTCATCCTAAAATTGTAAATGCACTGGTGGAGCAAGCTAAAACCTTAACCTTGACATCTCGTGCATTTTATAACGATGTATTGGGGCCTTTTGAAAAATACATCACGAGTTATTTCGATTATGATAAGGTATTGCCAATGAATACAGGTGCTGAAGCTGTGGAAACGGCGATCAAGCTTTGCAGAAAGTGGGCGTATGAGAAAAAAGGTATTCCTGAAGATGCAGCAAAGATAATTGTAGCTGATGGAAACTTTCATGGAAGAACCACAACTATCGTTTCATTTTCAAACGATGAAGTAGCACGAAAAAACTTTGGGCCTTATACGCCGGGTTTCTTAAGTGTTCCTTATAATGATTTGAAGGCTTTAGAAGAAGTATTAAAGCAAGACAATATAGCAGGATTTCTAGTAGAGCCAATTCAAGGTGAGGCAGGCGTTTTTGTTCCTTCTGATGATTATATGGCTGAAGCAGCACGTTTATGCAAGGAAGCAGGTGTTTTGTTATTAGCTGATGAGGTGCAAACAGGAATCGGTAGAACTGGAAGTTTATTAGCCGTTTGTAAAGGATGTACTTGTTCAGGAAAAACTTGTGAGAGTAAAGCAGGATTCAAGCCAGATGTATTGATTCTAGGCAAAGCCGTATCAGGTGGCGTATTCCCAGTGTCAGCAGTTTTAGCAAATGATGAAGTGATGATGGTGATCAAACCAGGTCAACATGGATCTACGTTTGGTGGAAACCCACTAGCATGCAAAGTTGCGGTTGCTGCATTAGATGTTATCGTAGATGAAGATTTAACTGCAAAGGCAGGTGCTTTAGGTGAACTTTTTAGAGCAGAGATCAATAAATATGTGGAGCAGTCTAACTTAGTTTCATTAGTTAGAGGTAGGGGTTTACTGAATGCTATCGTGATTAATGATTCTGAGGATAGTTCTACTGCTTGGGATATTTGTGTAGCGCTAAAGAATAATGGTTTGTTGGCAAAGCCAACTCACGGAAATATTATCCGTTTTGCACCGCCATTGGTGATGACAGAAACTGAATTAAGAGAATGTATCGATATTATTATCTCGACGTTGAAGACGTTTGAGAAGTAAGCGAAAGCAGGTGATATAAATGAATCCGCTAGGGCATACCTAGCGGATATTTTTATTTATTCCTTCAGCCTTGTCACATAAATTCTAGGTTTAAAAATACGCTCTTCTACCTTGGATAGGTCGACATCTTTATAAAGTGATTGAGGAGTTTTGCCATTAAAAGAAACAATTACATTGGCTTTTACTTCTATATTTTTCATGCCTTTTAACTCAGCTGTTCGCCTAATTTCCTTGGCCAACTTCACGCCTGTTTCAGGGTGCATGCTTAATAACCGAATTTGATCATCATTTAATCCAAAGCTTCTAAGGTCAACATTGACGATTTCTTTTTTATCATAATTAAGTACTGAAAATTCCATTTTTTTAGTTTCCCTTGTTTGAATTTTCATCCGCCACGAAAAGTACTGAGCTTTTCCTGTCCACTCTGTATTTCCCTGAAATAGAAAATGTCGCAATGGTAATAGCAGTTGGAGAATAAAGTAAATCCCTAATAATTGGAAGGTCAAATTTTTAGTTGGAACAATTGGCTGTTCAGGTGATGCTAATTTTATAGATGGGAGCTTTTTAGTGACGAATATTCGAATTTTTTCCGGTTCGATAAACAGCACCAAGGCTCCCAACATCATGAATGGGAAAATATTAATATCGTCAAACAACCAAGCATTCATGCCGTTGAAGATTACAGCTCCAATTAAGGCTATTTTTCTTGTAGGGCGATACATTAAAAGAAAGAAGATTCCTAAATCGAATAATAAGCCTCCATAACTTATTAAATAAACCGCAAAGTCTGTTTCAAGAATAGAGCTGAAATTGCTATTCCTTGCACGCTGATTGAGAATGGTTTTAGCCGGTTCAAATCGGACCAACCAATCACTGTTTAATTTAGCGATTCCACCATAAAAATAAACGATTCCTAACTGTAATTGAAAGAGAAGTAGTTGCCAATATGGAACCTTTTTTGGCGCCATCTTTTCGACACTAATGCTTTGGCTAGAAGAAGTAATAGCAAAGAATAGGGCAAATAAGCAGATGAGATAAAGATGATTGTTGTAGTATGATTTATCGAGTAGTAAAAGGTAACTAAAGGCAACAAAAATAAACCATGCCGATTGTTTTATATACTTTCCAATAATAAACAGTAGGGAAGAAATGAGAATACCGATCAACACAATCGATAGAAAAGGTTTGGGTAGCGGAGCAATAAATTCAGCAAAATCATAATTGAAGTGAACTTCAGGACGGATTAAGAAATGCTGAATAAAATCTATTCGAATCAAATAAAGGCATTCCCAAAGCATACAAATTCCATAGACAATTCTAAAGATGCTAAGAGTGATTGGGTCGATAGGGCGGAGTAAAAAGGTCTTCATTTTTTTACCGAAGATAAACTAAAAATAGATTAGTTTTTTAGGGCTTGTCTATAATTCATCAAAATCACAGCCGATAGAATTAATAAAATACCGATCCATTGGGCAAAATCAATCACTTCACTTAAGATAAAATAAGCCATCAAAACAGAAACAGGTAATTCTACTGCTCCAATAATAGTTCCTACTGCAGTTCCTGTAGAGGGCATTCCGTAATTAAATAGTATTGGTGGTAATATGGTTCCAAAAAGTGCCAATGGAATTCCGTAGGAAAATAGGATAGAAGTATCAAATGATCCTGTGTAGGAGAATAATCCATAAATCAGAACGATTATAAATCCTCCTGAGAGCATCCAGAAACTTCTTTCCAATGCAGGAAGATTAGTTGCAACGGTTCCTGATGCAAAAACGGTAATGGTGTAGCTAATCGCTGCAATTAACCCCAAAAGGATCCCCGTTATATTCAATTCTAATTCACTATTGAATAATTGAGCAGCTAATGCAGTTCCGATAAGGACAATTACGGCAGCAATAATTTTTCTAATTGGAGGACGCTGTTTTTCAATGAGCCATTCGGTAACAACTCCCATCCACGTGCTTTGCATTAATAATACAATAGCTAAAGAAACCGATACATTTTTTACACAGAGGTAATAAAAAACACCTGTAAAACCCATGGAGGCTCCTGCAAGCATCAAACTACGTTTCTTGGGAAAGTTAGCAGTAGAAAGCAATCTCGTTTTTTTATGGATTAAAACGATTAATAGTAACGTGGACCAACCTATAGCAAACTGCCCAAATGTAATTTCAAATGTATTATAGCCCGCGATATACCCCAACTTTACAATTGTGGCGAGAACTCCGTAACTACAAGCTCCTAGAAATACAAGGAATACACCCCAATAAAATGATTTTTGCATAGGTAATTTGGCAGTCAAATGATAACAGCCGATAAAGATAACTTTATCGGCTGTATATGATAGTGATTTTTGATTTTATAAGGCATCTAGTTACAATTACATCTGCATTGAAATCATAACTCTAGCAAACGAGACAACTACTCTTACATCACAAGTTAAAACATTGCGAAGCAATGAGAAATTAAAGCATTATTCTATTGCTAAAGCTGCACGCCGGCAGGCGGGTTGTTATATTGATACATTGAAAAGTTGCTACATTGCTAAATTGTTATATTAACCAATCATCTAACAGCGCAGCGGTCTAACTTCTATTAGCGTAGCGGTCTTCTTCTAGTAACTCATCTCAATAATCTTCTCCACATCACTTGGTGTAATGTCTTTCCGCTCACCCATAGCTAGCCATCCGCGTTCCTCAAAACGAGATTTTATTTTTTGAGCAAATCCTTCATAGTCTTTTGTGTAGTCAGATAGTTTGGTGTCGATGCCTACACTGTGCATAAATTCTACTGTTTTATCGATTGCAGTAGTCGCTTTTTCTTCTAAAGTACCTGATGTAATTCCCCAAACACGTTCGCCATACTGCGCTAGTTTTTCTTTCTTATTATCTAATTTGTAACGGTATAAGTTAGGTCCGATAATGGCTAAAGTACGAGCATGATCAATTTCAAAAGCAGCAGTCAACTCATGACCTATTCCGTGAGTAGCCCAGTCGGTTGGAACTCCTTTCTGAATTAATCCATTTAAAGCCATGGTGCAGCACCACATAAAATTACTTGCAGCTTCGTAATCCGAAGTGTCTTTCGTGATTCTTGGCGCGATTTCTACCAACGTTTGTAAGATGCCTTCTGCGATTCGATCTTGTAAAAATGCACCTGCAGGATACGTAATATATTGTTCTAATACATGCGTAAATGAATCCATGATTCCATTCGCGATCTGTCTTGGAGGGATAGATCGGATTACTTCAGGGTCTAAAACAGAAAACTGAGGAAATAATCCTGGGCCGCCCATACCGAGCTTTTCTTTCGTTTCTTCATTCGAAACTACCGCTCCTGAATTCATTTCAGAGCCAGTAGCGGGTAAAGTTAATACAGTTCCAAAAGGCATTCCTACTTCCGTTCTAATGGCTTTCTTTAAGATATCCCAAGGATTGTCGCCTTCGTACAAAGCAGCGCTTGATAAAAATTTTGTTCCATCAATTACAGAACCGCCACCAACGGCTAAAAGGAATGTGATGTTTTCTTTTTTGATAACGTCTAAAGCCTTTAGTAAAGTATGGTATTTTGGGTTGGCTTCTATTCCACCAAACTCTAAAACGGTATGATTGCTCAACGCTTTTGATACTTGATCATAAATGCCGTTCTTTTTGATACTTCCACCGCCGTAAAGCATCAGCACTTTTGCATCAGCAGGTATTTCGGTAGCTATTTTTTCTATTTGATTTTTCCCAAAGATGACTTTCGTTGGGTTTTTATAATCGAAATTTAACATAATTAGGTTCGTTTTAATTGTTGTGATAAAGGTACACGTAGCGGTTAGAATTGTTTGTCAAGGAAGGTTAAATTTTAGGATACAATTTAAAGCGAACCTATGGAACCCTTCAAAATAAAAGAGCCCTTCGATTCTAAAATCAAAGGGCTCTTTTATATATTGTAAAAGATCTACTAGTAGTAAATCAATCTTCTAACTTTAGAAACGTGTTTCGCTAAACGAATTACTTGTTTCGTGTATCCAAACTCATTATCGTACCATACATAAAGAACCACATTCTTTTTGTCAGGAGATACAATAGTAGCCGGGCTATCAAAAACAGAACAGCAAGAATTACCAACGATATCAGAAGAAACCAATTCAGGATCTACAGAATAGTAAATTTGGTTTACCAAGCCACCTTCTAGTGCCGCATTTCTCATTACTTCATTTAATTCTTCGAAAGAAGTTTCTGTTTTCAATGAAAGATTCATAATTGCTAATGAACCGTTAGGAGTAGGAACACGCACAGCATTTGCAGTTAATTTATCTTGAAGCTGTGGCAATACTTTCGTTACCGCTTTTCCTGCGCCAGTTTCTGTAATTACCATGTTGATAGCTGCAGAACGACCTCTACGTGTACTTTTGTGCATATTGTCCAATAAGTTTTGGTCATTGGTATAGGCGTGAACCGTTTCAATATGGCCTTTCTCTATTTTGAACTTGTCTTCAATCACTTTAAGAACAGGTACAATAGCATTGGTAGTACAAGAAGCTGCAGAGAAGATATTCTCTTTTTCAATATCCGTTTCACCTTGATTAATCCCATAAACGATGTTAGGAATCTCTTTCCCGGGAGCAGTTAATATCACTCGCTCAACACCTTTAGATTTTAAGTGACGACTCAAAGCCGTTCGATCTTTAAAAACACCGGTGTTGTCTATAACCAAAGCATTGTTTATTCCATAAGCTGTGTAATCAATTTCATCAGGATTGTTTGCATTAATCATCTGAATTACTTGACCGTTAATAGTCATGGTTCTTACTTGCGTATCTACTTCTACTATCCCTGGAAAAGCGCCGTGAACAGAATCATTTCTTAATAAAGCAGCTCTTTTTTCTAATGCTACTTCGTTGTCACCTCTAGTGACAATAGCCCTCAATCTCAACTGCTGACCTTTCCCAGCTTGTTTGATCAACTCTCTAGCCGCGATTCTTCCAATTCGACCAAACCCATAAAGGATTACGTCTCTTGGAGCTAAGTGGCTTTTTTCTTGACCGATCATAGCATCTAGTTTGTTAGATAGAAAGTCAGCCTTGGTTGCAAAGCTTTTTTCTTCTAATGTCCACTCGCTAGCTAATTTACCAATGTCAATTTTTGACGGAGCAAGGTCTAATTTTAATAATTCCTTTGCCAATTCATTAGTTTCGTAAATACTTACAGGACTATTGGTAAAGTTTTGGGTAGTGTTGTGAAGTTTTAAAACTTCTGAAACACTTTCGTCCACTAATGTGTGGCGAAAAAGGACTAATTCTACTGATTTGTTGTAAAGTAAACTTCCAATTGAGTTAATTAATTCTACAGCCTGCATCTTGTGGTCGATCCAGTTGTTTAACTCGCTTTCGAATTCACTTGTAACCACAGGTTTTCTCATTTCTGTGCTCATAATTTATCTATTAGATTTGTATATGTGAAAAAAATAATTTCATATCAATTAGCCCAAGTAGTCTTTTAATAAGTTACTTCTTGAGGTATGCTTTAATTTGTTTATTGCTTTTTCCTTGATTTGTCTTACCCGTTCACGAGTCAATTCATATCGTTCACCGATCTCTTCTAACGAAAGGCAATGTTTACAATTAATTCCGTAAAATAATTTTAAGATTTCTCGCTCCCTAGCCGTTAGTGTAGCTAAACTTCTTTCTACTTCCGCACAAAGCGATTCATTCATTAATAAATTGTCTGAGCTTAAACAATCTAAGTCTTGAAGTACATCTAATAAAGTTCCATCTTCACCTTCGCTAAATGGAGCATCGACAGAAACACTTCTCCCTGATACCTTCATGGATTCATGGATTTTATCTTCCGTTAACTCTAAAGCGTCTGCAATTTCGTTAGCTGTAGGCTCTCGCTCGTATTCTTGCTCTAGTTGCGAAAATGCTTTTCTGATTTTATTAATAGATCCCACTTGGTTAAGCGGTAATCTTACCATTCTTGATTGATTTGCTATCGCTTGTAGTATCGACTGACGAATCCACCATACAGCATAAGAGATAAATTTAAAACCTCTTGTTTCATCAAATTTCTGTGCCGCTTTGATTAATCCTAAATTTCCTTCATTGATCAAGTCTGGTAATGTAAGACCTTGGTTTTGGTATTGCTTAGAAACAGAAACTACGAAACGTAGATTGGCCATCACTAACTTATCTAAAGCTACTTGATCGCCTTCTCGTATTTTTACAGCTAATTCTACTTCCTCTTCAGCCGTTATAAGGCCTTCTTTAGAGATGTCTTGGAGATATTTCTCAAGAGAAGCACTTTCTCTATTGGTAATCGACTTGGTGATCTTAAGTTGACGCATCTAAAAAGTTTGAATTAGGCCTTTATTAAGGGCTGCAAATGTACCTTTTTTCTCTAGATTAACTGAATGTTATGTAACAATACTTTTAATGAATCAATAACTCAATACATCAATGAATCAAACTATCTATGTCATACTAATTCAGTGCGCCCTAGTCTGCTCAGGTAGGTTAATCAGTTCATTTAGCTAATAAATACTTTTTACTTTGAGCGAAGATGCTGAAAAAGCAAAGTGTTTTTCTTTTAGCTGCTTGAATTCGGATAAGTCAATGGGTGAATTAATAAACAATGAAATCTTAAAATGTTGGAGAAGGAGTTATAAAGATAATTTTAAGCTTTTTGGAATTCTTAACAGCCTAAACAAAAAAAGGCGGAAGTAACCAACTCCCGCCTTCAAACCTAACCAATCAATCCATTTACAAACCTAAGCCGTAATATGCGCGCTGTCCATCAGGATAAATTCCTTCTATTAATACACCACCTTTTTTACTTTCTATCACTTTTGTAAACTCATCAGCACTGTTAATTATTTCACTATCTATTTTTAGGATAATAAATCCATCGCTCATACCAGTGCTTTTCATTTTGCCTGGCAACAGTTCTTGCACTTTTACACCGTGATCAATTTCTAGCTTCTTCATTTCATCTTTTTCTACTTCTGCTAGTCTTACCCCTAATGTTCGCAGAATTTCTTTGTCTTCCTTTTTAATGATGGCCGTACTTCCTTCTATATTTTTTAGGGTTACTTCTTTCGTCAATAACTCCCCATCTCTAAGGACCGTTACATTCACTAAATCACCCGGTCTTTTCTGACCTAGCTTTTCTTGCAATTGAGGAACATTTTTGATGGTTGTATTATCAATTTTCTTAATAATATCTCCTTCTTTTAATCCTGCCTTCTTAGCCGATCCACCATCAGTTAACCCTGAAACATATACACCATTTAAATCTGCAATATCTTTCTCCTTGGCTAATTGTTCATCAATATTTCTAATGCTAATACCTATATATGCACGCTGTACAGAACCGTACTCCTTTAAATCTTCCACTACTTTTTTCACTAAGTTCGATGGAATGGCGAAAGAATAACCTGCAAATGAGCCGGTATTTGATTTAATAGCCGCATTAATTCCAACCAACTCACCTTTAGTATTTACCAAAGCCCCACCGCTGTTTCCAGGGTTTACAGCTGCATCAGTTTGAATAAAAGATTCAATAGAAGAGGCGCCTGTAAAAGGATCGTTTCCTAAAATATTAATATCTCTTGCTTTTGCTGAAATAATTCCGGCCGTTACGGTAGAAGTTAAGTTAAACGGATTTCCAACCGCCAATACCCATTCTCCAACTCTTGTAGCATCAGAATTAGCAAATTCTACTACCGGTAAATTGGATTCTTCAATTTTCAACAAGGCTAAATCTGTTGTTGGGTCTAGTCCAATAACCCTTGCTTCGTAAGATTTACTATTATTTAAGGTGATGTTAATTTTTTCAGAATTTTCTACTACATGATTATTTGTAACAATGTAGCCATCAGGAGAAATAATAACACCCGAACCTGCGCCTTTTGTGGGTTGAGAATACTTTCGTTCAATGTTTCCATTTCCATAAAATAACTCTCTAAATGGATCGAATCCATATTGGGTTAGCTCCCTCGTTCCTTCCGTTTTTACATGAACTACTGCATTTACGGTCATTTCGGCAGCAGTTACATAATCTGCACCTATTTCGGGTGCTCCTGTCATTAAGTTTACCATTTTAGTTGGTACACTTTCCGCTGCAGCACTATTCGATGTATTTTGACTTTCAAAAATCTTATACACGCCGATCGATGTCATTCCTCCAAGCAGCGCTGCGATAAAAACTAATCCTATTTTTTTCATCTGTAATTATTTTTTTGAATTGATTGATGTCAAAATTAACAGTGTAAGTGCATTTAAATTAGATGGATGTGGTTAAAATTTGTTAAGCGTTTTTTTAATGTACCAATAAGTTAATGTAACAATGTAACAATGAATTAATGGATGAATAAGTCAATGAGTTAATGTAACAACCCGCCTGCCGGCGTGCAGGTATAACAATGGGCAATTCATCAATAAGTAAATAAGGTGCATAAAACAAATCTTAGTTGTGGCGAAGAAACATTCTCTTCTTTGCGAACGTTGCGAAAGCCTCCGCGCTCATTGCGGTTAAATTTTCTGTCAACTAATCTTAATTAGTCATTATCTTTACAATCGTTTTACATCACTATCGGCATAACCCATGAAAATAGACTTTTTTAAATACCAAGGCACTGGAAATGATTTCATCATGATTGATGATCGAAAAAATCAGTTACATTTTACGAGTAAAGACATTCAGCAGCTTTGTAATCGTAAGTTTGGTATTGGGGCAGATGGGTTAATTCTTATTCGAAATCATGCTGAGGTAGATTTTGAAATGGTGTATTTCAATTCAGATGGAAGCCAGAGTTTTTGTGGAAATGGCAGCCGCTGTGCATTAGCTTTTGCGAAAAGTTTGGGTGTTTTTAATGAAGAAGCTACTTTTATTGCCATAGATGGAAAGCACATTGGCAAAGCAGCCGAAGAAATTTATTCCACCAAAATGGGAGATGTTTCTGATGTTGAAATTGGCGATAACTTCTATTTTGTGCACACAGGTTCTCCGCATTTTATGGTTTGGAAAAGTGATTTAGATGAGCTCGATATTATAACCGAAGCTCATAAAATTCGATATAATAATCGCTTTAAGCAAGCGGGAACCAATGTGAATTTTGTGCAGGACCTGCCGGATAATCAGCTACGAGTTAGAACCTATGAACGAGGTGTAGAAGATGAAACATTATCATGTGGAACCGGTGTGACTGCGGTGGCCATTGCCAATGCAATAAAAAAAGACTCATCAGCAAAGGAAACGCGATTAAAAGTAGAAGGTGGTGAGTTGACTATTTCATTTGAACGGGATGAAAATAAATTTACCAATATATGGTTGATTGGTCCTGCGGAGTTTGTTTTTGCAGGAAGTATTCATTGGGCTTTATAACCATATACTCGTTAATAAATCTTCCAAAAAAGTAGTGATAGGCGATACTTAAATTTTATCTTTGCCCGATGGTAGAAAAAATTATTATTGTCGATTTCGGCTCTCAGTACACCCAGTTAATTGCTCGAAGAGTAAGAGAGTTGAATGTATACTGTGAAATTCACCCCTTCAATAGTACCTTGGAGTTGGATGATACTGTTAAAGCTGTAATCCTTTCTGGAAGTCCATTTTCTGTGCGTGATGAAAATGCCCCTCAAATAGATTTGAGTAATATAAAAGGTAAAATGCCACTTTTAGGCGTTTGCTATGGTGCACAATACATGGCGCAGCATTTTGGTGGTCAGGTGTTACCATCAGAAACTAGAGAGTATGGGCGTGCTAACTTATCTTACGTAAGTAAAACCAATCCTTTTATGAAAGGGATTTCTGACAACAGTCAAGTTTGGATGTCACATGGAGATACCATCAAGCAAGTAGCTGACAATTTTGAAATAGTAGCTTCTACGGAAGATGTAAAAGTTGCTGCTTACCAAATAAAAGGCGAAGATACTTACGGCATTCAATTTCACCCAGAAGTGTATCACTCTACTGAGGGGTTAGAATTGTTGAAGAATTTCATAGTTACGGTTGCAGGTTGTTTTCAAAACTGGACAGCTTCATCATTTGCAGAGACTACTGTTGCTAATTTAAAAGAAAAATTAGGATCAGATAAAGTGGTTCTTGGTTTATCTGGAGGAGTAGATTCTTCTGTTGCTGCAATGTTGTTAAAAGAAGCAATTGGCGATAATTTATATTGCATATTTGTTGATAATGGCTTGTTGCGTAAAAATGAATTCGAGCAAGTATTAGAGCAATACAAAGATTTGGGTCTTAATATAAAGGGCGTAGATGCAAAATCTCGTTTTTATGATGCATTAAAAGGAGAGTCTGATCCTGAGAAAAAGAGAAAAGCCATTGGTCGTGCATTTATTGAGGTGTTTGATGAAGAAGCCAATGAATTAACCGATATTAAGTGGTTAGCGCAAGGGACTATTTATCCCGATGTTATTGAATCCGTTTCGGCTACTGGTGGGCCATCAGCGACCATTAAAAGTCATCATAACGTAGGTGGTTTGCCTGACTTTATGAAATTAAAAATAGTAGAGCCATTGCGTCTATTATTTAAAGATGAAGTTCGCCGAGTTGGAAAGGCTTTAGGATTGCCTGATAACTTATTGGGACGTCATCCATTTCCGGGACCTGGTTTAGCTATTCGTATATTAGGAGATATTACTCCAGAAAAGGTACGGCTTTTGCAAGAGGCAGATGCAGTATTCATTGATGGGCTGAAAAAAGCAGGACTTTACGACAGCGTTTGGCAGGCAGGAGTTATTTTATTACCAGTACAATCAGTTGGTGTAATGGGAGATGAGCGTACTTATGAAAATGCAGTTGCTCTAAGAGCAGTAGAATCTACTGATGGAATGACGGCTGACTGGGTGCACTTACCGTATGAGTTTTTAGCAAAAACCTCCAATGAGATTATTAATAAAGTGAAAGGGGTCAATAGAGTAGTATATGATATCAGCTCTAAGCCACCTGCAACGATAGAATGGGAATAACCATGAAATTTAAAAATAGAATTGCCTTCATCTTGTTTTTTGGATTGTTATTAGCACTTCCTAATATACTCTCTGCTCAGGATGGTACACCTAATTTAGAAATCCATAAAGTAGGTGGTAAGGAATATTACATTCATACCATCGAGGTTGGAAATACGTTATATGAGGTTTCTAGGATGTATGCTATTCCTATCAAGGAATTATTGAAAGCCAACCCAAGTGCAGCTTCTGGCTATGCCATTGGTGATCGAATTATGATTCCATTGAAAGAAGTAAAACGAAAAGATTTTACCCAATCAGTTGAGGTTGATGGCAATTACTTAATTCATAAGGTAGAGAAGAAAAACACACTTTACGCAATTAGTAAAGAGTATGATGTAGATCAAAAAGATATCATAGCTGAAAATCCACAAATAGCGACGGAGGGACTAAAAGAAGGTTTGGAAATTCGAATTCCTGTCGCCAAGATTAAAAAGACAGAAGAAAAGCAATTGTATCAGCCCGCATTGGAGAATAAATGGATGACGCATGCTGTTCAACCAAAAGAAACCGTTTATTCTTTATCAAAACAGTACGAAGTTTCTATTGATTCTATTTTATCGGTAAATAATGGTTTGGTTGGTGGTCTTCGAATCGGCGAAAGCATTAATATACCATTATTGAAAAAACCTTCGGTGGTGACCAAAGAAGATACGCAGATGGTAATTACCGCAATGTTTGACAGTGCAGCAATTAAGCCCATTTATAAAGTAGCTTTATTGCTTCCGTTTTTCTTAGAGAAAAACAAAGAAGCATTAACCATGGAAACGGTTAATGCTGCGGATTTATATGCTATGTCGGCTTATGCAATAGAGTTTTATGAAGGCGTATTGGTGGCGCTTGATTCATTAAAAAAAGAAGGATTATCAGTGCAATTAAATGTATTTGATACCGGAAACGATACGGCAAAAACAGGAGAAATTTTAATGAAGCCTGAAATGAAAACAATGGACTTAATCATTGGGCCATTGTATTATAAAAACTTTGTAAAAGTTGCTGATTTTGCAAAATTGCATCAAATCAACATTGTATCTCCTGTAAAGCAGAGTAATAAAATTTTGTTGGGGAATTCTTATGTGAGTAAAGTTGCCACAAGCAGTCCTTTATTGGTGAAAAAACTGGCAGATTATTCGTTTGACCATTGGAAAAAAGAGAATATTATTCTGATTAATCACCAAGGTGAGGAAGACGATGCGAGTGTGCAAACTTTCGTAAAAACCTATAAAGAATTGATGTTGGCAAGCAATGATTCCATGATGTATGCTGTGCCTACTGAGTTGATCTATGGCGATAAATCATTTAGTAATTTAAAGAATAACTTAAATGAATTGAAGCAAAATATCATTTATATTCCATCAGAAAATCAGGCATTTATTACTATCTTAATGAATCAGCTATACGATTTAAGAGATGAGTATCAGATAACGCTAATTGTTGGAGATAATATTCAATCCTATGACAATATTGAGATCAACTATTTACATGATTTAAATGTACATGTGTTGACCTCAGAATACATAGACCCGAGCAGTGTAGCGGTAGATGATTTTAAGCAGAAATTTTATGCTACTAACCAGCACTTACCGACTAAATATAGCTATTTAGGACATGATGTCGCTTACTTCTATTTAAGTTTAATGAATGAGTTTGGTGTAAACTATGATGTAATGTTTTTAGGCTATAAAAAGGAATTATTGATGCTTAATTTCGATTACTTTAAAACAGGGATAGAAAGTGGTTATGAAAACCACAGTGTGTTTTTATTAAAGTATGAAGACTATAGATTGAACAAAGTTTTTTAGAAACTCAATTTCATAGATATTTCGAAAGCCATCTTTTTAAGGTGGCTTTTTTTTTGAGAAAAACTATTGAGTTGAATATTAATTGCCTAGGATTAGAATTTAATTAATTGAATTATAGTTTTCTGAATTCTCAAGAATAGTCGAACTCAGGTTAATAGTTTACCACAAAAAAAGCGACTAATTCTAAAATCAGTCGCTTTTGCATTTTTATGGAAGTAATGATTATCTCAAATCAATTACTTCTACCTCTGGGTGCTTCGCCGTGTTAAACCTAAACTTAGCATCAGGGATTTCTTTGTTTATTTCAAAAGAAGTAATGGTATAAATGTAGTTAGAACCATCTTTACCTTTTAATTCTATTTTATACACTTCATTCTTTACTTTATCTACATACAGCAAAGCAGAGTGGTAAGGCATTTCATCAGCTGCTTCAGGGAATAATTTTATGAGTTGGTAAACTTTACCATTTAGCGTTACCTCTTTCTCAAATTTGTATTTAAAACCATCTTCATAAATGGTTAAAATCTTTGACGGGTTTAAGTCTTCTTCACCTTCTAGCTGAGCATCGTCAATTTGTACTTCTTCCGCATCAGGAATGTAGGTCCATTTGGTTTTGCCATCTGAAATTACATTTTGCCCTGCTATGGTCAGGTTATACATTTCGCCTTTGCTCATCATACTACCTTCTTGCTTTTCGCTAATATCGGCAGTTGGGTTATTGAGTTCATAAACGAAGCTAGCAGTAATCGTATTAAATGTTTTCGCCTTAGCGCTTAATTTATCAAGAATTACTTTTGCCTTTGCATCTTGCTGTGCCATCAAACCATTCAGGCTCAAAATAGCGATTCCTATTATTAATAACTTTTTCATATTCTGTTGTTTCTATTTATTTAATTACATGCTTCCCAAATACTGTTCCAAACTTGTTTCGTCTTGGATTAATACCTGTCTGGCCTTGCTTCCTTCAAACTGCCCAATGATTCCTGCAGCCTCTAATTGATCTATAATTCTTCCGGCTCTGTTGTAGCCTAGTTTTAATCTTCGTTGCAGTAAAGAAGCAGATCCTTGCTGATGTTGCACAATAATCCTTGCTGCATCTTCAAATAACGCATCTCTATTAGATAAATCTACATCAC
>JAOKVV010000039.1 GCA_028336925.1 Vicingaceae bacterium | reverse complement strand
TCAGAAATCTCTTCGTATGAACGATAGTTAAATGCTGCCAATACAACACCCAAAGTAATAACCAACCCGATTTGAAAAAACAAACCACGCTTTTTTTCTAGGTTAACATTTGGATTTTTCTTTGGTTCCATAATAATTATTTTGCGAGTATAAAAATAAGAAAATTTTATATACTCCTTTTTTTATATGTTAATTCTCCGTTGTTCTTTTTAAAAATTTTCTAAAAATAATATAGCTACTAAATAGAATTCCAAGAGAATTAGCGATAAAATCGAACAACTCTCCTGACCTACCTAAAACTATATAATGCTGAATCAGTTCAATCAATCCACCAAAAAGCAATGCCCAATAAGCTGAGAAAAACAATTTCGATAGGTTTAGCTGGTTCAATTTATAATATCCCCACGCAATAAACGCGACCATTAATCCATAAAAAACAAAATGGACTATCTTATCAGCACCTAAAAAAACAGGAATTCTAATTCCCTCAAGTGTTCTAGTACTGATAAAAAAGACACCGGCCATCCAACAGAAAGCCGGTGCAAAATAAATCAGTCTTTTAATTTGTTTAGGCAATCTCTGCTGAATAAGCTTCTGCAGACAATAGGCTTTCCAACTCTGATGGGTTAGATAGCTTAATCTTAACCATCCATCCCTTTCCATAAGCATCATCGTTTACACTTTCAGGAGAGCTTTCAAGATCTTCGTTCATTTCAATTACTTCACCTGAAAGAGGCATAAAAAGGTCAGACACTGTTTTTACTGCTTCTACTGTCCCAAACACTTCCCCGTGGCTTAAAGTATCTCCAACGGTTTCTATTTCTACATATACAATATCACCTAACTCACTCTGAGCGTAGTCTGTAATGCCTACAGTTGCTACATCTCCATCTACCTTTATCCACTCGTGTTCTTTGGTGTACTTTAATTCTGAAGGAATATTCATTTTATTTAAGTTTTAATTTTTGTGTCAAATTTAGGATTTCATCTCTTATTGTGAAAGCGTAAAACGCAAACTAATTCCAGCATTTGTATTTACCGTTGGGAAAGTTGATGAAATAAATGGCGTGTTCATTATTCGGTCATAGAATGCGCGTATGTTAAGTCTCGAACTCAACACATAATCCGCAGTAAATTTAATAGAAAATATTCGCTGCCCTGCAGTCAACTCATTTTGCTCTTCCACAATTTTTCTGATAATTGTTCTGTTATTTCTAATTGAAAAATCTGCTCTCATGTCTAAATCACTCACCTTTTTCTTGGTTGACTTACTAAAAGGGAATGGTACATTTTTTAATCGATACCCTAAGCCAATAACAATCTCAGACCCCTTAACCTCCGTCAGTTGATTATTATTCAAACTCAATGACATGTTTCTATCTTTTTTATACTCTAACCGTGTCAATAAGCTATTGTTCCATGTCATGTCAATGTTCATCAATGGACTAAATTGTTCGCTTATGCTCACAGAAGCAACCTGACGCTGCGATATAAAGTCTCCTTGAGCAAATCTTGCTTCAGGGTCTGTTTCATCAAAAAATGGATTGGTGGTAAACGACCCTACATTGAAAGTAGAACGATACCTATGACCAATTGTGAAGCTTCTAAAATACCTCTTAAAGAAATCTAATTTAGAGAGCCCATCATAGGTAATCCCCCAGTTAGGTAATGGCAAACTGCCTACAAAATCTGAGATAGATGAAGAATTAGCATCTGACCCACTGTATGCAGCTATAAATGAATTTATTAAAACCTCTTGTGAAGTACCACTATAACCATCAGCATAAAGCACCCCTAGAGAATCTGGGTTTACCGTTCTGGAGTATTCATTCTTTGCTCCCAATCGTTGAGAAATAATACTTCTATTAGCTAAAAAATCATCAAATGCATCATTTCGATAAGTATCCTCATCATCTTTAACAAAAGCGGTTTTCCAACTGATAAAACTCATGCTAAAGCTTCCATTTATCTGAGTGGGTCCAAAATCATAACCAGGTCCTCCTGACAAAGTATCATTCCAAATGTAATAACGTGAAGTATTCTCTGAATAAGTTCTATTGGCGGTAAGCTCAATTCTCAAATCTTTTATAGGCTGAAAACTGGCTCTCAGGTTTAAATTTTCGGAATAGGTTTTAGAAAAATTTCCCGAGATAAAGAGGGTCTCTGTTCCTTGCAGCGTCCAGCCTTCTCGCATAGCACGATCAAAATAATCAGTACCAGGTTCTTGTAATCCAAAAGCAAAACCTACACCAGGAGCGTTAAAGCCACGATCAAATCCTAACACATTCATCCCTCTGTTATAGTTTGGTAATACCGTTCCTTCGGTCACACTATAACTACCTGAAACCGTTTTAAGACTCATTGCGAGTCGACCAACATTATCAATAATATATTCTCTAAAAAAGCTTGGACCCTCTTCATCTGTTGTATCTTCTATTTCACCTGCCTCTACCTTTTTCCGATACGTTTTATCTGCCAACGTCAATCTACCAACTTCCTTTTTCTTAGGCTTTGGTCTACTTAACTCTTTAAAATAATCGAACTTATTGTATAAAGCTGTCATATTGAAATTTGTATTTAAGGAGTAATTTCCTGAATTTTTAATTGTTGCACCTAATGAATCCGCATCGATATCTCCATTTAAAGCCCAATTGAAATTACCTGCATAAGTTGCATTTGCAGATATCCACTCAAAATATGGGATTTTAGAAAAAGGTAATGTATAGGTTAGATTGATATTTTGACCGTACTGCGTATTATCCCCGAAACGCTGTACATTATTCCAAACTTCTTTTTTAAACTCCGTATATTCATCCTTATACTTGCTATCAACTCTTCCCTCTGGCTCACCTATCTGAGCCATATTATTTGCACTAAAATCCATAATTAGGCTTTTAGTCAAGTTATACCTCAAAGAATAGATTCTACTCCAAGTAAAGGTCTTTTGATAAAATGGATCAAAATTAAAAGCAGCTGATATATTATTTCTCACCTGTCTGGAGTTATACGATCTGTTTACTTGAGTTTGAAAAGCGTATTGGGTAGGGTAAAGATTAAAGTTAAAGTCTTTAATTAGCGTAAATGCCTTGCGTGTTTTAAAGAAGTCTATATTTTTGAATGGTTCTATCGTTAATGGCTTAGCGGTAAAGCTATAATTTAGCCCTCCACGATGGGTTTTACGATTATCGTATTCCGTATTTATATCTCGTTTAAATGTTTCAGTGTAAGCATAGGAAACAGCAAAATTTGAGATATCAAATGGAGTGGCTGCTTCTTTAGTTGCGGATTTCTCTCTTCTTACATTAGTGAAATTTATACTTTTTGTTTTCGTATAATCATCTGATTGCCTTCTTATTGAATCTCTATAATTTTTCGTAAAATCTTCATTCCTAATAATATCATTCAACTGCAAATCTGGATCAAGTGGATTATACTCCGGTCTGATAATATTTTCAGAAACCCCAAAATACATTGGTATACTTAATTTTACTTGCTCAGGCAGCAATTTTCCAAGTTCAACCGAGGTAGATAAATCGTATTGCATGCGAGTTTCTCGCTGTCGTTCATTAAGTTTCTGCTCTAAACTACCCCAACCAGGTGTGCTCATCGCTCCCGAAAGTGTAACTGCACCTAAATCGGCGATTTGAGCAGTAGCTCGGGCAGTTGCGGCCCAGCCACCTTCATTATCAAAATCAGACAATCTTAATTCATTCACCCAAACCTCAGCGCATTTAGGCAGTCCATCATCATTAAAGGAAGTTTCACCTGTTCGAAGATTTTTCACACCAATCATAACCACTTTAACTTCCGCTAAGTTTGGATTCCCTTTAACCCGAATGGTATTCTTACCTGCATCAGTTTCTGCATAAGGCTTACTTATACTTATACCGGTTGCAGGATCTAACATTCGAATATTCCTGTTCTTCTTTACTTGAAGTAAACGATCGAACTCTAAGTTGATATTGTTATATTCAGGCCAAATAACCTCGTTATTAAAACTAGATGTACCATAAGGTGTCACCTGAAGAGGAACTTCATATTCGTAGTAGTTTTCTTCAAAATCTATACCTAATCTTAAAACTACGGCGATGTCATTATCCCTTAATCCATTTTCATTTCCTGAAGCCTCGGCGTGGGCATACATTTTTAATCTTTTGTATTGACGAATATCAAGATCTAGCGCTCTAAATGCAGATCTGGAATACCCATCATTTAAATTACAAACATTTAAAACTAATGACTGCTCATTAATCTGTCTAAGATTTGTTGAACCAAAATCTACTTCTCGTTCAATACCAGGAGGAATTGAATAGTTAATTGGAACTCTATTTGAGTTCTCTTCTACGTTTACTGCAGAAACACTAAAGGTAGTTGTTCCTTCTTCATCATTATGTGTGTCACCGGGTATCAGTTGATCGTTCGAGTATTTTCTCCATTCTCCTCTTACTAGGCCAAGTTGAGCAAATCTAACCACGACGCTCTCATCAAATCCCTTTAAGAACATTCTCATAAATCGAATAGACTTAAAGTCACGAATATTTCCAACCACCTGATCTGGTTGTCTAATAGGAATTTTAAATTGATACCACTTAACACGCTTTGACTCCCCATTAATGGTAACGGATCCCGTAAGTACATCAGTAATGTAATTGGTTCCAACGTTACCCTCTTGCAGGGCTTGTGGTGATAAATTAACTTTGTATTGATAGTAAGCCTCAGTTCTATCTAAACTAAAATTCCCATTTAAATCTTCGTTATCGGGCAGTGTGGTAGACGAAGTAGCGAAACTTGCACTTGCTGATTGAGCAGGTGAGTTACCTTGAGTACCATTAAATTTCTTATATCTTTCTAAAATTGAAAGTTGTTGACTATCGTAATCAGATCCCCTGTAATAATGATAATCATCTTTTGAAGGGTCGGAACTAAAATCATTAAAAGCATTTGCATCTAAAACGCTTTGCAGTTGGGTTAAGTAATCTGTAAATTTTTGCCTCTCTTGTTCATTGCTTAACCCATCTAATCCTAAATCTTGATTATCTCTTGCATTGGGATTATTATCAAATGCATTGATGATATAAGTAACAGTTGGAATTCTACCCCAAATAACATTTGCGGTATTCTGATTGGTTCCATCAGCAGGCAAACCGTTTTCAAACATCAGTCTACCATCTTTTAGTATATCCTCACTTATACTACCAATATTAAAGTATAAATCTCCACCTCGTTGATTTGGGTTCCCATCCTGTTCACTAAAAGGATCCATCATCCAAAACTGAATAAACTCGACGTTTGACGCTTCAAAATCACTAGTTTGAATATCGCGCATTATTCCACCCCATCTAGAAGTTGGATTTTTTAAGGTTCCATTCTGATTTAGACCTGCAGAAACGCCGGCACGACCTGTAAGATCATAATTAAATGGACCTCTTTCTTGCGGATAAAAGGCTAAATCAAGTGTTTGTATATTATTGATTACACCAGGATCAGGGTCTCTATTTGGAAAGACCTCGGTTTGCAAAACCTCTCTTGAGTAATTATTTGATTGAGATTCAGAATTTTTAATATGTCCTGGAGTTCTACTATCATTTCTAAAAAACAATGGGTCTATTGTATACCAAGATAAATGGGCTCTATTAAATCCGTAAGCAATATCCCCATTATAATTCCCTTCAGGAAATAGATCGTCTTGTCCTTGTGGTGTACTGGCCAACTTCCAAGCAATTGCATTTCTAATCTCTATAATTGATTGAGAGCCCTCAAAGTCATCAATGTAAGCAACCCCTGATTTCGAAATTGCTCTTGAGTTTCCGGGTATCAATTTAGCAAATTCAGCCTGAAGAGTGAAATTAGACTTTTCTTTGGTATCATAAAACGGCAACTTATCTGCAAGTTGAGTTAATAGAGGAAGTTCTGTTCTATAAGTTCCATCAAAACCAATAACAGTGTTAGAAATAGGCTCATCACCGATATTAATCTTTCTTGTAATTGGTCTTTCCGTTAAATTAAGTATTGTTCCTCCTAATGATATGTCTTCAGAAACTCTATAATCAAACCTAGATCCTAATAGCGTTTTAGTCTGAACATTAAATAAGGAGTTACTACCAAGCGATATTTTTATCGGTGTTCCTGATTCTAGAATACCTTTATTCAAGATGGTAATTCTACCCAAATTATAATCAACTTGATAATCTTGATTCTCTACTAAAGGAGCACCACCTGCAGAAACCGTAACTGAACCCTGAGGAATATTGAACGTATTTAATGAAATTTCAGAAGAAGAGGAAGATTGGTAGCTCCCTTTGAATGTAAAACGGTTGTGGGTTGCATCTTGCTCTGCTAAGGGCTGTGTAGTCGCATATAACGAATCAAAAGCATATTTATCTCCCAAGGATCTATCGTTTCCTAACTCTTTTCTCAGATGTGTCCCAAATGGCTCCAATACAGGAAAGTAAACGCGACCATTCTTTTCATTAATTGTAATCCCCGGTATAAAATCGAAAAACCCGTCACCTTTTTCTGTGCCTGCATTATTAACCGTCATCCGATCTAAATCCATTACATTTAAGAGGGGTAGTTTATTAATATTCCCAGCTGGAATATAAGGAATTTCTACTCCTGACTCTGAATTTAAGTACCATATTTCGAATCTAAAATCCTGGCTATTGACATTAAAAGCATCCAATGAATATACATTCTTCATCATCAAATCCCACATTGGAATTTCGGTATCGATTATAGACCCCTTCAACAACTTTAGATATAGTGCATCCTGACCGTCAATACCATCTGTTGATAAATCCCCAACTTGATACACTCGACCATTGTAGGTATATCGGTAAGAAACGGCCAAGATATCTTGAGGATTCATTGTTCTGTTCAACGAAATATAACCTAATGCAGGATTCAGTGTATACTCTGAAGGATTTAGTAGAACTGCATTTTGAAGTCGTTCATAATCAGTACCTGTTTGGAAGCCCGCTGCAGATAGAGGTTGGTCAGCATTATTAAAATCTCTGATCTGTTGAGCTCCAGGAAAACTCCTATTAATGTTATTATATAAATCATTCGCACTATTCGAAGGTACAAGTGTATCCATCGAAGGATTTATTAATCGATTATTATATATACTATCGTGTTCTGCCAAGTCAGTGAATGCAATAATATTTTTAGTATTGTTAAATGCACCCTGATTGTTGGTTATATAAACTTCAACATCGGTTATTTGAATCCTAGAGTTAACCCGCGGAGGTTGGTTTAATGCTTGCTCATAACTATCTCTAAAAAAGTGAGAAAGAAAAAAGTGTTTATTTGTTTCGTAATCAGCTGCAGACTTTTCAAACGTTTGAGTTTGCGCGCCTCCTTTAACCTCTATTGATTTCCTTTCTCCTTTTTCTTGGGAAAAAATTGAAGTAACCTTCAATCGTCCAAACTGCAACTCTGTTTTAACTCCAAACAGGGTCTGGCTTCCATTTATTAAAGTACTTTGTAACGGCAACGAAACATTTCCTGCTTCTATTTTTCTGATGATTTCATCTTCATAGCCTGTATATTCTAATTTCATTTGATTTTCAAAATCAAATGTTGCTTCTGTATTATAACTTGTTTGAAGCTTTAACTTATCTCCAATATTTCCAATTACATTAAGCTGAATACGTTGATTAAAGTCAAATGTACTTGTTCTCCTCTGTCGTTCAGGCAAAATTGGATTCTCTCTTCTAGATACATTTACACCAAAAGAAAGCTCTGCTGACCCTTGTGGTCTAATATCAATAGTGTTACCACCAAAAATTCTATCAAAAAGCTCTCCTTTAACTTGCAATTGGGGTCTAAACCCTTCTGAACGCTCTAAGTCTTCTGTTTCTGATTTTGTGTTCCAATACTCTTTCATGCGTTTTGAAGCGTCATAATTAGAGTAATCCTCCAAGCTCATATATGTTGGACTGCGATAATATCGATCCCCAATGCGTTCGTAATAATTGTACTGACCAGTCTCAGGATCATATTCAAAGCCTGATTTTACATTCCCAGGAGTATTTAAATAAAGTGGACTTTTATTGGTGGTAAATGGGTCTCCACTATTATCATTAAATGGGTAGATTAGATCCAATGTATCGCCATCAGTTGTATCTGCAGGATTAGCTTCCAATTGAGGGGTCATCTCTTCTACTTCAATTGGTGTTGCCCAATAATCTTCTGAGTATGATGGTTCATCGGTTGCGTCATACGCTCCAATAGAGTCATAAAATACACCAATAAGCGCTAAAGCTGCCAGTGAACGAACCGTATACTTTAAATTAATTTTCAATTGATTATACCCAATTCTAGATACTCTTCAGCACTTGTTTTATTACTTCCTCTACAGTTAATTCAGGTGTAGACTTTAAAATTTTTGAAATTGATTTTTCAGCTTGGACTTTATTGAATCCCAGCATAACCAAAGCTGATAACGCTTCTTCCTTAATAGTATTGTCTATTCCTAATGAAAAATCTGACTCAAGGCTGTCTTTGGATAATTTATCTTTTAGATCAATTACAATTCGCTGAGCTGTTTTTGCTCCAATTCCCTTAACTCCTTTTAATGCATTAATATCATTAGATAAAATTGCTTGCCTGGTTTCATTTGGTGATAAAGAAGATAGAATCATTAGTGCAGTTGAGGATCCTACTCCCGAAACAGTAATTAACAATCTAAATAGCGCTCGTTCACTCTCCTCTTTAAAGCCATAAAGCAAATGAGCATCATCTCTTACTGCCAAATGGGTTAGTAACTTACACTGCTCGCCATCACCAATTTGTGAGAAAGTTGTTAGCGATATTAATAAGTGATATCCAACACCATTGCAATCAATTACAACATAAGTTGGAGTTTTCTCTGTTAATCTTCCTTGTATATGTGCTATCATTAGTCCTTTCTAGTTTCTGCATCAACCACTGCTATAGTCACCATATTTACAATCTCTCTCACAGTACATCCTAGCTGGAGAATATGAACAGGCTTCTTCATACCTAATAAAATCGGACCTACAGCCTCAGAATCTGAAACTTCTTGTATCAATTTATAGGCAATATTTCCTGCAGACAAATTAGGGAATATTAGAACATTTGCATTTTTATTAGCAAGTGTGCTAAATGGGAACTGTTCATTAAGTAACTCTTTATTCATAGCAAAATTTGCTTGAACCTCTCCATCAACGATTACTTCAGGGTAATCTCGATGAAGTATTTGAACTGCCTTACTTACCTTCTTAGCTTCCTCATAATCTGAAGACCCGAAATTAGAAAACGACAACATGGCTATTCGAGGTTTAATTTTAAATCGAGCTACAGCCTTGGCAGTTAAAACTGCAATATCAGCCAAATCTTGAGCTGTAGGATTTACGTTAACCGTAGTATCTGCAAAAAAGATCGGACCCTTTTTAGTGTTTACGATATACATTCCTGCAATTTTATTCACACCATCTTCAGTTCCTATTGATTGTAATGCCGGCTTTATCGTTTCAGGATAGTTACGAGTAATACCTGAAATAAAGGCATCTGCCTCTCCTGCCTCAACCATCATAGCTCCGTAGTAATTGCGATCGCGCATTTTATGAGCCGACTCATACTGAGTTAATCCTTTCCGTTGGCGTTTTGCATAAAGCAATTCTCCATATTTATTTCTAATTGCTTCCTGATCTGCTGCTTTTGGATCGATGATAGTTGCATCTGCTAAGTCTAAATGATTCTCTTCAATCAAACTATTAATCCGTTCTTTATTCCCTAGTAATATAGGAATAGCAATCCCTTCATCTTTAACAATTTGAGCCGCTTTCAACACTTTATACGTATCAGCCTCAGCAAAAACGACTCTTTTAGGGCTTTGGATCGCTCTTTCGGTTAGATTTCTCATTAACTTATTGTCTAGGCCTAACCTCAGACTTAATTCAGCCTCATAGGCATCCCAATCAGTAATGTGATTTTTGGCTACTCCAGAATCCATAGCAGCTTTAGCTACAGCCGGAGCCACAGATAGTATTAATCGTGGATCAAGTGGTTTAGGAATAAAGAAATCTCTTCCAAAAACTAAATTTCTGGTTCCGTAAGCCTGATTTACTACCTCAGGAACTGGCTCTTTAGCTAACTCTGCAATTGCCTTAACAGCAGCTAACTTCATCTCTTCATTAATGGAAGTTGCTCTAACATCTAAAGCACCTCTAAATATAAAAGGGAATCCAAGTACGTTGTTAACTTGATTAGGGTGATCAGATCGGCCGGTAGCCATAATTATGTCCTTTCTTGTACTAATTGCTTCTTTGTATGCAATTTCAGGGTCAGGATTAGCCAAGGCAAAAACAATAGGATTAGAAGCCATTGATTGTATCATAGATCTGTTTACTACATCTCCTTTACTTAAACCTAGGAACATATCTGCATCTTTCATTGCATCTGTTAATGTTTTTAGGTCTCTAGTTGTAGCAAACATCCTTTTTGACTCTGACAATCCTGAGCAATCTTGACGTATAACACCTTTGCTATCACACATTACTAAATTTTCAGGCTTAACGCCTAAAGAGAAATACAATCTAGCACATGCCATAGCTGAGGCACCTGCCCCATTCACAACAACTTTAATTTCATCTATTTTTTTCTCTGCTAATTCTAATGCATTCAATAGAGCTGCTGAAGTAATGATAGCTGTTCCATGCTGATCATCATGCATTATTGGAATATCAAGCTCTTCTTTAAGTCTTTTCTCTATCTCAAAGCATTCCGGAGCTTTTATATCTTCGAGGTTTATCCCACCAAATGTAGGAGCAATTGCTTTAACCGTATTCACAAAACCATCAACATCTTTTTGATCAACCTCAATATCAAAAACATCAATATCTGCAAAAATTTTAAACAGCAAACCTTTGCCTTCCATTACGGGCTTTGATGCCTCAGGCCCAATATCGCCTAACCCAAGCACAGCAGTCCCGTTTGAAATAACAGCAACTAAGTTTCCCTTTGCTGTATACTTATAAACATCTTCCTTATTCTCATCAATTGCCTTGCAGGGCTCAGCAACACCAGGAGAATAAGCTAACGATAAGTCCCTCTGAGAACTATATGGTTTAGTAGGCACTACTTCTATCTTCCCTGGCCTTCCTTGT
>JAOKVV010000038.1 GCA_028336925.1 Vicingaceae bacterium | reverse complement strand
GGATTGTTGCTTTACTAGAGCCTTTCGTTGATACGGTTGTTGTTTGCACGATGACTGCACTAGTATTGGTATTTACAGGATACGCTGATGGTACTTCTGGGTTAGAAGGTTCTGAGCTAACTTCTGCTGCATTTGGTTCTGTTTTTCCATGGTTTTCATTAGTCTTAGTTATAGCAATCTTCTTATTCGCCTTTTCTACTATGATTTCTTGGTCGTATTATGGTTTAAAAGCTTGGACCTATTTATTGGGAGACAGTAATGTTTCTACATGGGCCTATAAATTGATTTTTCTGATATTCGTTGTTATTGGATCATCAATAGGGTTAGGAGCTGTTTTAGACTTTTCTGATCTAATGATTCTTGGTATGGCATTTCCAAATATTTTGGGACTTGTTTTAATGTCTAAGGAGGTTAAAGAAGATATGATTTCTTATTTCTCAAGAGTTAAAAGTGGTGCAATCAAAAAGTTTAAGTAGACCTTAATTAAAATCAGTACATTAGGGGTTTATTTACTCTAATGAGGAAACAAATACAAGATTTTTTACCTATACTTCCGGAGAAAAAGCTGGAATTTTTGTTTTGGTGGTTATAATTTCATCACTCCTTGCAATGTTGTTTCTTGTTGATGAGATTAATCAATTGTTTTTACCCTCAAGAGAGGAAGTAGAGTTGCTTAAGACTGAATTTGAGAAAGATTTAGATGCACTTATTCTTGCAGATTCATTAAGTAAGATAGAAGCGGTGAATCATTATTCCACTGATGATTCCTTTCCGAATCAGGTCGCTGATTTAACTCCATTTAATCCGAATAAGTTCAGCCTAGAGATAGGCGAAATGATAGGCTTGTCTGAGAGACAGTCTGAGTCTATTCTGAAATACATCAATAAGGGCGGTCAATTTAAGATAAAAGAGGACTTTAAGAAGATGTATGTTATTTCGACTGAAAAGTATGACGAACTAAAAGAGTATATTCAACTCCCTGTTAAGTATAAATCAAACTACGAAAAGAAAGAGTGGGAGAAAGAAGAAGCTGCTTTTGAAAAGAAACCAAAAGCAATTATCACTGCAAATTTGAATGAAGCAGATTCTGCTGATCTTGTAAAAGTTAGTGGAATAGGTCCTTTTTATGCTAAGTCTATCGTGAAGTACAGAGATGAGTTAGGGGGGTTCGTAAATAAGAGGCAACTATTAGAGCTTTATGGCATGGATGAAGAGCGTTAATTGAAATTAGCGTCAGTTCTGCTACTGGATAACCCTGAACCATATCGGATGATTAATGTTAATACTATATCTATTGAAGAGCTTAAAAATCATCCATATTTTGACTGGAATTTATCTCGCTATTTGGTAAATTATCGCGAAAATCATGGAAAATTCAAATCGGTTCAAGACTTAAAAGAACTCAGGTTGATTGACACTGATTTATATCGTAAAATTGCACCTTATATTACGCTATAAGAATGTTAGAAAATAAAGTAAAAGAATCGATTCGAGATGTTGTAGATTTTCCTAAAGAAGGGATTGTTTTTAAGGATATTACACCAATACTAGAAAATACTGTTTTAACCGCAGAGATAGCGGACGCATTTGTAGAAAGAAGCAAATCCTTAAAGCCAGATGCTATATTAGGCATTGAAAGTAGAGGATTTTTCTGGGGAATATTAATTGCACAGAAAATGGGTATTCCTTTTATACCAGTTCGCAAAAAAGGAAAGCTTCCTTACAAAACGATATCTTATAAATATGATTTAGAATATGGATCTGCTGAAATTGAAATGCATGAAGATGCCGTAAGTAAAGGAATGAATGTGTTAATTCACGATGATCTATTGGCAACTGGAGGCACAGCAATGGCAGCAGCAGAGCTGGTGAAATCACAAGGCGCAAATGTCGTAGGTTTTTCATTTTTAGTTAACCTTACTTTTTTAAAAGGCGACCAGCGATTACTTCCCTATTCTCATCAAATTATTAGCCTAGTTAATTACTAAAAATACGAAAATGAATTTTGAATACAACGAAAATCAAAAAATGATTTCGGACATGATACGCGATTTTGCTGATGCTCATATTCGTCCTGATATGATGAAATGGGACGAGAGCCAGGACTTTCCAATCCATATTTTCAAAGAATTAGGAAAGTTAGGTTTGATGGGTGTGTTAGTGCCCGCTGAATATGGAGGCTCAGGTTTTACTTATGATGAATATGTAACAGTTATTTCTGAAATATCTAAAGTGTGTGGTTCTATTGGTTTGTCTGTGGCTGCTCATAACTCTCTTTGTACAGGGCACATCATGACATTTGGAAATGAAGAGCAAAAGCAAAAATATTTACCAAAGTTAGCTACTGCTGAGTTTATCGGAGGGTGGGCACTTACAGAGCCTAATACGGGTTCCGATGCTATGCGCATGAAATGTACCGCAGTAGAAGATGGTGATGATTACATTATTAATGGAACAAAATGTTGGATAACTCATGGTAAAAGTTCTGATGTAGTAGTAGTAATTGCACGAACAAGAGACTTATTAGATTCTCACGGTATGACTACATTTATTGTAGATCGATCCAATCCGGGTTTGAAAGCCGGGAAGAAGGAAGATAAATTAGGAATGCGTGCTTCTGAAACTGCAGAAGTAATTTTTGATAATTGTAGAGTTCCAAAATCGGCTGTTCTGGGAAATGTAGGTGATGGCTTTATTCAAGCAATGAAAATATTGGATGGCGGTCGAATTTCTATTGCAGCTTTAGGTCTTGGTATTGCTAAAGGGGCTTATGAAGCTTCTGTGAAGTACTCTAAAGAAAGAGAGCAGTTTGGTAAGCCAATTTCAGAATTTCAAGCCATTGCGTTCAAGATTGCAGACATGGCCACAGAAATCGAAGCTGCAGAGTTGATGATATATCATTCAGCTGATTTAAAAAAATAGAGGCCAAAAAATGACCAAAGAGTCAGCAATTGCAAAATACTATTCATCTGAAATTGCAGTTAAAATAGCTACTGATGCAATTCAAATTTTCGGCGGATATGGCTATACTAAAGAGTTTCCTGTTGAAAAGTTCTATAGAGACTCTAAGTTATGTACCATTGGAGAAGGAACTTCAGAGATACAAAAATTAGTAATTTCAAGAGAAATTTTAAAGTAGTTGTATTATTAGTAAATAATAGCTACTTTTGCCGACCATTATAATTAATAAAAAGGATTTACGATGATTATAGTTCCTGTAAAAGAAGGAGAAAATATTGAAAGAGCGCTTAAGAAGTTCAAAAAGAAATTTGATAAAACTGGCGTTGTTAAAGAGTTAAGAGAGCGTCAGCAATTTGACAAACCTTCTGTGATTAATAGACAACAAAAGTTAAAAGCGATCTACAAGCAGCATTTGCAGCAAGAAGAAGTATAAATTTAACTTCTTTACAGATATATCTTTAAGAGATATAGTCTTTATTGAAACTAAATACTAATTTAGTGATAAAGCTATATCTCTTTTTTATGCTCGAAACTTTTCTCAATTATCTTAAGAACGAAAAGCGATACTCAATCAATACGGTTATTGCTTATGAAAGCGATCTCATTCAATTTCGAGATTTTTTATTGGTATATTACGATTTAGGGTCGCTTTATGACGGAGTAGAGTCTTTGCATTTGAGATCGTGGACTGTTCATTTGATTGATGCTAATAATTCTGCTAGGACGGTAAATAGAAAATTAACTAGTTTAAAAGCATTTTATAGGTTTTTGTTATTGCGGAAAACTATTCAGCATAACCCCGCTTCTTCCTTAAAGGGTCCAAAAGTTTCAAAGAAACTACCACACTTCGTTTCAGAAAATGAAATGGTTCGTTTATTTGACGAAGTAGTTTTCGATGATGAATTCGAGAATGAAAGAAATCGTTTAATAATTGAATTGCTTTATGCAACCGGGGTTCGATTATCGGAGCTAATTCATATTAAAAGGAGCGATATTCTTATCTATGAAGCTTCTATTAAAGTTATTGGTAAACGCAATAAAGAAAGGGTAGTTCCTATCTATAAATCTCTTCTGGAGTCACTAAGTGCTTATTTAAAAAAGCATCAACCTTCGATCGATGCAGATGGTTATCTTTTTTTAACAAAAAAAGGTGCGAAACTTTATCCAAGGCTTGTTTATAGAATCGTTAATACCTATCTTAGTGCAACAACCACGAGTGAAAAGCGAAGTCCACATGTAGTAAGACATACCTTTGCTACTCATTTGTTAAATAATGGAGCAGAGTTGAATACGATAAAGGAACTATTAGGTCATACTAGCCTTTCGGCAACTCAAGTTTATACGCACAATTCCATTGAAAAGTTAAAAAAGATATATCAACAAGCTCACCCAAGAGCATAATAAGTATTAATTATGGATGTAAAACTTAACGTAAGATCAGTTCATTTTGATGCAGATCAAAAGCTGGTAGATTTTATTCAAGAAAAAGTAAATAAATTGAGTCAATATTTTGATAAAATAATTGAAGCAGATGTTTATTTAAAATTAGAAAATGGTCCAAGCACCGAAAATAAAACTGTAGAAATTCGGTTATATATACCAGGCAACGATTTATTTGCCAAGAAAACCTCTAAGTCATTTGAAGAGTCTACCGATGATACAACAGAAGCACTTCGCAGGCAGGTAAAGAGAAGGAAAGAAAAGGAGAGAGGGTGAAACCGTGAATTAGATTAATAAAATAGTGTGCTTCTAGGCGCACTATTTTTTTTGTTTAAAAAAAAACAAAAAAACCTTTTTCAATAAATAAATCTTTTTTACATTTGCAAACCTTTTTGGGAGACATGCTTAATGCATTTCTTTTATAGAGGTAAAAATTTGAAAAGCCGGCGTAGCTCAGTTGGCCAGAGCAGCTGATTTGTAATCAGCGGGTCGTGGGTTCGAATCCCTCCGCTGGCTCACGTTTTTTGAATATTGAAGATTAAGTGTTGGGGGGGATACTCAAGCGGCCAACGAGGACAGACTGTAAATCTGTTGGTGTACACCTTCGCAGGTTCGAATCCTGCTCCCCCCACAAAAAACGATTAAAAGCGGGAGTAGCTCAGCTGGCTAGAGCATCAGCCTTCCAAGCTGAGGGTCGCGGGTTCGAATCCCGTTTCCCGCTCTTTTAATTCTTTAGCCGGTGTAGCTCAGGGGTAGAGCGTTTCCTTGGTAAGGAAGAGGTCAGGGGTTCAATTCCCCTCATTGGCTCGAGTTTGGGAAGTTTTTTAGTAAGTAATAAATAAAGTTAATAATTAAATAAGCAATAAATCATGGCTAAAGAAAAATTTGATAGATCCAAGCCGCACGTAAACATCGGTACCATTGGTCACGTTGATCACGGTAAAACTACTTTGACAGCTGCAATTACTACAGTGTTAGCAAAGAAAGGTTTTTCTGAGGCTACGGATTTTGCATCTATCGACAACGCTCCGGAAGAAAAAGAAAGAGGTATTACAATTAACTCTTCACACGTAGAATACCAAACTGCGAACAGACACTACGCTCACGTAGATTGTCCTGGTCACGCGGATTACGTTAAGAATATGGTTACTGGTGCTGCCCAAATGGACGGTGCTATTTTAGTAGTTGCTGCTACTGACGGTCCAATGCCTCAAACAAGAGAGCATATTCTTCTTGCACGTCAGGTAGGAGTGCCTTCTATTGTTGTTTTCATGAACAAGGCAGATATGGTTGATGATCCTGAATTGTTAGAGTTAGTTGAAATGGAAGTAAGAGATCTATTAGGCTTTTATGAGTTTGATGGTGATAACACTCCAATTATTATTGGCTCTGCATTAGGTGCTCTTAACGGAGAAGCTCAGTGGGAAGATAAAATCATGGAATTAATGGATGCAGTTGATAGCTTTATTCCAATTCCTCCACGTGAAGTTGATAAGCCATTTATTCTGCCAGTAGAGGATGTATTCTCTATTACAGGTAGAGGTACTGTAGCAACAGGTAGAATTGAGTCAGGTGTAATTAACTCTGGTGACGAAGTTGTTATTATTGGTATGGGAGCTGAGAACAAAAAATCAACAGTTACTGGTGTTGAGATGTTTAGAAAAATTCTAGATAGAGGAGAAGCTGGTGATAACGTAGGTTTATTGTTAAGAGGAGTTGAAAAATCTGACATTAAGAGAGGTATGGTTATCGCTCGTCCGGGTACTATTACTCCACACACTGAATTTACTGCTGAGGTATACATCTTGAAGAAAGAAGAAGGTGGACGTCACACTCCATTCCATAATAAATATCGTCCTCAATTTTACGTTAGAACAACTGACGTAACAGGAGAGATCTTCTTAGAAGAAGGTAGAGAAATGGTAATGCCAGGTGATAACGTTTCTATTACTGTAAAATTAATTGCACCAATCGCCTTAAACAAAGGGTTGAGATTTGCAATTAGAGAGGGTGGTAGAACTGTTGGAGCAGGACAGGTTACTGAAATTTTAGTGTAATAACTAATTTGATTTATAGCAAGGAAGGTGTCACGCATGCGTGACACCTTCCTTGACTTTATAATAATAGGCCTACGGGTGTAGCTCAATTGGTAGAGTAGTGGTCTCCAAAACCATTGGCTGGGAGTTCGAGTCTCTCCACCCGTGCAAAAAGAATAAGATATGTCAAAAATTAGAACATACATCGAGGAGTCTACGGATGAACTTTTTAATAAAGTATCATGGCCGACTTGGAGCGAACTCCAAAGTAGTGCATTAGTAGTTATGGTTGCAGCTGTAATCATTTCTCTTTTGATTTTTGTAATGGATTCAACGTTCAGTAGAACAATGGAATTCATTTATCAAATGTTTTAATTTATTGGAGGGCTAAAAGATGAGCGAGAGTACTAAAAAATGGTACGTTGTAAGAGCCGTAAGCGGTAAAGAAAAAAAGGTTAAGTTACACATAGAGGACGAAATCTCTAGATTGGGATTGTCTGATTACGTAACTCAGGTTTTAATTCCTACAGAAAAAATTTACCAAATACGTAAAGGCAAAAAGATAAGTAAAGAAAGAAGTTTTTTTCCGGGTTACATTTTGATTGAAGCAGATTTAGTGGGTGAGGTGCCTCATGTTATTAAAAATGTAAATAATGTAATCGGATTTTTAGGAGCTGAAAAAGGCGGAGACGCTGTGCCATTGAGAATGGTCGAAGTTAATAGAATTCTAGGAAAAGTTGATGAGTTAGCTGAAAGTGAGGAAGAATTAAATATTCCTTTCATAGTTGGTGAGTCTATAAAAGTGATTGATGGTCCTTTCAATGGTTTTAATGGAACAGTTGAAGAGATTAATGAAGAGAAGAAGAAACTAAAGGTAATGGTTAAGATTTTTGGAAGAAAACAACCTTTAGAATTAAGTTTTCTTCAAGTTGAAAAAGAATCTTAATAGTATATAATAAAGAAGACTAAGATGGCGAAAGAAGTAAGTGGTTTAATTAAGCTACAAATTAAAGGAGGGGCAGCAAATCCATCTCCACCCGTTGGTCCTGCATTAGGTGCCAAAGGAGTTAATATTATGGAGTTTTGTAAGCAATTTAATGCTAGAACTCAAGATAAAGCTGGGAGAATCGTTCCTGCTGTAATTACGGTTTATGCTGATAAATCTTTTGATTTCGTTATTAAAACTGCACCAGCTCCTGTACAATTGTTAGACGCTGCGAAAGTAAAGTCTGGATCTGCAGAACCAAACAGAAAGAAGGTTGCTTCGGTTACTTGGGATCAGGTTAGAGCGATCGCAGAAGACAAAATGGAAGATCTTAATGCTTTTAAAATTGAATCAGCTATGTCAATGGTTGCTGGTACAGCTAGAAGTATGGGGTTGACAGTTAAAGGTACAAGACCTTTCTAATTAAGTTAAGAAAAGAAAAGATTTAGAGATGGCAACATTAACAAAAAATAGAAAAGCAGTAGATGCTAAAATGGATAAGAATAAATCATATTCTTTGAGCGAAGCTTCTTCATTAGTAAAAGAAATTACTTTTACGAAATTTGATGCTTCTGTAGATTTAAATATCCGTTTGGGTGTTGATCCTAGAAAAGCGAATCAGATGGTAAGGGGCACTGTATCTTTGCCGCATGGTATTGGTAAAACTGTTAAAGTTTTAGCATTAGTTTCTCCTGATAAAGAAGAAGAGGCAAAAGCTGCAGGTGCTGACTTCGTTGGTTTGGACGAGTATATCGAAAAGATTAAAGGTGGATGGACTGATATTGATGTTATCGTTACTATGCCTAGTGTAATGGGCAAAGTTGGAGCCTTAGGTCGTGTTTTGGGGCCAAGAGGTCTTATGCCAAATCCTAAGTCAGGAACTGTTACAATGGATGTAGCCAAGGCTGTTACTGAAGTTAAAGCAGGTAAGCTAGACTTTAAAGTTGATAAGTACGGAATTATACATTCAACAATTGGAAGAGTTTCTTTTGATTCAAAGCAGCTTGCTGAAAATGCGAAGGAATTTATTCAGACGGTTATCAAATTGAAACCTGCTGCTGCTAAGGGAGTTTATCTTAAAGGTGTTGCAATGTCTAGTACAATGAGTCCTGGAATTCAATTAGACCCAAAAGATATTTAAGAATAATAAAATTAATTCAACCGAAAGGCGATGACTAGAGAAGAAAAAAATATCATAGTTAATGAGCTTTCAGATAAGCTGAACCAGTCAAGTGTTTTTTACTTAGCAGATATTGCTGAGTTAGACGCTCAAAGTTCTTCAAAACTTAGAAGATTGTGCTTTAACAAGCAAGTATCTCTTCATGTTGTAAAAAATACCTTATTGCGTAAGGCATTAGAGCAAGCTGATGGAGAGTATGAAGAATTATATGCTGTATTAAAAGGAAATACTTCAATAATGTTTGCAGAAACAGGAAATGTACCTGCAAAATTGATTAAAGATTTTAGAAAGAAAGCTGAAAAGCCTGCTTTAAAAGGTGCTTTTATTGATTCCGCAATTTATATTGGAGACAATCAATTAGAGACCTTAACTAATATTAAATCTAAGGAAGAAGTTATTGCAGACGTTATTGCATTGCTTCAATCTCCTGCTAAAAATGTTCTTTCTGCACTTCAGTCAGGCGGAACTACAATTGCAGGTTTAGTGAAAACATTAAGTGAGAAAGCAGAATAAATTGTACGCACTCAATCCAAATAATAAAAATTTAAATAATAAAAAGTAGTAAAATGGCGGATTTAAAAGCACTTGCTGAAGAGTTGGTAAACTTAACAGTAAAAGACGTAAATGAGTTAGCAGGTATTCTTAAAGATGAGTACGGAATTGAGCCAGCTGCAGCAGCAGTTGCAATGGCAGGTCCAGCAAGCGGAGACGCTGGTGTGGCAGCTGAAGAGAAATCAGAGTTTGATGTAATCTTGAAAGCAGCAGGTGGATCTAAATTAGCAGTAGTTAAATTAGTTAAGGAATTAACTGGTTTAGGTCTTAAAGAAGCAAAAGAATTAGTTGATAGCGCACCAAAAGCATTAAAAGAAGGTGTTTCTAAAGACGAAGCTGAGTCGTTGAAAACTTCATTAGAAGAGGCAGGAGCAGAAGTTGAGCTTAAGTAATATAGCTCAGCAATATAATATTTAAGGTTTAGACCCAGGTACATATCTGGGTCTAAGCCCTTTTGTCGTTTATATCTATTATTAACTAATCATTTTTCCAAAATGATGAATCCAGCAGTCTCTAATAAGAAGCAAGGGAGAATTAGTTTTGCTTCCATTAAAAACAAATTAGAATATCCTGATTTTTTGGATATCCAATTAAAGTCTTTTAAAGATTTTTTTCAATTGGAAACCAATCCAGAGAATAGAGAAGAAGAAGGATTATTTAAAGTTTTTAGTGAGAATTTCCCAATTACTGATGCTCGTAATCAGTTTGTATTAGAATTTCTTGATTATTTTGTTGATCCACCCCGTTATACTATTGAAGAGTGTATCGAACGTGGTTTAACTTATAGTGTTCCACTTAAAGCTAAATTAAAGCTTTATTGCACCGATCCAGAACATGAAGATTTTGAAACTATTGTACAGGATGTTTATTTAGGTACTATACCTTATATGACCCCAAAGGGTACTTTCTGTATTAATGGAGCAGAGAGGGTTATTGTATCACAATTGCACCGTTCTCCTGGGGTTTTCTTTGGTCAAAGTCGTCATGCTAATGGCACCAAGCTATACTCTGCGAGAGTTATACCTTTCAAAGGGTCTTGGATTGAATTCGCAACAGACATTAATAATGTGATGTATGCGTATATTGATAGAAAGAAAAAGTTACCTGTTACTACTTTGCTGCGTGCGATTGGTTACGAATTCGATAAAGATATTCTTGATATTTTCAATCTAGCTGACGAAATTAAAGTTAGCAAGGCAGGTGTCAAAAAAGTATTAGGACGAAAATTAGCTGCACGTGTTTTGAAAACATGGGTAGAAGATTTTGTCGATGAAGATACAGGTGAAGTAGTATCAATCGAAAGAAATGAAGTAATAATTGATCGAGAAACTATCCTAGATAAGGAGCATATTGATGCAATCGTAGATTCTGGTTCTAAAACTATTATTCTTCATAAAGAGAATGTAAATTCTGCAGATTTTGCAATTATATACAACACTCTACAGAAAGATCCATCTAACTCAGAAAAAGAAGCTGTAGAGCATATTTACAGACAACTTAGAAATTCTGAGCCGCCTGATGAGGAAACTGCAAGAGGTGTTATTGATAAATTATTCTTTTCTGAAAACCGTTATGATTTAGGTGAGGTAGGTCGTTATAGAATTAACAAAAAGTTAAATCTTGAGATCGATGCTCAGATTAGAATATTATCAAAAGAAGATATTATTTCAATAATTAAGTATTTGATTGAGCTTATCAATTCAAAAGCTGATGTTGATGACATTGATCACTTAAGTAATAGACGTGTTAGAACTGTTGGCGAGCAGCTATATAGTCAATTTGGTGTTGGTTTAGCTAGAATGGCTAGAACTATTCGTGAACGAATGAACGTTAGAGATAACGAGGTATTTACTCCTGCCGATTTGATTAATGCTAAAACACTTTCTTCTGTAATTAATTCGTTTTTTTGGAACGAATCAGCTTTCTCAGTTTATGGATCAAACGAATCCACTTGCTGAGATTACGCACAAGAGAAGAATGTCAGCACTTGGGCCAGGTGGTCTTTCAAGAGAAAGAGCAGGCTTTGAGGTTCGAGATGTTCACTACACCCATTACGGTCGTCTTTGTCCAATTGAAACACCCGAGGGTCCAAATATTGGTTTAATTTCTTCTTTATGTGTTTATGCGAAAGTAAACCGATTAGGATTTATTGAA